>NZ_JAJSRO010000002.1:0-615379 GCF_021283425.1 Pseudomonas sp. NMI542_15 | reverse complement strand
GCAATATGGTGGGCGTAGCTCAGTTGGTAGAGCGCTGGATTGTGATTCCAGTTGTCGTGGGTTCGATTCCCATCGTCCACCCCATATTCTTCAAAGGCGCCTCGATAGCTTCTGGCGCCTTTGTTTTAAGCGTTACGCGGACGTGGTGAAATTGGTAGACACACTGGATTTAGGTTCCAGCGGCGCAAGCTGTAAGAGTTCGAGTCTCTTCGTCCGCACCACGAATTAGAAAAATCTCCCCGAATTCCTGAAAGCCACACGGCTCAAGGGTTCGGGGATTTTTTTCGCCCATCACTTGCGCGAATGATACCTTTTCACATATAATCTCCTTCTCAGCAAAGAGAGCAAAAGGGACACTTTTGGGACACAAAGGCCCTTTTTGACCTCTTCTGAGCCCCCCCATCCACTGAATCCCTAACTGACCGTTCGTCGGACTTTACCGGCTGACACTGGCCCCTTTTGACCGGGGAAAATCCAGTGCGGGAGAGTGCTGTCCGCGTGAAGTCATGGGACCACATTATGGCTGCCAGTTTTTGCCTGGAGGGGGTAGCTATGCCTGGTGGTTCTCTCAGATGAGACTGACTCATTGACGAGATATTCCCGCTTATGGAGGGCCATCCAGGGCCGCGCCAGGGCGCTGTGGGAGACCACATCCAGAGTCGCGGACCCACAATTGGATTCCTTAGCGATGCCCTCTGAGATGACCCTTAGAGACATCCTTAAAGACATCCTTAGAAATGATTACTTAATGATGATTACTAAGAGATTCCCTTTATGACTACCTCTATGACTCCGCTAGTTGGCCGCCTGGATGGTGAAGACCTCATCGCCACCCAAGTTCGTCTGGAAGAGGAGATGACCCAGCGCGGGGTGAGCCGTTTCCAGCGCAACGTAGAGGCCGCCCGCAGGATGGGCGCTGAGGATGGCACCGAGTACGGCTCCATCATCGTCTCCGGCCGCATGAAGGCGCTCGCTGAGGCCATCAAGGTGTGGATGGATGAGTCTGAGGCCGGTGTGTCGTCCCGCTGGGGCAGCGCATACAAGCTCCTCCGTGGCTACGATGCGGATGTCCTGGCCTACCTGACCCTCAAGCACACCCTGGCTGGCATCTCGCAGCCCCGCACGCTCCAGCATGTGTCCGTCTCCATCGCTCAGTCCGTGGAAGACGAAATGCGCCTGTCCGGCATCCGCGACAAGGAGCGCAAGAAGTACGACCAACTGGTAGAGCGGGCCAACAAGCGGTCCAGCCAGCGCCACAAGCACATCTACGCCACCCGTGTGGCCTCTGCGCTGGACACCTGGAGCAACTGGAGCAACAACGACCGCATCCACGTAGGGACCAAGCTCCTGGAGCTGCTGATGAACTCCGTGGGGCTGATCCACATTGCCACCAACGGCGAAGGCACGGAGAAAGCGCTGAAGTATGTGAAGCCGCTGGAGTCCACCCTGGAGTGGATCGCCCGCAAGAACAACGTCACGGCCATGCTGCGCCCCGTGTATGAGCCGATGGTTGTCCCGCCACGCAACTGGACCTCACCGACCGATGGGGGCTACCTGTCGTCCAGCCTCAAGCCGCTGCGCATGGTGAAGACCCGCAACCGGGCGTACCTGGAGGAGCTGGGCAACGTCGATATGCCGATGGTCTACACCGCGCTCAACGCCATCCAGGCCACCGCGTGGCAGATCAACACGCCAATCCTGAATATCATGACCACGCTGTGGGAGCAGGGCGCCACCTGGTGCGGCCTCCCACCCCGTGAAGGCATCCCCCAGCCAGTCAAACCGTTCGACATCGACACCAACGAGGTGGCCCGCGCTGCCTGGCGTAAAGCCGCGTTCAAGTCCCATTCGGACAACCTGGAGATTCAGGGCGCGCGCATCAACGTCTCTATGTCCCTGGACATCGCGAACCGCTACTCCCCGTTCCGCAAGATTTACTTCCCGTACCAACTGGACTTCCGTGGCCGCATCTACGCGGTGCCGCACCTGAACCCCCAAGGCGCGGACCACACGAAGGGCTTGCTCCGATTCGCCTATGGCAAGCCGCTGGGCGAGCATGGGGCCAAGTGGCTGGCAATCCACGGGGCGAACGTGGCCGGGTACGACAAGGCCAGCCTGGAGGACCGCGTGAAGTGGGTCCACGATCACCAAGCGGAAATCCTGGAGATTGCTGCTGACCCGTTCCAGGCACGCGGCTGGGCCGACCACGTAGGCGCGCAGGCCATCGACAAACCATGGCAGTTCCTGGCGTTCTGCCTGGAGTGGAAGGGCTACTGCGAGCACGGCGACCGCTTCGTGTCGAAGCTCCCGATTGCTATGGACGGCTCATGCTCCGGCATCCAGCACTTCTCCGCGATGCTCCGGGATGAGGTCGGTGGCGCAGCCGTGAACCTGGTCCCCAGCGACCTCCCGGCAGACGTGTACGGCCTGGTAGCCAAAAAGGTCATCGAGCGGGCCATCTACGATGCCAAGCACGGCACCGAAGACGTCCTGAAACATGACGCTGACGGCAAAGCATATGTCCAGGAGGGCACGAAGAACCTGGCCCAGCAATGGACCCGCTTTGGCATCAACCGCAAGGTGACGAAGCGCTCCGTGATGACCCTGGCCTACGGTTCCAAGGAGTACGGCTTCAAGGACCAGGTTATGGAGGACATCCTGGACCCGGCACGCAAGAAGGCCACCGATGCCGAAGGTAACGTGGACGCCCACCACTTCCCGTTCACCGGGGATGGCTTCCGGGCCGCTGGCTGGATGGCGAAGGCCATTTGGGCAGCCGTGAACCAGGTTCTGGTGAAAGCTGGTGAGGCCATGAAGTGGCTCCAGGACGCTGCAACCCTGGCTGCGAAAGAGGAACTGCCGGTGTGCTGGACCACTGCCGTGGGCTTTCCGGTGATGCAGGCGTACAACTCCGTGGTAGCTCGCCGCGTCAAAACGGCCATCAACGGGGCCCGTGTGCGCCTACTGATGAACGAAGAGCAAGACGCCTTGGACAAGCGCAAGCAGTCGCAGGGGATCAGCCCCAACTTCGTCCATAGCTGCGATGCGGCCCACCTCATGCTCACCGTTGTGCGTGGCGTGGAGTCAGGCTTGAAGAGCTTCGCGATGATCCATGACAGCTTCGGCACCACCGCAGGGGAGACCGAGCTTTTCTTCATGACTGTCCGCAAGGCGTTCATTGAAATGTACGAAGAGACCGCCGTACTGGAGCGCTTCCGGGATGAGCTGGCCGCGCAACTCAGCGACAAGGCGCGGGCCAAGCTCGCAGAACTCCCGAAACGCGGCAGCCTGAGCCTGGCAGCGGTAGCAGAGTCGCGCTTTTGTTTTGCCTGATCGTTCTCATTCATGGAAGTAAGTCATAAAGGCAACGTTTCCATGAGTGAACGATTCTGAATGGCCCCCGGTGATTCCCGTGGGGCCACATTCGGATAACTGAGCCGCATCCCTCCGCCAGAGCCTCCACCGTGTCAGTGCGACCCCTCGCTCATTTCTGAGCTGGGCCCGAGGGACCACATTCGGATAACCAAGCCGCAACACCCCAGTCTCCGCCCGAGCCTCCACCGTGCCAGTGCGCCATCCGCTCATTTATGAGCCGATCCTGAGACCACCCCCAATTCCCTATTCATCTGCAGCAGCAGCCATAGAGCCTCCACCGTGCCAGTGCCGCAACGCCTCGGATGAACCAGCAACACCTTCGCAACACCTCTACGGACCACCCGCAACTCCCCCTGACCTTTGCCATAGAGCCTCCACCGTGCCGGTGCAGAGGGACGGGAAACGTGCGCCTGGGCCCCGTAGGCAACCCCAACGGACAACCCAGGCCACAACCCCGTGGCCGTATCGAGAGAACCGCAATGAATCGCTTCGGCACCGCAGACAACCAACGCAACGAACCCGAGAACTACGACTCCGCCCTGGGCCGCGCTATCGCGCTTTGGGGCATGGGTCGCTCCATCTCTATGGCCCTCGCCGCTGAGTTGATTGAACAAGGCTTTGACCTTCCGTCCCTGGAAGCGCGCCACAGCCGCTAACACGCACACACAAAACGAGTCCCCAAAATGTCCTATCAGAAACGCCCAAAGAACGTAACCATGACCTCGCCGCGTGGCATTTTCCGCTACCCGGCACTGACCAAACCCGACTTCGGCACCGATGAGTACCCGAAGCCGGACGGTGAGTACAAAGTCACCCTGATCCTGACCCAAGAAGAGGCCGCGCCTCTCCTGGCGAAGCTGGAACCGCTGCACGAAGCCGCCATCGAGAATGGCCGTGAAGAGTTCAAAAAGCTCAAGATCGAAGCCCGCAAGAAGCTGAAAGACGTGACCGTGCAGCCGCTCTTCACCGAGGAGTACGACAAGGAGACCGAGGAGCCGACTGGCCGCCTGTTCTTCAACATCAAAATGGCCGCCTCGGGCAAGTCGAAGAAAGACGGCTCCGTCTGGACCCGCAAACCAGCCCTGTTCGATGCCAAGGGCAAGCCAATGCTGAAAGTCCCGGATATCTGGGGCGGCACCGAAGGCAAGGTGAGCTTTGAGGTGGCCCCTTACTTCATCCCAGGCACCGCCCTGGCCGGTATCAAACTGCGCCTGAACGCAGTCCAGGTCATCGAGCTGCGCAGTGGCGGCAACAAGTCCGCTGGCGAATACGGCTTCGGTGAAGAGGAAGGCGGTTTCGATGCTGAATCCGTAGCCGAACAAGAACAAGAAGAAAAAGACGAGTTCGAAGAAGAGGAAGAAGGTGGCGAAAGCAACACTTACGAAGACGACTTCTAAGACGCCTCTGGATGCCGAAAAGGTGGGACTCAAGTATGGGTTCCGCTCCGGGCTTGAAGAACGTGCCGCAGACCAACTAACGGCTGTCGGCATGGGCTTCACTTTCGAAAGTCTGGTAGTTCCCTATACCCGACCTGCGAAAGTTCACAAGTACACCCCGGACTTCGCACTGGCGAACGGCATCATCGTCGAAACTAAGGGCCGCTTTTTGACCGAGGACCGCCAAAAGCAACTCCTGGTCAAAGCGCAGCACCCTGAACTTGACGTGCGCTTTGTCTTCTCCAACTCAAAAACAAAAATAAATAAACGCAGTACCACCACCTACGCGGATTGGTGCAGCAAGAACGGCTTCCAGTATGCCGACAAGTTGGTTCCCCATGCCTGGCTTAAAGAGCCGGTCAATGAAGCCTCCCTGTCGATCATCAAGGGCCTCAGCAAAGAAAAATAATAATGACCTATAACGCTGGAACGAAACCCCGCGCTGAGACGGACTACCTGGTAGTTCACTGTAGCGCCACGCGACCATCCCAGGACATCGGGGCCGCTGACATCAACCGCTGGCATCGCGCCAAAGGTTGGCGTTGCATCGGCTATCACTTTGTCATCCGCCGTAACGGCGTGGTGGAGGAGGGCCGCGAGCTGGACCAAATCGGCGCTCACGTAGAGGGCCACAACATCAACTCCGTAGGCATCTGCATGGCCGGTGGAGTCACCGAGGCGGACATCAACGTCCCCGAAAACAACTTCACGCCCGAGCAGTTTGCAAGTCTCAAGCACCTGCTGGGCGAGCTGAAAGAGAAATACCCTACCGCGACAATCCAAGGCCACCGGGACTTCCCGAAAATAGCCAAGGCTTGCCCAAGCTTCGACGTTAAACCGTGGGTGGCGGCCAACTTATAAGAGTCGTGGGCCCTCAGTTGGATATGGCAGCCGCCACGTCTATCACTCAACTCTGATAAAGGGCTGGCCTTCGGGCTGGCCCTCTTTATTGCCCATGAAAAATCGAAAGCATGAAACAGAGAGTGAGTTCGTGCGCCACCTGCCCTGTGAAAACTGTGGTTCAAGTGATGCCAACTCTATCTACACCGACAACCACCAATATTGCTTCGCCTGTGAGCACTACGTTCACGGCGATGGCGAAACCCCAACTACTGGAGGGCGAACAAAACGAATGGAAGGGTTAATCTTCGGCGAATTCAAGCCGCTGATGAAGCGCAGACTTACCCTGGAAACTTGCCGCAAGTTCGGATACTTCGTAAGTGAGGTGCGTGGCAGGCTAGTTCAAGTTGCCCCGTACTTCGACAACAGTGGTGTGATGGTCGCCCAAAAACTGCGCGATCAGGATAAAGGCTTCGCCATCCTGGGCGATGGTGCAAAGTTGACCCTCTTCGGCCAGAACCTTTGGGCGAGTGGGGGTAAGAAGATTGTTGTCACCGAAGGCGAGCTGGACGCTATGTCTGTCTCCCAGGTGCAAAACAACAAGTGGCCCGTGGTGTCGCTCCCGAACGGGGCTCCGGCAGCACGCAAGGCCATCCAGCGAAACATCGAATATCTGGAGAGCTTCGAAGAAGTCATCCTCATGTTCGATATGGACGAACCGGGCCGCGAAGCAGCGCAGGAATGCGCAGAGCTATTCAGCCCAGGCAAGTGCAAGATCGCCACGCTATCCATGAAGGACGCCAACGAACTTCTGGTAGCGGGCCGTGAGCAGGAAATCGTCACCGCCATCTGGAACGCCAAGCTGTACCGGCCTGATGGCGTAGTGAACGTCCGAGACCTCCGCGAAGAGATTCGCAAGGCTCTGGTCATGGGCTTGCCGTGGTTCCTTGATCCACTTACCCAACTCACCTATGGACGCCGCTACGGCGAAGTCTACGGGCTGGGCGCTGGTACTGGTGTGGGCAAGACCGACTTTCTCACGCAGCAAATCGCATACGACATCCAAGTCCTGGGCGAGCGTGTAGGCACCATTTTCCTGGAGCAGAAACCGACCGAGACCGCCAAGCGCGTGGCCGGAAAGATCGCCGGGAGACGCTTCCACGTTCCCAAGGAAACCGCTGGCTGGACCGATGAGGAGCTGGATGCAGCCGTAGATGCGCTGGGCGAAAACCTGGTCATGTACGACGCATTTGGTGAAACCGAGTGGGACATTGTGAAGCGCAAGGTGCGCTACATGGCTGTCTCCGAGGGAATCAAGCTTATCTACATCGACCACCTCACTGCGATGGCTGACACCGCAGATGAGAAGGGCTCGCTTGAGCAGATCATGAAAGAGATGGCGGGCCTGGCGAACGAGCTGGGAATCATCATCACGTTCATCTCTCACCTGACCACCCCCGAGGGCAAACCCCATGAGGAAGGCGGGCGGGTAACGATTCGCCACTTCAAAGGCTCCCGAGCCATCGGCTTCTGGAGCTACTTCATGTTCGGCCTTGAGCGTGACCAGCAGGCCGAAGACCCCGTAGTTCGCCAAACCACCACCTTCCGCATCCTCAAGGACCGCTACACCGGCCAAGCGACCGGGGAAGTGCTGTACCTGGCATACGACCGCGATACCGGATTGCTCTCGCTCACCGAAGCGCCCGAGCCGTCCTCACCCTTTAAAGATGAATCCGAATTCTGACTGGAGATACTCCCATGTTGAAACGACTGCTGGCAAAAGTGTTCCCGCAGACCACCGCGTCCGCTGTATCCGACCTGGAGCGCACCCTGGACAAGCTGAGCCAGGCCGAAGCCTCCCATAGCGAAGCTGCACGCCAGGCCCGGCAAACCGCCTGCAATCTGCACGACCACGCCGATATGCAGTACGCCCTGGCTGACCGGGCTTCGATGATCCACTCCCGTATCTCCAAACTCCTGGACTGAATCGTGCGCAAGTTGATCTTCGCGGCCCTGGCCGTCCTTTCCCTGGCCGCCTGTGAGCGCCACTCCTGCTACAGCCCAGCCGTTGTACAGGCCCCAGTAGTCGAAGCTCCGGCCCCTGTGATTGCCGCTCCAGTTGTCCAGGCTGCCCCGATCGTGCAAGCGGCGCCAGTGGTCGCAGCCCCTGTCGTGGTCCAGGACAACTCTAACGCCATGCTCACCGGCATGATGATGGGTCACATTCTGGGCAGTGCTTCGGCATCGGCCCCGGCTGTCCATAACACCACCATCGTGAACAACACCACGACCAACACCCGGGCGACCACCGTGGCTCCGCGTCCGGCCTATGTGGCTCCACGCCCAGCCTACGTTGCACCGCGAGCCAGCTACTCGGCACCGCGAGCCAGCTACAGCTATCGCACCAGCAGCTTCTCCAGCTTCCGCTCCCGCAGGTAAGCCATGACGACTCCAGCCCAACGGCCTCCGCGCCTGAAAGAACTGTCCTTGCGCATTGAGCGTGTGGACAACGGAGTCATCGTCCGGTCCCGAGACAACATCCTGGGCCTGGCAAACGAAGGTGACTGCAACGTGTTCACCAATCGCTACGAACTGAGCAACTACCTCAACGCTTTGCTGGACGACTTCCGGCTTTAGCAGATGCACCACCACACGGGCCCCAAGCGGGCCTTTTTTTGTGCCTGAGAGAAAACCATGCCTCTGATTCTGACCTACCTGTTTGTCGTTTTCTGCCTGTGCTTAGGCTGGGTTTACAACGTTGTCTGGACCTTCCACCAGTGTGGTGACGCCTTGCTCCTGGGCATTGTCGGCATCGCCTTCCCACCGATTGGGGCCATCCACGGCCTCATTGCGTTCTTTTAAGGGGAGGGCTGATGAGTGAAGCCAACTACTACCTCTTCTTGCTCTTCATCGTCGTGTTCGTCCTTGCCTGAATGGAAGCTTCCGGGCCACCTCCAGCCGCTCTTTGATGACGCGCTGGAATTGGTGCGCTGGGAGTTTCCTGGCTCGCACCCGGTCATCGGTGGCGGTGCCATCCGGGACGCCCTCCTGGGCCGACCGATCAAAGACATCGACGTGTTCATGCGCAGCATTGACCACAACGAGCTGGACTCCGAACTCACCGTGAAGGTGAAGCAGCCCGCGTTCCTCGCCCTTTATGGTCGCAAGGATATGCACGGTGCCTGGGACTTCCTCCAGGACGTACAGGGCTTGCCCGTCCAGTTGATCCTGGCCGACTTCATGACCCCGCAAGAGCTGGCCGATTCGTTCGACCTAAACCTGTCCCGCGCCACGTATGACGGCTACTCCCTGCACGTTTCCGCGGCCTTCGAAGAGGGCGTGCGGGACAAGGCATTCCGAATTCTCCGCTGCGAAAGCGACCTGGAAGAACGCCGCTCATTCAAGCGCGTATCTCGCCTGCAAGAGAAGTACCCCGAGTACATCCACGACGAAACCACCCTGGAGCAAATCCGTGTCCACTGAATCCGACCTGCGCCCGTTCTGGCTCAACCGCTACCCGCTCACCCGAGTCATGATCGCGCTGCCCCTGGTTCCAATTATGATCCTGGGCGAAGCCCTCAAGGGCCTGTATCACGGCTTTTGTGATGCCCTGGCCGATACCGGTACGCTCTTCCGAGAGCTGTGGCATACGCCGACCCCCTGCTGATTGGGGGACCAATGCAAGAACCCCTTCTGTTCGACCTCGAAACGAATGGGTTCCTGGAGGCAGTCTCCGTCATCCATTGCCTTGTCATCGAAGACACGGCAACTGGGGACGTTAAGAAATTCCCGCCTGGCCTCATCGCCATGGGAGTCAAATGGCTCCAGGAGCAACATTCCCAAGGCCGCTTCATCGGCGGCCACAACGTCATCAAGTACGACATTCCCGTCATCCAGAAGCTGTACCCCGGCTTCATCGTGAACCCCGCGCTGGTCATCGACACCCTTGTTTGCACCCGACTCATCTGGTCGAACATCAAGGACACCGACACCGGCCTCCTCAAGAAAGCAGTCCTCCCCGGCAAGCTCTTCGGCTCCCACTCCTTGGAAGCCTGGGGCTACCGCCTGCGCCTGATGAAAGGCGAGTACGCAACCGAGTTCAAGGCGCGCATGGGCGATGCCTACGTGAACGGCATGGAGTGGCTGGAGTTCTCGCAAGAGATGCTCGACTACTGCGTCCAGGACGTTGTGGTCACTTCCGCACTGTGGAAGCGAATCCTTGGCAAGAACTACTCGGCACGGGCCCTGGCCCTGGAACATCGAGTGGCCTGGCTCATGGCCGCCCAGGAGCGCAACGGGTTCCACTTCAACCGCGAGAAGGCAGCCCTCCTGTACGCCAAATTGGCGCAGCGCAGGGGCGACCTGGAGCGCGAGCTGAAAGAGTTCTTCAAGTTCTGGCACGCACCGGCAGGCGAAGTGCTCACCAAGAAAACCCGGCGAGTCTTTATCGAAGACCCACGGGGCAACACTGAGCGGCGTGTGAAGCTCAAGGGCCAGCCCGCGTTCAACCAAGTGGGCTGGTTTGAGAAGTACACCGAGGGCGTCCGGTACACCAAAGTCAAGATCGTGGAGTTCAACCCGTCCTCACGGGACCACATCGCTGACCGGCTGACGGCCCTGTACGGCTGGGTTCCCGAGAAGTTCACCAAGGGCGGCAAGCCCCAGGTGGACGACGAAGTGATGTCCAAGCTGAGCTACCCACCGTGCAAGCTCCTGACGGAATACCTCCTGGTCGCCAAGCGCATCTCGCAACTGGCCGAAGGGAAGCAGGCGTGGATGCTGGTGGAGAAGCAGGGCCGTATCCACGGCTCCGTGAACCCCAACGGTGCCGCCACCGGGCGAGCTACTCACGCTTACCCGAACGTGGCTCAGGTGCCGGCATCTGGCTCCCCCTACGGTAAAGACTGCCGCGAACTCTTCACGGTGCCCCTCGGCTGGCTTCTGGTCGGTGCCGATGCCTCGGGCCTGGAGCTGCGCTGCCTGGCTCACTTCATGGCTCGCTACGATGGTGGCAAGTACGTGGACATCCTACTCAACGGGGACATCCACTGGGCCAACGTCCAGGCCATGGGCATCACCAGTGAGAAGCGTGACGACCACAACACGCTGCACAAGCTGTACCGCGATGGTGCGAAGACCTTTATCTACGCCTTCCTCTATGGGGCCGGTGATGAAAAGGTCGGGACCATTGTGTTCGGCATGGTTGCCAAGGCCAAGGCGCTGGGTCTCGACTACCAGCACCTCCTGGAAGTGTTCTTTAACGGGCAGGACAACCCGGACGAAGAGGCGCTCAAGGCCGCTGGCAAGAAACTGAAAGCAACCTTCCTCCGCAAAACCCCGGCCCTGAAAAAGCTGGTCAAGGCTGTGAAAGAAGCCGCCAAGCGCGGCCACCTGGTCGGCCTGGATGGTCGCCACGTTCACGTCAAATCCGCCCACGCGGCACTCAACTACCTCCTGCAAGGGGCCGGTGCGCTGGCCTGTAAGCAGTGGCTTGTGTTCCTGGACGACGAACTCCAGGCACGCGGGCTGAAACACGGCTGGGATGGCGACTACGCCTTCTGCGCCTGGGTCCACGACGAAGTGCAGATCGCCTGCCGTAACGAAGCCATCGCGGCCATCGTTCGGGAAGCGGCTGAGGCGTGCGTGGCGAAAGCAGGTGAAGCCTTCAACTTCCGGTGCCCCCTGGCCGGTGAATCAAAAATGGGCCTGAACTGGGCCGAAACCCACTAACGAGTAAACGCAAATGACTAAAGACCCTGTTCTCCTGGAAGTCCTGTACGAAGCCTTCAAGAGCCCTTTCAAAATCCAATCGGACTTCGCTCGCTTCGAAGCCCAGGCAGTAGCATCGCTGGCATCGCTGGGCTTGCTCAGCACCCTGGAAGGTCACGGCCAGTATGGTCGCAAGTGGCGTGTCACCGGCACCGGCCTTGACCTGCTACGGGAAAACGACTACCTGTGACCCCATCACTTCACTAAGTCAGAGAGGCACTCCCATGTTGAAACCCTGGACCATCACCATCGACGTGAACGGCACCAAGCACGCATTGGAGTATCCGGCACGTCCGCTTGATGCGGAACTGGGCGCTGACTTAGTGAAGCTCTTCGGCCAATACGGCTTCATCTTCCAAGAAGACCTGACAGAGATTCGCGAGTGCGCAGAGTTATCATCGACGCCGATGTCCTATCCGTCCAAGCAGCAGTAGTAAACCAGAAAGCCATCCGCTGGGGAGGCGATGAGGAGGGTGAACGAGCCCTCTGGACCCTCCACGCATTTGAAGAGGATGGCGAAGCCACCTTCACCGGGATGGTGCAAAATTTGATAGACAAGACAGGGGCCGATGAAGCCCTTCTCGTTTTCTCGGACAAAGTGAACTGGCGCAAGACCGTTCTCCCGACCTACAAGCACAACCGTAGCAAGACCGTCCAGCCGTTGCTCCGCTCCCACCTCACGGCCTGGGCTCAAGAAACCTTCCCGTCCATCTCCAAGCCCACCCTGGAAGGCGATGACGTGTGCGGCATTCTCCTTACCCGAGCCCGAAAGTTCGGTGAGGAAATCGTGGTCGCGTCCATCGACAAGGACTTTAAGACGGTCCCCGGCCACCACTACAACTTCAACACAGACACGTTCTTCGAAGTGACCGAGGAAGAGGCCGACTACTGGCACCTCTACCAGACCCTCATGGGCGACACCACGGACGGCTACTCAGGCTGCCCAGGCATTGGGCCCGTGGCTGCCAAGCGGCTCCTGGACAAGTCCCCCACCTGGGACACCGTAGTGGCTGCCTTCGACAAGGCCGGTCTCTGCGAAGAGGAGGCTCTTGTGCAGGCCCGGGTGGCCCGCATCCTCCGTGCCTCGGATTACGACTTTAGGAACCAGAAGGTGAAGCTGTGGAACCCGTGATGAACTGTGGATCTTGCGCCCGCCTTGAATCAACTGAAATCAATGTGTGCAGGGGCTGTGGCCCTGAATACACCAAATGGAAAGCCCTAGAAATGAATGAGACACCACCTTCCGCCGAGACCCAAGTAGGCGGTAAGCACTATCTGCGCGCCATCCAGCCTTTCGACATCGTTAAGGTGTGGGGGCTTGGTTTCTACCGGGGCAATGTAATCAAGTACGTCCTCCGGTGTATGGCAAAAAACGGTAAAGAGGATTTGATGAAAGCTCGTCACTACCTCGATTACTGTATTGAGAATTTCGAAGACTTGGAGCAGATTGACGCCTTTTGAGGGCGCACCATGAGCGACGACACGCACAATTATCTCCTGGAGTTGAACAAGCGTTTCGCCGAAACCTATGGGCGCTTCGACGTTTTGCCTAAGTTCAAGCTGCCGGTATTCGAGCCGATAGTCACCATCCGCCCGCTCACCCCAGTTGTGGGCATCACTCAAATTGGTAACGCGTTCCAAGCGATGCAGGACCGCATGGCTGAGATATTCAAGCCATTCACCGGTCTGCAGGAAGCACTCGAAAGGTTGCCTCCGCAAATACGGATGGCCGTCTCGCAACTGGCTTCGCACGGCTGGTTTGTGTCGGGCGAGATGCCCCAGCGCCAGATGATTGAGTGGGGCGAGATGCTCCAGGCCGGCCATGTGGAGAAAGTAGATGCGATTCTGTGCAGTTTTTTTGAGTCTCGGATTGCATCCATCCGCGAGAAATTCGAAGCCACCCTCACTGACCGCTTTACGATTATCGATGCGGCGATCCAAGCCCATGAGAATGGGCAGTACGTCCTCAGCGTCCCTGTGTTTCTTGCCCAAGCCGATGGGGTGTGCCATGCGCGTATCCAGGCATCACCGTTTAGAAAGCAGGGGAGGGGGAAAACTGACCTCGCGACTGGGAAGTGGGTGGATAAATCACCGAGCAAGTGGCTCGACGCATTCATCTCTCCTCTAAAAGAAGCGGCGCCCATCGCTCAGACAGAGAACGAGCGGGGCAAAGGCTTCACCGGATTGAATCGACACGCTGTGCTTCACGGTGAGGACGTCTCTTACGGCTCCAAACTCAACAGCTTCAAGGCCCTCTCCCTACTCGTTTATATCGACCACTTTGTTAGGCCCCACGAATGTAGAGAGTAGGTACAAGGTCGTGGGGCCACATTAGGATTACTGAGCCGTGAAAACGGAAAGATTCCCCAACGTTCCCCGTGAGCTGCTGGTGGAACTGGAGAAGCGATTCCCCAACGTCCTGCCCGTAGACCCTCACATCACCATCAACGAAGTGAACATCCGTCAAGGACAGCAAGAAGTCATCCGACTCCTGCGAAGCCGCTTCGACATCCAAAACACTACTGTTCTGGAATCACAATAATGTGTTCGCACTCAAGCACACCTAAGACGACTGTAGCGGCCCCAACGCCTGCTCCAGCCGCTCCAACGGTGCAGTCCGCGCCTGCGACAAGCAACACCGCAGAAAGCACCGATACCCAACAGGCTCAGTCCGCAGCGAATGGGCGCAAGTCCCTCCGCATCGACCTGACCCAAGCATCCACTGGGAGTAGCTCTTCGGGGCTGAACATCCCTCTATAACGAGACCCCATGGCGAAGACCGAGCAAGAACCCGAACGGGGCCTTGCCGCAAGTCTTTATGCCAAGCTCGCACCAGACCGCGAGACCTTCCTACAGAGGGCGCGGGACTGTTCCAAATACAGCATCCCCACCCTGATCCCGCCTGCCGGTCACGCAAGTGGCACGAAGTTCTACACCCCATGGCAAGCGGTGGCCGCCCGAGGCGTTAACAACCTCGGAGCAAAATTGCTCATGGCCTTGCTCCCACCGAACTCTCCCTTCTTCCGCCTGGAAATCGACGAGTTCACCGAAGAGAAGCTGACCAGCAATCCGCAGATGCACGCTGATGTTCAAGCGGGCCTGGCGAAGATTGAGCGAGCGGTGCAAACCGAGATTGAAACCACCGCCATCCGTGTGACTGGTTTTGAGTTGCTCAAGCATTTGATTGTTGGCGGCAACGGCCTTGTGTACCTGCCCCAGCAGGGCGGCATGAAGTTCTACCCCCTTGACCGCTACGTGGTCCGGCGTGACCCAATGGGCAACGTCCTGGACATCGTGGTCAAGGAGGAGGTCTCCCTGGCGGTACTGCCAGAAGAGGCCCGGTCATTAGTCGAGCCTGGCGATGACTCCGGCGACACCCCCCGAGACCATGACAAGAACGTCTCGATCTACACCCACATCACCCTCAAGGGTGAGACCTGGAACGTGTATCAGGAGGTCAAGGGCCAGATTGTTCCCGGCTCCCGAGGCACGTACCCGAAAGATAAGTGCGCCTGGCTCCCGATTCGATTCGTCAAGATCGACGGTGAGAACTATGGCCGCTCCTACGTGGAAGAGTACCTGGGCGACATCAAGTCCCTGGAAGGTCTCTCCCAGGCCATCGTGGAAGGCTCCGCAGCCTCCGCGAAAGTCCTGTTCCTGGTGAACCCCAACGGGGTCACTAGCTCCAGCGAGCTGGCCGAAGCGCCGAACGGCGAATTTGTGGATGGCGTGGCATCTGATGTCCAGGCCCTCCAGCTTCAAAAGTCCGGTGACTTCCGTGTGGCACTGGAGACCATCAACACCATCACTGAGCGCCTTGAGTTCGCCTTCATGCTGAACTCCGCGATTCAGCGGAATGGTGAGCGTGTGACAGCCGAAGAAATCCGGTACATGGCCGGGGAATTGGAAGCTGCCTTGGGCGGTGTCTACTCCATCCTCAGCCAAGAATTCCAGCTTCCGCTAGTCAACCGCATCATGTTCTCGATGCAGCGCCGCAAGAAGCTCCCCGAACTACCCAAGGGCACCGTTAGCCCCACCATTGTGACGGGTATGGAGGCCCTTGGTCGTGGCAATGACCTGACCAAACTGGACCAGTTCATCTCCACCATCATGCAGATTCCTGATGCCGCCTCCCGGATCAACTGGGGCAACTACATGACCCGGAGGGCCACCGCCCTAGGGATCGACACAGACGGCCTGGTGAAGACCGATCAAGAGGTCCAGCAGGAACAACAACAGCAACAGATGCAGCAGGCAATGCAGTCGGGCGTAGCCCCGGCAGTGCAGGCCGCTGGTCGCATGATGGAGAAAGGCCAACCCGATGGCAGCCAAGCGCAAACCTAAAGAGCCCGAAGAGGGCGCAGTAAGAGAGCCCCTTATCGAATACTTCGGTGAGGGCGCAGAGCAAGTTCAATTCAACATCAACCCCCAGGCCAAGCGATACCGCGTGTTCGCTAATGGCCGCGTTCTCGAAGACCTTTAATGGAAAGCATCGAAATCGTATCCCCGAACCCGTCTGCCCCCGAAGGGCATGATGAGGCAATGATTGCCGCCATCGACAAGGCCAATGCTGGCCCGGTAGGCGACAACATCACGACCCCTGCTGAAACCGTAGAGCGCCCCGAGGGCTTGCCCGAAGGCTTCGATTCCTGGGACCAACTGGCGAAAGCCTACGCCGACCTCAAGGCACCTGCCCCCGAGACTCCAGCAGTGACCGCAGAGCCCGAACCCTCTATGGCCACCCCGGATGAGGCGAGCAAGGCCCTGGAGTCGAAAGGCTTGGACCTGGATGAGTTCTCCCAGGAGTTCGACCGCACGGGCGCACTGAGTGCCGAAAGCTACGACCGCCTGGCAAAAGCGGGCTATCCGCGTGGCGTGGTCGACCAATATGTGGCGGGCCAGCAGGCTCTGGCAGACCAGCACATCTCCGCAATCAAGGGCGAAGCTGGCGGTGCCGATGAGTACGCAAGCCTGGTCACATGGGCCAAGGCCAATCTGGCACCGGCTCAAATCGAAGCCTTCAACACCGCAGTAAATGGCAGCCTGGAGCAAGCGAAGCTGGCCGTGAACGGCCTCAACGCGCAGTACCGCTCTGCCATTGGCAGCGAGCCAAACCTCATTGGCGGTGGCAAAGCAGCCGCAGCCGATGTCTTCGAATCCACCTCCCAGGTGACTGAGGCGATGAGCGATAAGCGCTACCGCAGTGACCCGGCATACCGTGCCCGAGTCCAGGCCAAGCTCCTCCGTTCCAACGTCTTCTGACGCCTGGCCGCAATAAGAAAAACAACAATGAGCGGCTTCACCGACGAACACTTCTCCATCAAGTGGATGGAGGAAGTGGATGGCGTGGACTACTGGGCATCTTCGCCTTTCCGCTACTGGATCGGTCCCGAAGGGACTGGCCGGTACGTGGATGTCCCCGCTGGCTTCATCACTGATGGAGCTTCTGTACCCCGTCCGTTCTGGTCACTGATTCCCCCATGGGGCACATACGGCCAGGCGGCAATCGTCCATGACTACCTGTGCGAGACCCTCACCGTCCTACTGGATGGCGTGCCTATTCGCATCACCCGAAAAGAATGCGACCGGATCTTGCGCCAGGCCATGACCGACCTTGGAGTTCCCCTGTGGAAACGCTCCGTAATTTATGGGGCCGTGCGTGCTTACGCATTGGCCGCAAACGTGACCCAGCCGTCCGGCCTGGTCCACCTACCCAACCCACCCCAATAAAAGGAAACACCCCCATGAGCTTTCTGAAAACCGTAGCCGTAGACGCTGAGTCGTTCCTGGCAAAAGTCCTGGCAAACCTGGTCTCCGAAGTCGCCGCTGACGGCACTGTGACCAAGGCTGATGCAATCCAGGCGGTGGCATCTGCCGCTGTTTCGACCCTGGCGAGCGCCACCAGCGCCTCCGCTGCATCCGGTGCCGTTGTCGCTGACAACTGATCAACCCGGCCTGGCCCGTAGCCGTTAATACGGGCCGCCTCAGCACCTTGAGAAGCAACAGAAAAGTCCAGCCGCACTGCGCCCCTGCGCGGTGGCAACGCGGGCCACGGGATTCATCCCGGCTCGCTCCATCGACTTTTTCTCAAGGACTCACCCCTCAATGTCTGATGCAACTGTTTCCCGCCTGGGCCAAGCGAACCTGACTGGCGATGCCAAAGCGCTATTCCTGAAAGTGTTCTCGGGCGAAGTCCTGACTGCCTTTCAGGAGTCGTGCGTCACCGCTGACAAGCACCTGGTCCGCACCATTACCAGCGGCAAGTCTGCCCAGTTCCCAATCCTGGGCAAAATCTCGGCCCAGTACCACACTCCGGGCGCTGAGATTGCTGGCCTGAGCGTTCCTGCGAACGAGCAAGTTATCACCATCGACGACTTGCTCATCTCGCACGCCTTCATCGCTTCCATCGACGAAGCCATGAACCACTACGATGTCCGTGGTCCGTACTCGACTGAGATGGGCCGCGCTCTGTCGTACACCTACGATAAGCACATCCTGCAACTGGGCGTCCTGGCTGCCCGCGCATCGGCCCCGGTCTCGACCGAAGCTGGTGGCGGTTCGGTAACTGACTCCGCGCTGCTGACCGATACCACTGGCGAAGCCCTGGTAGCTGCACTGTTCGCAGCCGCGCAGAAGCTGGATGAGAAATTCATCCCGGCTGATGAGCGTTACGCCTACCTGACCCCAGCGGCGTACTACATGCTGGCTCAGAACACCAAACTGATGAACTCCCTGTGGGGCGGCCAAGGCAGCTATGCCAAGGGCGAACTGCCACAAGTGGCGGGCATCAACCTGGTGAAAGCTGTCCACGCTCCGTTCGGTTCCAACATCGCCACCGTTGCGAATGGCGGCATCGCGCTGACCGCAGGCACCAGCGACAAGTACGCTGTAGATGCCACCAGCACCGCAGCCCTGGTCATGCACAAGGCCGCTGTCGGCACCGTCAAGCTGATGGACCTGGCGATGGAGTCGGATTACGACATCCGCCGTCAAGGCACCCTCATGGTCGCCAAGTACGCCATGGGCCACGGCATCCTCCGCCCAGCAGCCGCTGTAGAGCTGAAAACCGCCTAACCACCAACCTAGCCTCACTCAAGGACTTCCTTGTGTGGGGCTTTTTTTTCGTGCCTAGAAAATGAAGACACTCGCCCAAACGACCGAGCTAGATGCCGTAAACATCATGCTCAATACCATTGGCGAGTCGCCAGTCAACTCCCTGGATGATGGCCTTCCCGTAGCGGATGCCGCCATCGCCCGCTCAGTCCTCCGCGAAGTCACCATCGACGTGCAATCGCCTGGATGGCAGTTCAACACTGAGCGCAACTACAAGCTGACTCCGGCTCTCCTCACGAAGTACATCACCGTCCCCGGCAACTGCCTGGAGGTCACACCTAGCGGCAAGAGCGCCACCCTGGACATCACTCTCCGGGGCACGCGCATTTACGACCGCCAGAACCACACGTATGAGTTCGGCTCCTCGATCACCGTGGACATGATCGTTCTCCTGGACTTCTCCGAACTTCCACAATCGGTGCGGCACTACATCACCGTCCGGGCCGCCCGAGTGTTCCAGCAGCGGAATGTGGGCTCCGATGTCCTCAACGGCTTCACCGAGAAGGACGAAACGCGGGCCCTGGTCGCCATTCGCAAGTACGACTCGGAGACCGGGGGCTACAACGTGCTGACCGGCAACTACTCCGTCATGCGGGTACTTGACCGATAGCCTATGTCCTTAATCTCATCCTCCATCCCGAACTTCGTTAACGGCGTCTCACAGCAACCATTCACCCTCCGTCTGTCCTCCCAACTGGACGCCCAAGAGAACGGCATCTCGACCGTCTCTGAGGGACTGATGAAGCGCCCCCCAACCACCCACCTGGCCCGAGTGACAGCCTCCCCATTGGAGTCGGCATTCGTCCACACCATCAACCGCGATGCCAGCGAGCGCTACCAAGTGGCGATCACCAACGGCGGACTCCGTGTATTTGCCGTAGACGGCACTGAGCGCACGGTGTCTTTCCCGGATGGAACCGGCTACCTAGCCGCAAGCGACCCGGCAAGCGACTTCACCGCGATCACCGTGGCGGACTACACCTTCATCGTGAACAAGGCCATCACCGTGGCGAACCGTGCAGCCGTGAGTGCCACCCGTGGGCCCGAGGCACTCATCAGTGTCATCCAGGGTAACTACGGGCGCACCTACGGGGTCATCCTCAACGGCGTGACCGTGGCTACATACGCGACCCCAGATGGGTCCGATGCCACGAAAACCTCCCTGGCCTCCACGGACTACATCGCCACGGAGCTGGTGGCGGGCATCCAAAGCGCGGGCTTCACATGCGTGCGGGCGGGCTCCTGTCTGTACATCACCAGCACCGCGGACTTCACCATCGACTGTTACGATGGTTTCAACAACAACGCCATGAAGGCGTACAAGAAGGTAGTCCAGTCGTTCTCCACGCTGCCTTCCAACTGCACCCAGGCCGGTGGCTGCCTGTTCGAAATTACCGGCGACCCTGGCGATTCTTCGGACGACTACTACGTCTACTACGATGTCGGTACTGACAGCACTGGCGTGTGGCGTGAGTGTGTCGGCCCTGGCGTGGCACTGGGCCTGGACGGCTCAACCATGCCGCACACGCTGGTCCGTAACGCGGACGGCACCTTCACCTTCCAGGCAGCCACCTGGACGGACAGAGTGGCAGGCGATGCGGACACCAACGAAGACCCGTCCTTTGTGGGCCGGACAATCAACGATGTTGTCTTCTACCGGAACCGCCTGGGATTCCTAGCCGATGAGGCCGTGATTTTCTCGGAGTCGGGGAAATACTGGAACTTCTACCGCACCACTGTGACGGAGCTTCTGGACAGCGATCCTATCGACGTGTCCAGCACGTACACCAAAGTCGCGATCCTCAAGCACGCGGTGTCGTTCAACAAGCAACTCCTGCTGTTCTCCGATGAGGTCCAATTCCTGATCGACAACGGGGACACCCTCACGCCCAAAACCATCTCCATCAAGCCGTCCACGGAGTTCGTGTGCAACGCCTTGACCACTCCTCAATCCGTGGGCAAGAACGTGTACTTCGCCTCTGACCGGGAGAACTGGACGGCCATCCGGGAATACTTCACGGACACCAACGATGTCTCCAACGACTCCACGGACGTGGCTTCGCATGTTCCCCAGTATATCCCTTCGGGCGTGTTCAAGATCGCCTCATCCAGTTCTGAGGATATGTTGTGCGTCCTCACTACCGGGGACCGCCATTCGATCTACGTGTACAAGTTCTACTGGGACGGTGACACGAAGGTGCAAAGCTCCTGGAGCAAGTGGACCTTCCCGGACACCGATACCATCCTGAGCGCGGAGTTCCTGGACTCCGAAGTGTTCCTGGCGATCAACCGCGCCGATGGCTTGTACTTCGAAAAACTCACTGTAGCCACGGACAGCCTGGGCACCAATGAGCCGTACCTGGTTCACCTGGACCGAAAGCAATACGTCACGAAAGACACCCTGAGTTACGCGGATGGCTACACCACCATCCCGCATTCGTGGGCTATGGATGACGGCACGTACATGGCCGTGACCGCCACCGGGCAGACACTCAAGCCTGGCGTGGTCTCTGAAATTGTGTGGGATGGGACAACAGCGAAGGTGAAGGGGAATTACACCTCCTCGGACCTTATCGTCGGTCGGCGGTACGTGTTCAGCTTCCAGCTAAGCACCATCACCGTGAAGACCCAAAGCGCAGGCGGGGGCACCAAGAGCGACACCGAAGGCCGCCTCCAGCTTCGCAAGGCGTCCGTGAACTTTGCCAGCACCGGGTACTTCCAGGTGAAGGTGACGCCACGTTACCGGGACACTTACACCTATACCTACTCGGGCAAGGTACTGGGCACCCCAAGCGCCACATTAGGACAGGCAGAGCTAAGCACCGGCAAGTTCACGTTCCCCATCATGACGCAGAACACGGACGCCACCATCGTTATTCAGAACGACTCTCCGATGCCTTCGGCCTTCCTGAGCGCGGACTGGGAGGGCTTCTTTGTCAAACGCAGCCAGGCTGTCTGAGGTCGCGTGGGTACTTGAGACGACACCGACACACTGCCATGAGTTGGCCGCCAACATGCGGGAGGAGGACCGGGACGAAATCTGGAAGTCCTCCCGCCTGCAACCCCTGGAAGCATTGCTCCTTGGGCAGATGGATTCCCTGCGCACTTGGACCTTCCTGGTTCATGGGCGTGTGGTCGCCATCTTCGGTGTGGCTCCGCTGACAGATATGGTCGGCGCTCCCTGGATGCTCGCTTCCCCTGAGCTTCCGCAAGCCCGCAAGACATTCCTGGCTCACTGCCGGGACTACATCAACCAAATGCACGAACTCCGTCCGGTCCTCATGAACCGGGCGTGGACGGGCAACCCTGTTCATCTCCTGTGGCTCCGCTGGCTGGGCTTTGAGTTCTGCGACCCGGAACCCTTCGGCCCCGATGGCGAAGCCTTCCAGGAATTCCAGAAGGTCCAATTCCCATGTGTACCATCGTAGCAGCAGCGTGGGCCGCAACGGCCATCGCAGCGGCTGGCACCACCGCGTCCGTGGTCCAGCAGAACCAGCAAGCGAAATCGACCGCAGCCTATGAAGAGCAGCAGTCTGAGAACGACTTGAAGGCGTTTCAGGACAACCAAGCGCAGACCGGGTATGCGAACGAGCAAGCCCGCCAGTCTGCCTCTCAGCAGGAATACCAGAACAACCTCAAGGCCCGAGCGGCTATGTCCACCGCGCGCGCCCAGGCGAGTGAAGCGGGCGTAGAGGGCAACTCCGTGGATGCGCTCCTGGCCGACCTCTCGGCTCAGCGCGACAACTACAACCAATCCGTAGAGCAGAACTACAGCACGACCGTAGCGAACAACAACACCCAGCTACAGAACAACTACTACGGCACCCAAAGCGCGCTCAACTCCCTCCGCTCTGTGGACTCCCCGAACTACCTGGAAGCGGCCAGCCGCCTCGGCTCCAGCGCTCTCGGGGCCTACAGCACCCAACTCCGGGCCAACTCCGGCTCAACCACCGTCACCCCTAATGGCTCCTAAGGAGGCCCCATGCGTGGACAAGTGAACTATGACCCTGGCGTCCAGGGCATGGAACAAGTAAACCCAATCGCCTTCCAGCCAGTCCGGGCGCACCTGGATGACACGGCTGGATTGAAGGCGAACCAATTGGCCCAGGCACTGGGCTCCTCAGCGATCCCCCAGGCGCTCCAGCAGTTCGGCTCCGCTGAGGACCAACGGGAGCGGCAGAAGGCCCAGGACACAGCCGACTCCATGACCGTGGGCGAGCTGGGCCAGAAGATCAAAGACGGCTCTATCCTGGCCTCCCAGTCCCCAGCCTTCCAGGGCACGCTCCAGCACATCTACGGTGAGAACCTGATGCAAGGCATGGAGCGGGACACCATGTCGAAAATCCAGACTGGCGAACTCCAGTTCACCGACCCGCAGCAGGTGGACGAGTACCTCACGAAGAGCCGCAATGAGGCACTTGAGGGGCAGAACCAGTTTGCCGTTGCGGGCTTCGACAAGGGCTATAACGCCTTCCGCATGAACGTGTTCGACACGAACGCACGGACGATGAACGCCAAGGCCATCACTGAGGGCATCCAGCAGTCCAGCGACAACCTCATGAACGTGGTCGGGGATGTCACTGGGAACCAGTTCCACGGCACCACTGACCAAGCCGCCCAGGCCATCGCCAGTCGCTTCAACCTTCTGTCGTCCACCTCGCTACTCCGGGACGATGCCCGCAAGACCACCTTGAACAACACGCTGGTCCAGATCGCGCAGACCGGAAACAAGTCCCTGGTGGACGCGCTCCTGGCTCAGAAGCTGTCATCCGGTGCCACTGTGGCGTCCACACTGGGCGGCACCACCGCTGCCGAAGTGAGCCTCCACGCGCAGAGCATGGATGACCAGAACCAGCGCAAGCGTGTGGATGATGAGATTCGCCCGTTCCTGACCCAAGCGGATACCGGTGAACTGGACCAGAAGGGCTTCAATGACTGGGCGCAGAAGAACGAACGGTGGGTCACAGCCAGCACCTGGAACGCTGTCATCAACCATAGCCAGTCCCAGTTGAATCAGCGGCAGAACAACATCAACCGCTTCCAGCTTCTGTCCACCGCCCAGCAGTCCATGGCGAACGCCCAGCAATCCACGCGGGTAGCCATCGACCAAGGCAACCTGGCGTACCTCCAGCCCCAGCAGGTGATGAGCCCCGAAGGCAAGATGAAGGCTTTCGAGACTGAGCAGTACGCCCAGCAGTACATGGCAAACCGTGTCCAGCAGGAGCAGATGCCGTTCGACAAGCAGGTGCAGTTCTACTCCACGAACAAGGTGGATAACCCGCAGTGGAAGAGCATTCTCCAGTCGGGTCTCACCAACCTGGCGTCCCTCGGCTGGACCCCGGACGGGAAGCAGCAGGGCCAGCTTAACCAGCAGGGCCAGGGCGCAATCGACACCTTCAACCACATCAACGCGGTGAACCCCGCATACGCCCAACAGCTTGCCGGTGGGGCATACCAGAAGCTCTCCGACATCCAGTTCTTGATGGAGAAGGGCGGATTCCCCGATGCCAACTCAGCGGCATCCCTGGTCTATCAGGGCGGGAACTCCGGTGTCACCGAGGCCGATATGGGGGCCATGAAGGCCAACGTAGCGAGCGCTGTGAATGACGTGGTGAACCCCGGCTTCCTATCTCGCTCCGTCCACTGGGCTGAGGGGCTTTGGGGCAATGACCAGACGAACCTCACGGCAGTCCAAGCGGACATCCGGCGAAGGTCGGAACTCCTCCTCAAGTCCGGCCAGGTGCCCGATGCGGCCAGCGCAGTGAAGGCCACCGTGCAGTACCTGCAAGACCCGAATGTCTCCACGAACATCAACAACACCCTGTACCTGAATAAAGACCTGCCTCAAGTCCCCAAGGGAGAAGACCGGGGGAAGTGGGTCGAGCGCTTCATTGACGAGGTGCCAGGGAAGATCGCGGATGACCAAGACATCGGCAAGGGGAACATCCGCATGGAGCCCAACGACCGAGGCGGTTACACCATGTGGACCGGGGGAGTGCCCCTCACAGACGTGAATCACCAAGTCCTCAACTACTCCCGCCAACAGGTGGAGAAGTGGATTGGCAACACCTACGCCGCAGACCTCAAGGCCAAGACAGCCGCAGCTAATGCAGAACATGCCGCCGAAGTGCAGCGTGCGCTGAATCCTATTGACCCGCAGTACCTCCAATAACAAAGGTAAGTAATGACTAAAATTTCTCTGGAAGATGCCCGGAAAATCACTGATTCGACCGAGCAACAATATGGCCTCCCTCAAGGGACGCTGTTCAAAATGAGCGGTGAGGAATCATCGTTCAACCTCGATGCCGAAAGCGGCAAGGGCGCCGAAGGTCCGTTCCAACTGATGCCCGCCACTCAAAAGGCATACGGCGTCACTGACCCCCACGACTACACCCAGGCCGCTGATGCCGCTGGGCGCTACATGCGGGACAGCCTGGCTAAGTACAACGGCAACATGGATATGGCCCTGGCCGACTACAACGGCGGCCCTCGGGCTGCCAAGGCGCTGGCCGCAGGGAGTCCCTGGCCGGAAACACGGGACTACCTGAGCAAGTTCAACGGCACCACCCCCGCAGCAGGGCAGACCCCCTCGGGAAAGCCTAACCCCCTGTCCTCCGCTTTCACCTCCGGCGATTCAGTCAACCCGGATCAGAGCGCTTCCGCCTCGGACCTGGTGCAGATGCAGGCCCAGCAGCGGGCAGAGAACGGGGGGCTCATCAACAACGTAGAGAATATCCCCCAAGCTCTGGCCCTGGGCTTCGCCTCGGACAACTCCGTGGTGAACTGGTTGCGGGACAGGGGCACCCAATCGACGGACTGGAATTTCTCCTGGGACAACGATAAGGCTGGCAAGTACCTGGAGGGCATTCCCGAGAAGAGCTGGGACTACATCCTCCAGGCCACAAGTGACTCCGATGCTGACTTCCGGCGCTCCCGTATGCAGCAGTCCATGCAGGATGAGCAGAAGCTGTCTGAAATGGGAGTCGCAGGCTTCGGGGGCCGTTTAGTCGGCGGGCTGGTGGATTTGCCCACGCTCATCGGATTTGTCCCCGGTATGGGCGGCGAAGGCTTACTCACGGCTGGCTCACGGATTGCCAACGCAGTCCGCATGGGCGTGGTCGGGGCTGGGACCAACGTGGGCTATGATGCGCTGATGAACCGATACAACCCGCTCCGCACGGATGACGACTTGTACATCTCCGCTGCGATGGGCCTGGGCCTCGGGGCCATTGGCGGTAGCCTCGCTCACGTAGAGGGGCCGCTGGCTGAGGAAAACGCCCGCCTGGCCCAGTGGGGCCGCCAGGAGTCCGGCAAGGCGCAAATCAAGGAGCTTACCGATTCGGGCCTCATGCGCCCCGGTGAAGGCGCGCTGAGCCAGCCTGAGTTTCTCCGCAGGTTCGGCCAGGACGTGGACACGAAGAACACCCCTGGCAACGCCATTATTTGGCGGACTGAGGACGGAGGCTCCGCCCGCATCCACTCGCCGGGGGAGGAACCCAAGACCGTGGACTTGCCGCCCGAGGAGCCACGGGCACCAGAGGAACCACCGGCAGCGGGTGAGCCACGGGATGAGCCGCAGGAACCGTCAGTGGGTACACCTGGGCGCAAGCAGCCTTGGAGCGAAGAGTGGGACACCCCCCGCTACGAAGCCAGTGGCGGCCGGGATGACAACCTGATCCTCCCCAGCGGCGTCAACCGCGTGAGCCAGTTGGCCGATTACGTCCGGGCGTACTCAAAGAACCCCGAGACGGTCAAAGTGCTGAACCGTGTCCTCAAGGCTGTGGACCTCCGCAAGATGAACTTCAAGGTCATCGAAAAGGGCCAGAAGTTTGGCAATGCGGCGATGGACGCGGTGATTAAAACTGCTAAGGGCGCGGTTCTCACCCCGCACCAGTCCACCGGGGATGGCATTCAAATGTTCCTCCGGGGCCATTCCTACATGAGCCCCACCGGGCGTCTGTCGGACCTGTCCGGCCTGAATGAAGAAACCTTCGTGCATGAGCTGGTCCACGCAGCCACCGTGTACAAGATGCACGCCACCAGCGACCGCCTCATGTCCACGGACCCGCAGATCAGCAAGGCCACTACGGACCTCAGCACTCTGCACGGCTCGATGCTCAAGGCTGCGCAGAATGAGTTCGGGGAACACTGGAAGAGCGCTCTGGAGGGCCGCCTGGGGATTAACCTGGACAACCCCAAGGAGATGATCGCCTACGGACTGACTAATGCCCGGTTCCAGCAGTGGCTCAAGGGGAAGGCCCTTCCAGGCAAGCCCGATGCTTCCTTGTGGGACCGCTTTGTCGGTGGCCTTCGAAAGTTGCTAGGAATCGGCAAAAACGAACACAACGCCCTGTCCCGCCTGGTGGAGCTGGCGAACCCACTTACCCGCCCAGGAGGCGTGTCCAGGACGGTGCGCAGTCCCGCATTGGAAGGCAGCGTGGATGCTCAGGCCGCGAAGGCTGCGCACATCCCCGAAGTGTTCGGCTGGGGCCTCGGCCTGGAAAACAAGCTTGGCAAAGCTGACTCTCCAACCGCGGTCCGTGCGCTGGCCGCCAAGCTCTTCGGCACGTCCATTGGCTACAAGGACCATTCCGTGGTCGGGCCCAATGCCTGGGACGACACCACGAAGTGGACAGAAGGCTGGGCCACGCAGATGAAGAAAACCTCGCTCCCGCAGTTCCAGAAGTGGTTCCAGGCCAACGGCTTTAAGTGGCACCAGAAGGCTGAGGCATTTGACCACTTCGGTAGCCTGGTGTCGGACTTCATCCGGGGCCGGGATGCTGACTTCCCTGATGAGGTAGTGCGTGCTGGTGAGACCATCCGAAAGACCCTGGACCATGTGGCGGACTACATCAACAACCCGCTCAAGGATGAAGGGCGGATCAAGCTGGGCCTGACTGAAACGGAAATCCGTGACTCCGACACGGGCGCTACCTCCGTGGTCGGCACCCTGGAAAAGAACCCGAACTACCTCCCGCGAAAGCATGACGTGAACAAGTGGAACTCCATGGTCAACACCTGGGGCCATGAAGCTGTCACCGGCTGGTGGGCTAGGGCGTATCAGGGAGCCCGTGAGGGCATCTCGGATGAGGCCGCCAACCGCTGGGCGAAGTGGTACGTTCGGACTGTCGAAGAGGCCCATGCGAACCGCACGCAGGACGCGATGGGTTCCATGATGATGGGCACCGACCGGGAAGCCTTGAAGCACTCGCTGATGCTCAATGGCGGTTACTCCGAAGAGGAGGCCGTCCGGGTCATGGACGATATGCTGCCCACGAAGGGGACTGATGCGGGGCGTACTGCCTCAAGTCTCAAGAACCGGAACTCCGTGAACGAGCTGCACACCGAGACTTGGACAGGTGCCGATGGGACGAAGAGCGCTGTTTCTCTCAACGACTTCATCCACACCAACGCCTTCGAAGTAGTGGAGCCGTACCTGCGCCGTATGGCAGGGAGCGTGGCCCTTGCAAAGCACCTGGACGTGTACAAGGGGCAGGACATCGAAAAGGCCATCATGGCCGCCACGGAGAACAAGTTCGGGGAAGGGATGCGCCCAGGCGCGAACGTGGCCGGTATGCGAAAGGACTTGAAGTTCGCCTTCGATCGCATCCAGGGCCTCCCGATGGAGGAGTTCTCCACGCTCAACAAGAGCCTGGAAATGTGGCGTAACTTCAACGTCATCCGCCTCATGGGCGGGGCGGTATGGAACCAAGTCTCCGAGCTGTCGCAGATCACTGGGTCCATGGGATGGAAGGCCACGCTCCAGGCCGTGCCCACTCTCCGAGCACTGCGCCGTGACATCGCCACCGGCAAAGCCCCGGATGACCTCCTGGACCACCTGGAGAACACAATCGGAGGTGCCGGGGCTGACTACGTGGCCCGCCTGAATTTCAGCGCCAAGGACGATTGGGTTCGCCATAACGGTGACACCGCGTTCAACCGCAAGCTGGATGCCGTGGACAACGGGCTACGCAAGGTCGCCAAAGGCGTCCTGGACTACACCGGCATGACACCGCTCATGATCCAGCAGAAGCGCATCCACGCTATCGCCCTGGTGAATCACTGGGTCAATCACGCCAATGGTGCGGCGTCCAAGCTCCTCACCGATGACCGACTGGCCTGGATGGGGATGAGCAGAGACCAAGCGAACGGCGTTCTGGCGGACCTCAAGAAGTACAGCACTCCCCGGAATGGTGCCTTCGGGCCTTCCCGTAAGCTGGACTTCGGGGCCTGGGTTAAGGACTCCCCTGAGAACTACTCCAGGTTCATGACTGCGATGCACCGTGAGTCTCGCCGTGTCATCCAGGAGAACGACCTTAGCTCCATGATTCCACTCATGGGGACCACACTAGGAAAAGCCATGTTCCAGTTCATGGCCTTCACCATGCACGGCTGGAACAAGTCCATGCTCTTCGCCGCGAACCACCGGGACTGGGCCACGTTGTCCACTGTCCTGCACGGGGGATTCCTGGCGAGCCTGACCTACATGGGCCGAACCATGCTGGATTCCATGGGGATGAATGAGGAGAACCGCCAGAAGTTCCTGGACCAGCGTATGGCCCCCGGTCAGATTGTGGCCAACAGCTTCGGCAAAATTTCTCAGGCTTCTCTTCTGCCAAACCTCTATGACACGGTGTCTCCGTACCCGCTGTTCTCTGGGATGCGGACCACCAGCGACCTGTCCAGCTTTGTCTCCAACCCAACCTATCAGGCCATCAACGGCCTCATCTCCATGAAGAAGCTCGTCAAGAACGGGCTCTCTGATGACTCCCAAACGTCCGCTTCGGACATCAAGAACTGGGCTCGCCTCCTGCCGATGAACAACGTAGCGCCCGTTAGCACCATGTTGAACATGATTGCCAACGACTACCCAACCGGCTCGAAGCAGCACTGACACAACCACCTCTATGGGAACCCCGGCTTCGGCTGGGGTTTTCTTTTTTTGGAACCCTCTATTTGGCTTACACACCCTACAGCTACGTCCAGTTGAAAGCGGACGGAGCAACCACAAACTTTCCCTTCAACTTCCCATACCTGGACACGGCCCACATCCAGGTGTCCGTAGACACAGTGGTCACGGCCTTCACATGGGTAGATTCGTACACCATCAAGATCGCCTCTGCGCCTACTGCTGGTGGCGTGGTCGAGATTCGCCGGATCACTCCCAAGGATTCCGCCATCGTTTCTTTCCAGGATGGCTCCACGCTCCTCGAAGCGGACCTGGACCTGATTGTCACGTACAACCTGTACTGCGCCCAGGAGGCGTATGACGGCACCCAGGCCAGCATCCACCTGACCGCTGATGGCGTATGGGATGGGCAAGGCGTCCGCGCCACTGACTTCGCAGACCCTGTAGATGCGCAAGACCTGATGACGCTCAACTACATGAACGTCAACTTCAAGAACACCATGCTTTCGATTGAGCAGGACTCCATCGACAAGACCACTGCTATCCGTACAGCCGCCAACAGTGACCTGGAGGCGATTCACACGACTGCTGTGAACGACCTCAACACCATCACTCAGGCCGCAGAAGCCGCAACCTCAGCTTCCCAAACGGCTGCCAAAACGAGCGAAACCAACGCCGCGAACTCGGCAGCCGCAGCTTCGGCATCGGAGACAGCCAGTGCCGCCTCTCAGGCCGCTGCGAAAACCAGCGAGACCAATGCCGCAACGTCTGAGCAGCAGGCAGCCGGTTACGCTGCGAGCTTGAAGCTGCCTGCCGCAACGGGGGAGGCGCTCCAGGCTCTTCGGCAGAACTCCACGGAAACAGGGCTGGAGTACTTCCCGTCCCACCTGGCGCATGGCCTGGGGGCCGTTGTGGACTTCCGAAGCACCACGATGGCGGCTGCAACTCCAGCGGACTTGTACGGCACAGGCACCCAGGTGGGGTTCATCTCCGGGGGGCCAGCAGGGTTAGCTATCCCAGGTCTAGGCGACCCTACCTACGGCGTCCTAGTGAATCATGCGCAGTGGAAGGACTCATCGGCGCTGACCACGATCTGCCAGGAGTTCTCCTCAGGCACTGAGCGCTTCTTCCGTTACGCCACGGCAGCAACTACCTGGTCCGGCTGGCTCACGGTGTACAACAGCGCTCACTTCGCTATCGCTGACTACCTCAAGGCAGGAGAGACGCACGACACAACGGGGATGCGCTTTGTATCAGCCAACCCGCCCGCCATCGCCAACATCACCTCCAGTGGTGCAGCCAACGCACTCACCATCGGTAACGGCTCCAACGACTATGCCTCCGCCGTCATGGCGTTCATTCGCGATGGGCAGTACGCCTGCTACCTGGGCATCGACACGGACAACGTGTTCAAGGTCGGTGGCTGGTCCATGGGGAACGTGTCTTACCCAATCATCCATACGGGCAACTTGGGGGCGTACACCGGCCAGCTCGCAGTGGGCGCGGTCGGCACCTATGCCTTCATGTGGGCGAACGGCAACTACGCCCCAGGCACGCTCCTGGCTGGCTCTGCCATCTACTACGGCTCCTACAACTACCAATCTTCCGTCACGGCATCCGGCACCTGGATGGTGTGCGGATACCTTTCCTCCGGCTACAAGGCCACCGTTATGTTGCGAGTAGCGTAATGACCGATACCAGCACCACCAGCTCCACTCCAGCGGTATACACCACGGCTTCGGGCCCGGCCTATGCCAACGCTGACAAAACCGCCGTGACCCTCACTGTCACCTTCACAGGGATTGGTGAGGCCCCATTCACGGCCAGCCAGGATGACACTCACGACTACGGGCGCGAGCTATTCACACGCGCAGTAGCAGGGGACTTCGGAACCGTAGGGGACTTTGTGGTCTCCAGCTCCACCACACGGATGGAGTTCGTTCTGAGTCGCGCCGATTCCGTTGCAGCCATCAAAGTAACCACCACCGCAGGTAATACCTTCAACGGCGATGAGGCCAGCCAGAACCGCATGGCTCGCTCCATTGTTGCCCTGGGCGACACCGACACCATCACTTGGGTACTTGCGAACAACAGCACCATCCAGGCCACCAAGGCCGAACTCCAGGAGGCGCTCAGGCTCTCCGGGGAAGCCCAAACGGCCCTATGGGTCCAGACCACTACAACCTCTTAATTGATTCGCCCTCGGGAGACCGGGGGCCACCACTTGGAAAACAACAATGAGCGAAACAATCGACCGCCGCGTGACCCGTCTGGAGGTCCGCGTGGAGGCGCAAGAAAAAGAACTGGGCGTGGTCCAGAAGATGACAGAAGCCTTGAATGAGGCCCTGACCAACATCCAGGACAACCTCACTCAAATCAAATGGCTCGCCCTGGGCGTAGCTATCACCATGGCCGTGAACTACTTCGGCTTCCCCAAAGCACTCGAAATGGTAGTCCACCATGTCCTCGGATAGAGCAACCGAAAAGGAACTTGCAGTAGTCCACAACGAGTTCGCCGTGTGGTGCCTCGAAATCATGCGGGGTGTCCCCGTGACCATCGACGGCGAAGGTGTGATGGAGGACGGGAAGTTGGTGCGTTCGCCACCGGCACCGGCCTACCTCAACGTCATCCGCCAGTTCCTGAAAGACAACAAAATTGAGTCCCTGGCGCCCAAGGGCAGCACCATGGGCGACCTCAGCGACCTGCCTGTGTTCGATGACGACAACGTTATCGCGCTTCCGAGGTAGCGCCGAAGATCAGCTCATGACAGCCAGCCTTGACTTGTGGACGCAGGCGTATCATCGAAAGGTAGTACGCAGCAAGAGCCTGGCTCTCCGGCGTGTTCTTCGGTGCAAAAGGATTGAATTCCGAAATCCAGCACAGCATGTTCAGCGCCGTGAGCGTCTTGTAGAAGTTGATCGGATGGCCGTAATCGATATCCGCGTATGCGCCGTGGAGGATGCCGTTGCGGTTTGTCTTGTCCGGCAACGGATAGCGCTCGCTGTTTTCATAAAAGAAGGTCTCAAGGAAGGCCATGAATGAGCGAAGCATCGAATCGACCTCCTCATAATCTCCCAGCTTCTTTGTGCGGTTCTTCTCGATGGCGCATGTGGTGAGCGCTACCACCTTCTGCTTCATCGTCTTTCTGGCGCTAATGCCGTTGGCGAGGCCCAGTTTCACGATGGCCCCCTCAATGATGGGCATGAGCCCGGCCACTGCAATGTGATCTAACCCGAGCAAATGGGCTTCTATCGCCTCGCTAATGGTAATCGCGTATTCCTTGATAACCGGGGTTTGAGCATAGCGAGACACGACCATGGTGGCGAACCATGCGGGCGTGTAGACCTCCGACAGCACCGATACCAGTTTCGAGTCCATATCAGGAGATTGCTCTCGAACGATGTCTACCATCCGCCCGAGCATGTCCCTATTACAGAACGGCGGAATAATCAGGCCCTGGCGGCCTAGCTCCTCAGCGTAAAAATCTAGCGATCCCATTTCTCTACCAGTTCATTGGCCGTGTCTAGGCCAATATACCGTACTCAAAAACAACAATAACAGGTGCCCCCAGGCGCGTCCTGGGCGGCCTTGCGGCTATGCCTTGGCTCGCTCCTGCGCGGGCCCAAGGAGTCCCTTCGCCGTATGGCTGACCGCGTTAAAGTTCATCCCGCCCAGGAGGATTTTCGAAAGTTCATCTACCTGGTGTGGAAACACCTCAACCTTCCCGAACCTACTCCCGTCCAGTACGACATCGCCCGATACCTACAACACGGTCCCCGGCGATGCGTCATTGAAGCCTTCCGGGGTGTGGGAAAGTCATGGGTCACAGCCGCATTCGTGTGCTGGCTCCTGTGGCGAAACCCCCAACTCCGCATCCTGGTAGTGTCCGCCTCCAGCGCACGCGCCGATGCGTTCTCCACCTTCGTCAAACGCCTCATCCACGAAATGCCGTTGCTCCAGCACCTCAAGCCGGGGCCGGATCAGATCGACAAGATGGTGGCGTTTGAGGTTGCCCCCGCGCTTCCTGACCAGTCCCCTTCGGTTAAGTCCGTGGGCATCATGGGCCAGATCACTGGTTCCCGTGCCGACATCATCATTGCGGACGACATCGAAATTCCGAACAACTCTGCCACGCAGATGATGCGGGACAAGCTGTCCGAGGCCGTGAAGGAATTCGATGCGATCCTCAAGCCGCTCCAGTCGGCACGCATCATCTACCTGGGCACACCTCAGTGTGAGATGTCCTTGTACAACCGGCTCCCCGAACGCGGCTATGAAATCCGTGTGTGGCCCGCGCTGTACCCGACACTCCAGAAGGTGCCGCACTACAAGGGCAGCTTGGCCCCATTCATCACGCAAGCGATGGAAGCTGACCCAACACTTTCAGGCAAGCCCACGGACCCGCGAAGGTTCGATGAGAAAGACCTGATGGAGCGTATGGCCTCGTATGGCCGCGCTGGCTTTGCCCTCCAGTTCATGCTGGACACCAGCCTCAGTGACGGTGACAAGTTCCCACTCAAGGTCCAAGACCTGATGGTGATGAACCTCAACCCGATCATGGCTCACGTCAAGTTGGCCTGGGCTGCATCGCCTGAACTCTGCATCAACGATATGCCCACCGTTGCGCTCACCGGGGACCGCTTCTACCGGCCTATGTGGCACGCCAGCGAGATGAGCGAGTACACCGGATGCGTGATGGCTATTGACCCCTCGGGCCGTGGTCAAGACGAAACCGGCTATGCCGTGGTGAAAGTCCTCATGGGCAACCTGTTCCTGGTGGCCGCTGGGGGCCTCCGTGGTGGCTACTCCGATGAAACACTGGAGACGCTCGCCAAGATCGCCAAGGCGCACCAAGCAAACCACATCATCATCGAAGCCAACTTCGGTGACGGCATGTACACCAAGCTCTTCCAGCCGATCCTGCAGAAGCATCACCGCTGCCTGGTCGAAGAGGTGAAGCACTCGCAGCAGAAAGAGCAGCGCGTCATCGACACCCTGGAACCCGTCCTCACGCAGCACCGTCTCATCGTGGACCAGAAGCTGATTGAGCGGGACTTTGAGTCGGCCCAGGCAGACATCAAGTACAGCTTGTTCTACCAGCTCACGCGCCTCACACGCGACCGTGGGGCCTTGTCCCATGATGACCGGCTCGATGCCCTGGCGATGGCCGTAGCGTACTGGGTAGACCACATGGCTCGGGACAACGACAAGGCTGTCCAGGAGATACGGACCAAGAACATGGACGCTGAATTGAAGAAGTTCATGGGCCACGTACTGGGCCGCCCTCAGCGCAACAAAGGCTGGATGGGAGGCAACGCAGGGGCCCGGTAGCAATTGGTAAAGGCAAAGCGCCATAATCCTCCTTTCACATGGAGGTTAGTGATGCGACTTCTTATTGGATCGACACTCGTTGCGGCAGCGCTTACAGGATGCTCGGATGGCGGCGATCCTACGCTTGATGCTGCCAAACCCCAGATAGCCGCTCAGTTCCGCGATCCCGATGCTGTCCAGTTCAAGGACTTGAAGGTCGTAGGAACTGAGCCGCACCGGTATGTTTGCGGCGCTGTGAACGGAAAGAACGGGTTCGGGGCATACGTTGGGTTTACTCGTTTCACCGCTGATATCGAAGGGACGGGTAAGACCGTATCCGTCACCTACGTGGAAACGGAGGCCGAAGCGGTGAAGCGTGCGCAAGCAGCGCCAGGTGGCGAGAGTGGCCGTCAGATAATGACTTCCATCGTCGCTGCGCGACTAGCCTGCAAGTAAGCACGTTCCCTGCACGTTCGCCCCCAAGTCCCCAAGGGACCACAATAGGATGACGGAGACGTTCATCCGGGGGCTACATCACGGCTTACGTGGTGCCGGACACTGTTCGGACTGTAGGGAGACCTCAGTGTGTCCGTCATGGCTTGACTGCTGATGATGATGACCATTGGGAACCTTACCTCTCCACTCTCTTTATGGGGGGTAGGGGGGCTAACTGAGGTTTCCTAATGGTCTATCATGGAGATGCAGTCACTGATTCATCTCTAGTGGTCATTAAGTACCACCACCATCATCATCCCTCCTTTATATACCTTCACTGTACCCTCCACCCGCAGGGCTCTATAGTGCCGCCTCCAGCAGCCAAAGAGAGCCCCAATGCGCCTCCTCAAGACTGTCCAAGGGATTCACCTCCTGGGCATCCTCCTGGCCCCCGTGGGCTTCTTTATATACATCCTCATCATGCGTTACCTGACCTGGCACATGGACTCCCTCACGGCTTACGTGCGGTACGGCTCCAACGAAACCACCTGGGCCATAGCGAGCCTCTTAGTGGGCTGGCCTGGCGTCCCTGTAGTGCTGTGGTTCGTCCTGGGTCTCAAGGGCAAATGGCCCAAATGATTTTGTTGCAAAAATTTGAGAGCCCACCTCGAAATTGATAGGCCGCGACTACCCCCGGTGCCCCCAGCGAGCGGTCAGAATCCGCCCTCTGAGAACCCTCCGGGCAGGCCCCAAGTGGCCCAGCGGCAGCCCAATGTGTCCCGGAATGTGTCCCACATGGCCGGAAACCCCAGTAAACACAGGGCCTGTCACCAGATTAAGAATCCCGCGCTCCACCTTTCCAGCCTCACAGGCGGCCATCTTCGGCCCTTTGTGGGGCTTTTTTGGGCCCTCAGCGGCAAATCCTAAGCGTGTGGACGTTCGGCTATCTGTTTTTGCGCAGAGGGCTACACACAGCTCCAATCGTGATGGCAAAATGCTGCCCACGTATCGCTAGCGGCAGAGAGCCGGAGACAGGGGAAGTTATGGCAGTTAATTCGTTTCGTCCGCGCAAATATGAAGATCATGAAATCGTCGATCCTGAGGGCCGAGTGGTCGGCCACATCCGCGTAAAGCCAAGCGGCGTGCTTTGGTCTCCTAAAAACGGCAAAGGCTGGTATGGCGTACGTCTCGAAGCGTTCGCAGAGTTTATGGAAGAAAACGGCGAGAAGCAGACCAAGTGAATGGTCCCTGGAGGCGAGTCATGGCTGTCGATTGGAAAGGATTTATTGCGGTCGGTGCTGTAGCGCTCACCCTCCCTTCTGGTGCTTGGGCGCAATGGCGAGACGTAAGTTACAACGGCGTCATTCCCGCAGACTATGTTTACTGCAACAAGCAGAGCGACCTTGACGCGTTCGGGGCCGTTGCCCAGGACGGCGATCAAGCGGGCGCTGACCGGCTTGTGAGCCAGGGTCGCTGCCACGTCAGTTCGGGGATGCGTGTGGAGGTGTTCCAACAGAATGAGTACGCGGTCACCTTCCTTTCTCCGAGTGGTCGAGCCTTCTACACCTACACCAAGTTCGTGAGGAAGCGCTGACGCAAGTCATACGCAATCACACCTCAAGGGGCCCAATCGGGCCCTTTTTCGCGTCTGTACGTCGATTCTGGAGAATTCGCAGGGGCTAAGCCCGACAGAATCCGCGTAGAAGCGCGCCAAAATTACGAAAACACGTCATTTCCACAAATGGAAATAAATCACTTGCATGGGGTGTCGTTACCACATACGATATATTCACACGGTCGGAAGTGACTACGAACACACGCACTACCTGGAGCGACACAATGAAGATGTACGCAGCCTGCCTGGCCTCCTACAACAACGGCCACCTGCACGGCCGTTGGTTCGACCTGGAGGACTACGCGGACGCGGACGAGCTGAAACAGGCCATTGCGGTCTACGTCCTGCGCACCAGCCCATACCCTAACGTCACCGTTACCTGCCCAGCGTGCAGCGGTAAGAAGCCCGAGCAGTTCTTCTGCAGGTGCTGCGATAAGACCGGCCAGGTGGCTTCGGCAGAGGAATGGGCTGCACACGATTGGGATGGTGAGGGCTTGGCGACCTTTGGCGAATACCCGGACATACAGCGTGTCCTGAACCATGTGGAAATGGTCGAGATGCACGGCGAAGCCTGGGCTGCCTTCACTGCCTATCATGGCGGTTCTGTTACAGAAGATGACTTCCAGGCCGCCTACCGGGGCCATTACGACAGCGAAAAAGCCTTCGCAGAGGAGTGGTGCTGCGAGCTTCACGGCCTGAAAGGAGATGAATCTTTCTTTAACTGGATCGACTGGCAGCAGGCTTGGGACTGCGATCTGTCCCACACATTCGTCTATCAGGACGGCTACGTGTTCCTTAGCTCCTGGTAATTGTGACGAACTCCTCAAAATCGTTTCAGCGCTGCCCTCGGGAACTACCGGGGGCTTTTTCTATCGCCGACGAAAAGCACTGTATGAATTTACAGTGTAGCGGTTTCGCATCAGGGTGTTGAGGCGTAGACTCCCCGGATTTTTCGATTTTGTCTATGAGAAAGTATCTTCTAAGAGAAGTCGTTAGTCAGGCAAATGTCGCTTGAACAATACCTTTCCATTTGTGACAATTATCCGTCACAGGCTCACTAAAAGGATTCAAAGGCGTGTTTTTGACATTGTTCGGATGGGAATTCTTCCTCGAAACATATTCGCGTTCGGGAATGTTCCTTGACTATTACTTTTCCATCTGTGAGAATCATATCTGGCTCCTGGGCCTTCACTTGGTTTTCAACAAGGTGGTAGATAAGAAACATGGACAGCGCACAGATCACAAGCCTGGTCACGGCACTTGAGAAGTTCCACGACCTGGACCCCAAAATGCCGATTCGGCAAGTCATCTATTTGCTCACTCTTGCCCAGCAAAAAGAGCCTGTGGGCATTTCAGAAATGGCCGACTTGGTTGGGGTAGGTGTAGCTGTCGCATCCCGCTACGCTGCGAGCTATGGGCGTGGTGGGCGCACGGACGCTGGTTTGGGCTTCCTGGTCGCTAAGGAAGACCCGAACGATTGGCGTAAGAAGCAACTGGTGTTCACTGACGCCGGGCGCAAATTCATTGAAAGCTTGTTCGAATCAGAGGACAAAAATGCCCATATACAGGAAGGGAAATAGATACCTAGTTTCACTCGGGTCACGCAACGACCGCTACAGACAAACGTTCGCCACAGAGGAAGAGGCGAAGGCCGATGAGGCTAGAGAGCTAGCAAGGAGGGCCACGCTACCCAAGGCGGTACGTGGCGAAGGCACCGGCACCATCTCCCCGCTGAAATCCCGCAAGACCCTTCAAGAAGCCTACGACCTGACATTCCGCCTGGAGTGGAAGGGTGGCAAGTCTGAAAAAACGATGACACTCAATGGCGGCAACGTGCTGAAAGCACTTGGGGCCGACACGCTGCTGAGCGATATCACGACCGAGGCCATCACCGAAATGGTCCTGGAGTTTGAGGACTTGGGCAACTCTGGTTCGACCGTGAACCGCAAGCTGTCGCTTCTTTCTATGGTCCTCAAGACCGCTGTGAACCACAACTGGCTCCTCAGCGTGCCACGTATGATCCGCCGTAAAGAGGGCAAGCACCGTATCCGCTGGATGAACACGGAGGAGGAGGGCAACGTCCTAAAGGCGTGCCAGCACCTGGGGCTCAACTGCCTTCACGACTTCATCATTGTGGCGGTCGATACAGGGTTCCGCCGTGCTGAACTCCTCGGGCTCAGTGCTCCTGACTTCCAGGAAGGGATGATTCACCTGTACGCCGGACAGACCAAGAACGGAGACGCCCGTGCCATCCCGGCTACCAGTCGCGTGGCGCGCATCCTGCACCGCAGGCGGATGAACCTGACTACCTTTGAAGGGCTCACCGTTTCGTCTTTGCGTCACCAGTGGGCCACTCTGCGCGCCTACATGGGCATGGAAGAAGACCCGCAGTTCATCGTTCACATGCTTCGCCACACCTGCGCTTCGCGCCTGGTACAGCGCGGCGTCCCATTGGCCTCCGTCCAGCATTGGATGGGCCACAAGAACATCAACACGACACTCCGGTACGCGCATCTGGCACCGGAAAATCTGATGCAGGCGCGCAATGCGCTAGAGGCAGCACCGGCACAGCCGACCGCTTTTGAGTCGGTAGAGCGCGACACGTTCTTCAACTATGGTGAGGCTACAACGGCCTAGTTGGGACACATTTTCTGATTCGTGGCTCGGGCAGAGTAGGCCCTGAGCGGCGACCGTGGGCCCACCCAAAACGGGGCGGGACACACCGGGACACATGGGGACACTTGGGACACGAATTTAGCGTTGCATAGTGTGTCCCACCTGTGTAAGATGCGCGCCAAGCCCTTGTATCTAAAGGGTTTCGCGAATTGACCAAGCTCTGGCACCAGATTTAGGTTCCAGCGGCGCAAGCTGTAAGAGTTCGAGTCTCTTCGTCCGCACCATGCTTCTGTAAAGCTGTACCGCAACATCGCAAGACCGCAATATGGTGGGCGTAGCTCAGTTGGTAGAGCGCTGGATTGTGATTCCAGTTGTCGTGGGTTCGATTCCCATCGTCCACCCCATATTTCAGAAAAGGCGCCTTGATCGTGAGATCGGGCGCCTTTTTGTTTTGGCGCTGTGCGTGCCTTCCATGCGCTGAAAATGTCGTGGCGAACGCCCTCACCGCCAATTCACATCCGCCCCCTTGCAATCCTCTAGTGGCATCCCAATAAAAGCTGTTAGATTTCAGCCGGTTGAAACACCGGTCTTTTGGCCGGCAGAGGAACAGCCGAATGATCGCAAAAGAATCCCGTCAGGCCCTGGCGCTACAGCGCTTCGCAGAGGCCAACCCGCAGTTGCTCGAGGAGATCCGCGAGCTGGATGCGCGCGAGCAGGCCCAGCAAATCGAGTGGGCGTTCGAGGACGCGGCCGAGGAGCAGGGCGTTCAGCCCTGGGAATTGGCGCTGCAATTGGTTGCCGAAACCCCGGAGCAGCTGCAGGCCATGCGCCTGGAGACGCACCGCGAGGTGGCCGAGGCGCTGGGGATGGAGTGGGAAGAATATTGCCAGTTCAACGAAATCGAACCTGAATAAAGGCAGCGATTTCGCCACTGGCAGTTGTTTGACAAGGTATTTCGGCTACAGGGCGCTACGGGCGCCGTGCGGCCCCTATTGGAAGCAGGCCTGGCGGTATGCCGTGCGGGCCATGAAAGTTAATCGACCGGCGTGGTTTCCCGTCGTCCCGAGTGGGGTGACTTCTGCTGCGCGACTCACTAGAATGCTTGCCCTTGATTCTGGAGTCGGGCTAACGCCGGCTAACGTCTGTGCAACGAGGAATATCCATGCAAGTTTCTGTTGAAAACACTTCCGCTCTCGAGCGCCGCATGACCATCGCCGTTCCGGCCGAGCGCGTCGAGAACGAAGTCAACAAGCGTCTGCAGCAGACTGCCAAGCGCGCCAAGATTGCGGGCTTCCGTCCTGGTAAAGTGCCGATGAACGTGATCCGTCAGCGTTTCGAAGCTGATGCCCGTCAAGAGGCTTTCGGTGACCTGGTCCAGGCATCCTTCTACGAAGCCATCGTCGAGCAGAAGCTGAACCCGGCCGGCGCCCCCGCTGTAGAGCCGAAGTCCTTCGAAAAGGGCAAGGACCTGGAATTCGTCGCCATCTTCGAAGTGTTCCCGGAGTTCACCGTTGCCGGCCTCGAGTCGATCAGCGTCGAGCGCCTGAGCGCCGAAGTGGCTGACGCCGACCTGGACAACATGCTGGAAGTGCTGCGCAAGCAGAACACCCGTTTCGAGGCTGTCGAGCGCGCCGCGCAGAACGACGACCAGGTCAACATCGACTTCGTCGGCAAGGTCGACGGTGAAGTGTTCGCGGGTGGTTCGGCCAAGGGCACTCCGCTGGTGCTGGGTTCCGGCCGCATGATCCCGGGCTTCGAAGAAGGCCTGGTTGGCGCCAAGGCTGGCGAAGAGCGCGTTGTCAACGTGACCTTCCCAGAGGACTATCAGAACCTGGACCTGGCTGGCAAGGCTGCCGAGTTCACCATCACCGTCAACAGTGTTGCCGCCCCTGTGCTGCCAGAGCTGAACGAAGAGTTCTTCGCCCAGTTCGGTATCAAAGAGTCGACCCTGGAAGGCTTCCGCACCGAAGTTCGCAAGAACATGGAGCGTGAACTGCGCCAAGCGATCAAGACCAAGGTGAAGAACCAGGTCATGGACGGTCTGCTGGCCGCCAACCCGATCGAAGTGCCAAAGGCTTTGCTGGAAAACGAAGTCAACCGTCTGCGCGTGCAGGCCGTTCAGCAGTTCGGTGGCAACATCAAGCCTGAGCAGCTGCCAGTTGAGCTGTTCGAAGAGCAAGCCAAGCGCCGCGTAGTGCTGGGCCTGATCGTGGCCGAAGTGGTCAAGCAGTTCGAGCTGAAGCCGGATGACGCCAAGGTTCGCGAGATGATCGAAGAAATGGCTTCGGCTTACCAAGAGCCTGAGCAGGTCATCGCCTGGTACTACAAGAACGACCAGCAGATGAACGAAGTCCGTTCGGTTGTGCTGGAAGAGCAAGTTGTAGATACTGTCCTGCAGAAAGCGACTGTGACCGACAAGTCGGTCTCGTACGAAGAAGCCGTAAAACCAGCTGAGGCACCTGCCGCTGCTGAGTAACGGGCTTCTCTCGTAGGAAACCCCCACAAGCCAGCCTTCGAGCTGGCTTGTGCGTATTCAAGCCATGACTATTTGGGAGTGAGCGCAGGACATGTCCCGCAATTCTTATATTCAGCAGAGCTCTGACATCCAGGCCGCAGGCGGCCTGGTCCCGATGGTTATCGAGCAGTCCGCCCGTGGCGAACGTGCCTACGACATTTACTCGCGCCTGTTGAAGGAGCGAGTGATCTTCCTGGTCGGTCCTGTAGAAGACTACATGGCCAACCTGGTAGTGGCGCAGATGCTGTTCCTGGAAGCGGAAAACCCGGACAAGGATATCCATCTTTACATCAACTCCCCAGGCGGCTCGGTGACTGCTGGCATGTCGATCTACGACACCATGCAATTCATCAAGCCGGATGTCTCGACCATCTGCATCGGCCAGGCCTGCAGCATGGGTGCCTTCCTGTTGACCGCCGGTGCCAAGGGCAAGCGTCATTGCCTGCCTAACTCGCGGGTGATGATTCACCAGCCGCTGGGCGGCTTCCAGGGCCAGGCTACCGACATCCAGATCCACGCCCAGGAAATCCTCAGCATCAAGGCGCGTCTCAACGAGCTGCTGGCCTATCACACCGGCCAGGACCTCGAGACCATCCAGCGTGACACTGAGCGTGACAACTTCATGAGCGCCTCGCGCGCGGCCGAGTACGGCCTGATCGACTCGGTCTACGACAAGCGGCAACTGGCCTCCTGAACCGGGGCGCCAGAGCAGGCAGGCGCGCAAACCGCCTGCCTGCGGACTTGAAAAAGCCCGCAATTGCCTTCATCTTGTGTTGCAAGCCTACCGGATTGGATCGATCGAATGACTGACACCCGTAACGGCGAGGACAGCGGCAAATTGCTCTATTGCTCCTTCTGCGGCAAAAGCCAGCATGAAGTGCGCAAATTGATTGCCGGGCCCTCGGTATTTATCTGCGACGAGTGCGTCGACCTGTGCAACGACATCATCCGTGAGGAGGTGCAGGAAGCCCAGGCCGAGAGCAGCGCGCACAAATTGCCTTCGCCGAAAGAAATCAGCGGCATCCTTGACCAGTATGTTATTGGTCAGGAGCGCGCGAAGAAGGTGCTTGCCGTAGCGGTGTATAACCACTACAAGCGCCTGAACCAGCGTGACAAGAAGGGTGACGAAGTCGAACTGGGCAAGAGCAACATCCTGCTCATCGGGCCGACCGGCTCGGGCAAGACCCTGCTCGCCGAAACCCTGGCACGCCTGTTGAACGTACCGTTCACCATTGCTGACGCCACCACCCTGACCGAGGCCGGTTATGTGGGTGAGGACGTCGAGAACATCATTCAGAAGCTGTTGCAGAAGTGCGACTACGATGTGGAAAAGGCCCAGATGGGCATTGTCTACATTGACGAAATCGACAAGATCTCGCGCAAGTCGGACAACCCGTCCATCACCCGTGACGTCTCGGGCGAGGGCGTGCAGCAGGCGCTGTTGAAACTGATCGAGGGCACTGTGGCCTCGGTGCCGCCGCAAGGCGGGCGTAAACACCCGCAACAGGAATTCCTGCAGGTTGATACCCGCAATATCCTGTTCATTTGCGGTGGCGCGTTCTCGGGTCTGGAAAAAGTCATCCAGGGCCGCTCCACCAAGGGTGGCATCGGTTTTGGCGCAGAAGTGCGCAGCAAGGAAGAGGGCAAGAAGGTTGGCGAGTCCCTGCGTGAGGTCGAGCCGGACGATCTGGTCAAGTTTGGCCTGATTCCGGAATTCGTCGGCCGTCTGCCGGTGCTGGCTACCCTCGACGAGCTGGACGAGGCTGCATTGATGCAGATCCTCACCGAGCCGAAGAATGCTCTGACCAAGCAGTATGCCAAGCTGTTCGAGATGGAAAGCGTCGACCTCGAGTTCCGCAGCGATGCGCTCAAGGCCGTTGCCCGCAAGGCCCTGGAGCGCAAGACTGGCGCCCGTGGCCTGCGTTCGATCCTCGAAGGCGTGCTGCTCGACACCATGTACGAGATCCCTTCCAAAAAGGATGTCAGCAAGGTGGTGATCGACGAGAGCGTCATCGAAGGCACCTCGCAGCCGCTGATGATCTACGAAAACAGCGAGCCGCAAGCCAAGGCCGCGCCAGACGCCTGATTCAGGCAATGGCCGGTGGCGGTTGCAAGCAAGAAGGGGGCCTACGGGCCCCTTTCTGCTTTTCCTGCGCTAGCGCTTGTAATTTCCCAGGCATGCCCCCACATTAGGTCCAAGCATCATTTCCACCGGTTTCCGGCCATAAGGCCGCTGTAGAGGCGAAATCATGAAGACAACCCTCGACTTGCCTCTTTTGCCATTGCGCGATGTCGTTGTTTACCCGCACATGGTTATCCCGCTGTTCGTGGGGCGCGAAAAGTCCATCGAAGCCCTCGAGGCAGCGATGACGGGCGAAAAGCAGATCCTCCTGCTTGCCCAGAAAAACCCGGCCGACGACGACCCGGGCGAGGACGCCCTGTATCGTGTCGGTACCGTTGCCACCGTACTCCAACTGCTGAAACTGCCTGATGGCACCGTCAAGGTGCTGGTCGAGGGCGAGCAGCGCGGCGCCGTCGAACGTTTCACCGAAGTAGAAGGGCACATCCGTGCCGAAGTCTCCCTGATCGACGAAACCGACGCCGCCGAGCGCGAGTCGGAAGTGTTCGTGCGCACCTTGCTGTCGCAATTCGAGCAGTACGTGCAACTGGGCAAGAAAGTCCCTGCCGAGGTGCTGTCTTCGCTGAACAGCATCGAGGAGCCAGGGCGTCTGGTCGATACCATGGCCGCCCACATGGCCCTGAAGATCGAGCAGAAGCAGGAAATTCTCGAAATTGTCGATCTGACTACCCGTGTCGAGCACGTATTGGCGCTGCTGGATGCTGAAATCGACCTGCTGCAGGTTGAAAAGCGCATCCGCGGCCGGGTCAAGAAGCAGATGGAGCGCAGCCAGCGCGAGTACTACCTGAATGAGCAGATGAAGGCCATTCAGAAAGAGCTCGGTGATGGCGATGAAGGCCACAACGAAGTCGAAGAGCTGAAAAAGCGCATCGAAGCCGCTGGCCTGCCCAAGGATGCCCTGGCCAAGGCCCAGGCAGAGCTGAACAAGCTCAAGCAGATGTCGCCAATGTCGGCCGAGGCCACTGTGGTGCGCTCGTACCTCGACTGGCTCGTGCAGGTGCCTTGGAAAGCCCAGAGCAAGGTGCGTCTGGACCTGACAAAGGCCGAGGAAATCCTCGATGCCGACCACTACGGCCTGGAAGAGGTCAAGGAACGCATTCTCGAGTACCTTGCCGTGCAGAAGCGCGTCAAGAAAATCCGCGGGCCGGTGCTCTGCCTTGTTGGCCCGCCTGGCGTCGGCAAGACCTCGCTGGCTGAATCGATCGCTGCTGCCACCAACCGCAAGTTCGTGCGCATGGCCCTCGGTGGCGTGCGTGACGAGGCAGAGATCCGTGGCCACCGCCGTACCTACATCGGCTCCATGCCTGGCCGTCTGATCCAGAAGATGACCAAGGTGGGGGTGCGCAACCCGCTGTTCCTGCTCGACGAAATCGACAAGATGGGCAGCGACATGCGTGGCGACCCGGCCTCGGCACTGCTTGAAGTGCTCGACCCTGAGCAGAACCACAATTTCAACGACCACTACCTGGAAGTCGACTACGACCTCTCGGACGTGATGTTCCTGTGCACCTCGAACTCGATGAATATCCCGCCGGCGCTGCTCGACCGGATGGAAGTCATCCGCCTGCCGGGCTACACCGAAGACGAGAAGATCAACATCGCGGTCAAATACCTGGTGCCCAAGCAGGTCAAGGCCAACGGCCTGAAGAAGGACGAGCTGGAGGTCGATGTCTCGGCGATCCGCGACATCATCCGCTATTACACCCGCGAAGCCGGTGTGCGTGGGCTGGAGCGGCAAATTGCCAAGGTCTGCCGCAAGGTCGTCAAGGAACATACCGGGCAGAAGCTGGTCAAGGTCAAGGTGGCCAGCGAGCAGCTGGAGCACCTGCTGGGTGTGCGCAAGTTCCGTTACGGCCTGGCCGAGCAGCAGGACCAGATCGGTCAGGTCACCGGCCTGGCCTGGACCCAGGTGGGTGGCGAGCTGCTGACCATCGAGGCCGTGGTCATTCCTGGCAAGGGCCAACTGATCAAGACCGGCTCGCTGGGCGATGTGATGGTCGAGTCGATCACCGCCGCACAGACCGTGGTGCGCAGCCGCGCCCGCAGCCTGGGGATTGCCGCCGACTTCCACGAGAAGCGCGACGTGCACATTCACATGCCGGAAGGCGCCACGCCGAAGGACGGCCCAAGCGCGGGTATCGGCATGTGCACTGCACTGGTGTCGGCGCTGACGCAGATTCCGGTACGTGCCGACGTGGCCATGACCGGCGAAATCACCCTGCGTGGCCAGGTACTGGCCATTGGCGGGTTGAAGGAAAAACTGCTGGCGGCACACCGTGGCGGCATCAAGACGGTGATCATTCCAGAGGAGAATGTTCGCGATCTGAAGGAGATTCCGGAAAATATCAAACAGGATCTTCAGATCAAACCGGTCAAATGGATTGACGAAGTCCTGCAAATTGCGCTGCAATACGCCCCGGAGCCCTTGCCAGATGTGGCTCCTGAGATTGTCGCGAAAGATGAAAAGCGCGACGGCGATGCTAAGGAAAGAATCAGCACGCATTAGTAGTTTTTGGCTGGGGGGCTTTCCTTGACAGTTTTTTCGGGCCCTTGCTATAAAGCGGCACGCTATTGTCATCAGGCCACCCAGCGCACGTTTCATAAGCTTTTCATTACATACTTAGAAACAAACTCATTAGAGAAATAAGGGGACTTAGAGTGAACAAGTCGGAACTGATTGACGCTATCGCTGCATCGGCTGACATTTCCAAAGCTACCGCAGGTAAGGCTTTGGACGCTGTGATCGACTCCGTAACCGGTGCCCTGAAAGCAGGCGACGACGTCGTTCTGGTTGGCTTCGGTACCTTCTCGGTCAAGGACCGCGCCGAACGTACTGGCCGCAACCCTCAAACCGGTAAGGCCATCAAGATCGAAGCCGCCAAGGTTCCAGGTTTCAAGGCTGGCAAAGGCCTGAAAGACGCCGTCAACTAAGTCGTCTTTCAGCCGGCCCCGGCCTTGCCGGGTCCGAGCACGCTGAAGGCGGGGCGCAAACGTTCCCGCCTGACACGTTTGCTAAGAAAAGGCGCATCCTCGGATGCGCCTTTCTTTTATCAGGATTCTACCCACGCTCCGCGGTTGTCGACGCAGTGGTACAGCCGTTTCTGGGGGACGCATGCTGCAAAATATCAGGGACAATTCACAAGGTTGGATTGCCAAGACCATCATCGGCCTTATCGTCGTCTTGATGGCGTTGACCGGTTTCGAAGCCATTTTCCAGGCCGCCACCCATAGCCAGGACGCCGCCAAGGTGAACGGCCAGACCATCAGCCAGAACGAGCTGGGGCAGGCTGCCGACATGCAGCGCCGTCAGTTGATGCAACAGTTGGGCAAGGATTTCGACCCAGCGCTGCTGGATGACAAATTGCTGCGTGAAGAGGCGCTCAAGGGCCTGATCAGCCGCAAGTTGCTGCTGCAAGGCGCCGAAGATGCCAAGTTTGCCTTCTCCGAGGCTGCGCTGGATCAGGTGATCCTGCAAACCCCGGAGTTCCAGGTGGACGGCAAGTTCAGTGCTGACCGCTTCGACCAGGTCATCCGCCAAATGGGTTACGGCCGCATGCAGTTCCGCGACATGCTCGCCGAGGAAATGCTCATCGGCCAGCTGCGCACCGGCCTGGCCGGCAGCAGTTTTGTCACCGACCAGCAGGTCGATGCCTTCGCTCGCCTGGAGAAGCAGACCCGTGACTTCGCCTCCCTGACCTTCAAGGCCGACCCGGCTGCGGTCAAGGTCAGCGACGAAGAGGTCAAGGCGCATTACGAGCAGCACGCCAAGGAGTTCATGTCGCCTGACCAGGTGGTGATCGACTACATCGAACTGAAGAAGTCGGCGTTCTTCGACCAGGTCAAGGTGACCGACGAAGAGCTCAAGGCCCAGTACGAGAAGGAAATCGCCAACCTGGCCGAGCAACGCCATGCCGCGCACATCCTCATCGAGGTCAACGACAAGGTCACCGACGCCCAGGCCAAGGCCCGTGCCGAAGAGATCGAGCAGCGCCTGGCCAAGGGTGAAAGCTTTGCCGCGTTGGCCAAGGAGTTCTCCCAGGACCCGGGTTCGGCCAGCAGCGGTGGTGACCTCGGCTTTGCCGGCCCGGGTGTCTACGACCCGGCGTTCGAGGACGCGCTGTACAAGCTGCAGGACGGCCAGGTCTCGGCGCCAGTGCGCACCGAGTTTGGCTACCACCTGATCAAGCTGCTGGGTGTGCAGGCGCCTGAGGTGCCGAGCTTCGCCAGCTTGAAGGACAAACTGACCCGTGACCTGAAAATCCCGCTGGTCGAGCAGCGTTACGTCGATGCCAGCAAGCAGCTGCAGGATGCTGCCTACGAGGCTTCCGACCTGGCCCAGCCGGCTCAGGACCTGAACCTCAAGGTGCAGACCTCTGCAGCCTTTGGGCGCGAGGGTGGTGAAGGCATTACCGCCAACCGTTCGGTGGTGCAGGCTGCGTTCTCCGAAGAAGTGCTGGAGGAGGCTGCCAACAGCACCGCGATCGAGCTCGACCCGGAGACCACCGTGGTATTGCGCGTCAAGGAGCACCGCAAGCCGGAGCAACTGCCGCTGGAAGCGGTGGCCAGCAACATCCGCGAACACCTGGCCAAAGAGAAGGCGACTGCCGAGCTGAAGGCCAAGGCGGACAAGCTGATTGCTGGCCTGCGTGATGGCTCCATCGCCGCAGGCAGCGTGCACGAAGGGCAAGGCTGGAAGGCCCATGAAGCAGTCACCCGTGGCGAGGACGGTATTGATCCGGCCGAACTGCAGGCGCTGTTCCGCCTGGGCAAGCCGCAAGCCAAGGACAAGCCGGTGTATGGCAGCGTAGTGCTGCGTGACGGTAGCCTGGTGGTGCTGCAGCTCAAGGGTGTCAACGAAGGCGCTACCGCCACCGACGAAGAGAAGCAGCAGATCCGCCGCTACCTCGCATCGCGTGCTGGTCAGCAGGACTTCGCGGCGTACCGCAAGCAGCTGGAAGCCAATGCTGACATCACCCGTTACTGAGGTGGTTGCTGCATGAAGGAACAGGCCGCCTCGTGCGGCCTGTTTCGTTTCAGTACCTGTGGGGGCGGGCTACCGCGAAGAGAGCGGCACAGGTGCTATAGCGCTTAGCGCTTCACCCCTTCGTGGTTATCCAGCGTATCCCGCGCAATTTCCCGTCCCAGGGCAATCAGCTCGGGCGCCTTGTAGAACTCGAAGAATCGGCACACCCGTTTGGGCACGTTGATCAGCACGTCCGGTGGGTAGCCGGCGATCTTGTATTGCGCCAGCGAAGTCTGCATGACCTCGAAGCTCTGGTTGATCAGGTCCAGCAGCGAAGCAGGCCCCACGTTGTCGATGATGAACGAGCCGGTCGCCGATTTTGGCGCGCCCTCGCGTTCCGGTGCCGCCGCCGGTTGTTGGCCTTCCGGGTCGGCGGCATCTGCCAGCCAAGGGTTTGGCGGTGCCAGGCCATCGGCAGCGATCTCCTGTTCGATACGCATCAGCTCTTCCGCCGGCTTGCGCCGGAATGGCAGGCGAGAGCCCAATGAGCTCAGCAAGGAGTCAAAACGCATCTTGAACGCCGCAGGGCGCTCAATCACCGGTAACTGGTATTGCTTCTGATTGGTGGCGTTGAGGTTGACCGCGATGATCAGGTCGCAGTGGCTGGATACCACAGGCACAATCGGCAGCGGGTTGAGGATGCCCCCGTCGACCAGCATACGGTTGCCCTGCATCACAGGGGTGAACAGGCTTGGGATGGCCGCCGAGGCGCGCATGGCCTGGTGCAGGCAGCCTTCCTGGAACCAGATTTCCTGTTGGTTGGTGAGGTCGGTTGCAACCGCTGTATAGGGGATGCGCAATTGCTCGATGTTGATTTCGCCGACGATCTTGCGGATTTGCCCGAACACCTTGTCGCCACGAATGGCACCGAGGCGAAAGCTGACGTCGACCAGGCGCAGTACATCCAGGTAATCGAGGCTCTCGATCCAGTTGCGATAGTCGCTCAGCTTGCCGGCGGCATAGATGCCGCCAACCACTGCACCCATGGAGCAGCCGGCAATGCAGGCAATGTCGTAGCCGCGCCGCTCGATTTCTTCAATCACACCGATGTGTGCATACCCCCGGGCTCCGCCTGAGCCCAGTACCAGTGCCACGCGTTTGCTCATGAATATTCCCCGTCCAGTGCAACCATGGTCCTACAATGCACCCATCACAGGCTGTGCTTCAATGTAGATCGCGCTGAGCTACTGTAATAAAACCGGCCAGGCACAGTTGGCCGGGTAAGGCACTTTTCAGCTGCCGGGGCGTCGAACAGCCACTGTTTTTTCCATTGAGGTAATACTGATGAAAGCCTGGATCTGCCTTCCACTGATTGCCTTGGCCCTTGCTGGCTGCGCAGGCAAGACGGCCTACCGTGACAGCTGCGCGACCCAGCTGGATGCCGCCTGGAAGGAATTGGACCTGGCCAAGGCCGAAGGCTTTGCCGGTGCTGTCAGTTACTCCAAGGCTTTGTCGCTGTTGACCGGGGCCAAGACCCAGCAGCAGTTCGAAGGTTATGAAAGCTGCACGCGCAAAGCCGAAAAGGCGCGCTTCTACATTCGTGAGTCGCGCGCTGGGCGCTGACCGAGGAGCGTCGTATGTCTGCCATGCTAGACCATGTCGTTGCACAGACCCTGGCGGTGCAGGTGCGGCTGCTGGCTTGCCGGGAACGCCTGGCCGCTGATACTGACAGCGAGGCCTTGCACGACCTGCGCATCAGCCTGCGGCGCTTGCGCAGCCTGCTGAGGCCCCTGCGCGGGCTGCCTGGTGTGGAGCAGTTGGAGGAGGCCGCCAGCGCGTTGGGTACCCTGACCACGCCATTGCGTGACCGCGAGGTGCTGGCAGCGGAACTGATCGGGCGCGGCCATACTGCAGCAGGGCAGCGGCGCCTGGAAGGGCGTAGCAGGACCTTTGCCAGTGTGGCTGCCAGCCCACAACTGACCCGGGTGCTGGCGATTGTGGACGCGTTTCCGTTGTTCTTGCGGGCGGCAGGCCGTGAGGGGCTGGTCAAGTCGCTGGACAAGCGCATTGACAAGCGCCTGGTCAAGCAGTGGCGTAGGCTGCACGAAGCCCTGCAAGACCCTGCTCACGACCGCCACCGCCTGCGCTTGCTGATCAAGCGTGCGCGCTATGGCGACGAAGCCTACCCGCAGCTCGACCATGCCGGGAAAAAACTGCAGCGCCTGCTGAAAAAGGCACAGGCAGACCTGGGCGGCTGGCATGACCGCCTGCAGTGGTTGCTGCAGGCACGCGACCATGCTGACCTGGCCCCTTGCAAGGCCGCGTGGGAGCAGGAACTGCACGAGGCGGAACGCACGGCGGATGTGACGCTGGATGCCCTGCTGCGCGCGCTGGCGCGTCGCTAGCCCGAACATTGACCGATATGCGGGCTGATCGCCTGGAGTTTGCTGGCTACGATGGGCAGACCTTATCGCTGTGGGCAGGAGCCAGCCAATGAACTTCAACCAACTGCTTGACGCCGTGCGGGCCAATCCGGATGCCGTCAGTATCCCGCCTGGCTGGGCCCAGGGTCGCGCCGCCTTTGGCGGCCTCATGGCGGCCATGGTTTATGAGGCCATGTGCCTGAAACTGTCCGACAGCCGCCCTGTGCGCTCGCTGGCCATCAGTTTCGTCGCGCCTGCTGCTGCCGATGTGCCAATCCGTTTCGAAGTGGAGGTGCTGCGCGAAGGCAAGGCGGTCAGCACATTGCTCGGCCGCGCCGTGCAGGATGGCCAGGTGGTGACCCTGGTGCAGGGTAATTTCGGTGCAGGCCGGCCTTCGGTGGTCGAGGTGCCAGCGTTACCGGCGATGGAAATGCCAGCACTCGATGACGCAGCGCCCGAGTTGCCGTATATCAAAGGCGTTACTCCGGAGTTCATGCGGCACGTGGCCTTGCGCTGGGCAGTGGGTGGGTTGCCATTCAGTGGCAATCAGTCGCGCAAGATGGGCGGTTGGGTGCGCTTGCGCGATGTGGCTGAAGAACAGGTCAATGAGGCGCATTTGCTGGCGTTGGTCGATGCCTGGCCACCCAGCCTGATGCCCTTTCTCAAACAGCCCGCAGCAGGCAGCACCCTGACCTGGACCATCGAGTTCATTCAGCCCACGGCGAAGCTGTCGACCCTGGACTGGTGCCGCTACTGCGTGGAGACCGAGCATGCGCGGGAGGGTTATGGGCATGCTGCGGCGGCGTTGTGGACGGCGGAAGGCGAATTGCTTGCCCTGAGCCGACAGACTGTGACCGTGTTTGCCTGATCAGTCTTGGGAGCGCTGCGCGCTCCTTTCGCGGCGCAAGGCCGCTCCCACAGGAATCACGCGCAATCTGAAAATTGCGAGATCCTTGTGGGAGCGGCCTTGCGTCGCGATTGGGCTGCAAAGCAGCCCCATGGCATCAATGGCGGTGTTTGTGCCGCTCCCGCCAGGCTTTCCACCACGCCCCGCTCAGCACAAAGCGCGGAAAGGTGATGAACTGCTCTGTCAGCAGGCGCTGCACGGCATCCTGGCGGTTGGCAAAGGGTTCGGGCTGCTCTACCTCCAGGCGGTGGCCATGGCGCTGTAAGCCAAGGCCGGCAATCAGGGCGATCACGCCAACGGCGATCTGGCCCAGGTCCAGGGCGAAGAGGCCCGACAAAATCAGCAGGGCGCCCAGTATGAACAGCGGCACCGCAATCAGGTGCAGCACCAGATTGGCGGGGTGACGGTGGTTATTGTGATAGCCGCGCCATTGCCAGGCGGGCAGGTTGGGCAGGCGTTTGCTCATGGGCAATTCCTCTCGGTCATGCCCAAAGTCTAGTGCGGTTGCCGGGCGCAGGCCAATCGAGGCAGGCTATGGCGACTATAGCTTGAGCTGGCCAATGGCCCTGTTCAGTTCGCCGGCCAGGGTCGCCAATTCGCTACTGGTATTCGCCGAGCCCACCGTCTGCTGCACGGTCTGTTCGGTGACATCGCGGATGCTCACCACCGCCCGGTTCATTTCCTCGGCCACCTGGCTTTGCTGCTCGGCCGCCACGGCAATCTGGGTATTGCTTTCGCGCATTTGCGCCACAGCTCCGGTAATCTCGGCCAGTGCTTCGCCGGCCTCCTTGGCCTGGCGCACGCAATCGTCTGCCTTGAACGAGCTTTCCTGCATGAATTCCACGGCATCGCGGGTGCCTGATTGCAGGGCAGCGACCATGGTGGTGATTTCGTCGGTTGAGGTTTGCACGCGCTTGGCCAGGTTACGTACTTCATCGGCCACCACAGCAAAGCCGCGGCCCAGATCCCCGGCGCGCGCTGCTTCGATGGCCGCGTTGAGCGCCAACAGGTTGGTCTGCTCGGCGATGCTGTGGATCACACCGACCACGCTGTTGATTTTCTGGCTGTCGTCAGCCAGTTGGCGAATCATTTCAGCGGTTTGCTGAACACCGCTGGAAAGCCCGGAAATCGAATCCTGCACCCGGCTGACCACCTCTTGGCCGCTGCCGGCCAAGGTGTCGGCGGTTTGTGACAGGTCACGGGTGGCACCGGCATGCTGGGCAATATGGTGCACCGTCGCCGACATTTCGTTGATGGCGGTGGCGGCCTGATCAGTCTCGCTCTGCTGGCCGAGCATGCCGTGGCGGACGTTGCTCATGCTGGCGGCCAGGCGTGCGGCGCCCGAGTCCAGCTGTGCCGCAGTGTGGGCGACGGTGCTGACCACGCGGTGGTAGGTGGCCTGCATGGCATTGAAGGCGCCGGCCATCTGGCCGACCTCGTCGCCGCAGGCCAGCGGCACACGGGCAGCAAGGTCGCCGGTCTTTTCCACGTGCAGCATCACATCCTTCAACGTATTGAGCTGGCTGAGCAGGAAGCGGATCAGCAACTGCGAGGCGCCGAGCATGGCCAGCATCAGGATCAGGACGCACACCGCGTAGTTGCTGAAGCGGTCGAAAAATACCTGACGCAGGCTTGGCGACTGCGCCAGTACGGCCACCTGCTGGTCGCCGTTGCGCAAGACCTGCGCACCGCGCAACGGGTTTTCGCCGAGGATCCAGGCGCTCGGCAGCTCGACCCAACCTTGGCCACTGCGCAGGCTATCGAGCGCTTCACCGGCGAAAATCGGCGTCTGCCCGGCCGACCAGCTGATGACGTTGGCCGTGCGTGGCAATGCTTGCCCGGCAGGCCAGGCAGCCAGCAGCTGGGCTTGCGCTGCCGCCTGCGCCTGCGCCGCTTCGGCGCGGGCGCGTTGCTCAAGGTGTACGGCGTAGAGCACCAGCAGCAGGGTCGTGACAAAGGCCACCGCATTGACGGCCCAGAATTTGTACTTCAGGGAAACATTGCTAAGCCAGGCACCCATGGGCAGGTCTTCTCTGAGTTGAGCGGAAACAGTATTCGCAAGGTGCCATCATTGTGCCTGCATCTACTCAGCCAGATGTTGACCCATATCAACAGCCCGCGCACAGGGCTCAGGGGAGCCGGAAAAACGCCCGCGCCGTTGCGGTGGTATGCGCCGCCGTGTGCTCGACCGATTCGCCCCGATGCAGCGCCACTTCGCGCAACACCTCCGGCAGAAATGCTGGCTCGTTGCGCCCATTCTTCGGCTTGGGCCGCAGGCTGCGTGGCAGCAGGTAGGGGGCATCGCTCTCCAGCATCAGCCGCCCTTCGGCAATGTTGCCTACCAGTGGATGCAGGTGGGTGCCACGGCGTTCATCGCAGATCCAGCCGGTAATGCCAATGTGCAGGTCCATGTCCAGATAGGCGAACAGCGCCTCGCGCTCGCCGGTAAAGCAGTGCACCACCGCGCCGCTCAGGTGGTCGCGGTAATGCTTGAGGATCGAAAGCAAGCGCTCGCTGGCGTCGCGCTCGTGCAGGAACACCGGCAGGCGCAGCTCTGCGGCCAGCGCCAACTGGGCTTCCAGGGCTTGTTCCTGCAGTGGGCGAGGGGAGAAGTCGCGGTTGAAATCCAGGCCGCATTCGCCCACGGCGCGCACGCGCGGCTCATTCAACAACTGGCGTAACTGGCGCTCGCTGCCGGCATCCCAGGACTTGGCATCGTGGGGGTGCACGCCCGCTGTGGCGAACAGGTGCGCACCGCTTGCATCCAACTGCTGGCACAGCTCCAGCGCCTGTTCACTGACTGCCAGGCTGGTGCCTGTCAGCACCATTTGTGTGACCCCGGCCTCAAGGGCGCGCTCGACGATTGCCGCCTGCTGGTCGTGGAAACTGCTGTTCGTCAGGTTGACGCCGATATCGATCAGTTGCATGGTGCTATCTCGTGCCGCGGGGCGGCCAGCATAGCAAAATCCGCGTTTTTCTGAAAAAACCAAGAACTTCATGCTGTTGCCGTGGTCTTTTACCGTCATTTCTCACTTGGTGGTTCAACCCATGGATACCGCCCAACCACCACGGACACGTTTTGGCATGCTGCGATGCTGGCTTGTTTTTCTGCTGACGCTGGGCCTGACCCTGACCGGCCCGGCCCAGGCGCGCGCGCCGGGGCCGCAGCAGAACATACCACCCGCCAAGGTGCGTGACTTGCAGCAGGTTCGCACCAGCAAAGTGCTGCGGGTGCTGGTCAACCAGAGCCGTAACAGCTCTGGCGAGGTCAAGGGCGAGCCAGTTGGCATCGAGTACTATCGCCTGCGTGCCCTGGAGCATTACCTCAATGCCCGCAACGCGGACGACCAGCAGATCCAGCTAAAGCTCATCCCACGTGCCAAGGAGCAGTTGCTGGGCGCTCTGGCCCGCGGGGAGGGTGACCTGGCTGCGCCGGGCGAGCTGCTCGACCCTGGCACGGTACGCGGCGTCAGCAGCACTGCGCCGATACTCGACCAGGTGCCGTTGACGCTGGTGGGGCGCAAAGGCGAGCGAAGCTTCAGCAAGGTCGAACAGCTGTCCGGGCGTACCGTGGCCTTGACCAGCGCGAGTGCCGCCGGCCCGCTGATCCAGCAGGTCAACCAGCAACTGGCGCTGCGCAAGCGGCCGCCGATCAAGGTGGAGTGGGTTGACTCCACGTTGGCGGTGGAGGATGTACTGGAAATGGTGCAGGCAGGCATCTACCACCTTACCGTTGTCGAACAGCCGATTGCCCGGCGCTGGGCGCGGGTTATGCCGCGCCTGCGGCTGGACAGCCGTGTGCGCCTGGGGCCACCGCAAGCCATGCGCTGGTATGTGGGGCGCGATGCGCCGCAGCTGTTGGCCACGGTGGATCACTTTCTGCGAGGTTACCGCGCGCCAGACAATCAGGATGCCGCGTTCGAGCGCATCTACCGGCGCCAGTACCGGGTGCACAACCCATTGGCCAGCAAGGACCGCCAGCGGCTGGCCTCGGTGCGGGCAGTGCTGCAGAAGCATGGTCAGGCGCAGCAGATCGACTGGCTCAACCTGGCGGCGCTGGCTTTCAAGGAATCGACGCTCAACCCGGCCGCACGCGGCACGGGCGGTGCCCATGGCCTGATGCAGATTACCCCTTCGGCGGCCCAGCGCGTGGGGGTAAGCAACACCGCCACGGTAGATGGCAATGTACAGGCCAGCGCACGCTACCTGGCCCTGATTCGGCGTAAGTTCTTTGCCAGCCCCAGAATCAACGAGCGTGAGCGCATGGCCTTTGTGCTGGCGGCTTACAACCTCGGCCCCGAGCGCGTTCAGGCCATGCGCGCCGAAGCCCGGCGGCGCGGCCTTAACGGCAATCAGTGGTTCTTCCAGACCGAACGCATCGCCATGGAGCAGGTAGGCATGGGGCCGGTCAACTTCGTCAACAGTGTCAACAAGTACTTTTTGGCATTCAACCGCGAGCGGGCCGTGCTGGAGCGCGTAGCGAAGCGTTGATAAATGATTTTGCTGGCGTGCTTTTGCTTGCAGCTTGCAGCTTGCAACTTGCAACTTGTAGCTCATCGCTCTAGCATACCGCCTGCGCCGATTTAAACAGCTACTTGCGGGGCGCAGGAAAGCCCCACCTCCGGGCCATCCGAAATACCGCTAAAGCGCTGGTTCGGTGACGCCTCCCACCGCTGCCCAGCGGGATTCGCGAGGCGGAGAGAAGCTCCATGAGTTGTCCACGTACCAGTGTCTGTTTGAGCCCTTTGCCTGCCAGCCAGGCCACCCGCACACCGCGCATTCTGCTCGGTGGTCAGCATCAGCCCACCCTTTTGCGTCATCTCGAAGGCCTGTCCCGGCGCAAGGGCCAGGCGCGTGCCTTTCTGATCCAGTTCGCTGAAATCGGCTGCCACCTGGCGCAATACGGCAATGACCGTTTCGACCTGGCCGTAATTCAGGCCCCGGCGCCGGGCGAGGCCGCAGAAGTCATTGGCCACCTCACCCGCATCGCGCGCCAAGGCCTTATTACCCGCCGCTGAGGAGTGCGCTGTTGAGTACCAACATCATCACCACGCAAGGCCATGAGGCGCTGAAGAAAGAACTGGACCACCTGTGGCGGGTATATCGCCCGGAGATCACCCAGAAGGTTGCCTGGGCCGCGTCGCTGGGCGACCGCAGCGAGAATGCCGACTATCTGTACAACAAGAAGCTGTTGCGCGAAATCGACCGCCGGGTGCGTTACCTGCGCAAGCGTCTTGAAGATGTAAAAGTGGTGGCCTACTCGCCTCAGCAGGAAGGCAAGGTATTTTTTGGTGCCTGGGTCGAAGTCGAGAATGACGATGGCGAGACCATGAAATTTCGCATTGTCGGCTATGACGAGATCTACGGGCGCAACGATTACATCTCGATCGACTCGCCCATGGCGCGCGCCTTGCTCAAGAAGGAGGAGGGCGATGAGGTAGTGGTGCACACGCCTACCGGTGAAGCGACCTGGTATGTCAACAGTATCAGTTACGGCCAATAAATTGATGTTACCTGCACCGGCCCCTTCGCGGGCACGCCCGCGAAGGGGCCGGTGCAGGTAACCCTCAACCCTCGCGCAACACCGTCAACGGGCTGGCATTCAACGCCCGCCGCGTGCCCAGTACTCCGGCACCGCCCACCAGCAGCGCCCCCGCCAGCGGCAACGCCAGCAGCCACGGGTGCGGGCTCCACTGCAAGTCGAAGGCATAGCGGTACAGCACCAGGGTAATCAGTTCACAGCCCACTGCGGCCAACAATCCGCTGGTTGCCCCCAGCAAGCCGAACTCGATACGCCGTGCCTTGACCAGCAATGGCCGCCCGGCCCCCAGCGCACGGAGCAAGGCACCCTGGCGAATGCGTTCATCCAGCGTTGCCTGCAAACCGGCAAACAGCACCGCCAGCCCGGCAGCCAGCACAAAGACCAGTACATACTCCACTGCCAGGGTCACCTGGGCGAGGATGCTGCGCAGTTGGTCGAGCAAGGCATCCACCTGCAAGATGGTCACTGCCGGGAATGCCCGTGACAGCGCCACCACGTCCAGGTCGTGGCCCGGCGCCAGATAGAAGCTGGTCAGGTAGGTGGTCGGTAGCCCCTGCAGCGTGCCGGGCTGGAAGATCATGTAGAAGTTTGGCTGGAAGCTGTCCCAGTGCACGCTGCGAAGGCTGCTGACCCGCGCTTGGCGCTGCTGGCCGCCGATGTCGAAGGTCAGCAGGTCGCCCATTTTAAGCTTCAGGCTGCTGGCCAGCTCGGCCTCCACCGAAACGCCAGGGGTCTCGTCGTCGGCGGGCAAGGCTTGCCACCAGTTGCCGGCGGTCAGTGCATTGCCTTCGGGCAGCTCGGCGGCCCAGGTCAGGCTGAGGTCGCGCTGCACGGCGCGCTCACCCGCCGAATCCTTGCTGACGATTTGCTGTACCGGTTGCTGGTTGATTTGCACCAGGCGCCCGGGCGTTACCGGGTATAGCGGTGCTGAAGTGGCATTGACCTGATGCAGCCGTTCAGCGAACGGTTCACGGTCATCCGGCAGGATGTTCAGGGCGAAATGGTTGGGGGCATCCTTTGGCAACTGAGCTTGCCAGGTGTCGAGCAGTTCTGCGCGTAGCAGGGCGACCAACCCCATGGCGAGCAGGATCAGGCCGAAGGCCAAGGCCTGGCCGGCGGCTGCCGTGGGGTGGCGCAGCAACTGGCCCAGCCCCAGGCGCCAGGCCAGTGGTGCGCCGGCCAACAGCCGGCGCAGGCTGCGCAAACCGAGCAAAAGCAAGCCACCGAGCAGTAGCGCGGCGACCAGCCCGCCACCGAGCAGGGCGAAGGTGAGCAGCAGGTCAAGGCTCAGGCGCCACATGATCAGGCCCAAGGCAAACAGTGCGGCGCCGTACACCAACCAGCTGCTCGGTGGTATCGGCAACAGATCACGGCGCAGCACCCGCAGTGGCGGGACTTGGCCCAAGGCAGCAATCGGCGGCAGGGCGAAGCCGGCCAGTGCAACCAGCCCGGTGCCGATGCCAGCCAGGGCAGGGACGATGCCGCCGGCCGGCACCACGCTCGGCAGCAGGCCGTGCAGCAAGCGGAACAGGCCCAGCTGTGCCAGCCAGCCGAGCAGGGCGCCGGCAAAGGCGGCGACCAGGCCGAGCATGGCCAACTGCAGGCAATACAGGCCCAGTGCCTGGCGGCGTGAGAGCCCCAGGCAGCGCAGCAGCGCGCTGGCATCCAGGCGCCGAGCGGCATAACGGCTGGCCGACAGGGCCACGGCGACCCCGGCCAGCAGCACCGCCACCAGACTCGCCATGTTCAGGTAGCGTTCGGCCTTGCCCAAGGCGCCACCGATCTGCTGGTTGCCATCGCGTGTGTCGCGCAAGCGCTGGTTGGCGGCCAGGTCTTTTTCCACGGCCTGGCGGTACTGGGCCAGTGCCTCGGCATCGCCGCGCCACAGGTCGCGGTAGGTAACCCGGCTGCCAGGCTGGATAACACCGGTGGCTTCCAGGTCGGCCAGGTTCATCATCACCCTTGGGGTAAGGCTGTAGAAGTTGTTGGCGCGGTCCGGTTCGTAAGTAAGCACACGGCTCATGCGCAGGGTTTTCATGCCTACGTCGATGCTGTCGCCAATCGCCAGCCCCAGCGCCGCCAACAGGCGGGGCTCGACCCACGCCTCGCCAGGGGCCGGGCCGCCACCAGGTGTTTCCTCTGCATAGGGCGCCGGTGCGCTGCGTACCTGCCCGCGCAATGGGTAGGCAGCGTCGGCGGCCTTGACGCTGGACAACTGGATGCCGTTGTCGCCGCCCACCACACTGGTGAACTCGATCACCTGCGCGTGGCGCAAGCCAAGTGCCGTGCCGGTAGCGATCTGTTGCTCGCGAGCGGGGGCACTGCCCTGCAGCACCAGGTCGGCGCCCAGGAATTCGCTGGCGCGCAGTTGCATGGCGCCGTTCAGGCGTGCACCGAAGTAGCCGATGGCGGTGCTGGCTGCCACCGCCACCAGCAGGGCGAAGAACAGCACGCGTACTTCGCTGGCGCGAAGGTCGCGTAGCAACTGGCGCAGGGCCAGGCCGTACAGGCGGGACAACGGCATATGTTTCATCAAGCCTCCACCGGGGCCACCAAGCGCCCCGCATCCAGGCGGATCTGGCGGCGGCAGCGTCGGGCCAGGCGTTCGTCATGGGTGACCAGCACCAGGGTAGTACCGCGCTCTTTGTTCAGTTCAAACAACAAGTCGCTGATGCGCTCGCCTGTGTGGCTGTCGAGGTTGCCGGTGGGTTCGTCGGCAAACAACACCGCAGGCTGCGCGGCGAAGGCGCGGGCGATGGCTACCCGCTGCTGTTCGCCGCCCGACAGTTGGCGCGGGGTGTGGCTCAGGCGCTTGCCCAGGCCGACCCGTTCCAGCAGGCTGCGCGCCTGTTCGCGGGCGTCGCGGCGGCCGTCCAGTTCCAGTGGCAGCATCACGTTCTCCAGCGCATTCAGGCTGTCGAGCAGCTGGAATGACTGGAACACAAAGCCCACATGTTCGGCACGTACCCGGGCGCGCTGGTCTTCATCCAGTGGCCCCAGGTCGGTGCCGGCGAGGAGGACTTTGCCCGCGCTGGGCTGGTCGAGGCCGGCGAGTAGGCCGAGCAGGGTCGACTTGCCCGAGCCCGAGGCGCCGACGATGGCCAGGCTGTCGCCTTTGGCCAGCTCGAGGGAGAGTGCGTGGAGGATGGTAAGGTCACCTTCCGCGCTGGGGACCACTTTGCTAAGGTTCTGCGCAACGAGTATGTTGGGGCCCATGGAGAATCCGATGCGAGTGTGGTGGTTGAGTGCCGGTCTGGCCCTGTATTGCCTGGCCCAGAGCGCGGCGGCGGGAACACTGCTGGTTGTTGGCGATAGTATCAGCGCCGGTTTTGGCCTGGATACCCGCCAGGGTTGGGTCACCCTGTTGCAGACCCGTCTCAAGGACGAAGGTTTCGACGACAAAGTGATCAATGCGTCAATCAGTGGCGACACCAGCGCAGGTGGCCAGGCGCGGCTCCCGGCGCTGCTTGCCGCGCATAAACCGGACCTGGTGGTGCTGGAGCTGGGCGGCAACGATGGCCTGCGGGGGCAGCCGCCCGCGCAATTGCAACAAAATCTTGCCTCGATGATCGGGAGCGCGCGGCAGGCCGGCGCCAAGGTGCTGCTGCTGGGCATGCGCCTGCCACCCAATTACGGCGTGCGCTATACCACCGCTTTTGCCAAGGTGTATGAGCAGCTGGCCGCGGACATGCAGGTGCCGTTGGTGCCGTTTTTCCTCGAAGGGGTAGGAGGGGTGCCCGAATTGATGCAGGCCGATGGCATCCACCCGGCCCAGGGTGCCCAGCAGCGCCTGCTGGAAAATGCCTGGCCGGCGATAAAACCCTTGCTGTGATGCTTTAAACGGGGCGGGCTTTCGGCTAATGTTGCGCCCCCCGTTTCGAGTGCACCCGATGCCGCGCCCTGCCTGGTCCCTGTATGCCTATCAACTGATCGAGCCCGACGAGCAGCTCGACCTGTTCGCCTGCCAGGAAATCCGTGTCCACCTGGTGGCCCGCCAGCTTGAGCTGGGCGTGCCGGTAGACCGTACCTTGTGCGGCGGCCTGCTGCCAGCGCAGCCGCGTTGGTCAGGGGTGCCGCGCGCGATCTACCGCGACAGCCGCCTGTGTGACTTGTGCCGTGCCATCCTCGACGCTCAACGGCGCGGCATGCGCCCGGTCTGGCCAGAGCTGCAAGCCAGCTGAACGGCACGCACCTTTCATCATCTGAAACGCTTGCATCGCGCCAATGCCTCCCGCTTGCATCGGTGCGGGTGTACAATCGATCCTCTTGACCCACCTTTCGAAGGATTTACCGGATGTTGCCGCGCTTTCCTGCCGTCACCCGTAGCCTGTCCCTGGCCGCCCTGCTGGTAGCGGGCCCCGCTGCTGCGCTGGAGCTGCCACTGCCACCGCCCGGTGAAGACATCGTCGGCCAGGTGCATGTGATCAAGGCAAAGTACGAGGATACGTTCGCCGACATCGGCACCGCCAACGACCTCGGCTACCTGGAAATGATTGCCGCCAACCCGGGTGTCGACCCTTGGCTGCCGGGCGCCGGTACCGAGATCATCCTACCGACCCGCTACGTCCTGCCGCCGGGCCCGCGTGAAGGTATTGTCATCAACCTGGCCGAGTACCGCCTGTACTACTACCCGAAAGGGCAGAACGTGGTGCATACCTTCCCGCTGGGCATTGGCCGTGAGGGTTGGGGTTCGCCGATCGCCAACACCAAGATCACCGCCAAGACGCCAAATCCGACCTGGACGCCACCCGCTTCGATCCGCAAAGAGCACGCGGCGGACGGTGACATCCTGCCGACTGTGGTACCGGCTGGCCCTGATAACCCGCTGGGGCCGTTCAAGTTTACCTTGGGCGTGCCGGGCTACTTGATCCATGGATCGAACAAGAAGTTCGGCATTGGCATGCGTACCAGCCACGGCTGCTTCCGGATGCTCAACAACAACGTGCTGGAACTGTCGAAGATGGTGCCTGTGGGCACTCCGGTGCGCATCATCAATGAGCCTTACAAGTTCGGTATCAGCGGCGGCAAGGTCTATCTGGAGGCGCACACGCCGCTGGACGATCAGGGTAACCCTTCGGTGGTCGACAAACACACCGCAGTTATCAATGCGCTGCTCAAGCGTGAAGACTTGGCCAATAACCTGCGCATGAACTGGGACATGGTGCGTGACGTGGTGGCTGCAGAAGATGGCATGCCGGTAGAAATTGCCGTGCCGGTCGAGACCCAGGGTGGCGCGCCAATGGTGTCGAGCATTCCGCCTGAACTGCAGTAAGGTAATTGCGACACATCACGGCCCGCCTAAGTGCGGGCCTTTTCGTGAATGTCGGGCGTGTTTGCCTGGCTGGCAGGCAATAAAAAAGCCGACCCACAAGTGGGTCGGCTTCTTAACAATCCGTGAGGATTATTACTTGCGGCTGGCTTTGTCCAGCATACGCAGAGCGCGCTCGTTGGCTTCGTCAGCGGTCTGCTGAGCCTTCTGAGCGGCTGCCAGTGCGTCGTCAGCCTTACGGTAGGCTTCGTCAGCACGAGCTTGAGCGCGAGCTGCTGCGTCTTCAGTCGCAGTCAGACGAGCTTCGGTTTCTTTGGATACGCTGCTGCAACCGGTAGCCAGAACTGCGGCCAGAGCCAGAGCAGAGAATTTCAGAACGTTGTTCATCGTGTTCCCCTTCAAGGACTTTCTATTAAAGAGCCATCTCTCAGGAAAGAGAAACTGGCCGGCGTACATAGTACCCATTACTTGTAGTAAGTAAACTGACTGAGCGCAAGAACTGCAAAAAAAATGTGGCTAGACGCCGTCCCGACAAGATTTGCGACGCGCACGTGAAAAAAACGTGCACGGTTCCCAAGCTGTTGTAGTACAGGAACTTTTTTGTTGAACTAACGGTGACTTTAACTGTCTTTGGACGTCTTAAGCCCTACAACATCCGGCGGCTATTGAGCGTACAGGGAAGAGTCGCTCTCTCAGCATTTTCACCCTTTTTTAGCCACCGCCACCTTGAGCAATCCCATTCGCGGCGCCTACTATCTTGTGAGTGCCAGAGGCTTCGAACGATTACAATCGTCCAGAGGTCGAAGGGGCAACAGGTGGCGTCGAGGATTTTGCGCCGGATAAACCACCATCGGTTAAGGTATGGGTCTGCCGAGAAGACCTGCGAGGAGTAGTGATGAGCGAAGCGCTGACCATCCACCATGACCAGGCCGGTCATCAGTTCGAGACCAACGTGGACGGTCATCGTGCCTATCTTACGTACATGGATCTGGGCAAGCAGACGCTGGACATCTATCGCACCTTCGTGCCCAACGCCTTGCGGGGCCGCGGCATTGCTGCCGCACTGACCGAGCGGGCTCTGGAGTACGCTGAACAGATGGGCTACACGGTGATCCCGTCCTGCTCATATGTGGAACGCTACATGGAGCGCCAGCAGCGGCACTCGAGCAAGGCCTGACGCACCCCTAAAAAAGCGGGGCCGCTTCACGCCCCATCGCGGCACAAGGCCGCTCCTACAGGAAATCGCATAGACCTGTGGGAGCGGCCTTGTGCCGCGATGGGGCGCGAAGCGGCCCCGTTTTTTTACATCACTCAGCCACGCTTACGCTGCGGCAGCACATCCTTGAGCTTGGCGTGCATGCTGCGCAGGGTCTTCTCGGTCGCCGACCAGTCGATGCACGAGTCGGTAATCGAGACGCCGTACTGCAATTCGTTCAAATCTTTCGGAATCGACTGGCAGCCCCAGTTCAGGTGGCTTTCGACCATCAGGCCGATGATCGACTGGTTGCCTTCCAGAATCTGGTTGGCAACGTTCTCCATTACCAGTGGTTGCAGGGCCGGGTCCTTGTTGGAGTTGGCGTGGCTGCAATCGACCATGATATTGGCCTTGATCTTGGCCTTGGCCAGGTCCTGCTCGCACAGGGCGACGCTGACCGAGTCGTAGTTAGGCTTGCCGTTACCGCCGCGCAGTACCACGTGGCCATACGGATTACCCTTGGTGGTGACGATCGACACGCCGCCTTCCTGGTTGATGCCGAGGAAGCGGTGTGGCTTGGACACCGACTGCAGGGCATTGATGGCAACGGTCAGGCCGCCATCAGTGCCGTTCTTGAAGCCGACCGCCGAGGACAGGCCTGAGGCCATTTCGCGGTGGGTCTGCGATTCGGTGGTGCGGGCGCCGATGGCCGACCAGCTGATCAGGTCTTGCAGGTATTGCGGGGAAATCGGGTCCAGTGCTTCGGTAGCGGTCGGCAGGCCCATTTCGGCCAGGTCCAGCAGCAACTGACGGCCGATGTGCAGGCCATCCTGGATCTTGAACGAGTCATCCAGGTACGGGTCGTTGATCAGGCCTTTCCAGCCGACGGTGGTGCGCGGCTTTTCGAAGTACACCCGCATGACCAGGTACAGCGTATCGGACACTTCTTCGGCCAGTACCTTCAGGCGCTCGGCGTATTCGTGGGCGGCCTTGATGTCGTGGATGGAGCAAGGGCCGACCACGACGAACAGGCGATGGTCCTTGCCGTCGAGAATATTGCGCACCACTTCACGGCCGGCAGTCACGGTCTGCAGGGCCTTGGCGCTGAGAGGGATTTCCTTCTTGAGCTGATCGGGGGTGATCAGGGTCTCGTTGGAGGCAACGTTCAAGTCATCGATCGGTAAATCAGCCATCGTGTTACTCGTCAGGTCACGGGTGCCGGCCGCCAACTATCCCCGTGCGGCCCAGCAGCAAGAATAATCGCAGCGGGGAGCCGAACCTTAGCGCGTTACGGGTGGCGCGACAATGGGCGCAAGTCCCGTCAGCGTGCTGTTTTACCTGCTCCTTTAGCGCGCTGGTGTCGATGGGCTACCTGACAGTGCGCAAGCGGTGTAAAAAGAAGGCTGATTTTTCCCGGGAGGTCCGCATGCATCCGCACACACCACGCATTGGCATCATTGGCAGTGGGGCTATCGGTGGCTTCTATGGTGTGATGCTGGCTCGCGCGGGTTTCGACGTGCATTTTCTGCTGCGCAGCGAGTATCAGGTTGTACGCGAACAGGGGTTGGCGCTGGACAGTGCGGTGCACGGCAAGCTGCTGATGAAGGTGCAGGCCTATGCCAATGCCGCAGATATGCCGGCTTGCGACTGGTTACTGGTCGGTGCCAAGGCCACCAGCAATGACCAGCTGGCGCCTGTGATCGTGCAGGCTGCTGCGCCGGGCGCCAAGGTTTTACTGCTGCAAAACGGCCTGGGTGTGGAAGAGCAGCTGCGTCCGGCATTACGTGGCGACATGCACCTGCTCGGCGGCCTGTGCTTCATCTGCGTCAACCGCCACGCGCCGGGTGTAATTCGTCACCAGGCCCTGGGGGCGGTCAACCTGGGCTATCACAGTGGGCCGGCCCGTGAGGGTGGTGCCGCAGTTGTCAGGGAAGGTGCCGGGTTGTTTCAGGCGGCGGGCATCGATTCGCAGGCCATGCCGAACCTGGACTTGGCGCGCTGGCAGAAGCTTGTATGGAACGTGCCTTATAACGGCCTGTCGGTGCTGCTGGGTGAAGGCACCACCGGGCTGATGGCAAGCAGCCACAGCCGTGCCCTGATACAGGCCTTGATGGCTGAGGTGGTGCGAGGCGCTGGCGCCTGCGGGCACGTATTGCCCGAGGGCTATGCCGAGCACCTGTTCCAGATGACTGAGCGCATGCCCGACTACTGGCCAAGCATGTATCACGACTATGCCCTCATGCGCCCGTTGGAACTGCAGGCTATCTATGCTGAACCGCTGGCGCGTGCACGTGCGGCAGGCTGCAGCTTGCCACGCACCGAAATGTTGTACCAGGCACTGAGTTTTCTCGACGACAGCGATCGACCCCGCTGAGCTGGCTTTGACCCCAATGGCGCGATTTTGCGGGGCCTCCAGCCCGTGCCGGTAGCGCGCCGGACGGCAAAGCGTGTGTCCGGTGCGCTGCTAAGCTGAAGCTTGCTCTGCCGCTGCGGCAGTCGAGGAGGTCGAATGATCCGCTCCATGCTGTACGCCACCGACCTCGGTGTCTACGCCCCTTTTGTGATGCAGCACGCGCTGGCCTTGGCGCGCACGTTCAATGCCGAGCTGTATGTGATCCATGCGGTGGAGCCAATGGGGCAATTCGCCGAATCCCTGCTGCAAAGCTATCTCGATGAGCAGACGCTTGACCAGTTGCACAGCCAGGGGGTGAGCACGGTGATGGCCAACATTGAGCAGCGCGTGCTGGAGAGCTTCCGCGATGAGCTGGGCGAGGAGGCCGACCTGGCAGTGATCAAAGCGGTGCGGGTACGCCAAGGTGACCCCGCGCAGGTGATCCTTGACCAGGCGCAGCGGTTGAGCGTTGACCTGTTGATTTTCGGCAGCCACAGCGCCGGTGCCGGTGTGGATGTGCCCTTGGGGCGTACGGCGGTGCGGCTGCTGCAGCTGTCGCCGGTGCCGGTGTACATGGTGCCGTTGGCGCAGCATCTGGGGCGTAGGAAAGTGTGAAGATGGCCGTAGGCTGTTTGCGGGGGCATGTAACAAAATAGTTCTAGATTTATTTCCAGAACCACTAATATAGTTATATATCGTCGCTGCCTGCTGCCGCGGACTCATCGCTGAACCGAGGGGAACCTATGAAGCTTCAACAACTGCGCTACATCTGGGAAGTGGCGCACCATGACCTCAACGTCTCCGCGACGGCGCAGAGCCTGTATACCTCCCAGCCTGGTATCAGCAAGCAGATCCGCCTGCTCGAAGACGAACTGGGTGTTGAAGTCTTTGCTCGCAGCGGCAAGCACCTGACCCGTGTCACGCCGGCCGGTGAGCGCATCATCAATACCGCCGGCGAAATCCTGCGCAAGGTCGAGAGCATCAAGCAGATCGCCCAGGAATTCTCTAACGAGAAGAAGGGGACGCTGTCCATCGCCACCACCCACACCCAGGCGCGCTATGCCTTGCCGCCGGTGATCAGCAGTTTCATCAAGCAATACCCGGAAGTGTCGCTGCACATGCACCAGGGTTCGCCCATGCAGATTGCCGAGATGGCTGCGGACGGTACGGTCGACTTCGCCATCGCCACCGAGGCGCTGGAGCTGTTTGGCGACCTGATCATGATGCCGTGCTACAAGTGGAACCGCTGTGTTGTGGTGCCCCAGGGGCATCCGCTGGCCAAGCTGCCGAAACTCACCCTCGAAGCAGTTGCCGAATACCCGATCGTGACCTACGTGTTTGGTTTCACCGGGCGCTCGAAGCTGGACGAAGCCTTCAACCACCGTGGCCTCACGCCAAAAGTGGTGTTTACCGCGGCAGACGCCGACGTGATCAAGACCTATGTGCGGCTTGGGCTGGGCGTGGGTATCGTCGCGGGTATGGCCGTGGACGCCAAACTCGACAATGACCTGGTGGCCCTGGATGCCAGCGAGCTGTTCGAGGCCAGCATCACCAAGATCGGCTTCCGCCGTGGCACCTTCCTGCGTGGCTTCATGTGCGACTTCATCGAGAAGTTTGCCCCGCACCTGACTCGCGAAGTGATGGCCAAAGCCATTCAGTGCCATAACAAGCAAGAGCTCGAAGAGCTGTTTGCCGGTGTTGAGCTGCCGGTGCACTGATCCACGATTGCAGGGGGCTGCAAAGCAGCCCCGGCTATCTCAAGCCTTGCTGATCAGGTTGCCTGCGTGCAACCCGCATTCCTTCTGCGTTGACTCTTCCCACCACCAACGCCCTTCGCGCTCATGCTGGTTTGGCAGTACCGGGCGGGTGCATGGCTCGCAGCCGATGCTGATGAAGCCGCGCTCATGCAGGCTGTTGTATGGCAGCTCAAGCATGCGGATATAACCCCACACTTCTTCACTGCTCATCTGCGCCAGCGGGTTGAATTTGTAGAGGGTGCGCTCGGGCGTGGAGAAAGCGCTGTCGATTTCCAGTGCCGCCACCTGGCTGCGGGTGCCTGGGCTCTGGTCGCGGCGCTGGCCGGTAGCCCAGGCGCTCACGGTGGCCAACTTGCGGCGCAGCGGCTCGATCTTGCGAATACCGCAGCACTCGCCGTGGCCGTCCTTGTAGAAGCTGAACAGGCCCTTTTCCTTGACGAACGGGTCGAGTTTGGCACGGTCGGGGCTGAGCAGTTCAATCGGCAGGTTGTACTGCTCGCGCACCTGGTCGATGAACCGGTAGGTCTCCGGGTGCAGGCGGCCGGTGTCGAGGCTGAACACCTTGACCTGCTTGTTCAGCTTCCAGGCCATGTCGACCAGCACCACGTCCTCGGCGCCGCTGAAGGAAATCCACAGGTCATCACCAAAATGCTCGAAGGCGAGCTTCAGAATATCCTGTGGGGACTTGTTGGCGTAGGTCGCGGCCAGGGCGGCGACGTCGAAGGGTTGGCTCATCAGGCGGTTTCCATCTTGGCTGTGGCGCTGTGCGCTCGTAGTGAGGTGATGGTAACAAAAAAACGCGGGCTAGACGGACTCACAGGCCCTGCAAGGTCTGCATCAGCACCCGCACCTTGGCGATCGACTCTTCATATTCGGCCTGCCACTCGGAGTCGGCCACCACGGCACCGCCGCCCCAGCAACTGACCTGGCCGTCTTTGACCAGCAGGCTGCGAATGGCAATCGAGCTGTCCATCTCGCCGCGCACGTCCACATACAGCAGCGAGCCGCAGTACAGCGCCCGGCGCGCCGGCTCCAGCTCGTCGATGATCTGCATGGCGCGAATCTTCGGCGCCCCGGTGATCGAGCCGCCGGGGAAGCTGTCGCCGATCAGGTCCAGGGCATCCTTGTCGCTGGCCAACTGGCCGGTGATGCTGCTGACCAGGTGGTGGACGTTAGGGTAGCTCTCCAGGCTGAACAGCTCCGGTACCTTCACCGAACCGATCTTGCAGGTACGCCCGAGGTCGTTGCGCAGCAGGTCGACGATCATCAGGTTTTCCGAGCGGTCTTTGGGGCTGTGCAGCAGCTCTTCGGCATTGCGCTTGTCTTCAACCGGGTCGTGGGCACGTGGGCGCGTGCCCTTGATTGGTCGGGTCTCAACCTGGCCCTGGCTGACGCGGATGAAGCGCTCAGGCGAAAAGCTCAGCAACGCGCTGCCGTCGGCCAGTTGCTGGTAGCCGGAAAACGGCGTCGGGCAGGCTTGCCGCAGGGCCTGATAGGCCCTCCAGGGGTCACCTTGGCAGGGTGCGCGGAAGCGTTGGGTAAGGTTGATCTGGTAGCAATCGCCGGCCTGGATGTAGCGTTGTACCTGGTCGAAGGCGGCACGGTACTGTTCAGGCTGCAGGTCGCCGGCCATCGGCGTGAGCAGCTGGAAGTCGCCAATTGCGGTGCTGCTGGCGCTTTCGAAAAGCGTGATCAGGCGTTCACGTTCGCTGTCTGCCAGGCTTGGGTGGAACACCAGTTGACTGGTGCCATGCATATGGTCACTGACCAGTGCCCAGGCATACAGACCCAGTTGCGCGTCGGGCAGGCCAAGGTCGTCCACAGCCAGGCTGGGCAGGTGTTCCAGGCGGCGGCCGAAATCGTAGCTCAGGTAGCCGATCAGGCCCCCGGCGAAGGGTAGCGCGCTGCCTTCGGGCAGTTGCGCATGGCCCAGTTGCGCCAGGCCGGCGCGCAAGCGTTGGAGGAAGGCGCGGCCTTGTTCACCGGGGTGTGCTTGAAGCTGCTGCAGCGGCCACGCGCTGAGCAGGTCGAAGCGGCCGCGTTCGGCGCCGGGGCGGGCGCTGTCGAGCAGAATCGCCCCAGGGGCCTGGCGCAGGCGGGCGAAATACGCGGCAGGGTCGGGCTGGTAGGGCAGGGGGTAAAGCGTACAGGTCGGCATCAGTGTGGACGGCGATGTAAAAGCGAGGAGGGCGATTGTAGACCTGTGCAGGAAAAGCGCCTAGCACTGGGCGCGACATTCAACAGAGGGTTTGGCCCATTCGCAGCACAAGGCTGCTCCTGCAGGTGAAACGCAGCCCTGGAAACCTGCGCAGTAACTGTAGGAGCAGCCTTGTGCTGCGAAAGGGCTGCCAGGCAGCCCCGGCACTTCAGCGGTTAGGCACGTGCCCGAACAAACCCTGAGCTACCCGAACCCGCTGTTCGGCATCTTCGGTGATGCCGTCCTTGGCCAGTGCTTCGATGTGCGCCTCGATGGCATGTGTGCGCTGGGTCAGGCCGCAGTCGTTGGCAATCTGGATGTTCAGGCCCGGACGGGCGTTGAGCTCCAGAATCAGTGGGCCCTTCTCCTGGTCCAGTACCATGTCCACACCGATGTAACCCAGCCCGCACAGTTCATAGCAGCCGGCGGCCAGTTTCATGAAACCGTCCCAGTTCGGCAACTGCACGCCGTCCACTGCGTTGGTGGTATCCGGGTGCTTGCTGATGATGTTGTTCAGCCAGGTACCGCGCAGGGTTACGCCGGTGGCCAGGTCAACGCCTACGCCGATGGCGCCCTGGTGCAGGTTGGCCTTGCCGCCGGACTGGCGGGTCGGCAGGCGCAGCATGGCCATTACCGGGTAACCCATCAGTACAATGATGCGGATGTCCGGCACACCTTCGTAACTGATGCTTTTGAAGATCTGGTCGGGGGTAACCCGGTACTCGATCAGCGCCCGGTCGCGGTGCCCGCCCAGCGAGTACAGGCCAGTGAGGATGCTCGAAATCTGGTGCTCGATTTCCTCATGGCTGATGATCTTGCCCGATACCGTGCGGTAGCGGTCCTCGAAGCGGTCGGCGATCACCAGGATGCCATCACCGCCGGCGCCTTGCGCCGGCTTGATGACGAAATCACTGCGCCCGCCAATGATCTGGTCGAGCTTCTCGATTTCTTTCTCGGTTTCGATGATGCCGTACATTTCCGGCACATGGATGCCGGCCGCCAGGGCGCGCTCCTTGGTGATGATCTTGTCGTCGACGATCGGGTACAGGCTGCGCTTGTTGTACTTCAACACGTAGTCCGCGTTGCGCCGGTTGATACCCATGATGCCCCGGGCCTCCAGGGCTTTCCACGTCTTGATCAGGCCAAACATCAGGCGTCAGCCTTCTTCAGGAATGCCTTGAAGCGGAGAAGTTCGGTCAGGCGGTAGCCACGGTAGCGGCCCATCGCCAGCATGAAGCCCACCAGGATCAGCAGCACGGCCGGGAACGTGAACACGAAGTACACCAGCTCGGGCACCATCATCAGCAGGTGCGCCACCGAAGCGGCAAACAGGGTGCCAATGGCCACTTTCATGGCATGGCCACCGCCACGCTCTTCCCAGGTGATCGACAGGCGCTCGATGGTCATGGTCAGGATCACCATCGGGAACAGCGCCACCGACAGCCCGCGCTCAAGGCCGAGCTTGTGGCTGAACAGGCTGATGGCTGCGATCAGCACCACGACGAAGGTCAGCACCACCGACAGGCGTGGCAGCATTTGCAGCTTGAGGTGTTCGAGGTACGAGCGTAGCGACAGGCCAAGGGCGGTAATCACCGTGAACAGCACGATGCCGAAGCCTAGCTGCGTTTCGCGGAACGCCAGGGCGATCAGCACCGGGGTGAAGGTACCCAGGGTCTGCAGGCCGACCAGGTTGCGCAGGACCAGAATCACCAGCACGCCGATCGGGATCATTACCATGATCATGAAGGTTTGCTGGGTCTGCAACGGCAGGCCGTACAGCGAATACTCGAGGAAGTCGGCGTCGGTGTTCTCGTCGGTCAGCTTGGCCAGGCGGATGGCGTTCATCTCGCTGTTGTTCATGCTGAAGGTAACGTTGGCCTTCTTGCCGCCATCGACGGTGATCAGGTTGTCGTCACCGGTCCACCACAGCAGGCGATCGTTGGGCAGGCCTTGTTCACCGGTGTCGGGGTTGAAGTACAGCCAGTCGTTACCGTTGAAGCTGCGCAGCCATAGCTCCGGGGTTTGCGGGGTGTCAGCCACCAGGCGGATGGTGTGCACCTTTTCCATCGGCACGTGGGCAATCGACAACAGCAGGTCGATGACCTGAGCTTTCTTCATCGGTGAGGTGTCGCCGGCCAGCAGCAGCTTGACGTTGTCGTCGTTGAGGTTGTTGACCCGCTTGATGGTCTCGCTGACGAAGGTCTCGACGTCGGCGGAGTGCTGGCGAATCGGCGCCATCAGGGCTTCGGCGGCGATCTTCTCGGGGCCTTCGATAGCCAGGCTGTCCCGGAAGGTCGGGCCTTTGACCGTGGTCTTTTCGTTGCTGTAGCGCTTGGTAAGCACCAGGCGGTAGTAGAGGGTCTGGTTGCCGCTGGCGCGACGGGCCGACCAGGTGACCTTGCGGTTGCCGTCGGCGCGGTTGACGCTCACCCCGTAATTGTTGGAGATGAAGCTCTCGTTGAGGCTCACGTAGTCGCGGTTCAGTGGTGGCACGAACATCTGCACCTTGACCGGGTCCTTGGTGCTGGCCACAAACTCGACCTTGGCGTCGATGTTCCACAGGTCGTCGGTTTCGTCTTCGGTCACCGGAATGCCGAGGAAGAAGATCTGATAGGCCGTGACCGCCACGCCCAGTAGCACCAGTACGGTGATCAGGACTTTCAGATGGAGGGTAAGAGAGCGCATCGGGATTACTCTGCTTTGGGAGCGTCGGTGGCACAGGCAGGTTTGCCGGCCGCATATTTAAGGCTTGGGTCGACCAGCGCGTCGAAGTGCTTGAGCGCCTCGGAGCCGATCAGCAGCGGGAACTGGAAGGCGCTGCGGTCGGTGAGGTTGACTTCGATGGTGCGCATGGCCTGGCCCATGCAGATTTCAAGTTCGATGACCGGGCGTGCCGTGTAGGCCTTGCCCGATTCGGCATCATAGTCGCCGGCCCGGCGCTTGATCTTGCTCACGCGTGCCAGCGGACGCTCGATCGGGTGTGAATGGGCAGCATCGATGGCCAGGTAGAAGCGCACCCAGCTTTCGCCGTTGCGCTTGAAGCGCTTGATGTCACGGGCGCTGAGCGAGGCGGTCTTGGCACCGGTGTCGAGCTTGGCAGCCACTTCCAGGTCCAGGTCGCCCAGCCGTGCATATTCGTTCAGGCCATAGACGGTCTTGCCCGCAGCTTGGCCAAGGGCCGGCAGCAGGGTGAGGCATAGCAGCAATAAAACGGGTGTAAGTCTCATAATCCTGGCGCGGTGCAGTGCAAGGTTCTAGGCAAGGTTCTGGTCAAGGCGACTGGCAACGACTGCGCAACCTTCCTCTTGTATCTGTCAACAAGCATGAATGTATGACAGACAGGCTATCCATACCCCAACGGAGGCGCGGCATTCTATCACGCCGACGTCTTGACGCCAGCGGTGCGCGATCTGACATCACCTGGGCGGGGTTAGTTCGTTCTTAGACGATTGTCGACAATATTCATTTTTTCTTTGACTGGGTCGCTTTAGTTCGCTAATTTCTGGCGAATAGATTTTCAAGGTGTCGACAATATGCAGGACCTTTCCACCCCCAGCCCGGTGCTGACAGACGAAACGGAAACCTTGTCTGAAAACGTCTTCAGGCGCATTCAGGCGGCCATCGTCAAGGGCGAAATCGCCCCCGGCAGCAAGATTTCCGAGCCGGAGCTGGCGCGCACCTACGGCATCAGCCGCGGGCCGCTGCGCGAGGCCATCCACCGCCTGGAGGGCCAGCGCCTGTTAGTGCGCGTGCCGCATGTTGGGGCGCGCGTGGTGTCGTTGAACCACGCCGAGCTGATCGAGCTCTACGAAATTCGCGAGTCGCTGGAAGGCATGGCCTGCCGCCTGGCTGCCGAGCGCATGAGCCAAGGCGACATCGACGAACTGCGCCGGGTGCTCGATACCCATGAGCGCGATGCTGCGTTTCAGGCCGGCCTGGGTTACTACCAGCAGGAAGGCGACTACGACTTCCATTACCGGATCATCCAGGGCAGCGGCAACCAGACCTTGGTCAAGATGCTGTGCGGCGAACTGTACCAATTGGTGCGCATGTATCGCATCCAGTTCTCTGCCACGCCCAATCGGCCACGCCAGGCGTTTGCCGAACACCACCGCATACTCGATGCCATCGCCGACCGTGACGGCGAGCTGGCCGAACTCCTGATGCGCCGCCACATCGGCGCGTCCAAGCGCAACATCGAGCGTCACTATCTGGACGCCCACAACAACAGCCCACGAGGTGAGAAATGACTGTGAAGAGCACCCCCGGTCAGCGTTTTCGCGATGCCGTTGCCGCCGAGCATCCACTGCAGGTGGTTGGCGCCATCAACGCCAACCATGCGCTGCTGGCCAAGCGCGCCGGCTTCAAGGCCATCTACCTGTCCGGTGGCGGTGTGGCCGCAGGCTCGCTGGGCCTGCCGGACCTGGGCATCACCGGCCTGGACGACGTGCTCACCGATGTGCGCCGGATTACCGACGTGTGCGACGTGCCGTTGCTGGTGGATGTCGACACCGGCTTCGGTGCGTCAGCCTTCAACGTCGCCCGCACCGTGCGCTCGATGAGCAAGTTCGGCGCTGCCGCCATCCATATCGAGGACCAGGTTGGCGCCAAACGCTGTGGCCACCGCCCGAACAAGGAAATCGTCAGCCAGCAGGAAATGGTCGACCGCATCAAGGCGGCCGTCGATGCCCGCAGCGACGACAGCTTCGTGATCATGGCGCGTACCGATGCCCTGGCCGTCGAAGGCCTGAACGCAGCCCTTGATCGCGCCGAGGCGTGCATCGAGGCTGGCGCCGACATGATCTTCCCGGAGGCCATCACCGAGTTGCAGATGTACAAGACGTTCGCTGATCGGGTGAAGGCACCGATTCTGGCCAATATCACCGAATTCGGCGCCACGCCGCTGTATACCACCGAAGAGCTGGCCTCGGTCGACGTGTCTCTGGTGCTGTACCCGCTGTCGGCGTTCCGAGCCATGAACAAGGCGGCCGAGAACGTATACACCGCGCTGCGCCGCGACGGCACCCAGAAAAATGTGATTGACACCATGCAGACCCGCATGGAGCTCTACGATGCCATTGGTTATCACGCCTTCGAGCAGAGCCTCGACGCGCTGTTTGCCCAGAAAAAGGGCTGAGCAACACCCCGAATTAGCCAGAGCAAATCCATAACAAGTTCAAGAAAGGAGAAACACCATGGCCGAAGCGAAAGTACTCAGTGGCGCAGGTCTGCGCGGTCAGGTGGCCGGCCAGACCGCACTGTCGACCGTGGGCCAGGCCGGTGCCGGGCTGACCTATCGCGGTTACGACGTACGTGACCTGGCAGCAGGTGCCGAATTCGAAGAAGTCGCTTACCTGCTGCTGTACGGCGAACTACCCTCCCAGGCCGAGCTGGATGACTACAAGCGCAAGCTCAAGGGCCTGCGTGACCTGCCGCAAGCCTTGAAAGAAGTACTGGAACGTATCCCGCGTGACGCTCACCCGATGGACGTGATGCGCACCGGTTGCTCGGTGTTGGGCACCCTGGAGCCAGAGCTGACCTTTGAAGCCCAGCGTGACAAGACCGACCGCTTGCTGGCGCTGTTCCCGGCAGTGATGTGCTACTGGTACCGCTTTACCCACCATGGCGTACGCATCGACTGCACCAGTGACGAAGACACGCTCGGCGGCCACTTCCTGCATCTGCTGCACGGCAAGAAGCCGAGCGAGCTGCACGTCAAGGTCATGAATGTGTCGCTGATCCTCTACGCCGAGCACGAGTTCAACGCCTCGACCTTCACCGCCCGCGTCTGCGCGTCGACCTTGTCCGACCTGTACTCCTGCGTCACGGCCGCCATCGGTTCGCTGCGCGGCCCGCTGCACGGGGGGGCCAACGAGGCAGCGATGGAGTTGATCGAGCGTTTCCAGAGCCCGCAGGAAGCCACTGCCGAGCTGCTGCGCATGCTGGAGCGCAAGGACAAGATCATGGGCTTTGGCCACGCCATCTACAAAGAGTCCGACCCGCGCAACGAGGTGATCAAGGGCTGGTCGAAGCAGTTGGCTGACGAAGTGGGCGACACTGTGCTGTACCCGGTTTCCGAAGCCATCGACAAGACCATGTGGGAGCAGAAGCGCCTGTTCCCCAACGCTGACTTCTACCATGCGTCGGCTTATCACTTCATGGGCATTCCGACCAAGCTGTTCACCCCGATCTTCGTCTGTTCGCGCCTGACCGGCTGGGCGGCGCACGTCTTCGAGCAGCGCGCCAACAACCGCATCATCCGCCCGAGCGCCGAGTATGTCGGCGTCGAGCAGCGTCAGTTCGTGCCCATCGAGCAGCGCTGACAGACCGAACCTGTGGGGTGGCCTGGTCCGGCCTCATCGCCGGCAAGCCAGCGCCTACAGGTGTTGCACCGCCCTTGAGGCTTGCGCTGCACCTGTAGCAGCTGGCTTGCCGGCGATGAAGCCGGACCAGCCAACACAGGACAGCAATTAGAAAGCTATCCACGACCGTACCGTGACCGAGCCTGATAACGATATGAACACAGCATTTCGCAAGCACCTGCCAGGCACCGACCTGGACTACTTCGATGCCCGTGCGGCGGTCGAGGCGATCAAGCCCGGCGCCTACGACGGCCTGCCTTACACGTCCCGCGTGCTCGCCGAGAACCTGGTGCGCCGCTGCGACCCGGCAACCCTCGACGCCTCGCTGGGCCAGCTGATCGAGCGCCAGCGCGACCTCGACTTCCCATGGTTCCCGGCCCGCGTGGTGTGCCACGACATCCTCGGCCAGACCGCGCTGGTCGACCTCGCCGGCCTGCGCGATGCCATTGCCGACAAGGGTGGCGACCCAGCTGCCGTCAACCCGGTGGTACCGGTGCAACTGATCGTCGACCACTCGCTGGCAGTGGAGTGCGGTGGCTTCGACCCGCAGGCCTTCGAGAAGAACCGCGCCATTGAAGACCGCCGCAACGAAGACCGCTTTCACTTCATCAACTGGACCAAGAAGGCGTTCAAGAATGTCGACGTGATCCAGCCGGGCAACGGCATCATGCACCAGATCAACCTGGAAAAGATGTCGCCTGTCATCCACAACGACCGCGGTGTGGCCTACCCGGACACCTGCGTCGGCACCGATAGCCACACCCCGCATGTTGATGCCTTGGGCGTGATCGCCATCGGCGTGGGCGGCCTGGAGGCAGAGAACGTGATGCTCGGCCGCGCCTCCTGGATGCGCCTGCCGGAAATCGTCGGCGTCGAGCTGGCCGGCAAGCTGGCACCGAACATCACCGCCACCGACCTGGTGCTGGCCCTGACCGAATTCCTGCGCAAACAGAAGGTAGTTGGCGCCTATCTGGAGTTTCACGGTGAAGGTGCCCGGGCCCTGACCCTGGGCGACCGCGCCACCATTTCCAACATGGCGCCGGAATACGGCGCCACCGCAGCGATGTTCGCCATCGACCAGCAGACCATCGACTACCTGCGCCTGACCGGCCGTGAAGAGCAGCAGGTCAAGCTGGTGGAAACCTATGCCAAGGCCACCGGCCTGTGGGCTGACAGCCTGGGTGGCGCCGTCTACGAGCGCACCCTGCGCTTCGACCTGGCGAGCGTGGTGCGCAATATGGCCGGCCCGTCCAACCCGCACGCTCGCGTGGCTACCAGCGATCTGGCAGCCAAAGGCATCGCCGGCAGCTGGGAAGAGGTGCCTGGGCAGATGCCGGACGGCGCGGTAATCATTGCCGCGATCACCAGCTGCACCAACACCAGCAACCCGCGTAACGTGATCGCCGCTGGCCTGATTGCACGCAATGCCAACAGGCTGGGGCTGGCCCGCAAACCGTGGGTCAAGTCGTCGCTGGCGCCAGGTTCCAAGGCTGTGCAGCTGTACCTGGAAGAAGCGGGGCTGGAGAAGGAGCTGGAGCAACTCGGTTTCGGCATCGTCGCCTTCGCCTGCACCACCTGCAACGGGATGTCCGGTGCCCTGGACCCGGCGATCCAGCAAGAAATCATCGACCGAGACCTGTACGCCACCGCCGTGCTGTCGGGCAACCGCAACTTCGACGGGCGTATCCACCCGTATGCCAAGCAGGCCTTCCTGGCCTCGCCGCCGCTGGTGGTGGCCTATGCCATTGCCGGTACCATCCGCTTCGACATCGAAAAGGATGTGCTGGGCGTGGTCGATGGCAAGGAAATCCGCCTCAAGGACATCTGGCCGAGTGATGAAGAGATTGATGCCGTGGTGCGTGCTGCGGTGAAGCCAGAACAGTTCCGCAAGGTGTATATCCCGATGTTCGCCATCGAGGAAGACCGTGGGCCGAAGGTGGCGCCGCTGTATGACTGGCGCCCGATGAGCACCTACATCCGTCGCCCCCCGTACTGGGAAGGCGCATTGGCGGGTGAGCGTACCCTGCGCGGCATGCGCCCGCTGGCGGTACTGCCGGACAACATCACCACCGACCACCTGTCGCCGTCCAACGCCATCATGCTCGACAGCGCCGCCGGTGAGTACCTGGCGAAGATGGGCTTGCCGGAAGAGGACTTCAACTCCTACGCCACTCACCGTGGCGACCACCTGACCGCTCAGCGTGCCACCTTCGCCAACCCCAAGCTGTTCAATGAAATGGTGCGCAAGGAAGACGGTAGCGTGAAGCAGGGCTCGCTGGCGCGTATCGAGCCGGAAGGCAAGGTCACCCGCATGTGGGAGGCAATCGAGACCTACATGCAGCGTAAACAGCCGCTGATCATTGTTGCCGGCGCCGACTACGGCCAGGGTTCGTCCCGTGACTGGGCGGCCAAGGGCGTGCGCCTGGCGGGTGTCGAGGCCATTGTCGCCGAGGGCTTCGAGCGCATACACCGCACCAACCTGGTGGGCATGGGTGTATTGCCGCTGGAGTTCAAGCCAGGCACCGACCGCAAGACTCTGGGCCTGGACGGCAGCGAGACCTATGACGTGATTGGCGCGCGTACGCCACGGGCGACCCTGACGTTGGTGGTTACCCGCGCCACTGGCGAGCGCCTGGAAGTGCCGGTGACCTGCCGCCTGGACACTGCAGAGGAGGTGTCGATCTACGAAGCGGGCGGCGTGCTGCAGCGCTTTGCCCAGGACTTCCTCGAAGCGACCGCCTGAACATGAATCGGGGGCCGCATTGCGGCCCATCGCGACACAAGGCCGCTCCCACAACGGGCGGCGCAGTACCTGTGGGAGCGGCCTTGTGTCGCGAAAGGGCTGCATAGCAGCCCCAGGGTATTTCACCGGACTATCAGGATGCCCAAGACAATGGCACATGTACCCCAGATCAAAATCCCCGCTACCTATATCCGTGGCGGCACCAGCAAGGGCGTGTTCTTCCGCCTGCAAGACCTGCCCGAACAGGCGCAAATCCCCGGCCCCGCGCGCGACGCACTGCTGCTGCGGGTCATTGGCAGCCCTGACCCTTACGGCAAGCAGATCGACGGCATGGGCGGCGCGACGTCGAGCACCAGCAAGACCGTGATCCTGTCGCAAAGCATCAAGCCTGAGCACGATGTCGACTACCTGTTCGGCCAGGTCAGCATCGACAAGGCCTTCGTCGACTGGAGCGGCAACTGCGGCAACCTGTCCGCCGCAGTGGGTTCGTTCGCCATCAGCAGCGGCCTGGTCGACCCGGCGCGCATTCCGCGCAACGGCATCGCCACGGTGCGTATCTGGCAGGCGAATATCGGCAAGACCATCATCGCCCACGTCCCGATCACCGAAGGTGAAGTCCAGGAGACCGGCGATTTCGAGCTCGACGGCGTGACCTTCCCGGCCGCCGAGGTGCAACTGGCGTTTCTTGACCCGGCAGCCGATGAAGACGGCGACGGCGGCGCCATGTTCCCTACCGGCCAGCTGATTGATGACCTGGAAGTGCCGGGTGTCGGCACCTTCAAGGCGACCTTGATCAATGCTGGTATCCCGACCATTTTTATCAACGCTGCCGATCTCGGCTACACCGGTACCGAACTGCAGGACGCCATCAACGGCGACCCTCACTCGCTGCTGCGGTTCGAGACCATTCGCGCCCATGGCGCCGTGCGCATGGGGCTGATCGACAACGTTGAACAGGCTGCCGGGCGTCAGCACACACCAAAAGTGGCGTTCGTTGCGCCACCGAGCACCTACACTGCGTCCAGTGGCAAGTCGGTGCAGGCAAGTGATATCGACCTGTTGGTGCGGGCCTTGTCGATGGGCAAGCTGCACCATGCCATGATGGGTACGGCGGCGGTGGCGATCGGCACTGCGGCGGCCATTCCGGGCACGCTGGTCAACCTCGCCGCTGGTGGGGGCGAGCGTAGCGCTGTGCGTTTTGGCCACCCTTCGGGCACCCTGCGGGTCGGGGCCGAGGCGCGGCAGGTGGGGGGGGAGTGGACAGTAACCAAGGCAATCATGAGCCGCAGTGCTCGCGTGCTGATGGAGGGCTGGGTTCGCGTGCCTGGCGACAGCTTCTAAAGCACCACTGGCGCTCGGCTTTAGTTCGTTGGGGCTGCACCGCAGCCCCGGCAATTCTGAAGGGAGCTGGATATGAGCGCCAACGTAGACCTCAACGACCGCCCGGACTACGACCGGGTGCTGCAAACCCTGGCCGACTACGCCCTCGGTTACCGGGTCGAGTCCCTCGAGGCCCTGGACACCGCGCGCAATTGCCTTATGGACACCCTTGGCTGCGGCCTGCTGGCCCTGCGCTTCCCTGAATGCACCAAGCTCCTCGGCCCTCAGGTGGAAGGCACGCTGGTCCCCAATGGTGCCCGCGTCCCCGGCACCGCCTACCGTCTGGACCCGGTCAAGGCTGCCTGGGACATCGGCTGCACGGTGCGCTGGCTGGACTACAACGACACCTGGCTGGCCGCTGAATGGGCTCATCCCTCGGATAACCTTGGCGGTATCCTGGCTGTTGCTGATCACCTGTCCCAGAAACATGTAGCCGCAGGTGAGGCACCGCTGCTGATGCGTGATGTGCTTGAGGCCATGGTCATGGCGCATGAGATCCAGGGTGTGCTGGCACTGGAAAATTCATTCAACCGCGTCGGCCTCGATCATGTGATTCTGGTGAAGGTGGCTTCAACCGCCGTGTGTGCCAGGCTGATGGGGGCCAATCGCGAGCAGATGCTCTCGGCCTTGTCCCACGCCTTTGTCGACGGTCAGGCCCTGCGTACCTACCGCCACGCGCCCAATGCAGGTTCGCGCAAGTCCTGGGCCGCTGGTGATGCTTCCAGCCGGGGCGTGCGCCTGGCCGATATCGCCCTGCGCGGGGAAATGGGCGTGCCGAGCGTGCTCACGGCCCCGCAGTGGGGCTTCTACGACGTCTTGTTCAGCCATACCAACAAAGACCTGGCACTCAAACCTGCCGGGCAGCAGGCGCTGCGTGTGTCGCAGGCCTTGGGCAGCTACGTGATGGAAAACGTGCTGTTCAAGGTCAGTTTCCCTGCCGAATTCCACGCCCAGACCGCCTGCGAGGCGGCGGTAACCCTGCATCCACTGGTGCGCAACCGCCTGCATGAAATCGACCGTATTGTCATCACCACTCAGGAGTCGGCGATCCGCATCATTTCCAAGAGTGGGCCGCTGGCCAATGCTGCCGATCGTGACCACTGCCTGCAGTACATGGTGGCGATACCGCTGATCTTTGGTCATTTGATGGCCGAGCATTATGAGGATGCCTTCCATGCCAACCACCCGAGCATCGACCGCCTGCGCGAGAAGATGGAGGTGGTGGAAGACCCGCGCTTCAGTCGCGAGTATCTGGAGCCGGACAAGCGCTCGATTGCCAACGCGCTGCAGGTGTTTTTCAAGGATGGCAGCAGTACCGCGCAGGTCGTGGTGGAGTACCCGATCGGGCACCGGCGGCGGCGCGGGGAGGGCATACCGCTGCTGGAGGCCAAGTTCAGGGCAAACCTGGGGACCCGATTTGCCCGTCAGCGGTGTGCGCAGATTGTGAATGTGTGCAAGGACCAGCAGCGGCTGGAGGGGATGGCGGTGCACAGGTTTGTGGATTTGTTTGTGATCTGAGGTTGCCAGTACAGCCTGAAACAAAAAAGCCCCGGCATCGCTGCCGGGGCTTTCTTTACAACCTGTAACTCAGCTTAGGCCTGAACCACCGGGATCTTGGCGTTGGCTGCCGCTTCGCGGAACTCGGCGATCTGGTCGAAGCTCAGGTAGCGGTATACATCGGCAGCCATGCTGTCGATGTCTTTCGCGTACTGCATGTACTCTTCGACGGTCGGCAGCTTGCCGATGATCGAAGCGACAGCAGCCAGCTCGGCCGATGCCAGGTACACGTTGGTAGCATCGCCCAGACGGTTCGGGAAGTTACGGGTCGAAGTGGAGACCACGGTCGAACCGGTCTGCACACGCGCCTGGTTACCCATGCACAGCGAGCAGCCTGGCATTTCCATGCGCGCACCGGCCTTGCCGTAGATGCCGTAGTAGCCTTCTTCGGTCAGCTGGTGAGCATCCATCTTGGTTGGCGGAGCCAGCCACAGGCGGGTCGGGATACCGCCCTTGACCTTCTCCAGCAGCTTGCCGGCAGCGCGGAAGTGGCCGATGTTGGTCATGCACGAACCGATGAACACTTCGTCGATCTTCTCGCCCTGTACCGAAGACAGCAGGCGGGCGTCGTCCGGGTCGTTCGGCGCGCAGAGCACGGGCTCTTTGACGTCGGCCAGGTCGATTTCGATGATTTCGGCGTACTCGGCATCGGCGTCGGCCGACAGCAGCTCAGGGTTGGCCAGCCAGGCTTCCATGGCCTGGGCGCGGCGCTCCAGGGTGCGGGCATCGCCGTAGCCTTCGCCGATCATCCAGCGCAGCAGGGTGATGTTGGACGTCAGGTACTCGGCAATGGCCTTCTCTGGCAGCTTGATGGTGCAACCGGCAGCGGAACGCTCGGCCGAGGCGTCGGACAGCTCGAAGGCTTGCTCGACGGTGAGTTCGTCCAGGCCTTCGATTTCCAGGATGCGGCCGGAGAAGGCGTTTTTCTTGCCTTTCTTCTCGACGGTCAGCAGGCCTTTCTGGATGGCGTAGTAAGGGATGGCATGCACCAGGTCACGCAGGGTGATGCCGGGTTGCAGTTTGCCCTTGAAGCGCACCAGGATCGACTCTGGCATGTCCAGCGGCATGACGCCGGTGGCGGCGGCGAAGGCCACCAGGCCGGAACCGGCCGGGAACGAGATGCCGATCGGGAAGCGGGTGTGCGAGTCGCCGCCGGTACCGACGGTGTCAGGCATCAGCATGCGGTTCAGCCAGCTGTGGATGATACCGTCGCCTGGGCGCAGCGACACGCCGCCACGGGTGCGGATGAAGTCTGGCAGGGTGTGGTGGGTGGTGACGTCGATCGGCTTCGGATAGGCCGCGGTGTGGCAGAACGACTGCATGACCAGATCAGCGGAGAAGCCCAGGCACGCCAGGTCTTTCAGCTCGTCGCGGGTCATCGGGCCAGTGGTGTCCTGGGAACCGACGGTGGTCATCTTCGGCTCGCAGTAAGCACCTGGGCGCACGCCCTGGCCTTCTGGCAGGCCACAGGCACGGCCAACCATTTTCTGCGCCAGAGTGAAGCCCTTGCCGGAATCGGCAGGCTGCTCGGGTTTCTTGAACAGGTCGGAAGCACCCAGGCCCAGCTCGGCGCGGGCTTTTTCGGTCAGGCCACGGCCAACGATCAGCGGGATACGGCCGCCAGCGCGGACTTCGTCCAGCAGCACTTCGGTTTTCAGCTCGAAGTTGGTGACCAGTTCGTCGCTGCCGTGACGGCGTACTTCACCTTTGTAAGGGTAAACATCGATGACGTCGCCCATGCCCAGGTTGGTGCAGTCGAATTCGATCGGCAGGGCGCCGGCGTCTTCCATGGTGTTGTAGAAGATCGGGGCGATCTTGGTGCCGAAGCAGAAGCCACCGGCGCGCTTGTTCGGCACGTACGGAATGTCGTCGCCGAAGAACCACAGTACCGAGTTGGTAGCGGATTTACGCGAGGAGCCGGTACCGACCACGTCACCTACATAGGCAACCGGGAAGCCCTTGGCCTTGACGGCTTCGATCTGTGCCAGCGGGCCGACCGAACCAGGCTGCTGCGGCTCGATGCCGTCGCGGGCCATTTTCAGCATGGCCAGGGCGTGCAGCGGGATGTCAGGGCGCGACCAGGCGTCCGGAGCAGGCGACAGGTCGTCGGTGTTGGTTTCGCCAGGCACCTTGAACACGGTCAGGGTGTACTTCTCGGCGATGGCCGGGCGGGCGGTGAACCACTCGCCGGCAGCCCAGGAGTCCAGCACGGCCTTGGCGTGAGCGTTGCCGGCCTTGGCTTTTTCGGCCACGTCGTGGAAGGCATCGAACATCAGCAGGGTGTGCTTGAGCTGTTCGGCCGCGACGGCGCCCAGTTCGGCGTCATCCAGCAGTGCGACCAGCGTTTCGATGTTGTAGCCGCCCTGCATGGTGCCCAGCAGTTCGGTGGCGTGCTTGCGGTCGATCAGTGGCGACTTGGCTTCGCCCTTGGCAACAGCAGAGAGGAAAGCGGCCTTGACGTAGGCAGCTTCGTCGACCCCTGGCGGTACGCGGTTGGTGATCAGGTCTACGAGGAAGGCTTCTTCGCCGGCCGGCGGGTTTTTCAGCAGCTCGACCAGGCCTGCAGTTTGTTCGGCGTTCAGCGGCTGGGGCACGATACCCAGGGCGGCACGCTCTTCGATGTGTTTGCGGTAGGCTTCAAGCACAGTTATTTCCCTCATCAGTGGTCCCTAAAGGGGGTCCGGGACGCTTATCCAGCATTCAATGCACCCATGCGCTGCGCCGGCTTTGTGGGCCGCCCAGCCAGAGTCGCAAAGAATCCTTACAGAAGCTGCTTTCAAAGTTTTACGCCTGCAGAACGGGGAGCTGATGAGGGCTGGCACGGGCATGCGAGGGGTGCATGGCCCGGGCCAACGCCGTTCTACCGGATTAACTGTGCTCGTGACGCTTTGAAAACAGCTTCCAACGGACATTGTTGCCTTCGAAAAGGCCGGATGATTCTACGGCAAAAAAAGCCCGAAGGTAAGGCGGTGAACATGACTTTAACGAGTGACCCTGGTTAGACAAAGGGCTAACATGGGCCGGTGTTCCACCGCCAAGCTGTTGTTTTTCATGTCCAACAAGTCCATCAAAACCCCTTGCGTCGGCCTGTGCTCCACGGTGTACGGAGACACGGTGTGCCGTGGCTGCAAGCGTTTTCACCACGAAGTGATCAACTGGAACGGCTACGACGACGCGCAGAAGCGTGCGGTGTGGCTGCGCCTTGAGCAGTTGCTGGTACAGGTGATGATGGCCAAGCTGGAAGTGTTCGACAAAAGCCTGTTGCGCCAGCAACTGGAGCAGCGCTCCATCCGCTTTGTCGATCAGCAGTCGGAATATTGCTGGGCTTACCAGCTGATAGCCCGCGGGGCGCGGATGATCCGTGACCTGGAGGCCTACGGCATGGTGTTGCTGCCGGAGTTCCGTGGCTGGGAACTGCCGCAACTGCGCGACGCCATCGATCGCGAGTTCTTCCTGCTTTCAGAAGCGCATTACCAGCGCTACATCGCCCCCAGCTTCCTGCGCGATGCCATGGGCAGCGCGCAGGGCCAGTGAGCAGGGCGAATCAGTCGCCGGTATATTCGCAACCACTGGTGCAGGTTTCGTGGATGCGCACCTTCGACAGCTCTGGCATCAGCGGCTTGACCTGGTCCCAGATCCACTTGGCGATCACTTCGCTGGTCGGGTTTTCCAGGCCAGGGATGTCGTTCAGGTAATTGTGGTCCAGTTGCTCGTAAATGGGCTTGAAGATCGCCTTGACCTCGGCGAAGTCGCGGATCCAGCCCGTGTGCGGGTCGAGCGGGCCGGTCAGGTGCAGGCCGACCTTGAACGAGTGGCCATGCAGGCGGCCGCATTTGTGCCCTTCAGGGACGTGGGGCAGGCGATGGGCCGATTCGAATGTGAATTCTTTGAAAATTTCCACGCTGTCATAACTCTGTGTGAATCAATAATGCGCGCAGTCTACCAGCATGGCCGTTACAAGGCTTGCAGGCGTTCATGCAGCCGCCCGGTGGCGACCAGCTCCAGCAGCTCGTCGCCCAGGCGCTGGCTTTCAGCGATGGCCTTGTACCAATAGCGCTTGCGGCCTGGTGCATCGCCCAGGAAGCGCTTGAAGTCGTTGCGGTCGGGCAGCTTGCCGTAGGGCAGGGCGGCCAGGTACTGCGGCGAAGGGGTCATCAGCAGCACGTTCTGCAGGCGGGTGGCATCGCCCTTGCGCCAAGGCAAGGCTTTGTCGAACCAGCCCGGTACCACCTTGTCGGTGAAGTGCGGGTACAGCACCAGATCGTCGCCACGGTAGGGCAGGTCGAGGTGGTAGTCGAGCAGGCCGCCGTCGCGGTAGGTGCCGGCGCCAGCGCCGGGGATGTCTTTCACGCCGTGCATGACCATGGGGATCGAACCCGAGGCCAGCAGGGCGTGGCGCAGGTTGGTCAGGTCCAGCGGCAGGTAGCGGGAGGGGAAGTCGGTCAGTGCGTCGAGCGGCGGCGCGGCGCGCCCGTCATGCAGGATGATGCGCTCGAAGTGGCGCGCCAGCCGTGAACGGCCAAGCAGGTTGCTGGCAACTACCGAGCCCAGGCCCAGGCCCAGCCGGCCGCGATGGTCGTGGGCAAGCTGGCCGTGGCTTTTCACTACCAGGATATTCAGGTGATAGTGCGGGTTGGCCAGCAGTTGGGCGTCACGGCCCTGCAGCAGGTCGTCGAGCATGCGTTGGCAACTGTGGCTGATTTCGGCCGGGGTGGCGCCCTTGGCAAAATCCAGTTCGGTGTACAGCTCGCCCAGCCGACGGATACCGGCGATGGGGTCCTCGAGGCAGGCGCTGGCGAAGCGCCAAGCACCGATCGAAGCGCCTATCAGGGCGCGCTGGCGGGGTGCCGAAGGCAGCCACTCGCCGAACAGTGCCAGGTCCAGCCCCTGGATACCCAGCGGCTTGGGCCCACCGGCTGCACCCGGCAGCACCCCGACATCGGCGGCCTGCAGGCCGCGCTCGCGGATGTGTTGCAGGGCACGCTGGCCGGCCTTGAAGGTGAGGGCAGGGTACTTGATGTGGATGGCGCTCATGACGGATCTCTCGGGCATGTCGGTGCGAAAGGGCCGTCATAGCCTACACAACTGGCTGCACCAGCTGCAGACCGAGTCTGTCTGAAGGTGTAACTGCGCTATCATGCCGCCAGCTGTTTTCAGGTTCAATTAAGGACCGGTGGTTAGTCTTGATTGCGTAGACAACTTACACAGTTCTCAGGAGAGAAGAACGATGAAAACCTTGACTGCCCTGTTCGCCGCCACCGCCCTCGCCCTGGGTGCCAATGCTGCTTTCGCCAAGGATGTACAGCCTGACGAAGTGGTCAAGCTGGTCAACGCCAAGACCATCAAGTCGCTGGATGAGCTCAAAGCCGCCGCCGTGGCCAAGCACCCCGGGGCCACCGTCACCGACTCTGAGCTGGAAAACGAATACGGTCGCTACATCTACAAGGTAGAGATGCGTGACACCCAGAACGTCGAATGGGACGTCGACCTGGACGCCAAGACCGGTGAAGTGCTGAAGGACGAGCGGGACAGCTGATGATTCACTTACCGCGGCCAGCGCGCTACCTCGCGCTGGCGCTGTTGGCCGTATGCTCTCTGGCCGCTGCCCGCGACCTTGACCAGGACGAAGCCCTGAAGCTTCGCCAGAAGGGCGTCATCCTGCCGCTTGAGCAATTGCTGGAAACCGCCTTGGGGCGTTACCCCGGGGCGCGCCTGCTGGAAGCCGAGCTGGAAGAAGACGACGATCGCTACGAATATGAAGTCGAGCTGCTGACGGCTGAAGGTGTGGTGCGCGAGATCAAGCTCGATGCCAGCACCGGTGCCCTGCTCAAAGACGAGGAAGACGACTGAATGCGCCTGTTGCTTGTCGAGGACAACGTCCCGCTGGCCGACGAACTGACTGCTGGCCTGCAGCGCCAGGGCTATGCCGTGGACTGGCTGGCCGACGGCCGAGACGCGGTCTACCAAGGCCAGAGCGAACCCTACGACCTGATCATTCTCGACCTTGGCCTGCCTGGCTTGCCGGGCCTGGACGTACTGGCCCAGTGGCGCGCTGCCGGCCTGGCCACCCCGGTGCTGATCCTCACCGCCCGTGGCTCCTGGGCCGAGCGCATCGAAGGGTTGAAGGCCGGGGCCGATGACTACCTGAGCAAACCGTTTCACCCGGAGGAGCTGCAATTGCGTATCCAGGCGTTGCTGCGGCGTGCCCGGGGCCTGGCCAACCAGCCGAAACTGGAGGCGGCCGGGCTGCACCTGGATGAAAGCCGTCAGTGCGTGAGCCGTGATGGCGTGGATGTGCAGCTGACTGCTGCGGAGTTCCGGCTGCTGCGTTACTTCATGCTGCACCCGCAGCAGATCCTGTCCAAGAGCCACTTGGCCGAGCACCTTTACGATGGTGAAACCGAGCGTGACTCCAACGTGTTGGAAGTGCACGTCAATCACTTGCGGCGCAAGCTGGGCCGTAGCGTGATCGAGACCCGTCGCGGGCAGGGCTATATCTATGCCGGGAGCGCTGAGTGAAGTCGATCCAGGCCCGCCTGAGCCTTGGCCTGGTGGCGGTGCTGGTGGTGGTGGGCGTGGTGCTGGCGCAACTGACTCTGTGGCTGTTCGAAGCCGGCCTGCAGCGCTACCTGGAAAACGGCCTGCGCAAGGAAAGCGAGAACCTGCTGGTGGCATTGGTGCGTGGCCCGTCCGGCCTGCAGCTGGATGAGCGCCGTATTTCGGCTGCCTACCAGCGGCCCTTTTCCGGTTACTACTTCCGCATCGATTTCGACAAAGGTACCTGGAGGTCCCGTTCGCTGTGGGATCTGGACATGCCGAAACCTTCGGCGCCCGGGCTCTCCGACAGTCATGAACTCGGCCCGGAAGGCCAGCAACTGTTGGCCCTGCGCGCCGACTACCGGCGCCTGGGCCAGGACATCTCGATCAGCGTGGCGCAGGACTATTCGCCGGTGCGCGAAGGCTTCCGGCGCTTGCAGCAGATCGGCCTGGGCATGGGGTTGGTGGCCCTGATCCTGGTCCTGGTGCTGCAGCGCATCACGGTTACCCGCTCGCTGCGGCCGCTGGAGCGGGCACGCCAGCAAATCGCCCAACTGCAGCAGGGCCAGCGCTCGCAGCTGGATGAGGAGGTGCCCAGCGAATTGGCGCCACTGGTGGGGCAGGTCAACCACCTGCTCAGCCATACCGAAGATAGCCTGCGCCGTTCGCGCAATGCCTTGGGCAACCTGGGGCATGCGCTGAAGACGCCGTTGGCAGTGCTGCTGAGCCTGGCCTCCAGCGAGCGTCTGAAGGATTTGCCCGAAGTCCGCGCGCAGATGCGCGAGCAGCTGGAGCAGATTCAGCAGCGGCTGGCGCGCGAGCTGAACCGTGCGCGGCTGGCGGGTGACGCGTTGCCAGGCGCGCAGTTCGATTGTGACGCCGAGCTACCGGGGTTGCTGGGCACGTTGGGCATGATTCACGGAGAAGGCCTGCTGTTGGCAAGTGATGTGCCGCCCGGGCTGTTATTGCCATGGGACCGTGAAGACTTCCTGGAGCTGCTGGGCAACCTGCTGGATAACGCCTGCAAGTGGGCTGACAGCGAGGTGCGACTGGGTATTGCGCCTAGTGCCGAGGGTTATCAGCTGTGGGTCGATGACGACGGTCCCGGCATCCCTGAGGGCCAGCGCCAGCAAGTGCTGGAGCGTGGTTCGCGGTTGGACGAGCAGGTGGACGGGCATGGCCTGGGCTTGGGCATCGTGCGCGATATCGTCGACGCCTGGGGCGGGCAACTGGCCTTGGAAGAGAGCCCGCTGGGCGGATTGCGCGTGAGCATTGACCTGCCGCGCAAGGCCCGGTAATGCAGGGGCCGCTGTGCGGCCCATCGCGACACAAGGCCGCGCAGCGCCCCTTTGGCCCTATCAGTACTGCAAAAAAATTGCAGTACAGCCGCAGTTTTTTGAATTAGCCCAATTTCCCTCCACCCGGCAAAATCCCCCTCACGAAACCCTGCGGTTTCCATCTCTCCACGGACGGAGCCCCTTGTGGTATTGCACGCGCAATACGAGGCCCAGGCCAGCTCGGCTGGGCTTTCTTTTTAATCAGAAATAGCAAAGATCCCGATTACCTAAATGTCTGCCTCGCGTTCCGAAAACCGTCTGCAGCGCCTGTTGCCGGCGCCTCTGAATACCCCTGCAAAAGAATGGTTGCGTGCCGGTATCGGTGCGGTGTTCGGTTTGTTCCTTGCGGGCTGGCTGACCAGCATGGCCTACGGTCCCGACATCGCCTTGCACCTGCTGGGCCCGCTGGCTGCCTCGGCAGTGCTGGTATTCGCCGTGCATTCCGGTCCATTGGCCCAACCTTGGCCGGTGCTGGGTAGCTACGCGCTGGCTGGCGCGGTCGGCCTGGCCCTGCGCCAAGGCTTTGGCCCGGAACTGTGGGTGGCCGCTGCGGCCCTGGGTATCTCGATCCTGGTCATGTGCCTGCTGCGCTGCCTGCACCCGCCGGGTGGCGGGGTGGCGGTGAGTGCAGTGCTGGCCGACACAGGGCTGACCGCCATGGGTGATCACCTGCTTGAGCCGATCCTGCTCAATGCACTGATCCTGGTGAGCGTGGCGGTGCTCTACAACCGCCTCACCGGGGTGCGCTACCCGAAAGGCGTCGCGGTACGCAAAGACTCGCACCACACCCACGACCGACAGCCCAGTGAACGGGTCGGCATCCGTGGCGAGGACCTGGACCAGGCCCTCGAAGAGTTGGGTGAGTTCGTCGACGTTACCCGTGACGAGCTGGAGCGCATCCTCCTGGCCACCGAGCAGCACGCCCTGCAGCGCAGCCTTGGCGGTATTACCGCGGCCTCGGTAATGTCGCGCGATGTTCAGTTTGCCACGCCCCAGACTACCCTCGAGCAGGCCTGGAAAATGCTGGCCAGCCACCACCTGAAAACCCTGCCGGTGTTGCAACAGGGCAGGCTGGTGGGCATCGTCAGCCTTAGCGACCTGGTGGGCCCGGCGATGCAGCATGGCCGCTTCAGCTGGCGGGGGCTGTTCGGCCGCAAGGCGGTACGCATGGAGCAGGTGATGAGCCGGCGGGTGGTCAGTGTCAGCAGTCAGCACCCGCTTGAGTGCTTGCTGCCGTTGCTGTGCGAGCAAGGTCTGCACTGCCTGCCGGTGCTCGATGGCGACCAGTTGGTGGGGGTAATCACCCAGACCGACCTCATCGCCGGCCTCAAGCGGCAACTGCTCAGCAAAGCCGTGGCCTCAGATAACCGGGTCCCAGCGTTGTGACCAGTCGCTGGCGCCGGCGGCGACCAGCCGGCGCAGGATGGCGAAGGCCTGTTGCAGGGCCTCGCTGTCGCGCTTGCGTGGGTATACCAGAAAGGTCGGGTAGGTGAATTCCGGTGCCTGCGGTACCCGCTCGAACACGCCACTGTCCAGGTAAGCCTGCACCACCCGCGTACGAAAATAACCGCTGCCGCCCTGATCGAGGATGAACTGCAAGGCCAGTGGGCCCAGGTTGAAGCTGAGCGCCGGGCGGGCGCAGTCGGGCAGGGCGGCATCGTGCTGGCGGCGGAAGGCCTCGCCCCAGTCGATGTAGACATAGGGCTCTGGCCGGTCGACCCGGCGCACGCGGATCAGCTTCTCTTCCATCAACTGTTCCACCTGCAGGCCCGGCCCGTAGGTCGGCTGGTACACCAGCGCAGCGTCCAGCAAACCCATCTCGACCTTGCGCAGCAGCGACTCGCCGTCGCTCACCTCGCTGCGGATGGCATGGCTGGGCAGCTCACGGTGCAGGGCGCTGACCCAGTCGAGCAGCATCGGGTTGCCCAGGCTCACTTCTCCCCCCACATGCAGCACTTGCTGGCAGCCCTCAGGTAGCGGCAGGTCACGTCGCGCCGCTTCCCAGGTTTGTACCAGCTGGTTGGCATAACTGACGAATGCCTCGCCATCGCTGGTCAGGCTGGCGCCGTTGCGGCTGCGCACGAACAGCTGGCAGCCCAGTTGCTGCTCCAGGCGCTGAACCCTGGCGGTTATGGCCGTTTGTGACACGAACAGGCGTTCGGCGGCGGCGACCAGGCTGCCGCAACGCACGATTTCCAGGAAGGTTCGGGCCTGATCGATGTCCATGGGCTGCTCGGTGGCTGAGGGTGGCCTATTCTAGAGGCTTTGCACCGTTATGGGGCGTTTTTGCGTTGTCTGCAAATTTGCAGGTCGGTTGTGACTTTAGTCCCCTGGCGGCGCGGGTGTAGCGGTCCATACTCAGGGTTCGCCCTTCAATAACAACAAGTACCGGGTTCCCTTCGATATGAGCTATCAGCACAGCTACGCCCATTCCATTTCCGACCCTGCCGCTTTCTGGGCGGAACAGGCCGCGCACCTGGCCTGGCACCGCAAGCCTGCCGTCATCCTGCAAGACAACCCCGACGGTACCCACCGCTGGTTCGCCGACGGCCGCCTGAACAGTTGCTACCTGGCCCTCGATCACCAGATCGAGCAGGGCCGTGGCGAGCAGTTGGCGCTGGTCTACGATTCGCCAGTCACCGGCGTGCAGCAGGCCTACACCTACAACCAGCTGCGCGATGAAGTGGCGCAACTGGCCGGTTTGCTGCGCCAGCTAGGGGTGACAAAGGGCGACGGGGTGATCATCTATATGCCCATGGTGCCGCAAGCGGCCATGGCCATGCTGGCCTGCGCGCGGATCGGTGCAGTGCATTCGGTGGTGTTCGGCGGCTTTGCCGCCAACGAGCTGGCTTTGCGCATCGATGACGCCCGGCCCACGCTGCTGTTGACGGCATCTTGCGGGCTGGAATTCGACAAGGTGATTGCCTATAAGCCGCTGGTCGACCGCGCCCTGCAGCTGGCCCGGCACCAGCCGCGCAATGTGCTGGTGCTGCAACGACCGCAGGCGCAGGCTGCACTGCACCCAGGCCGCGACCTGGACTGGCAGGCAGCGTTGGCCGGCGCCCAGCCGGTGGCACCGGTCGAGCTGGATGCCGGCGACCCGCTGTACATCATGTACACCTCGGGTACCACCGGCAAACCCAAGGGCATCGTCCGGGAAAATGGCGGCAATGCCGTGGCGCTGTGCTATGCCATGCGCCATATCTATGGCATGCAGGCCGGCGACGTGTGGTGGGGCATTTCCGATGTAGGGTGGGTGGTCGGCCATTCGCTGATCGTCTATGGGCCGCTGATGAGCGGCTGCACCACCGTGTTTTACGAAGGCAAGCCGATCCGCACCCCGGATGCTTCGGCCTACTGGCGGGTGGTGGAGCAGTACAAGGTCAACGCGCTGTTCTGTGCGCCTACCGCCATGCGTGCCATCCGCAAGGAAGATCCGGAGGGCGAGTTGATCCGCAGGCACGACCTCAGCTCGCTGCGCCAGCTGTTCCTGGCGGGTGAGAAGCTCGATTCCAGCACCCATGAATGGCTGGAGCGGGTCACTGGCAAACCGGTGCACGACCACTGGTGGCAGACCGAGACCGGCTGGCCGGTCACCGCGCCCTGTGTGGGGCTGGAAGGCAGTGCGGCGAAGCCGGGCTCAAGCAACCGGGCGGTGCCGGGTTATCACGTGCGTGTGCTGGATGACGAGGGCCACTTGCTGGGCCCCAACCACCAGGGCTCGATCGTCATTGCCTTGCCACTGCCGCCTGGGTGCAGCCAGACCCTGTGGGGCGACCACGAGCGTTACTTGCAGGCTTACCTGCGCACCTACCCGGGGTATTACCACACGGGCGACGGCGGCTTTCTGGATGATGACGGTTTTGTCTACATCATGGGGCGCACGGATGACGTGATCAACGTGTCCGGGCACCGGCTGTCTACCGGCGAAATGGAGGACCTGGTGGCCTGCCACCCGGCAGTGGCCGAGTGTGCGGTGATTGGCGTTCATGATGAAATCAAGGGGCAAGTGCCGTTGGCGCTGGTTGTCCTCAAGGACGGCGAGGGCATTGCCGAGGCGCAGTTGCTGGTGGACCTGGTGGGTAGCGTGCGCGAGTCGATTGGCCCGCTGGCCTGTTTCAACCGGGTTCGGCTGGTGAAGCGGCTGCCCAAGACCCGCTCGGGGAAAATCTTGCGCGCGGTGCTGCGCAAGATTGCCGATGGGCAGGATTACGTACCGCCTTCTACCCTGGACGACCCGGCGGTGCTTGGGGAGATCGAGGCGGTGCTGGCGGATTTGCCCAGGGCGGGTTGATGCTTGACCTCAGGGCCTCATCGCCGGCAAGCCAGCCCACACAGGTTGGTCACAGACCCTGAAGCCTGCGCGGTACCTGTGGGAGCCGGCTTGCCGGCGATGAGGCCGGTGCGGGCAATTCAGGTCTAGGGGGCTACCTGGTGCAGTTGCCCCAGCCGGCTGCGGGTACGCATCAGGTCGGCGAGTGGGCCGCCCAGGCTCTCTTCCAGCGGCCGTTTGCCAATCACCGTCACCTGTCGGTCCTGGTCATACAACACATCCACCAGGTTGACGAAGCGCTGCTGGGCCGCCAGCGAGCACTGCGCCAGGTCATCCAGACCATCGATGATCCATTCATCGTACTGCTGCGCCAGCGCCAGGTAGTCGATCACCGCGGTGGCTTTTTCACACAAATCGTCAAAGCCAAGTACCACCCGCCGGCCATCGATAGCCAGCGCACGCAGCGGGCGTTTGTTCACTTCAAGCATGACCGGCTGCTCGTGCGGCACGCTCAGCACCTGGCGCTGTGCTGCCGTCCCTGGCCATACATAGTGGCCCTGGGTAAACCGCTGGTGCTCGCGATTGGCTGGCAAGCTACGGAAGTCGGTGTCGCCACCCACCTCCAGCACTTGCATGCGCCCGTTGATCAGACGGATTACCGGCAGGAAGCGCTCGTGGTACAGCGGGTTGGGCAATAGCCCTTCGGGCGCATAGTTGGAGGTCACCAGCAGGAACACGCCACGGGCGAACAGCGCGTTGAACAAGCGGGTAAGCAGCATGGCATCGCCGATGTCATGCACGTGAAATTCGTCGAAGCACAACACCTGGCAGCCGCCCACCAGTTCGTCGAGGGTCGCGCCCAACGCATCGTCCAGGGCTCGATGGCGGTGCATGCCCTGATGAAGGCGGGCAAAGAAGTCATGAAAATGCAGGCGGCGCTTGGCCTCGACCGGCACCGCCTGGAAGAAGCCGTCCAGTAGCCAGCTCTTGCCGCGCCCCACCGCCCCATAGAGGTACAGGCTGCGGGGCTGGCCTTGTTCAAGCAGTACCAGTTGTTCGGCCATGCAGTGGATCACCTGTCGCTGGCCGTCACTGAGCTGGTAACCCCGGCTTCGGGCTTTGTCCTCGAACCCGTCAAGCAGTTCGCTCTGGTTGACGGGGGCGCCGCGCAGGCGCTGGCCAAGCTGGCGCAGTGGGGCAGGGATCCAGGCAGACACAGGCAACGCTCCTTGGGCGATGGCGGGGCAGCGTGCAGCTTGCCCGAGGGCGGCCGTTTTGACTAATACAGAAAGTGACCGGGAATGATCACTTCATGCGATAGGTCGGGCCGCACACCCGCTTTGCCTAGCCCTTGCGCTCCAGCTGGCGCTCGATCATGTACTTCACTGCCAGGCGGCGCTCCTTGAGGTGGCGCAGGTCTTCGTCGACGAAGTTGCCCGCCGAGATCGATTCGGCGGCCAGTACCTGGTTGTCGATGTCCACATACTCGTCCAGCAGCCGGTCAAGCGCCTTGTCCTGCTGGCGGCGTTGCTGGACGATTTCACGCGGGTAGTGCAGGTCCTGGTAGAGGTCGTGGGAGACAGGCATGAGGTCCTCCTTGGTCAATGCAATGGGCTTATCTGATTGGAAGGGAGGAATGCGATTGTGTTGAAGCGAAGCGGAAGGAAAGCGACGGATGGTCGTTCTCGCACCACTGAAATGACTAACCCGCTGTTTTTTGGTAATTTTTTTTCATCAGGGGGTTCACAGACCGAAAGTTTGTTGTTAAAGTGCCGCGCATTCCAAGACAACAACCCAGTTGTCACTCAGTTGGAATTGTCAGAGCAGCGAATGCTGCATCCGATACAGGGGCGTCGCCAAGCGGTAAGGCAGCAGGTTTTGATCCTGCCATGCGTTGGTTCGAATCCAGCCGCCCCTGCCATTTTTCAGATTAAAACGTATGTCACCCGGTGCTTAGAAAAATAGGCGCTGGGTTTTGTCGTTTCCGCAGTGTTCTCATCGATCCGCAGTCCCTGCAGAAGCGGCCTTGTGTTGCGATGGGCTGCGCAGCAGCCCCGGGGATCTGCAATCCTTGGGGCTGCCATGCAGCCCATCCGACCGGTCCGGCGCCCCGGCAAGGCCGCTCTTACAGCCGCGGGTTACCCGGTAATGCCCAGCATCTCGTTCAGCACCCTGGCCAGCTGATCACTCTGCACAGGCTTCTGGATCACCACGCTGCCCGGTAGCTCCAGCCCTTGCAGCTCTGCATAGCCAGTCAGGAACACCACCGGCAACTGGGGGTACCCTTCGCGCGCAGCCAACGCCAATTGTGCGCCGTTGAATTCGGGCATTGCGAAATCGGTAAGCAGCAGATCGATTTCATCGTCCAGCAACGCCAATGCCTGCTCGCCGCTGTGCGCCTGACGCACCTGGTAGCCATACTGGCGCAGCACATCGCCAAGCATGTCACGCACCAGATGGTCATCGTCCACCAGCAACACCGTGCGGTTGCGGCCACTTTCGCTGACTGGCTGGTTGAGCATCGGTACCACGGGCTCACTGACGGCCTGGTCCTTTACTGCTGGCAGGTACACCGCCACCTGGGTGCCCTGGCCAGGCGCGGTGTCGATGTGCACGCCTCCCCCGGACTGTTTGGCGAAGCCGAACACTTGGGCCAGACCCAGGCCCGAACCCTTGCCGATGTCCTTGGTGGTGAAAAACGGCTCGAATACCTTGGTCAGCACCTCTTCGTTCATGCCGCAGCCGGTATCGCGGATGCTCAGCATTACATACTCGCCGGGATCCGGATCTTCCGGGCGTTGCGGGCGGGTGTCGATGCGGGTGTTGCGGGTAGTCAGGGTCAGTTGGCCGCCGTCAGGCATGGCATCGCGGGCATTGATCGCCAGGTTCAGGATGATCATCTCTGTCTGGGTGGGGTCGGTCAGTGCCTGCCACAGGGCCTGGTCCAGGTCCAGGCGCACTGAGACGTTGCCCCCCAATGTGCGGCGCAACAGTTCTTCCAGGCCGGTCAGGGTCTGGTTGAGGTTAAGTGCTACCGGCTCCAGGCGCTGGCGGCGCGAGAAAGCCAGCAACTGCGACGTCAATTTGGCGCCACGCTCGCCCGCTTCGCGGATGTGGGTGAGGCGCGTGCGGGCCTTGTCCAGGTCGGCCTTGGCCAGGTCGCGCTCAAGGAAGCTGGCGCCGGTGAGGATCACCGTCAGCAGGTTGTTGAAGTCGTGGGCCACGCCAGCGGTCAGCTGGCCGACTGCTTCGAGCCGCTGCATCTGCTGCAGCGCCGCCTCGATGCGCTCGCGTTCGTTGATCTGTTCACGCAGGCGGGCGTTGGCCTCTGCAAGGCCCAAGGCGGCTTCGCGCTCGCTGGTGATGTCGCGTGCCACCACGTACAGCAGGGTGTCTTCAGGCACCACCACCCACGACAGCCAGCGTTGCTGGCCGCCGGCGTGCAGGATGCGGCCGACGAAACGTACGCTGGTACGGCCATGGGCGAGGGCGGCCAATTCGGTCAGCAGCAGTTCCTGGTCGGGCTCGGGCAGCAGGTGCAGCAATGACGTTTGGCTCAGGCGCTCGCGGGAGAAGCCCAGGCTGGCTTCCCATGCAGGGTTCAGTGCGACTGGGGTCAGGTCTTTGTTCAACACTGCCAGCAGGTCCTGCGACAGCTCCCAGGCACGGTCGCGTTCGCGGGTGCGGCGCTCGACCCTTTCTCCCAGCATCTCGTTGAGCTGACGCAGCGCCTGGGTGGCCAGGCGTTGCGTGTTGACGTCCTGCAGCACGCCGGAAAAACGCACGCACTGGCCATCGACGAACTGGCTCTGGCCGCTGCTGAGCAACCAGCGTGGTTCCAGGCCGTTGGGTTGCGCGATGCGAAATTCGACCCGATAGCGGCCGCCGCTCTCCGGGCGCATGGCGTGTTCCACGGCCTCACGTACCATTGGCAGGTCGTCCGGGTAGATGCCGTCGTAGAACACTTCAAGGCTCATTTCGGTGCTGACAGGCAGGCCGAACAGGATCTTGCAGCGGTCGTCCCACAGCAACAGGTGCTCTTGTGGGCGCAGGTCCCAGGTGCCCATGCCGGCGGCATCGATGGCAATCCGCGCACGTGCTTCGACGTCGACCAGGGCCTCTTCGGCGCGGCGCCGGCGCTGGCGTTCCTGCACTTCGGTCAGGGCCCGGCGTACCGCCTTGGGCAGCAGTGGCAGGTTCTTCTTCAGCACATAGTCAGTGGCGCCCAGGCGGATCATCTCCACCGCGTGCTCTTCGCCGTAGATGCCAGACAAGAAGATGAACGGAGTGTCCGGTGCCAAACGCTGCGAGATGGCCAGCACCTCGGTGCCAGACGACCCCGGCAGGACGCAGTCGCACAGGATCAGATCGTAGCGTGCCTCACGCAGGGCATGTTCAACCCCCACATGGTCGAACACAAGCTGTGACTGCACATGCAGCCCGCTGCGCTCCAGACGCATCAGGGTAAACTCGGCGTCCATCGAGCTGTCTTCGACCATCAGCAGTTTCAATGGTGTTTGCTGCATCGTTGCGGCGGCCTCAATTGCTACCGCGACGATTCAGCCGCAGTGAGCCGGGTGGCGGTTCGTTAAGCACTGCCCAGAATATCCCGAGGTCGGAAATGGCGGCGACGAATTCCTTGAAATCTACCGGTTTGACCACGTAGGCGTTGACCCCAAGTTCATAGGCACGCAACAGGTCGGGCTCCTCCCGCGAGGAGGTCAGCATTACCGTGGGGATGCTGCGCAGTTCGGCAGTGGCGCGTACTTCCTTCAGCACTTCCAGGCCATCGACCTTGGGCAGTTTCAGGTCCAGCAACAGCACGGCAGGGTTGCCGTCATCGCGTGTGGCATAGCTGTTGCGGCGCAGCAGGTAGTCGAGTGCGTCGGCGCCATCGCGCAGCACGATGACCTCGTTGGCCAACTGGCTGCGTTCCAGGGCCAGCAGGGTCAGTTCCAGGTCCCGGGGGTTGTCTTCGACCAGCAGGATGGGTTTGAGCATGATAGTTGCGGTGCCTCAGGTAGCAGTGTTTCGGGGGAGGGTAAAGTGGAAGCTTGCGCCCTGGTCGATCTGGCCTTCTGCCCAGACCCGGCCATCATGGCGCTCGATGATGCGGCGCACACTGGCAAGGCCAATCCCTGTGCCCTCGAAGTCTTCCATGCGGTGCAGGCGCTGGAATACACCGAACAGCTTGCTTGCATAGGCCATGTCGAAGCCCACGCCATTGTCGCGAATGCAGATCTCGGTTTCGCCCGGATGCAGCACCGCACTGATCGCGATGTGTGCAGGTGAACGGCCGCGCGTGTACTTGATTGCATTGGCGATCAGGTTGCGCAGCGCCAGGTTGATGAAGGCCGGATCACCAATTACCTTGGGTAGCGGAGCGATGTCCCAAACGATTGCGCGGCCTTCGTAATCGGGGGCCAGCTCGCTGCGAATGGCATCGACCAGCGTATTGAGGTCCACGTCGGACAGGCGCAGGGCCGAGCGGCCCATCTGCGAGAAGTTGAGCAAGTTGTCGACCAGGCTACCGGCGAAGTTCGCCGCTTCGCCGATATGATTCAGGAAGCGCTTGCCGCGCTCGCTCAGGCCCTGGCCTTCCAGTTCGCCCAGCAGTTCGGTGTAGCCCGCGATGTGCCGCAGGGGGGCGCGCAGGTCGTGGGAAACACTGTAGGAAAACGCTTCGAGTTCCTTGTTCGAACGGCGCAGGTCACCCGCCAGCTGGGCCAGTTCTTCTGCTTTACGCAGGACGATGCCAAGCACGGCGGTGCGCAGTTCCAGTACGCCCTCGATCACCAGCGGGTCCCAAGGCTCGCTGTAGCCGCGCAGTTCTTCCTGCCAGCGTTCGAAACTGTGCCGCGGGTCGAGGTTGCCCTGCGGCCCGACCTGCTTGATCGGCTGGCCCGCCCAGTTCACCGTGCGCACTTGCTCTGGCCGGAACCACAGCAGGTAGTGCGAGTGGATCTGCGAGATGGCCACCGCCAGTACGCCGCCGGCATGGGCAGCGAGCTCGGGCAGGTCAGTGATGTCGCGGCGCACGTTGTCACTGTGGAATACAGTGTCTTCGCCGCGCTGGCCAAGCCAGTGCACCAGCGCGGTCACCTGGGCTTCAGGCGGCGTCTGGCCGATCAGGTCACAGCGTTCGGCCGAGATGACGGCGGCGCCCTGGGCATCGGCAAAAGCCAGCAACACCTGGGGCAGGTCACGCAGGCCATCACTGACGCTGTCGTGGTCGGCCATGGACGAAATCATGCGCACGATGTGTTGGCGCAATGCCAGCAGCTTGCGCGTGTTGGCATGGGACTCGCGCGATTCGATCTGCAGCGACAGCACACTGGCCAGCAACTCGCAGGCTGTGCGGGTACGCAGGTCCACCGCGCGCGGCTGTTGATGGTGGCAGGACACCAGCCCCCACAGCTCGCCGTCGACCACGATCGACAGCGACATCGAAGCCAGCGTACCCATGTTGCGCATGTATTGCAGGTGCACCGGCGAGACACTGCGCAGCGCGGCAAAACTCATGTCCAGTGCCTTGCCGGTGCGTGGGTTGAGCGCCGGGAGCAGGGGCGAGGGTTGATAGTTGGCATCCTCGATCACGCGGATGCGGTTGACCCGGTACAGTTCGCGCGCCTGGCGCGGGATGTCTGCAGCCGGGAAGCACAACCCCAGGTAAGCGGGGTAACCTGGGTCAACCGCCTCGGCCAGTACCTGGCCGTTGCCCTCGGCATCGAAACGGTACGCCTTGACCCGGCCAAAGCCGGTAATGCGCTTGAGCTGCAACACCGTTTGCTGCAGCAGGTCTTCGAGGCTGCTGGCCAATTGCAGGCTGCCGACAAAGTTGCGCACCAGCGGGTAATAGTCGCCTTGCCCCGCCAGTTCCGGCGATAAACACGGAGGTTCGAATTCGGCAATCAGTACGTCGTCGTGGCCGTGCACCAGCAAATGCAGCGGGGTGCCGTAAGGCGCACCTTGGGACAAGCGCACATCCCCGATGTGAAAGGGGAAGATTTCATCTTCAGGCAGCCGTGCCAGTTGCGTGTGCAGGTCAAAGCCATCGTTGACCAGGTTGGCGAAAGGGCAACCGATCAGTTCACGGGCCGGCAAGCCCAGCCAGTGCTCGACGTTTTCACTGGCCTGCAGCACGCACAGGTCGATGGGGTCCAGCACCAGCAGAAAACCGTGGGGCTGGACGCTGCTCGGCACGTGGATAGGTTCCCGGGCACAGCGCTCCATGGCTTCTGCCAGCGTGGTGTCTGCAGTCATCAATGAAAACGCTCCTGTCATGTCCGTCCATGTATGGCATAGGCGCCTGGCGCTGGATGAACGCTCTTCAGCCTACCAGAAACCAGGCACATTTACCGGCCCTCGGCCATTGGAGACATGGAGTTCGCCTGTGGTTCTGCGCCGTTTCGGGTTTTTTTTAACGGGGCGCTATCGCTTTATCGCTAATACCAAAAAACGGTTGGGTGCCACCGTCGTTGCCCTGCCTCACTGCTACGCTCTGTTCAGGACGTTTCGACAAGGATAACAAGGTGACGGAGCGCTTAATGGCAGCGGTATTGGGCCTGTTGTTCAGCGGCAGTACCGTAGCAGCGGATTTTCTCGTGGAAGTGCGTGTGCTGGTGCAGCGCGGTTGCATGCTGGTCAACCAGCCCCGCGACGCGGGTGCCCAGGCCCTCGGGCGCATTGACCTGGGCTCGTCGGCACGCCTGGACGGCCCCGGCGCGCCGATGAGCGGTGTTTTGCTCAGCCAGCGTCCCCCGCGCCTTGAATGCAATCCGGACACGCCGTATCAGGTGCGTGTCGATGGTGGCCAGCATGGTGGCGCCGGCGAGCTGCGCTACCTGGCCAGCGACGACCGCACGGCTCGGCCCATCCCCTATCGCTTGTACCGCGACGCTGCCTGGCGTGAGCCGCTTGCGGTAGGGGTCGCCCAGTCGGCAAGGGTGCCGGGCAGTGGCTCGGTGGAGCTGCCGTTGTACGCACGCATCGACAAACTGGCGTGGGTGCCGAATGCAGGGGTTTACGCCGACCTGCTTAAAGTCACGGTCACCTGGTAGGGACGCCGCCATGCTCAAGGACGCCACGCCATGAACCGCATCTCGATCTTGTTGCTAACCCTTGGCCCGCTGCTGGTTCCCGGCGGTGAGGTGCACGGCAGCACCACCGGTTTCATCCAGGCGCGGTTGGTGATCAGTGCAGCCTGCCAGATCAGCAGCAACGACACGCAACCGGCTGTGCTGGGCAACCCAGGGGTGCTGGATTTTGGCGAGCGCGGCCCGAACTGGGACCAGCCCCTGCGCAGCCGGGTTGATGAGGCGGGCGGCGCGGGCACCCTGCAGATCAGCTGCACGCCCGAAGTGCGGGCCTTTAATGTACGGATCAATGGTGGACTGAATGGCGACGACGGGGTGCGCCGGTTGAGTAATGGCCGAGAACTCATCCCTTATCAACTGGCGGTCGACCCAGGCGGTAATAGCCGCTACGCCATCGGCCAAGCGCGTGCTTTTACCATCAACAGCACCCAGCAGGTGCCAATCCCGATTTATGGCGTGGTAGTGGCACCAGCGCGTGCACTGCCGGCCGGGCTGTACCGCGACACCCTCAGAGTGACCCTGGACTGGTAACCACGCAAGGAGACTCCGATGCGAACGAACCTTACATGCTGCATGCTCGCAGGCCTGGGCCTGGCCTTGGCTTCACAGGCCCAGGCCGCCACGGTGACCGGCAGCATCAACTCGACCCTGACGCTGATTTCGGCGTGCCAGGTAAATGGTAGTTCGGGGACGTCGGGGCTCAACTTCGGTGCCTTGAACTTCGGTACCCAGGATGCCTTGTTCGTCACCGCCAATGCCCAGGTGCTCGGCGGCGGCGGCGGTGCCATGAGCATCCTGTGCTCGGCGGGTACGGTGCCTGCGATCAAGGTGCGCGCAGGCCTGCATGACGGCCAGTCGAGCGGTGGCACGCGTGCGCTCGCCGATGGGGCCGGCAACTTTGTGCCGTATGACCTGTACACCGACACCGGGCGCACGACCTTACTGGCCATTGACGGCACCATCACCCTGCCGACCAGCACGGGCGTGGCCCAGACCGTCAACCTCTACGGCAAGGCCGTGGGCAAGGCGGGCCTGCCTGCAGGAGTCTACAGCGACACCATCTCGGTCGAACTGTCGTTCTGAGCCATGCGCGGCTGGCTGGCAGGTGGCATGACCGGAGTCGGCATGCTGTTGGCCGCCCCGTTGGGGGCGGTGACCACCAGTACCTTCACAGTCACAGCGCAGGTGGTTGCCGGGTGCCTGGTGGTGGGCGGTGTCACCAGTTACGGCACGCTCGATTATGGCTCGCAGTCGGCGCTTTCCAAGGGGTTGCTCAGCACGTCGCTGGGTGGCACTACAGTGACCTTCCAGTGCACGCCGGGCGTGGCCATGAGCATGAGCCTGGACGGTGGGCAGAACAGTGCCAGTGGCACACGCAATTTGAAGCGCACCTCCGGCACGCAAGTGCTGGCTTACCAGTTGTACCGGGACGCGGCCTACAGCCAGAGCCTGGGCATCGGCCAAAGCGTGGCCGTGAGCTATTCCGACCCGACGGCGATCAAGCTGCCGGTCTACGGGCGGGTCCAGCTGACCGGCGTGCTGCCGGCTGGGACCTACACCGATGTGGTGCAAGTGACGGTGACCTGGTAATCGCCAGCGCCACCAACGACAAGTGTCTAAGGAGAGCTGCATGCGGGCAGGCGCGAAGTGGGCGCGTGGATTGATAGGCTTGTTCTGGCTGGCGAGCCTGCCGGCCGGGGCAGCCACCTCGGTGCTGATCTGGCCGATCGACCCGGTGCTGGAGGCCGACCAGAAGGCCGGTGCACTGTGGCTGGAAAACCGGGGCACTGCGCCGGCCAACCTGCAGGTGCGGGTATTCGCCTGGCGCCAGGGTGATTATCAGGAGCAGTTCCAGGCGCAGCGCGAGATCATCGGCAGCCCGCCTGTCGCGAACATTGCCCCCGGGCAAAAGCAGCTGATCCGCCTGACCCGAACTGGCCCTTCACCTGCCGGCCAGGAGCAGGCCTACCGCATCATCATCGACGAGATCCCGCCCGCCATCCCGGTCGACAAGGCCGAGCCCGGTGCCACGGCGGCCATTCGTTTGCAGATGCGTTATTCGGTGCCGCTGTTCGTTTATGGCGAAGGGCTTTGGGGTAAGGCCGACCCTGAAGGCAAACGCAATGCCGAGGGCGTGGGCAAGCCGCAGGTCAGCTGGCGGCCGGTGACGGTGCAGGGCAAACCTTACGTTGAACTGCGTAACACCGGCCCCGTGCATGCGCGGCTGACCGATGTAGTGGTGCAGCAAGGCAGCCAGAGCAAGCCACTGGCTGAAGGCCTGTTGGGCTATGTGCTACCGGGCGCCAGCATGCGCTGGCCTGCTCCCATGGCGGCCTCCAGCGGCAGCGTGCTGAAGGGCAGGGTCAATGGCCAGAGCGCAGCGGACGCCATCCGCCAAGGCCAATGAGTCAACGATTGAATGCAGTGCAGGGGCCAGGGAGGACCCGGCAATGGTTGGAAACCGTGTGTGAAATGGCTCTTGGCGACGACGCGCCGCAGGTGCCTGTTGCTGGCCATGGCCAGCCCGGTGCTGGCGCTGGCCGACGACCTGCCCCCGCCACCCACGGAGATGTCCGCCATCGCCGACGCTACCCTGTACCTCGACCTGGTGGTGAACCAGATGCCAAGGGCTGAACTGGTGCCGGTGCAGCAGCGGGCCGGGCAGTTGTACCTGGGCAGCGAGGTATTGCGGGCAGCCGGTATCTCGTTGCCGGGCAACCCCCAAGGCGAGGTAGCCCTGGAAAGCATCGCGGGGCTACACACCGACTATGACAGCCAGAACCAGCGTTTGCTGTTGCAGGTACCGCCGGCCTGGTTGCCAGACCAGCAGGTGGGTGATCGCAACCTGTACCCGGCCAGCGACGCGCGCAGCAGTTTCGGCGCCCTGTTCAATTACGACCTCTACCTGAACGACACCGATGAAGGCGGCACCTACCTGGCAGCCTGGAACGAGCTGCGCCTGTTCGACAGTTGGGGGACCTTTTCCAGTACCGGGCAATGGCGCCAGTCATTCAATGGCGCGCAGGCGGACGATACCCGCCAAGGCTTCATGCGTTACGACACCACCTGGCGCTTCACCGACGAACAGCGCCTGCTCACTTACGAAGCCGGTGATTTCGTGACCGGGGCCTTGCCATGGAGCAGTTCTGTGCGGGTAGGCGGCGTGCAGCTGTCGCGCGACTTCGCTGCGCGCCCCGATCTGGTCACTTACCCGTTGCCGGCGTTCGCAGGCGAAGCAGCGGTGCCGACATCGCTCGACCTGTTCATAAACGGGTTCAAGTCCAGCACCACCGAGCTGCAGCCGGGCCCGTACACCCTGACCAACGTGCCGTTCATCAATGGTGCCGGGGAGGCGGTGGTGGTCACCACGGACGCCCTGGGCCGGCAGGTGTCGACCACCTTACCGTTCTATGTCACCAGCAGCTTGCTGCAGAAGGGCCTTTCTGACTACTCGGTGGCCGCCGGTAGCCTGCGGCGTGATTACGCCGTGCGCGATTTCAGCTACGGGCCGGGTGTTGCCTCGGGCAGCCTGCGCTACGGGCTCAGCGACACCTTCACCCTGGAAACCCACGCCGAAACAGCCGAGTCGCTAATGCTTGGCGGCTTGGGCGGCAACATGCGCCTGGGCACCTTCGGCGTGCTCAACGCCGCCTTGGCGCAAAGCCGCTTCGACGGTGACACAGGCCACCAGGTTGCCCTCGGTTACCAGTACAACAGCCAGCGCATCGGCTTCAGCTACCAGCGCCTGCAACGCCGCGGCGACTATGCCGACCTGACCCGGGTCGACTCCCAGGACATGCAACTGAGCAAAAGCAGCGAACAGGTCACCCTCAGCCTCAACCTGAACGAGTACGGCAGCATTGGCGCCGGTTACTTCGACGTGCGCGCCGGGGATGGCACGCGTACCCGGCTGATCAACCTGAGCTACAGCAGGCCGCTATGGGGCAGCAGCAGTGTGTACCTGTCTGCCAACCGTGAAGTGGGTGACAGCCAGTGGGCCGTGCAGGCGCAACTGGTGATCCCGTTCGACCTGCACGGCACCCTGGCGCTGGGCATGGAGCGCAGCAAAGAAGGCGAGACCCTGCAACGGGTGAACTACAGCCATGCGGTGCCGGCGGGTGTCGGCGTCGGCTACAACCTGGGCTATGCGGCAGGCAGCGACCGTGATGCCTACCGGCAGGCAGACGTCACCTGGCGCTTGCAGTCGGTGCAGTTGCAAGCCGGTGTGTATGGCAGCAGCGGCGAGATGACACGCTGGGCCGATGCCAGTGGCTCCCTGGTGTGGATGGATGCCGGGGTGTTCGCCGCCAACCGCATCGACGATGCCTTCGTGGTGGTCAGTACCGCAGGCTACGCCGATGTGCCGGTGCGCTATGAAAACCAGGAGGTCGGCCGTACCGATGGCAATGGGCACTTGCTGGTGCCGTACAGCAGCGGTTACTACCGTGGCAAATATGAAATCGACCCCATGGACCTGCCGCCGGACGTCCTCGCGCCAAGCGTCGAGCAGCGGGTGGCGGTACGACGGGGCAGTGGCTACCTGCTGGAGTTCCCGCTCAAGCGTGTGATGGCGGCCAGTGTCGAACTGGTGGACAGCAACCAGCAGGCGCTCAAGCTGGGTAGCCGCGTTACCCATGCTGAAAGCGGCAGCCAGGCGGTGGTCGGTTGGGATGGGCTGGTGTACCTGGAGAACCTCTCGCCGCATAACAGCCTGCAGGTAGAGGTTGAGGGTGGTGGACATTGTGAGGTGGCCTTCGACCTGCCCAAGGCTGAAGGTTCGATCCCCCTGATTGGCCCGTTGGTATGCAGATGAAGACGGGTTGGCGCATGTTGTCGGCCGTTATACTGCTGCTGTGGGCTGGCTCGGCCTGGGCCAAGTGCACGGTAGTGTCGACCTTGCCGGTGCTGTTCGGCGCAGTCAATTCGACCCAGGTACGCCTGGCCAGCCAAGCCGCCTCTACCAGCAACGCGGGCTTGCAGTGCAACGGAACGGTGCTGAGTGTGCTCAGCAGCAGTGACTCGTTCAAGCTGACCGTGACCCCGGCCACTGGCGGGTTGGTAGGGCCTACCGGTGATGTTATCCCTTACACCCTGTATGCCGATGCCACCACCAACTTCCCGATTACCCGGAATGTAGCCTTCGAGTTTGGTCGCACCGGTATTCTCGACCTGCTCGGCCTGCTCAACGGCACGCCCAAGGCGGTGCCGCTCTATATCCGCACACAGATTGGCAGTAACGTTGCAGCGGGGTTGTACCAGGAAACCCTGTCGCTGGGGTGGGCATGGAACTATTGCGAAGGGATTGCCATCGGTGGGCTTTGCATCGGGCGTGACAATAGCGCTGGCTCTGCGAGCCTTACCGTGAGCCTGACCGTGACGAACGACTGCCAGATCACCACGCCTGACATCAATTTCGCCAGCGCCCCGGTGGTGGCCGGGTTCGGCACAGTAAGCCAGAGCCTGAGCGTTTCGTGCACCAAGGGCAGCAGCTATACGGTGGGCTTGAATGATGGGCAGAACGTGGCCAATGGTCGCCGGCGAATGAAGTCGGCGGCCAACAACTACCTGGCGTACGACATCTTCAAAAGTTCCGGGACGGTGCGCTGGGGTTCATCGGGTGCCGCCAGACGCTCCAGCACGGATGCCGACGTAAACCCCGGCGCGGGTACAGGCACGGGTAGCCAGGTGTTCAACTACAACGCCAAGGTCTATACCGACCAGGCTACACCGCCGGCAGCCACCTATTCCGACAGCGTGATACTGGATGTGCAGTTTTGACTGAACCCCATTCCTGCCTCGGTTCCCTGTAGGAACGGCCTTGTGTCGCGACAGGGCTGCGCAGCAGCCCCGAGATGGCAGACCCAGCACCGATTGCCGGGGCCGCGTGAGGCAAGGCTAGCGCAAGTCGCCAACCATCTCCGCCAGGGTCTTCAGCACCGCTCCGGCCAGTGCCTTCGAGCGCGCCCCCGACCAGCCGGCAACCGCATCGGGCGCGTCGTCGTGGTCCTTGAACGGCATCTCCAGCGTCAGCGACAGGCAGTCATGGGCCATGCCCACGGCATTGCAGGCCAACGTGGTATTCGCCTGCCCGGGCTCGTCGCGGGTATAGCCGTGCACGGTCTGGAAGTCGCGGGTCACGCTGCACAAAAGGCTGCGGAACTGCTCTTCGAGTTTTGCCAGCCGTGGGGTGTAGCCCGGGTTGCCCTCACAGGCGGCGGTGAATACGTGCGGAATTTCTTCGTCACCATGCACGTCAATGAACGCATCCACGCCGTACTGCTTCATCTGCGCCTGGGCGAAGAATACCTCCGGCGTCAGCTCGACGCTGGCGTCCTGCCAGGCACGGTTGAGGTCCTTGCCCTTGAAATTGGTGCGCAGGTGACCGAGGAACGCGCCGTCGGGGTTCATGTTGGGGATCAGGTACAGGTCGGCCTTGGCCAGCAAGCCCTGGAGCACCTCGTCGTTGGCTTGCAGGCGGTCGATCACGCCTTCCATGAACCATTCGGCCATGTGCTCACCCGGGTGCTGCTGGGCAATCAGCCACAGCTTGCGCTTGCCAGCCGCGCCATCGCCGGCTCGCAGCAGGGGAATATCGCGGCCCTGCACACTGCGACCGCTGGCCAGCAACTCGACCCCAGGGATTTGGCGAGCACGCTCGATCAGCTGGTTGTGACGCGCGCGTGGGTAGGGTTCGAAGTAGGCGAACCAGATCTGGTCCTGCTCCGCTGTCACTTCGAACGACAGCGCTGTGCCGTCGAACTGGCTGGGCACGCGGAACCAGGTTTGCTGGTCGTAGGAGGCCACCGCGTTGTAACCGCTCCAGGCGTTTTTGTACGAGGAGCCGGAAGCGTTGTCGAGGCTGAAGCGATGGACCTGGCCCGGCGTCAGTCCACTGACCTTGAAGTGGAACCACTGGTAGTGGCCGCTGTGGGTATCCGGCCGGATGGCCAGGTGCACCTGGGCAGGGTTGCTGGCATCCAGTACCTGGATGTTGCCGGAATCGAAAGCGCAGTCGATCTGCAGGGGGGACAGCGTCACGGTCATGTGCCGGGCTCCTTTGCGGGCGTTGTTGTAGGGGTACTGTACACGGCTTGGCAGGGTTACTGCGCGCGATCAGGTGATACGCGGGCCCTGCGCGGGTACGCTCGCTGGGCTGAATGCGCTTTAACGTCACTGTCATACGGCCATGGCAGCATCCGGGTCCCCCTTCGCACAGGTGAAACCACAGTGCACTCCGGCCTGACCCGCAAGCCCTTCATGCTTCGCACAAGCGACATGCGCAGCGATGATTTCGGTGCCCTGTTCACCCAGATGTTCGGTAGCTTGTATGCCGACATGCCGCCGCTGGCCCAAGGCATCAGCATTGGGGGCGTGTATGGGCGCTTCGAAGGCATGAGCGTGCGCCGCATGCAGTACGGCGGCGATTTCAGCATCACCCTGCCCACACCACAGGATGAGATCACCTTCGTGCTGCCCACCGCTGGCAAGATCATTTTCGATCACCGGGGCGAGTCGATTGGTGGTGCCCACGTGGGGCTGGCGGTCGACAAGCGCGACATTCGCACCGTGCGTTTTGCCGAAAACCATGCCCAGTGCGGCATGTCGATACGGCGCGCGTTGTTTGCTGAGCGCTTGTCACTGTTGTTGGGCCAGCCTTTGGCGGCACCGGTGTGTTTTGCTCCAGTGGTCGACCTGGCGTTGCCGGTGTTCCAGGGCATACGCGCGTTGCTGGAAATGGCCACCGGTACGCAGTTCGACCAACTGATCAATACCGGCATGCTGATGCCTACCCGGCTGCAGGAAATGGTGGTGGATGCGGTGCTGGAGGCGTGGCCGCACACCTATAGCGATGCTTTGCGCAGCCCCGCACCTGCGTTGGCGCCGCGCCATGTGAAGCTGGCGATGGCCTATCTGCACGAGCACCCGGCGCGCTTGGTCAGTGGCACTGAGCTGGCGGGGTTGGTCAATGTCAGCCTGCGCGCCTTGCAGGATGGCTTTCGCCGTTTTGCTGGCACATCAATTGTGGGTTATCAGCGGCAGGTACGGCTGGAAAGCGCGCGCCAGGTACTGGCGCGCGGGGAGGGCGGGTCGGTGGCCGAAGTAGCCTTGCGCCATGGGTTCAGCAACGCGGGGCGTTTTGCCCAGTACTTCCAGCAGGCGTTCGGGGTAAGCCCGGCTGAGTTGAGGCGCGGCAGGTAAGGCCTGATACCAGTCAGTAAAGCCAATCGGGGCTGCAAAGCGGCCCCAATGATATGGTTCAGAACGCGTAGCTGGCCTTGAGGCTGCCACTCACCCCGTGGCTGTCGCCTGCGCCCATCGCCGCCACTTCGCCGCCCACACTCAACGCACCCAGGTTGGCCATCAGGCTCACCCCGCCAGTAAACTGGTCGCGGTTGTCGAACGCCGCACGTTGCTCGATATCCAGCCCCAGCAGATGCCCCTGGCTGTCCACTTGCTGATCCCCCAGGGCATGTTCGTAACCCATTTCCACCCCAGGCACCCACTGCCAGCTGCCGACGGGGATGGGCGTGAAAGACGCCTTCAGGTTGGCCCCTGCACTGCGGCGGGTTGCCTTGAGGTCGTCCACTTGCAGGGCCAGTTCGCTGCCTTTCTCGGTAAAGCCGTTCAGGTCGACGTGGCTGACCCGCACGCCAATGCTCGGCTCCAGCACCACGCCATGGGTGGGCAGGCGATAACCCAGCGCCAGGCTGGCGCCAGCCAGCGTACCGTGGCTGTCACCCTTGGCCGTGCCCAGGCCGCCGCCCAGTTCGCGTTTGCTGGAGTAGTCGAGCCAGCCACCCCTGATGTCGGCATCGATGAACAGTCCGTGCTCCAGGCCGCCAGGGGCGAAGCGTGCGCCCAGGCTGAGGAAGGTCAGGTCGGTATCGGCCTCGCCACCGGCCCCGCCCACCTTGCCACGGTTATAGCCAAAACCGGCATGGCCGCTGAGCTGCTCGGAAAAGCGCTGGGTCATGCCCACCATCAACCCCTGGCTATGCGCGTTGCTGCTGGCCGCATGGGCTGAGCCGTCAGTGCCGAGGTAGCCGGCCAGCGCCGTGCTCCACAGGCGCGCCTGGCCGACCTTGAGGCCGCTGCTGTCGGCAAAGGGCGAAGCCGCACGCTCGACCATGGCGCCCTGGCGCAGCAGGTAGCTGGCGGCATCCGCGTGCACCTGGCCGCCAACGGTCGAGGTCACGCCGCCCAAGCTGCCGGCATCGATGGCCGATTGCAGGTAGTAGTTGTAGGCGCTGTAGCTGCCCGACAGCGAGGTGTCCTGCAGCTCGCGCAACAATTGCGCGCCGGCGGCAGCGTTGCCCAGCAGGCCTGCCTCGCCGGGCAGGGAACCATAGCGCACCATCTTGCCGCGCAGCACGTAGATCGTTTCCTGGCTCAGGCCCAGGCCCTGCTTGAGGTAGTTGTCCATGTTGCCGTAGTTGGCGCTGATTTCATCGAGGCCAGCCTGCAGGTAGCTGGCTTCGACCCCCAGCAACGGTGCATAGATTTCGGCCATGCTCGCCGGCATCGCCGCCAGCGTGGCAGCCACGCGGGCGGCGGTGTAGCCGTTGGTGGCCAGGTAGTTACTCATGATGCTGGCCTCGTCCACCCCGGCGATGCTCAGCAGCACCGCTGCCGTCCAGCCGGTGCGGTCCTTGCCCGCGGTGCAATGAAACAGCGCGGCGCCATCGGCAGCCGCCAGTTCGTTGAACAGCACGGCAAACTGGCCACGCATGCCGGCGTCGCTGACGAAGGCGCGGTTGGTCTCCTGCATCATCGCCCGCGCCTGTTCTGCGCTGCTGAAGGAAATGTTGGTGATGTTGGAGCCCGATGTGGTGCTGCCAATGATGTCGATGTTGGTGTAGCTGGCGCCGCCCGGCAGCGTATCGGGCGTGCTGGCGATTTCGCTTGGGGTGCGCAGGTCGTACACATTGCTGATACCCAGGCCATTGAGGGTGGCCAGGTCGGCGGCGGTCGGGGTAAGGGCGTTGGCACGGTAGAACACGCCCGCCCGCATTGTGCCGTCATGGCTGGTCGGGTAGGCGCTGGTGGTGCCGGCGAGGTCGCGGAAATTATCCATACCGGCCAGGCGTGGGGTGGCGAGCGCTTCGGCGGCATGGGCGTTGGAAATGGCAAGGGTAAGCAGGGACAGGGAGCAGAGCACACGTTGCAGCACGGATCAGGCCTCAGGCAGTGGGTTAGGCTGTCTACTGTCCTGGGGCAACATGAAACTGAATGTTACATTTTGCGGTGATGTGCAAAGGCTTGCGCGATCTGTCCTTGTTTTGCGTCTTCTGTCCCGGCGACTGGGGCGCAAAGCGCCCCGTTAATCACACACTGGCCAGACCTGGAACGCAGGGTTGCTTTCATTTCGGCTGAGGCGAGGGTTTGCCTGTTTTTGTTTTTTGCATATTAGCTTATGAATTTAATTACTTTTATTTATTTGATCTAGCCGGCTACATTCGCAGTTTCTTCAACCTGCAAGGAACTGCGGATGTCCATTCGATTTCGCCTGCTGCTTTTCGCGGCTGCCACACTGCTGGCTACTCAGGCATTTGCCAGTGACCGCCTGACCCTGCGCATCGGTGACCAAAAAGGCAACATGCGCGCCCAGCTGGAGGCAGCCGATGCCCTGCGTGACTTGCCTTACGACATCCGCTGGGCCGAATTCCCCGCCGCCGCGCCTTTGGCCGAGGCACTGAATGCCGGCGCGATCGATGCTGGCATCATTGGCGATGCACCATTGCTCTTCGTGCTGGCCTCTGGTGCGCCGGTCAAGGCCATTGCCGTGGACAAGTCCGACCCGTATGGCACGGCGCTGCTGGTGCGCCCCGACGCAGCGCTGCACAGCGCTGCCGACCTCAAGGGCAAGCGGATCGCCACGGGCCGTGGCTCTATAGGCCACCACCTTGCGTTGAAGGCGCTGGATCAGGTCGGGCTCAGCGAAAAGGACGTGGAGTTTCGCTTCCTCGGCCCCGTCGACGCCAAGATCGCCCTGGCCAATGGCTCGGTGGACGCCTGGTCGACCTGGGAACCCTACACCGCGCTGGCCGAGCAGAGCGGCCAGGGCAAAGTGCTGGTCAACGGTCGGGGGTTGTCCAGTGGCAACAGTTTCCTGGCCGCCACCGACAAGGCGCTGGGTGATCCGGCTCGCAAGGCCGCATTGCAGGACTACCTTGTGCGCCTGGCCGGCGCCCAGGTCTGGGCTTACCAGCATCTGGACAGCTATTCACAAACCCTGGCTGCGATCATCGGCTTTCCGCAGGATGCTGCCCGCCTGCAGTTCGAGCGGCGCCAACTGGTTTGGCAGGCGATTGACGCGAAGACCATCGGCGAACAGCAGGAAACCGCCGACTTTTACCACGCCCACGGCCTGATGAATCAACGCCTGGACGTGGCCCCGACCTTTGCCAGTGGCTTTAGCGTGCCCGCCCCTGACTCACTGGCCCAACATTGACCCGGAGACGTCCCATGCTGCACCGCAAACGCCTGCGCCACCTGGCCTTGGGCCTGCTGCTCGGCTGCCTGCTGCCGTCGCTCGCCAGCGCCGATCAGACCCTGCGCATCGGTTACCAGAAATCCTCAACCCTGCTGACCTTGCTCAAGGCCCGTGGCACCCTGGAGCAGCGCCTGCAGGCCGAAGGTATCCGCGTCAGCTGGCACGAGTTCCCCAGTGGCCTGCCGCTGCTGGAGGCGCTGAACCTGGGCAATATAGACCTGTCGGCGGATGTGGCCGACACCGTGCCTGTATTCACCCAGGCAGCTGGCGCCAAGCTCACCTATTTTGCTCGTGAGGCGCCATCCCCCTCGGCCCAGGCCATCCTGGTGCCAGCCGACTCGCCGCTCAAGACCCTGGCCGACCTCAAGGGCAAGCGTGTGGCGGTGACCAAGGCGGCGGGCAGCCATTACCTGTTGATCCAGGCCCTGGCCAAGGCCGGTCTTGGTTTCAAGGACATTACCCCGGCGTACCTGATTCCCGCCGACGGCCGGGCGGCGTTCGAGAACGGCAAGGTCGATGCCTGGGTCACCTGGGACCCGTATGTGGCCAGCGCCCAGCGCCAGCAGAACGCGCGCATCCTGGCCGATGGCAGCGAGCTGGCGAGTTACCAGCGCTACTACCTGGCCGGTAGCGATTACGCCAAGGCGCATCCTGAAGTGCTGCAGCAGGTGTACCAGGCGCTGCGCGAGATCGGGGCCTGGACCAAGGCCAACCCTGCAGCGGCTGCCCGGGTACTGGGGCCGCTGTGGGGCAACCTGGACAGCGCGACGGTGCAGCAGGCCAATGGCCGACGCAGCTATGACGTGCAGCCGGTGCAACTGGGCAACCTGGGTGAGCAACAGCGTATTGCCGATGCCTTCTACCGCGAAGGGCTGCTGCCCAAACCGGTGGATGCGCGTGCGGTGACGGTGTTCGAGCCGCACGCTGCTGACTGAGGATACGCGCGAAGAGGCCGGTGCCGACAGTCTGTAAACTGAGGGCTACTTGAAGAACTGACTGGGCGTAGTACCGAAGTGGCGCTTGAACATGCTGGCAAAGGCACTGGGGCTGTCATACCCCAGTGCCCCCGCCACGTCGATGATCCGCTCGCCCAGGGCAATCCGCTCCAGTGCCTGCATCAGCCGCGCCTGTTGGCGCCACTGGCCGAAGGTCATGCCGGTTTCGCTGCGGAACAACCGCTGGATGGTCTTCTCGTCCACCCCCAGTTGCTGGCCCCAGTCGGCCACGGTGGCGTTATCGTCGGGCCGCTCTTGCAATCCCGTGCAAATCACCCGCAGGCGCTTGTCGCTGGGTTGCGAGAGCTTAAGCGGCAAGGTCGGCAGTACGCTGATCTCGTCGAGGATCAGGCGCATTACCCGGGCTTCGCGCGAGTCCTCGGCAAAGGGTGCGGTAAAGCCCACCGAAGCCTTGATCAATTCGCTGAGCAGCGGCGAGATGCTGATGGCCTTGCTCTGCAGGGGCAGGCCCGCTGCCGCATCGGTGCGCACGAACACACTGCGCATCTTCACATCGCCCACGCAGCGGATGGCATGCACCTGGCCGCAAGGCATCCACACCCCGCGGCTGGGTGGCACTGTCCAGCATTCGTTGCCGGACTCGACGATCATCAGCCCTTTGATGGCATAGATCAGTTGATGCTTGGCATGGGTATGGGGCTCGATGAACCAGTCGCTGGGGTAGTCCGTTGCACGGCTACCCACTTCCCAGGTCCACTGATCGACCTCCACCAGCAATTCGCGCTGCGGTTTTACCATCGTGACCTCGTATAGATGCAGCCTGGCAGCGCCACTTTAGCAGCAGCGGCTGGGCGGGGCCTTCGAACGGGTTGCTGGCAACAGCGCGGTTACCAGGCCCAGCAGCGGCAGGAACGCGATCGCCTGGTATACCCACTCGATGCCATGGCGGTCGGCCAGCTCACCCAGGCCGGCGGCACCAATGCCGCTGATGCCGAACATCAGCCCGAACATTACCCCCGAAACCATGCCGACCCGGCCCGGCACCGCTTCCTGGGCATACACCACCAGCGCCGCGAAAGCCGAGGACATTACCAGGCCGATGGCCACCGCCAGTATCGCTGTCCAGGCCAGGTTGGCGTGGGGCAGGGCGAGGGCAAAGGGTGCCACGCCAAGAAACGAAACCCAGATCACCGCCTTGCGCCCGATGCGGTCTCCCACCGGGCCACCGGCAAAAGTGCCCAATGCCACGGCTGCGAGGAACACGAACAGATACAGCTGGCTGTGTTGCACGCTCAGGCCGAAGTGCTCGATCAGGTAGAAGGTGAAGTAGTTGGTGAACGAGGCGATGTAAACAAACTTGGCGAACATCAGCACGGCGACCACCACCACGGCGCGCCACATGGCGCCCCGCGACAGCCCGGGGGCCTGCTGGCCGGCGAAACGCTTGAGCCGGGCCTGGCCGTGGCGCATGCTCCAGCCGGTCACCCGCAGCAGCACCAGCACGGCCAGCGCAGCCGCCAGCATGAACCAGGCAATGGCCGGCTGGCCGTGTGGTATGACGATGGCAGCGGTCAGCAGCGGGCCGAGGGCGGAGCCTGTGTTGCCACCCACCTGGAAGGTCGACTGGGCGGTGCCGAAGCGCCCGCCTGAGGCCATGCGGGCCACCCGCGAAGCTTCGGGGTGGAAGGTTGCCGAACCTACGCCGACCACCGCAGCAGCCACCAGCAGCATTTCATAGCTGCCCGCGAAGGCGAGCAGGGCGATGCCCGCCAATGTCACCAGCATACCGGCTGGCAACAGGTACGGTTGCGGGTGCTTGTCGGTGTACATCCCGACCCAGGGTTGCAGCAGAGAGGCTGTTACCTGGTAGACGAGGGCGATCCAGCCGATCTGGGCAAAGCTCAACGCGAAGTCGCTTTTCAGCATCGGGTAGATCGACGGCAGTACGGCCTGGATCAGGTCGTTCAGCAGGTGGGCGAAAGCGGCAGCACCGACGATACGGACTACAAAGCCCTGAGGTTGGTCGGCAGGCGGGGCGGCGGCCAAGGCGGCGGAAGTTGTCATGGGCAAGGTTCTTCTGTGGCAAGGGAACAAGGCATTGCCGCCGCAGGTTAGCCAGTACCCAGGTTGCCTGTCTCCCGCCGAACAGGCAGCCACTGTCGCGTTTCGGGCATCCGTGCCCGCACCGCTGTTCCAACCCCCGCTGGTAGCTCAGAGACCCAGCTCGCTCAACCCGGGGTGGTCATCCGGGCGCCGCCCCAGCGGCCAGTGGAACTTGCGCTCGGCTTCGCTGATGGGGTGTTCGTTAATGCTCGAGTGGCGGTTCTGCATCAGCCCATCGTCGGCGAACTCCCAGTTCTCGTTGCCGTAGGCGCGGAACCATTGTCCGCTGTCGTCGTGGTACTCATAGGCATAGCGCACGGCAATACGGTTGCCGGTGAAGGCCCACAGCTCCTTGATCAGGCGGTACTCCAGTTCGTGGTCCCATTTGCGGGTGAGGAACGCCTCGACCTCGGCACGCCCACGGGGGAACTCGACGCGGTTGCGCCAGACCGTGTCAGGGGTATACGCGAGGGCGACTTTGGCCGGGTCGCGGCCGTTCCAGCCATCTTCGGCCAGGCGCACCTTTTCGATGGCACTTTCGTGGGTGAAGGGCGGTAGTGGTGGTCGGGACATCGGCGTACTCCTCAGGTCGTTTGGTTTTTAGCAGGTTAGCTGCCGGTGCCTGGACAGAGAATGGATGTGCGCGACACTTCATAATTGCGGTGCGTGGAACAATACAGGCTTGTGAACGAAGCCATGGCCTTGCCGCGCGCAGTCGGGCCTGGCTGTGCGGCAGTGGGCCGCAAGGCGGCCCTTAATGCCTGTATCAAGGCTGAAAAGTTGGGGTGTCAGTCCCAGACCGGCGCCAGGCCGTCAGGGCTGACTTCTCGGCCATTGCGTTCGAGTGTGGCGATGCGTGCCATGTCGTCGGCGCCCAGCTTCAGGTCACGGGCAAGCAGGTTGCTGGCCAGGTTTTCGCGTTTGGTCGAAGACGGGATGACCGCGTAGCCCAGCTGCAGGGCCCAGGCCAGCGCAACCTGGGCGACGGTGGCCTTGTGCTTGGCTGCTATTTCGGCCAGTAGCGGGTCTTTCAGAACCTTGCCGTAGGCCAGGGTCATGTACGAAGTCACGGTAATGCCCTGTTCATTCAGAAATGCTGCCAGCTTGCTGTTCTGCAAGTACGGGCTCAGCTCGATCTGGTTGGTGGCAATTTCGCCTTTGCCGACTACATCAATGGCCTGGCGGGTCAGCTCGATATTGAAGTTGGACACACCGATCTGGCGTGTCAGCCCCAGCTTCTTCGCTTCGGCCAGCGCAGTCATGTATTCGCGCAGTTCCACGCCGTTGCCCGGCGCCGGCCAGTGGATCAGCAGCAGGTCGACGTAGTCGGTGCGCAGCTTCTCCAGGCTCTCGCGCAGGCTGGCAATCAGCTTGTCGGCGGCATAGTTGTCGACCCAGATCTTGGTGGTGATGAACAGCTCGTTGCGCGGCACGCCACTTTCGGCGATGGCCTGGCCGACTTCGGCTTCGTTCTTGTAGATCTGTGCGGTGTCGATGGCGCGGTAGCCCAGCGCCAGGGCCGACTTGACCGAGTCGATGACAGTTTGGCCAGTGAGGCGGAAGGTGCCGAGCCCGAAGGAAGGAACGCTCATTGAGTTACTCCTGAATAGTGGGGGAAATCATGTGACGGCCAGTGTGCAGGTTCGCAAGGCAGCGAATAAGCCGCTGCTGCGTCAAAGTCATTTGAACTGTAGGCAAGAATGATTCCGCGCACATCTGTTCAGAGCGTGAGGTAGCGCAACGGCAGGTTTAACTTGATTCGAGTCGTAAGGCCCTTCAACGCCAGGGGCCAGGAACGAAAAAGCCCGCCGGGTGGCGGGCTGTTCGCTGGAGCGGGACGATCAGCGGCGGCGGAACAGCGGCAGCGGCTCGTCGGTGGCGGCCTGGTAGGTCACCGAGAAGTCCTTGAGGCTTTGCAGCGCGTCTTCCGGGTCCTTGTCGGCCCGGATGGCGAACGCATCGAAACCGCAGCGGGCCATGAAGAACAGCTGGTCGCGCAGTACGTCGCCGATGGCACGCAGCTCGCCCTTGAACTTGTAGCGGTCACGCAACAGGCGCGCATTGGAATAGCTGCGCCCGTCGGTGAAGGCCGGGAAGTTGAGCGCGATCACCTGGAAGTACTGCACGTCTTCGCCGATTTCTTCCGCTTCTTCGTCGCTGTCCAGCCACACGCCCAGGCCGCCGTCGCGGGCCTTGAGCACATGGGCGTGGTCACGCCACAGCTGCAGCGGCACGATGTAGTCGTCGCAGTTGGTCAGCTCGTCGAACGAGGTTTCCTTGGGCAGCAAGTGCCAGGTTTCGTCGACGATCTGGTTGTTCTTAATGATTCGCTGCATAGACGCGTTCCTTGAAGGGGTCGATGCCGATACGCTGGTAGGTGTCGATGAAACGCTCTTCCTCGGTACGTTGCTCGACGTACACGGCGATCAGCTTCTCGATCACATCGGCCATGGCATCCTGGGCGAAGGACGGGCCGAGGATCTTGCCCAGGCTTGCGCCGCGCGCAGCATTGCCGCCCAGCGACACCTGGTAGAACTCCTCACCCTTCTTGTCCACGCCGAGGATGCCGATGTGGCCCACGTGGTGGTGGCCGCAGGCGTTCATGCAGCCAGAGATGTTGAGGTCGATTTCGCCGATGTCGAACAGGTAGTCCAGGTCGTCGAAACGGCGCTGGATGGACTCGGCGATCGGGATCGACTTGGCGTTGGCCAGCGAGCAGTAGTCACCGCCCGGGCAGCAGATGATGTCGGTCAGCAGGCCGATGTTCGGGGTGGCGAAGCCGCTTTCGCGCAGCTCCAGCCATAGCGCATGCAACTGACGCTGCTCGACATCGGCGAGGATGATGTTCTGCTCGTGCGAGGTGCGCAGGAAACCGAAGCTGTAGCGCTCGGCCAGGTCGGCGACGGCGTCCAGCTGCTTGTCGGTCAGGTCGCCCGGGGCAACGCCGGTAGGCTTGAGCGACAAGGTCACGGCCACGTAGCCAGGGCGCTTGTGGGCGCGGGTATTGCGCGAGCGCCAGCGGGCGAAGCCTGGGTTTTCTGCGTCCTGGGCGGCGTAGTCGACATTGTCGAGGGCCAGGTACTCCGGGTCGACGAAGTGGCGCGATACGCGTTGTACTTCGTCTTCGGTCAGGGTGGTACTGCCGCCGCGCAGGTGGACCATTTCGGCCTCGACCTTCTCGGCAAACACTTCAGGTGTGAGCGCCTTGACCAGGATCTTGATCCGCGCCTTGTACTTGTTGTCACGGCGACCGTAACGGTTGTACACGCGCAGGATGGCGTCCAGGTAGCTGATCAGGTCTTGCCACGGCAGGAATTCGTTGATGAACGAGCCGACCACCGGGGTACGGCCCAGGCCGCCGCCAACCAGCACGCGGAAGCCCAGTTCGCCAGCAGCGTTGCGCACCGGCTCCAGGCCGATGTCGTGCACTTCGATGGCGGCGCGGTCTTCCTGCGAGCCGTTGATGGCGATCTTGAACTTGCGCGGCAGGTAGGCGAATTCCGGGTGGAAGGTGGTCCACTGGCGGACGATCTCGCACCATGGGCGCGGGTCGATGATTTCGTCTGCGGCCACACCGGCGAACTGGTCGGTGGTGGTGTTGCGCAGGCAGTTGCCGCTGGTCTGGATCGCATGCATCTGCACGGTAGCCAGCTCGGCGAGAATGTCCGGAATGTCTTCCAGTGCCGGCCAGTTGTACTGCACGTTCTGGCGCGTGGAGATGTGCGCGTAGCCTTTGTCGTAGTCGCGAGCGATCTTCGCCAGGGTGCGGACCTGGCGGGCGCTCAGCTGGCCGTACGGCACGGCGACACGCAACATTGGTGCGAAACGTTGGATGTATAGGCCGTTCTGCAGGCGCAGAGGGCGGAATTCTTCTTCGCTCAGCTCACCGGCCAGGTAGCGGCGGGTCTGATCACGGAACTGCTTGACGCGGTCCTCGATGATCCGCTGATCGTACTCGTCGTATACGTACATAAAAGTCCTGTCTCAGGCATGCAGCTATTCGCGCGCACGGCCGCGCACTCCGGTACGGAGCCGTGGAACGATATCAGGTTGCGGTTATGCGCTAAAGTGATGTTTTTGCATATGAAAAGAACCAAATGGACTATGTGAGACTGACTGCCATTTGTACGCCGGGCGCAGCCAGGCGGTTATAATCCGGCGTTTGCTTCGCAGAGATGTGACCCCATGCTCAAGGCCCTGTGCCAAAGCTTGTGTCTTGCCCTGCCACTGGCGGCAAATGCGCAGCCGGCCTCGGTGGTGTTCCTCAATCCGGGGCTGTCCACCGAGACATTCTGGACCAGCTACACCCGCTTCATGCAGGCCGCTGCGGACGAACTGGGCATGTCCCTGCGCGTTGAGTACAGCGAGCGCCGAGCCGACCGGGTGCTGACCCAGGCCCGCGCGATCTTGAGTGGGGCGCAGCGGCCAGACTACCTGGTGCTGGTCAATGAGCAGTACGTGGCACCGGAAATCCTGCGCCTGTCGCGTGGTACCGGGGTCAAGCTGTTGCTGGTCAACAACGGCCTGACCGCCAGCCAGGCCCGCAGCATACAGGCCCAGCCGGACAAGTACGCCGAGCCCCTGGGTACCCTGATGAGCAACGATGAGCAGGCGGGCTTCCAGATGTTGCGCCTGATGGTCGCGCAACTGCCTCGCGACGCAGGGCCGGTGGACCTGGTGGCCTTTGCCGGGCTCAAGACCACACCGGCCTCGCAGTTGCGCGAGGAGGGCATGCGCCGCGCCCTGGCCGACTTCCCTCAGGTGCGCCTGCGTCAGGTGGTATACGGCGGCTGGAGCCGCCAGCGTGCCTATGAACAGGCGCAGCAATTGCTGGAGCGTTACCCGGCCACCCGCCTGGTGTGGTCGGCCAACGACGAGATGGGCTTTGGCGCCATGCAGGCGTTCGAGGAAGCAGGGCACACACCGGGGCGTGATGTGCTGTTCGGCGTCGTCAACAGTTCGCCTGAGGCCTTGCGTGCGCGCATCGATGGGCGCTTGAGCGTGCTGATGGGTGGGCATTTCACCCTGGGTGGCTGGGCCATGGTGATGCTGCACGATGATGCCCACGGGGTGGCGCTGAACCGCGACGGCCAGCGTGTGCACAGTGCCCCAGTGTTGCAGGCGATCGATCAGGCCAAGGCCAGGCGGTGGCTGAAACTGCTGGAGCGGGACGACTACGGCGTCGATTTTCTGAATTACAGCGCCGAAGGGCAGCCGGCCAGTTACCAGTACCCGTTCCTGACGTCACCGGTCGAGTATTGAAAGACCCTGCTTGAGGGAAGGGCATTGCTCGTCTTAACTGCTGGTTGTGAAGTGCATTCCCATAACCACTACAAGAGGCAATGCAATGGGAAACTCAACCAAGGTCCGCAAAGCTGACAGCAGTGTCGACGCCTGGGCGATCCTCTGCCTGATCGTCCTGGTGGTGGTCACTGCCGTGTATTGGGTCAGCCACCAGTAGACTTCTCTTTCAGACCGTGATGTAGCAACAGCGCCTGCGGGGGTATGTCCTGCGGGCGTTTTTGTGTGGCCTGTCCCGGCCTCATCGCCGGCAAGCCAGCTCCCACAGGTACAGCGCAGGCCCTGAGGCTGCAGAAAACCTGTGGGAGCTGGCTTGCCGGCGATGAGGCCGGGGCAGGCTAGCGGGTAAGGTGCAGGGCCAGTTGCACCAGGCCGATCAGCACCATGATGAAAATCAGGGTGAAGAGCGTCCCCAGTGCAATGAAATGGCTGGCTTTGCCGTGGGTGAAGTCGCGGGTGCGGTTCTTGCCGCTTTGCACGCCGAAGGCGGCGGCGAGGATGCTGTGCAGCATCTGCCAGAAGGTTGGGGGTTTGCCCTGGCTGGAATCATCCATGGTAGCTCCTGAAGATCAGAGGCAATCAGGAACAGTGTAGGCAATGGCGCTAAGGTTGCTTGTGCCGGCCTCTTCGCGGGGCAAGCCCGCTCCCACAGGTTCGGCACAAACCGCCAGGGCAGTGATTTACCTGTGGGGGGCTTGCCCGCGAGGAAGCCGGCACAGTCTTAGCTGTCGTACCCGAGGTTCGGTGCCAGCCAGCGCTCGCTTACGCTCACATCCTGCCCTTTGCGCGCGCTGTAGCGCTCGATCTGGTCCTTGTCGACCTTGCCAACGGCAAAGTACTGCGCCTGCGGGTGGGCAAAGTACCAGCCACTCACCGCCGCCGCCGGGAACATGGCAAAGTGCTCGGTAAGGAACACACCGCTCGGCCCGGTTTCGCCGATGGCCGTGCCGTCGAGCAGGCGGAACAGGGTTTCTTTTTCGGTGTGGTCGGGGCAGGCCGGGTAGCCCGGGGCCGGGCGGATGCCGCGGTACTGCTCCTTGATCAGCGCTTCGTTGTCCAGGTGTTCGTCGCGGGCATAGCCCCAGTGCTCTTTACGCACCTGCTCGTGCAGCCACTCGGCGCAGGCTTCGGCCAGGCGGTCGGCCAGGGCCTTGACCATGATCGAGCTGTAGTCGTCGCCTTTGTCCTGGTAAGCCTTGGCCACTTCCTCTGCACCAATGCCGGCAGTGGTGATGAACCCCCCCACATAGTCGGTGACGCCGCTGGTTTTTGGCGCGACAAAGTCAGCCAGCGACCAGTTGGGTTTGCCGTCGGGCTTGATGGTCTGCTGGCGCAGGTGGTGCAGCGTGGCCAGCGCCTGGCCGTCCTCGCCGTACACCTCGATGTCGTCATCGGCCACCTGGTTGGCCGGCCAGAAGCCGAACACCGCGCGGGCGCTGATCAGCTGCTCGTCGATCAGCTTGTCGAGCATCTCGCGGGCATCCTTGTACAGCGCGGTGGCAGCCTCACCGACCACCTCGTCGGTGAGAATGCGCGGGAACTTGCCAGCCAGGTCCCAGGAAATGAAGAACGGGGTCCAGTCGATGTATTCGGCCAGGGTGCGCAGGTCGATGTCTTCCAGTACCTTGACGCCGGTGAAGGAGGGCACTGCTGGCTGGTAACCGGCCCAGTCGTACTTCGGCTTGGCGGCGATGGCCTGGGCGTAGCTCAGGCGCTCGGTACGGGCGCTGCGGTTGGCGGTGCGCTCGCGCACATCCACGTATTCCAGGCGGGTTTTCTCGACGAAGCCCGGCTTGAGCTCTTTGGACAGCAACTGGGTGGCCACGCCGACCGCCCGCGAGGCATCGGTGACGTAGATGACGGCGTCGTTGCTGTACTTGGGTTCGATCTTGACTGCGGTGTGCGCCTTGGACGTGGTGGCGCCGCCGATCATCAGGGGCAGTTCGAAGCCCTGGCGCTGCATTTCGCGGGCAACGTGGACCATCTCGTCAAGCGACGGGGTAATAAGGCCGGACAGACCGATGATGTCGCATTTTTCGTCGCGGGCGGTTTGCAGGATTTTCTCGGCCGGCACCATCACGCCGAGGTCGACGATGTCATAGCCGTTGCAGCCCAACACCACGCCGACGATGTTCTTGCCAATGTCGTGCACGTCACCTTTTACCGTGGCCATCAGGATCTTGCCCTTGGCTTCTGGCTTGTCACCTTTTTCGGCTTCGATGAACGGGATAAGGTGCGCCACCGCCTGCTTCATCACGCGGGCCGATTTGACCACCTGGGGCAGGAACATCTTGCCTGCACCGAACAGGTCGCCAACCACGTTCATGCCACTCATCAGCGGGCCTTCGATGACCTCGATGGGGCGTGCGCATTGCTGGCGGCACTCCTCGGTGTCCTCGACGATGTGCGCGGTGATGCCTTTGACCAGTGCGTGCTCCAGGCGCTTGCCGACCGGCAGCGAACGCCAGGCTTCGTTTTCGACTTCCTTGGTGGCGCCGCCGCCTTTGTAGTCGTCGGCAATGGCCAGCAGGGCATCGGTACCTTCCGGCGTGCGGTTGAGCACCACGTCCTCGACCTTTTCACGCAGCTCGGCCGGGATCTCGTCGTAGATCTCCAGCTGGCCGGCGTTGACGATACCCATGGTCAGGCCGTTGCGGATGGCGTGGAACAGGAACACCGAGTGGATCGCCTCGCGCACCGGGTTGTTGCCACGGAACGAGAACGACACGTTGGACACACCGCCCGAGCTCAGCGCATGGGGCAGGTGGTCACGGATATAGGCACAGGCCTCGATGAAGTCGACGGCGTAGTTGTTGTGCTCTTCGATACCCGTGGCAACGGCGAAGATGTTCGGGTCGAAGATGATGTCTTCGGGCGGGAAGCCCACTTCGTTGACCAGAATGTCGTAGCTGCGCTTGCAGATTTCCTTCTTGCGCGCGGCGGTGTCGGCCTGGCCGACTTCGTCGAAGGCCATGACCACCACGGCGGCACCGTAGCGCTTGCACAGGCGGGCATGGTGCTTGAACTGCTCGACGCCTTCTTTCATGGAAATGGAGTTGACGATGCCTTTGCCCTGAATGCACTTCAGGCCGGCTTCGATCACTTCCCACTTGGAGGAGTCGATCATGATCGGCACGCGGGAAATGTCCGGCTCGCCAGCGATCATGTTGAGGAAACGGACCATGGCCGCCTGGGAATCGAGCATCCCTTCGTCCATGTTGATGTCGATCACCTGGGCGCCGGCCTCGACCTGCTGCAGGGCGACTTCCAGGGCTTCGGTGTAGTTTTCTTCACGGATCAGCCGGGCGAATTTGGCCGAACCGGTGATGTTGGTGCGCTCGCCGACGTTGACGAACAGCGACTGGCGATCAATGGTGAACGGTTCCAGGCCGGACAGGCGACAGGCCTTGGCAATCTCCGGGATCTCGCGTGGCTTGTATTTGGCCACGGCCTCGGCAATGGCCTGGATGTGGCCCGGGGTGGTACCGCAGCAACCCCCGATGATGTTGAGGAAGCCGCTGGCTGCGAACTCTTCGACCACCGCAGCCATTTCGGCCGGGGTTTCGTCGTACTCGCCGAAGGCGTTCGGCAGGCCGGCGTTGGGGTGGGCGGAAACGTGGGTGTCGGCTTTGGTCGACAACTCTTCCAGGTAAGGGCGCAGGTCTTTGGCGCCGAGGGCGCAGTTCAGGCCCACGGAAATCGGCTTGGCGTGGCGCACCGAGTTCCAGAACGCTTCGGTGGTCTGGCCCGACAGGGTGCGGCCAGAGGCGTCGGTGATGGTGCCGGAGATCATGATCGGCAGTTCGATAGCGTCGTCTTCAAACACCTGCTGCACGGCAAAAATGGCCGCCTTGGCGTTGAGGGTGTCGAAAATGGTTTCGATCAGGATCAGGTCCGCGCCGCCCTCGATCAGGCCACGGGTGGCCTCGATGTAGTTCTCTACCAGCTCATCGAACGTGACGTTGCGGTAGCCGGGGTCGTTGACGTCCGGGGAAATCGAGCAGGTGCGGCTGGTAGGGCCCAGTACACCTGCGACGAAGCGCGGCTTGTCGGGCGTTTCCAGGGTCTTGGCATCGGCTACCTGGCGGGCAATGCGCGCGCCTTGCACGTTCAGCTCATAGACCAGCGACTCCATGCCGTAGTCGGCCTGGGAAATCTGCGTGGCATTGAAGGTGTTGGTTTCTAGAATATCCGCACCGGCATCGAGGTAGGCTTTCTCGATGGCGGCGATCACGTCCGGGCGGCTGAGCAGCAACAGGTCGTTGTTACCCTTTACATCGCTTGGCCAATCGGCGAAGCGCGTGCCACGATAGTCGTGTTCCTCGAGACGGTAGCTTTGGATCATAGTACCCATGCCGCCGTCGAGGATCAGGATGCGCTCTTTGAGGGCGTTCTGGAGTGCTTGGAGACGAGCGCTGCGGTCGGACATAGGAACTACCTGGTCGGGCAAATATCAGAAGGTGCAGAATCATATCAAAGTTGCGCGGTTTTTAGGCGCACCGCCCATTTGCATGAAAACTGCTCATGTTGCTGGCGCGATTAACAGCACCCAAAGACGACCAGGCAACAACAGTGACAGCTTTCAGGACCCAGGACTTTTCGCACATGGTGCATCGTATTCTTGCCGGCGCCTTCGCTCTGCTCATCAGCAGCGTGGTGTTCGGGCAAGCCCCCCAGTCGAGCCCGGCCATTTCCTATACCCGGGACATTCAGCCGATCTTCACCGAGAAATGCGTGGCCTGCCACGCCTGCAACGACGCCGCCTGCCAGCTGAAGCTGGAAAGCCCGGAAGGCGCGGTACGCGGTGCCAGCAAGGTCCCGGTTTACGAGGGCGACCGCAGCAAGGCGGTGCCTACCACGCGGCTGTTCTACGACGCCCATAGCGAGGAGCAATGGCGCAAGAAAGGCTTTTACTCGGTGCTCGACAACCAGGGCAGCCAGGCCGCGCTGATGGCGCGCATGCTGGAGCTGGGGCACAAGACCCCACTCACGCCCAATGCCAAACTGCCCGAGGACATTGTGCTGGGCCTGAGCCGCAACAACATGTGCCCGTTGCCCCATGAGTTCGACGCCTATGCCGGTGCCCATCCCAAGGAGGGCATGCCCTTGGCCGTTACCGGGCTGACCGACAAGGAATACGACACCATGCGCCGCTGGCTGGCGGCCGGGGCGCCTGTTGAGTATCAACCGATCAAGCCAAGCGAAACCGAAGCCAGGCAGATCGCCGAGTGGGAAGAACTGCTCAACCGCCCGGGTTCCACCGAGGCCCTGGTCGGCCGCTGGCTTTACGAGCACCTGTTCCTGGCGCACATCTACTTTGTGGGCGGCGAGCAGGGCCACTTCTTCCAGTGGGTACGCTCACGTACCCCCAGCGGCCAGCCGGCCGACATCATTGCCACGCGTCGCCCCAACGACCCACCCGGCACCGACTTCTATTACCGCCTGATCCCGGTGCAGGGCGTGATCGTGCACAAGACGCACATCACCTACCCGATGGGGCCGCAGAAGCTCAAGCGGGTGAAGCAGCTGTTCTACGCCGGTGACTGGCATGCTACCGCGCTGCCAGGCTACGGCCCGCGTCACCGCGCCAACCCGTTTGAAACGTTCGAGGCAATCCCGGCAGTGGCGCGCTACCAGTTCATGCTGGATAACGCCGAGTACTTCGTGCGTACGTTCATCCGTGGCCCGGTGTGCCGCGGGCAGATTGCTACCGACGTGATCCGCGACAACTTCTGGGCACTGTTCCAGGAGCCCGCCTTCGACCGCTACATCACGGATGCCAAGTACCGTGGCGAGGCCACCCCGCTGCTGGCCATGCCTGGGCAGATCGATGATGTGGGCAGCGTGCTGAGCCTGTGGCACGCCTACCGCGACAAGCGCAACGAGTACGAAAAGCTGCGTCGCGACGCCTATGCCGACATGCCGGCGCCAGGGTGGTCGACGCTGTGGGCCGGTAACGACAACGCGCTGCTGAGCATCTTCCGCCACTTCGACAGTGCCTCGGTGACCAAGGGCCTGATCGGTGATGTGCCGCTGACCATGTGGTTGTTCGACTACCCGCTGTTCGAGCGCACCTACTACCAGCTGGCGGTCAACTTCGATGTGTACGGCAATGTTTCGCACCAGTTGCAGACGCGCCTTTATTTTGACTTGATCCGCAATGGCGCCGAAGTCAACTTCTTGCGCCTGATGCCGGCCGAAAAGCGCAAGGACATCCTCGGCGACTGGTACCAGAACAGCGGCAAGGTGAAGATGTGGATGGATTATGAAGACATCGATACCGACACGCCCAGTGGCATCTCGCTGGACGCGCGTAACCCCAAGCGCGATTTTGGCCTGAAACTGCTGCAGCGCACCGGCAGCCTGAATGCTGCGCCCGACCCGATAAACCGCTGCCAGGGCGCCTTCTGCTCACGGCCGCAGGTGAGCGAAGAGTTCCGCAATGCCGAGCAGTCGCTCAGCCGCCTTGTGTCGCGCCCGGCTGCGGGGCTGAAGGTGATCAACCAGTTGCCCGAAGCGACCATGCTGCGCATCGAAGGGCAGGGCGGCCAGCGCCAGGTGTACAGCCTGCTGCGCAACCGCGCGCACAGCAACGTGGCGTTCCTGCTGGGTGAGGCGTACCGCTACCAGCCCGGGTTGGATACCCTGACCCTGTACCCGGGCGTGCTCAGCAGCTATCCCAACTTCATCTTCAACGTGCCGACCAAGGATGTGGCGGAGTTTGTCGAGGACCTGGAATATGCGAAAGACGATGCAGCCAGGTTCGAGCGCATCGTCATGCGCTGGGGAGTGCGCCGCAGTCACCCTGAGTTCTGGCGCTACTTCCATGACCTGAACAGCTTCATCAAGGAGACCACGCCGGTCGAGGCGGGTGTGCTGGACATGAACCGCTATGAGAACCTCTGATCGGGTAGGCTGACCTTTCCGAGTACCCTGCGGTCGGAAATGGTGGGTGGTCCGGGGGCTGCTATGCAGCCCAATCGCCGGCAAGCCAGCTCCCACAGGCCTGCGTAGTGCTCAGGCGTGCGCGGTTTTTGTGGGAGCTGGCGTGCCGGCGATGGAGCGCAAAGCGCTCCCGAAGGCCTCAATACACCGGCAAGCGCAGGGTATTTCATGCTGTATTCGCTTCAGGCACTGCGGGCGTTCGCCGCCTGGGTGGTGGTCTGCCACCATTTCATGCAGATCTTCTTCGACTTCCACGCCACCGGCCCCATCGGCCAACTGCTCACCGACCGTGGCGCCGTGGGGGTCGACATCTTCTTCGTCATCAGCGGGCTGGTCATCTACCTGTCGACCCGCGACAAAACCATCGAACCGCGCCAGTTCCTGCTCAATCGGGTGCTGCGTATTGTTCCTGCCTACTGGTTCTACACCGCATTGATGGCCGCGTTGCTGCTGGCCTTCAGCCAATGGATGCCGCATCAGGAATTCGCCTGGCATCACCTGCTCTTGTCAATGTTGTTCATCCCGGCGGAGAACCCCGGAGGCTATGGCCTGTACCCGACCCTGAACGTGGGCTGGACGCTGAACTTCGAGATGTTTTTCTACCTGCTTTTCGGCCTGGCCTTCCTGGTACGCCAACGGCATCACTTGCTGTTGGTTACCGTTGCTCTGCTACTGGTCAGCGAGGTACTGGGGCGCATGGGTGTGGTCAGCCGCTTCTACAACAACGACATCATCTACGAGTTCCTGCTCGGCATCGGTGTGGGCGTGCTGTACCGTCGCGGGATGATCCGCCAGGGCAGGTGGTTGCCGCTGGCTTTGCTGGGCGTGGCCAGCCTGGCGATCTACCACCTGGACGCTTCCCAGCGCTTGCTGCATTGGGGGGTGCCAAGTGCGATGATCGTGCTGGCCTTTGTGGCCCTGGAGCCACTGTTCCAAGGCAATCGGCTGCTCAAGGCCCTTGGCGATTGTTCGTACTCGGTGTACCTGATTCATGTCCTGGTGCTGTATGCCGGCTGGTTCGCCAGCCAGCGCCTGCATCTGAACCCGTATCTGGTATTTGCCCTGTGCGTGCCGTCCATTGGACTAATGTCGTGGTTCAGCTACCGGTGGCTGGAGCGCGGCCTGTACCGGCGCATGCAGGCCTGGCTGGCGGCGCCACGGGGGCCATCCCGTGAATATGCGCTTTCCCGAGTCAATTACTAGGACTTTGTTCAAGGGCCGGGTTGGCGTACACTTGGCCGCAAGTCTGTGAGGAACCTACATGAGCGCTATAACCATTACCGACGCCGCCCATGATTACCTGGCCGATCTGCTTTCCAAGCAGAATACGCCTGGCATCGGCATTCGCATTTTTATCACCCAGCCTGGCACCCAGTACGCAGAGACGTGCATTGCCTACTGCAAGCCGGGCGAAGAGAAGCCTGACGACACCGCCGTGGGTCTGAAGAGCTTCACCGCTTACCTGGACGCAGTCAGCGTGCCGTTCCTGGAAGACGCACTGGTCGACTACGCCACCGACCGCATGGGTGGCCAGCTGACCATCAAGGCGCCTAACGCCAAGGTGCCGATGGTCAACGAAGACAGCCCGATCAACGAGCGTATCAACTATTACCTGCAGACCGAGATCAACCCCGGGCTGGCCAGCCACGGTGGTCAGGTCAGTTTGGTGGATGTGGTCGACGATGGCATTGCCGTGCTGCAGTTCGGTGGCGGCTGCCAGGGTTGTGGCCAGGCAGATGTCACCCTGAAGGAAGGCATTGAGCGCACCCTGCTCGAGCGTATTCCGGAGCTCAAGGGCGTGCGTGACGTGACTGACCACACCCAGAAAGAGAACGCCTACTACTGACGTCGACGCGCTCCTGTAGGGTTCGCGTAAATGCGGCTCTCTTAGCAACAAACTGTTACGGTTTCAACCCCTGCGACAACAGGCCGCAGCCCGGTTTCAAAGGGCTGCAGGCCATCCCCGCCTTCGTCGGGTAGAACCCCTTGGGGTGTCATGCCAGAATGCCCCGGTTTTTCAGCCGGCCCGTCCCGAGGGTCGGCACCTTCCCTGTAAAGGATGGTTTCATGAATGATCTATACACCCGGCGCGCCGTTGTCGCCGGGATGGGCGTTCTCGGGCTTGGCCTGCTGGCAGGCTGCAGCCCGGCCCGGGGGCTCGAGTTCAAGTACGGCAAGAACATGAGCAACGAAATCCTCGGGCGCAAGTTCAGCCTCAAAGACCCGCAAGGTAACGTACGCACCCTGTCGAGCTTCTACGGCAGCATGCCGATGATCTTCTTCGGGTTCACCCAATGCCCGGCGGTTTGCCCGACCACCCTGGCGCGCGCGGCACAAATCCGCAAGCTGCTCAGAGGCCGCGACCGCGACCTGTTCCAGGTAGTGTTCATCACCCTGGACCCGGAGCGCGACACCCCCGAGGTGCTCGATGCCTATGTCAAGGCCTTTGACCCCACGTTCACCGCGCTCACCGGCACCCCGGAAGAAATCGCCGCAGTGGCCAAGGAGTTCAAGGTGTTCTACGAGAAGGTCCCGGCCGGTGACACCTATACGATTTCTCACTCGTCCACCAGCTACGTCTACGATACGCGTGGCACCCTGCGCCTGAGCCTGGGCCATTCCCTGAATGCCAAGGAATGCGCTGAAGACCTGGTTACCCTGATGGAGATCTGCTGAATGTCGATGCAACCGATCAAACGCGGCCTGGCTGCCCTGGCGCTGCTGGGCCTGACCCTGCCGGCCCTGGCCCAGACTACCGTGAGCGATGCCTGGGTCCGTGCCAGCGTGCCGCACCAGCAGTCCACCGGTGCCTTCATGACCCTGACCGCCAGCAGCGACAGCAAGCTGGTGAGCGTGGCTTCGCCCGTGGCCAAGACCGTGCAGGTGCACGAAATGACCATGAACGGCGACGTGATGGGCATGCGTGAGGTGAAGGCTGTCGAGTTGCCGGCCGGCAAGGCCGTGACCCTGGACCCCAATGGCCTGCATGTGATGCTGATGGGCCTGAACAATCAGGTGAAGGAAGGCCAGAAAGTGCCGCTGACCCTGACCATCGAGGATGCCAAAGGGGCCAAGGAAACCCTCGACGTGCAGGCCGAAGTGCGTCCGCTCAACGCCGAGGCCGGCGGTGGGCATGACCACATGCACATGAAGCACTGATAACGTTGAACGGGGCAGCCTGTGGGAGCGGGCTTGCCCCGCGAACACCGGCAAAGCCGGTGCCATTCACCGCGTTGTCTCCTTCGCGGGGCAAGCTCGCTCCCACGGCGGCCCCTGGTTCAATCAGCTGCGAAACTTGGGCAGCGGCCTGTCGAGCGTCAGCGAGGTCAGGGTCTTTCGAACCTGGGCCTCATCGGCCTCCAGTGCCTTCAGGCTGGCGCGGATCTTGCCGGCGGCGGGCACATCGCCCTGCCGGTCGATCCAGTCGGCAATCTCCTTGCAGGCGCTGTTCAGGCAGGCCTGGCGCTGGTTCATCAGCGACAGGAGGGTGGTGAGCTCTCTTTCGGACATGGCAGGATCCTCCAATTCAGCCTTGTCAGTGTAGCAGAGGGTTGGCGGGGCTTCTGCTGCCTCTGGAGGACATGCCGAAAACGCGGAAAAATGGACGCTCCGTTGCCCAAGTAACATTGAGTTACTATTTTGGGCGGATAAACGCAATGTTTAAACCGTTGCCACCACTCCGCATGCGGTACCAACCTGCACTGCTTGATCAGGTGTGCTGAATAGTTCTGCGATGCAGTTTTGCAAGGGGTAGGCCTGCTTTCGGCATTAATTAATGGGTGTAGGAATATTCCAAGCCTGAATTTTCCTGCGCTGACCGTGCCGCAATGGTTACAACTTTAGCGTTGAGCCCGGTGTTGAATGAACTCTAAATTCAGCCGACCTAAACCGCTGGCTCAGGAATACAGCCATGATGCAGGCGTTGAGTCGTAACCCCGGAACACGTTCTCTGGCGGTGGGCTATTGCTTTTCCAAATGTGGTGAGTTTGCGTTCGAAGCTGCGTTTGCTGTGGCAATCGTGTCCATGACCGAGGCGGATCTGCTTTTCATTGGCATCGCCTATTTCTTCCGCTACTTGCCGAGCATGGTGTGTTCACCCTTGGGCGGTTGGCTGGCAGATAGCGCCGACAAGAAACGAATACTTTTGGCGGTAGAGGCGGCCAAAGGCCTGCTGGCACTTGCCTTCTTTACCTTGTTCAGCTTGTCCTCACCCGTGTTACCGGTCCTGGTCGGCCTTGCGATGTGATGACAGCGCTCGAATGCCTTTATGTGCCTGCGTTTCGCGCGTACTTTCCCGAACTTGTCGCAAAGCAACAGCTGGCCTCGGTCAACAGCGGTATTCAGGTGATCGAGGATGCTGCCTCGATTATCGGGCCTCTGGTGTTTTCGGCATGTGTGTTACTGCTGTCTCGCGAAGCAACCTTCCTGTTCTTTGCGGCGTGCCTGGTGTTGTCGGCCATTTCCATCGCTACCCTTGGGCCTGCCAGGCAGGGCGTCCGGCAGGTATTCGATGGGCGCGCCATTGTCCGGGATGCGGCGCGCAGTGTAAGTCAGCTCAGGGTCAGCAATGCGCCTTTGTTTGCTGTTATTGGCTGCACCACGCTCTGTGCGATGTTCGCCACGTCGGTGATTCGCTTCATTCTTCCTGCGTCAGTGCTGGAACACTTCGCCTCTGAAGCGGCGGTGGGTTACGTATTTTCACTGCTTGCTGCAGGCACCGTATTGGGTGGCATGCTCTACACACGCTTCAACCCGCGCACAACCGCACGACTGGTGGTGCGTTACTGGGTGCTGTACGGCGCACTGTTTTTTGCTGCAGCCGTGGCACTGCAATTCAACAGCTGGCTGTTTCTGCTGTTCTTGTTCATGGTCGGCTTCATGGGGGCATTTGTCGACATCGCGATCGTGACCAACATCCAGTGCTTGTCGAACGAGCAGGAAGTTGGCAGAAATTTTTCCCTCCATTACTTCACAGCTGTCATTGGTGACGCCGCTTCAGGGCTGGTTGCCAGCCTGGTCTTTGTGCTTGCGGGGCCGGCCACCTTGATCTGGATGACGCTCATGCTGTTCATCGCGCCAGTGCGCTGGAACCTGAAAGCACATTCCCTTGATGGCGACCATCGTGAATAGCCCGACGCGCGATGTTGGCGCATGGGGCAAGCTTGAGTTGCAGGGCGTCAGGCGGGTAATGCCGAGTGAGCGCATGCCTGCCGATACGCCCCTGGTGTCACCCCGTAGGCCTGCTTGAACTGCCGGCTCAAATGGCTCTGGTCGGCAAAGCCAAGGTCGAACGCCACCTCCGAAGCGGCCAGGCCGCTCTTCAGCATTTCCCGGGCGCGGACCAGGCGCCGCTGCTTCAGCCAGGCGTGCGGCGGCTGGCCGGTGGCCTGGCGAAACACCCGGGCGAAGTGGAAGGGCGACAGGTTGACGGCTGCCGCCAGCGCTTCGAGCGAGGGCGGGTCGGCCAATTGGCTTTCCAGCAGTTCGCGGGCGCGGGCCACGGCCAGGGGTTCGTGGCCGGGGGCCGAGGGTTCGGCGCATTGCCCGTGCCGCTGCACCAGGGCCAGTACCGCCTGGCGCCAGGCGGTCTGTTGCTGCAGGGCGCTGGCGCCGTTTTCGGACAACTGATGCAGCTGGCTGAAGGCGATGGCCAGGGCCGGGTCGTGGATCACGCTGTCCTTGAAGCTGGGCATGCCGTGGCGGCCCAGTTCCAGTTCGTCCAGTACACCGGTGACCCGATCGTGCTCGGGGTAGAAGCCGCGATAACGCCAGCCCGCCTCATGGGCGGTGGCGCCGGTATGCAGCTCGTCGGGGTTGATCAGCACCATGCTGCCGACCGGCGCCAGGTGCTCACTGCCCCGGTGCCAGAAGCGCTGGGCGCCGGATTCGATCACGGTGAATACATAGCCTTCATGCACATGCGGGGCGAACCGCTGCTGGACGTAGCGCGCGTGCAGCATCTCGACGTCGCCCAGGGCCGGCGCTTGCCAGAGGTGTGTCTGTTCGCGCAGGGGCGGGTTCATGCCAGCCAGCTGCGTAGAAGGAAGAAGATCAACATGCTCACCAGCATGCTCAGCAACACGCTGCGGGTCAACAGCACCAGGGCGATCGCCACCAGAGAACCCAGCAGGTAGGGGTTGAGCAGGCTCAGGTTGAGCTGGTGGTCGGGCATGAAGATGATCGGGCCGCAGATGGCAGTGAGCATGCCCGGCACGGCAAAGCCGAGGAACTGCCGGGCGTTGGAGCTCAGCCGCAAGGGGAGCCGTGGCTCCAGGAACGCGTAGCGGTTGAGGAACACAATGGCGCCCATGGCGAAAATCAGGATCCAGGTCATGCTCGGGCTCCGGCAAATTTCTGGCAGATGAACCCGGCGCTCATGCCCAGCAGGCCTGCGACCACCAGGGCGGTTTCCCAATGCCAGTGGCTGAACAGGACCGAGCAGAACAGCGACACGGCGACGCACACCACGGTCGGCAGGTTGCGCACCAGCGGTGCAATCAGGGCGACGAAGGTGGCGACGATGGAAAAGTCCAGGCCGAGTTGGTCCAGGTGGGGAATGTTCTGGCCCAGCAGGATACCGGCCAGGGTGAACAGGTTCCAGGCGACGTAGAACGTCAGGCCTACCCCCAAGGCGTACCAGCGGTTGAATTGCTGCTGGTCGTACTGGCTGGTCAACGCGAAGAATTCGTCGGTCAGCAGAAAGCCCAGGCCCAACCGCCAGCGCAATGGCTGGCTGGACAGCACCGGGCGCATCGACAGGCCATACAGCAGGTGCTGCGAGGTCAGCAGCAGGGTGGTGAGCAGGATCGACGCCAGGTTGGCGCCGCCCTTGAGCATACCAATGGCGACCAATTGCGCGGCACCGGCGAAGACGATGGCCGATAGCCCTTGCCCCTGCCAGGCACTGAGGTTGGCCTCGATGGCCATGGAACCGGCCAGCAGGCCCCAGGGGGCGACGGCCAGGGACAGCGGCATGATGGCGATAGCGCCGTGGAGGAAGGCTTGGCGAGCGATGTGGGGCATGATGGCTGCAACGCGTGTACGAGGCAGATCAGCATGCCAGACGGGGCGGGGGATGGCTTGAACGATCTTGCTGATCGGGTTTGATTTCAAGGCAACCACAAGCCCTGTAGGAGCAGCCTTGTGCTGCGAAGAGGTCATTGCAGCCGAAAACAATCTTTAGCCTTACCGGCCTCTTCGCAGCACAAGGCTGCGCCTACAGTGATCGCGCGGAATCCAAAGTTTGAGTGAGACAGTTGCCCAACAGGGACCGCGTCTGGCAGAGGATCACGGGCGGCTGGTCAGGTGCTGTTGCGCTGTCACGCAGCCGTTGATGTCCACGGCTTTCTGCAGCAGGCTCAGACGGTGCGGTGGGTCCAGGTCGCCGAGCAGGCGGTACACCTCGGCCTGGTAGTCGCGCTGCCGGCCCCAGAGCATTTCGAGACCCTGAGGCTGGCTGCGGCTGCAGGTCAGGCGGGTGGCCGGCTGCGGGTAGTAAGGGGCGTACACGGTGGCCATGCTGGGGATGGCTTCCAGCGCTGCACGGTACTCGCTGCTGGTGTTGTAGGGCCGGCACCAGGTAGCGATCGCTGGCGCGGGTGCAGCAAAACCCTGCTTGAGACTGGCTTCGAGCAACGGGCAGGCGGCATCCGGTATTTGCGTGGCGGGCAGATAAGTCATGTAGTACAGCGCCAGGCGGTACTGCGCAACCGGGTGGCCCAGCTCTACCGACTTTTTCAACAGGGCAACCGCTGTCGGCAGCGTGTGGGCCATGGCTTGGCCCTGGCGGCTGAGCTCGGGGTCGCTGCCCAGGGCGGTACGCAGGGTGCTGGTATCGTCGCCCTGACGATCGGCCTGCTCCAGCAGCGGCAAGGCCTGGCGGTAGAGCAGGTCGGCGTGAGGGTCGATGCTCACCTCCAGCGCGTGCGCAGCCAGCGGCATCAGGGCGACCAACAGCGGGGGCAGGCGTCGCGTGCGGCTCACAGGCAAGCCCCGTGGACGGCCAGGCAAGGAGGGGCGGCTTCGATGTTAATAGCGGTCAAGCGTACGCCTCGGGAAAATCGGAACGACGGCCTATTCTAGCCACCCAAGGGGGGTGGCCGGAAGACCACTCGGCAACTGTCAGACGAGCTTGATTGGTGTGACCTTGCGTTGAGCGTGTTTTTCCTGGGCGAGGCCAAGTTTTGCGGTAATCACTTTGGCCAGGGCGTTGTTACCCAGGTCGTTCAGGTGCAGGCGGTCGATGAACAGGTCCGCGCCGAACACCGGCGAGCTGCTGAGCATGCTGTTCATGTCGTAGCAGGGCACTGGGTCGGCCTGGCTTTTGATACGGCGGAAAAAGGCCGAGTGCAACTGGCTATCGAATGCGCCGTCGAGCAGCCGGTCGAAGTTCGCCGGTTGTTGCTCCAGCGCGGCCAACATGGCTTGCTCACCAACGGGCAAGGTGTCCCGACACCAGGGCAGCAGCGGCTGCAGGATGAAGGTGAGGGTGGCATGGCTGTCTGCCAGCAACCTGTCCCACTGACGCAAGGTCCGGCCAATGCTGTCGGCCGCGCGAGCCAAGCGCTTCTCCGGGGGTGACAGCGGCCAGAAGGCCGGGGGGGCGGTCGCAGGTGTGGTCAGGGCCTGGCCGATGCGCCGCCACAGTGACTGCCGGCGGGGTGGTGCGGCAGGCTGCATGCCTTCGCTGAAGCTGTTGAGAAAGGCCTGGTAGGCCTTGGCGTGCTGTGGGTCGTTGGGGCTGGCGAGGACTTCGCACAGCGCTTCATGGGCCAGGCTGTTGAGGCCACTGAGCACCACCACGTGGCCGAGTTGGCCAAGGCGGTGCTGGTGAGTCAGGAACATCAGCAGTTCCTGGCCAGCATTGAGACCGCAACCGGCCAGGCTCAGCCACACCTCGCCGGTAAGGGCCGACAGGTGCGAGGCCACCGTGTGCTCGTCGGAGCTGGCGCCGATACCCAGGGCGGTCGAGCCGCCGACCAGCAGGTTGATACGTGAGGCGCCGCCGCGTTCTGCCGCCGAAAAACGCTTGCCGGCAAAGTGGCTGTAGCGCAGGCCAAGGGCATCAGTGTTGATGGTTCCGGACCGGTAGCCGGTTTCATGCACGTGCACAGTGTGCGGCGCACGGCGGCTGCCCAACAGCAGAAAGCGTTGGTAGTCCTGCTGCAACGGTGAAGGAGACGGGCCTGTATCAGTCGCTGTCATGGTCTTTCCTTCTGTTGCACCGGGCGTTTCGCATCCGCTTCAGGCCGCCAGTTCGTTGAGGTTGTACAGCAGGCCGCCAGCGGCAATCAGCAGCAGGGCAACGCCCGAAGCCAGGCTGATCACCCGGTTGCTGCGCTGCGAAGCGATCTTGCCGATGGCGAAGATGTACAGGCTGAGCACGGCGAAATCGATGGCCACCCACAGCAGCGACAACACCACCATGCTTTTGCCGAATGACTCGGTGATCTGGATGAACTGGGGGAAGAAGGCAATGAAGAAAATGATGTCCTTGGGGTTGGAAATGCCCACCATGAAGCCTTGCAGCAGCCCGCCACGCCCGGTTTTGGGTGCCTCGCTCGTCGCGTCCGGGACCGGCGCCTGCAGCACATCTCTTAAAGTGCCCACGGCGATGTAGCCGATGAACAGGCAGCCCAGCAGGCTCATGGTGCTGAGCCATGCCTTGTCGATGGCGGCACTGGTGAGGATGATCCAGGCTGCGGCACCGATCAGCACCAGTGAGGCCCAGTTGGTGCCAACGGCAGTGAACATGGCCTTGCGCGAACCGGATGCAGCCGCGGTGTTGACGATCAGTGCCACTACGGGGCCTGGGGTGGCGATGAGCAGCAGGACGGTGAGGGCATAGGTGGCGGTGAGTGCGGTATTCACGGTCAGTTCTCGATCAGTAGGTCGGGTGTCGCCGGGTATGCGGCATGTGCGTGGAACGGGCAGCGTGACGGGTTGAGCGAGCCAGCCTCCTGCAACTGGTACTGCTTCCACTCGAAGTTGTCGTCATCGCCGAAAAAACCCAGGGTGTCAGGCATGACGCCGTCGTTGTAGTGGTGCACGCGCTCGCGAATACGCTCGCGGATTCGCTTGCCACTTTCGGTACTGGCGTTGGCCACTTCGTCGAAGTTCGCCCGTGGATTGATGACGAAGGTGATGTGATGCCCCAGGTTGCGGCTTTTCATCTGCTGGTGGCCGGGGAAGTTCATGTTGATGAACAAGGGCATGCCGGCATAGCAGAACGACCAGCCGTTGTCGTCGGGGTCGGTCGGCATGCCCTGCGGCCATGGGTGCGGGTCGCGCGCATGCACGCCACGCAGCACCTTCCAGGCCAGTGCCTGCTGTTCGGCCAGGGTGTAATCGGCGGCGGTTTCGAGAAACACCACCAGCGGGCTGCCGATGCGCTGCTTGGGTGTGATCGGGGCGATGGCGCGCACGTAGTCGGCCAGACCCTGGGCGATATCATCGGCGAGTTGCTCGGCACGGGCGAAGAGTATGTGGCAGGTTTCGCCGTTTACCGCCTTGCGGCCGAACAGGCAAGGGAAGTCGGGGTTGGCGAGAATACTGCGAAAGTGTTCTATGGTTTTGAAAGTCCAGTGTTGCGTAGTGCATCCATGTTCAACGGCCAGCTCTAGCGCATCCAGGCGATAGCAAGTTCCATATCCCGTAAACATGATTTCCCCAGGCGTTAATTAAGTGAACGTTCCAGTCATATGCAGGCAGGATCTTGGTTATCTTTATTATTTACCTGCATTTTCCGAGACGCTCTCGACGTTGTAAAACGCGTGGAACTGTGACCTACTATTAGTCTTATTCATGCTCGGGACGCCGCCATGTCGGAACGGATTCAGGCCTTGCACGCCCTGCGTGCCTTCGAGGTGGCCTCTCGCTATGGCTCTTTTACCCGTGCGGCGGAAGAACTGGCCCTGACCCAGGGGGCGGTCAGCCATCACATCAAGACCCTGGAAGCCCTGTTTGGCTGCGACTTGTTCGAACGGCGTGGCCCGAAACTCAGCCTGACCGAGCACGGGCGCCTGCTGGCGCAAGAGCTGAAAGTTGGCTTCAAGATCATCGAAAATGCTTGCGCATTGCTGCGCCAGGACCGCTACGGCTTGCGCTTGAAGGCGCCTTCCACGCTCACCGTGCGCTGGCTGTTGCGGGCGCTGGATGCGTTCAAGAAGGCCGAGGACAACTGCAGCGTGCAACTGTCCAGCGTGTGGATGGACATCGACACCGTGGACTTTTATTCCGAGCCCTACGACTGCGCCATTCTGTTGGCCAGCGGGCGTTTCCCCGCCGATATCGAGAGTTTCAAGCTGTTCGATGAGTGGTTGATCCCGGTGTGCCACCCCGATTACATGCCACAGGCCCAACCGGCCTTGGCCGACCTCGCCCATTGCGAAATTCTGCACCCGTCACCCGACCGGCGCGACTGGCGGCGTTGGCTGGCGCGGATGGACGCACTGGACATCAGCATCGACCAGGGGCAGGTGTTCGATACGCTCGACCAAGGTATTTCGGCTGCGCAGCAAGGCCTGGGTATTTCGGTGGTCGACCTGGTGCTGGCCAGTGCCGACCTGCAGGCGGGGCGCCTGGCCACGCCGTTCAAGCATGCAGTGGCCACCGGTGACGGTTACTACATGACCTGGCTCAAGGCCAGCCCGAAAGCGCGGCAAATGCACAAGCTGCGCGACTTCCTGCTTGGCCAGGTGCCACCGCTGGCCCACAAGGACATCAACTATCTGTACGGTTGAACACCCGCTCAAGCATGAAATCGATGAACACCCGTAACTTCGGCGGCACCTGCCGCCCGGACGGCCACAGCAGATAGAAACTGCCACGCCGCTCCATGAAGCTGTCGAGTACGCTGACCAGTGAGCCGTTGCCCAGTTCGCGACGTACGTTGAAGTCCGGCAGGCAGGTGATGCCACGGTGGTTCAAGGCAAAGCAGACCCGTGTCTCGACATGGTTGCAAACCATCGAGATGGGGATGTCGTAGGCTTGTTCGGGGTGCTCCTGGCGCAGCGGCCAGGTTTCCAGCTTGCCATTGCTCGGGAAGCGATAATGCAGGCAGGTATGCGCGGCCAGGTCGCGCGGGTGCAAGGGTGTGCCGCGTTCGTGCAGGTACTCGGGCGAGGCCACCAGGCGGTGCTGGAAGTGCCCCAGGAATTTGGCGTTGAGCCGCGAATCCACCGGCTGCCCACCGCGCATCACCACATCGAAGCCTTCGCCGACGATATCCACCATGCGGTCGGAAAAGTCCAGGTCCAGTTCCACCTGCGGATACAGCGCCATGAACTCCGCCAGCGCCGGCATCACCAGCGCTGTGACCTGTGGCATGCTGACGCGCAAGCGGCCACGCGGGCTTACGCTGGCCTGAGACAGCGCCTGCTCGGTGGCCTCGATTTCGGCCAGGATGCGCCGGCTGCGCTCGAGGAACAGCGTGCCTTCGGCGGTGAGGGTGATGCTGCGTGTGCTGCGGTGGAACAGGCGCACACCCAGGCGGTTTTCCAGGCGCGCAACGCGTTTGCCCACGGCCGAGGCACTGATACCCAGCGACTGGCCGGCGGCGACGAAGCTGCGGGTTTCGGCCACCCGGTTGAAGACCAAGAAGCCGCTGAGGCTGTCCATGCTGCTTTCCTGATTGCGGACATGGGTGTCCGGGGTGAGCGGCATTGTAGCCACCTTTTTCCGCAGTAGGCTTCCCTTGCAGACTGTCCGCCTTGTTTTCCTGCTCAAGGCACTTGCAATGTCACAGACATCCTCCCCCCTGCTGCTGGATGCCAGCCGCGAACGCCTGCCCGTCAGCGGGCTGCTGGCGCTGGCCATGACCGGCTTTATCGCCATCCTCAGCGAAACCTTGCCGGCGGGCTTGCTCGACCAGATCGCCAACGGCATGCACATCAGCCAGGCCATGGCCGGGCAATGGGTCACGGCCTATGCGCTTGGCTCGTTGCTGACGGCAATCCCGCTGGTGACCCTGACCCAGGGCTGGTATCGCCGGCGGGCCCTGTTGCTGGCGATCATCGGCTTTGTGCTGTTCAACGGGCTGACTGCCTTGTCGACGTCCAACAGCGTGACCTTGGTCCTGCGCTTTTTCACCGGCGCTGCCGCCGGGCTGGCCTGGGGCCTGATCGCTGGCCATGCCCGGCGCATGGTGCCGGTGGCACAGCAGGGCCGGGCCATGGCGTTGGCCATGCTCGGGCAGCCGATTGCCTTGTCGCTCGGGCTGCCGATTGCCACCTGGCTGGGCGCCGGGCTGGGCTGGCGTGCAACGTTTGTTGTGGTCACCGTGGTGGCGTTGCTGCTGGTGGTGTGGGTGCTGCGCTCGGTGCCGGAGTACCCGGGGCATGCCGCCGGCAACCGCCGGGCGGCCAAGCAGGTGCTGCGCACGCCGGGGGTGTTGCTCGTGCTGCTGGTGATCCTGAGCTGGATCCTTGGCCACAACATTCTCTACACCTACATTGTGCCGCTGCTGGCGGCGGCCGGCATGGTTGCCGACATTGGCCCGGTGCTGATGGTGTTTGGCCTTTCGGCTCTGGCCGGAATTGGCATGGTGGGGTTGCTGGTCGACCGGCATTTGCGCACGCTGGTCTTGCTCAGCCTGGTCGGTTTTGCCTTGGCCACACTGGCATTGGGGCAGGCGTCGTCGTGGTTGATGTACCTGAGCATCGCCCTGTGGGGCCTGACCTACGGTGGCGCACCCACCCTGCTGCAGACCGCCTGTGCCGATGCTGCGGGCGAGGGGGGGGGATGTGGCGCAGTCGATGCTGGTGACCGTGTGGAACAGTGCTATCGCCCTGGGCGGGATCGTGGGGGGCGTGTTGCTCGCGGGGGGCGGGACCAAAGCCTTTGGCGCAGTGGTGTTGGTGTTGATCGCAGTGGCTTGGTCGCTGGCCTGGGCGGCGCGCAGAAGTGGCTTCGTGGCGGGGGCTCGCTAGCGTAGAATTGCGTTTTTCAGCAGAGGTCGACGCAGTGGAGTTGCAGCAGGGTTTTGTGCTGACCCGTCATTGGCATGACACGCCCGAAGGCACCTGCGTGGAGTTCTGGCTGGCAACTGATCATGGGCCACGGCAGCTTCGTCTGGCCCCACAGGTTTCGGTGGCATTCATCCCGCAGGTGCATGAGGCGCATGCGCGGGTGTTGCTGGCCAACGAGCCCGGCGTCGAGCTGCGGCCACTGCGCCTGAAGGACTTCGACCAGCGCCCGGTGCTGGGGTTGTACTGCCGGCAGCACCGGCAACTGATGCAACTCGAGCAACGCCTTCGCACGGCGGGTATCGAGGTGTTCGAAGCGGATATCCGCCCACCCGAACGCTACCTGATGGAGCGCTTCATCACTGCCCCGGTACAGTTCACCGGCCAGCCCGATGCCCAGGGCGTGCTCTGCGATGCTCAGCTCAAGCCCTTGGCAGGTTATCGCCCGCCACTGCGCCTGGTGTCGCTGGACATCGAAACCAGCGAGCGCGGCGAGCTGTACAGCATTGCCCTTGAAGGCTGTGGCCAGCGCCAGGTGTACATGCTCGGCCCGGCCAATGGCACGGTCCACGGCCTCGATTTCGACCTGCACTACTGCGCCGACCGTGCTGCACTGCTGAGCTGCCTCAATCAGTGGATGGCCGAGCATGACCCGGACGCAATCATCGGCTGGAACCTGGTCCAGTTCGACCTGCGCCTGCTGCATGAACACGCCAAATCGCTGGAGGTACCGCTGGTGTTGGGGCGTAAGGGTGCACTGATGACGTTGCGTAGCCATGCCGGTGGTGGCCACGTATTTGCCGATGCCCCGGGGCGGCTGTTGATCGACGGCATTGAGGCGCTGCGCTCGGCAACCTGGAGCTTCCCGTCATTCAGCCTCGAGAGCGTTGCCCAGACGCTGCTCGGTGAAGGCAAAGCCATCGACACGCCGTACCAGCGCATGGACGAGATCAACCGGCGCTTCGCCGAGGACAAACCGGCCCTGGCGCGGTACAACCTCAAGGACTGTGAGCTGGTTACTCGCATCTTCGCCCACACCCGCCTGCTCGAGTTCCTCCTGGAGCGCTCGTCGGTCACTGGCCTGGCGGTAGACCGTAGCGGCGGATCGGTCGCCGCGTTTTGCCACTTGTACATGCCGCAGATGCACCGCATGGGCTTTGTCGCCCCCAACCTTGGCAGCCGCCCTGACGAAGCCAGCCCCGGTGGCTTCGTCATGGATTCGCGTCCAGGCCTGTACGACTCGGTGCTGGTGCTGGACTACAAGAGCCTGTACCCGTCGATCATTCGTACCTTCCTGATCGACCCGGTGGGCTTGGTGGAAGGCTTGCGTGTTCCCGATGACCAGCATTCGGTGGAAGGCTTCAGGGGTGGGCGCTTTTCGCGAAGCCAGCATTGCCTTCCGGCCATCGTCGAGCGTGTGTGGCAGGGCAGGGAGGCCGCCAAACGTGATGGTAACGCGGCATTGTCGCAGGCACTGAAGATCATCATGAACGCGTTCTACGGTGTGCTGGGCTCCAGCGGTTGCCGCTTCTTCGACCCCCGGTTGGCCTCGTCCATCACTATGCGTGGGCACCAGATCATGCGCCAGACCCGGGCATTGATCGAGGCGCGCGGCTATGACGTGATCTATGGCGACACCGACTCTACCTTCGTCTGGCTCAAGGGTGCCCATGCCGAGGAAGACGCGGCGCGTATCGGCCGCGAACTGGTGGCCGAAGTCAATCGATGGTGGCAAGCACATTTGCACGAAACCATGAACCTGCAGAGTGCCCTCGAACTGCAGTTCGAAGTGCATTACCGGCGCTTCCTGATGCCCACCATCCGCGGCACCGATGAAGGCAGCAAGAAGCGCTATGCCGGCCTTGTGCAGCGGGCCGACGGTTCTGAAGAGATGGTTTACAAAGGCCTGGAGTCGGTACGCACCGACTGGTCGCCGCTGGCCCGGGCGTTTCAGCAGGCGCTCTATGGCCGTGTGTTTCGCGGCGAACCCTACCGCGATTATGTCCGCGAGTATGTGCGGTGTACGTTGGCGGGCGAGCAGGACGCACTGCTGGTATATCGCAAGCGCCTGCGCAGGCCGCTGGCCGACTACCAGCGCAACGTGCCGCCGCATGTGCGTGCCGCACGCCTTGCCGACGAGTACAACAAGCGCCTGGGGCGCCCCCTGCAGTACCAACGTGGCGGCTGGATCAGTTACGTGATTACCACCGCCGGCCCTGAGCCGCTGGAAAACCTGCAGGCACCGATCGACTACGACCACTACATCAGCCGGCAGCTACAACCGGTGGCAGATGCCATCCTGCCCTTTGTCGGCGATGATTTCGCTCGCCTTACCGACCAACAGTTGCTGCTGTTCTGAACGGGTGGTAGTCGGGTAGGCGTCAACCCGGCGCAACAGTCTTCAGACTCGCATCTCCATGCCATCAAGGAGGCAGAGATGCAGAACACTAGCAGTCAACTACCAGCTGCGGCCGATACCCTTGCCAGGGCGCAAGCCTGCCAGGACCAGTACATCGCGCAGCGGCTGCCGACCTGGATGATGCGGCTGAGCGTGGCAGAATTCACTCTCTTGACTGAGGCGCTGACGCAATTGCTGGCCTGCCGCGAAGGCCTGTCGGCAGCGCTGGCGCAGCTAAGCAACCTGGATGCATTCACACAGACCTTGCTGCAAGAAGCGCTTGGCGCTCACGGCGAACTCGACGCTGATCGGCTGTACTTTCGCCAGTGGTACACCTTCACCTCGCCCACCGTCAGTTATGTGACCAGCAGGCTCCCAGTCGTAGGCAGCGACTACTACGAACTCCCCTTGCTCGAGGCCGCTCTGGGCAACTTTACCGCAGACCAGCTGCGCGAGCAGCCGCGTGGCAACTGCCTGGTGGATGAGCACGGTGTAAAGCGCAGTGAACTGTCTGCACCGGCCTTCGCCAAAATGTGTCGAGCGCTGGACCTTGGGCAGAAGTACCAGGCGCATCTGGACGCTGTCCTGCAGCCCGAAGTCAGAGGGTTGCTGGCGCGAAGGGAACGTTACAGCATGCTGGTAGATGCTCTGCAAGCCAGGGCGCAAGATGTGTTGAGCGCAGGCCAGCTGCAGTGGGTGGTGGAGTTTTGCCTTCAGGGCACGCTGGGCAAGCTCGAAGGCGCACCTGTTCACATCCGGCAATTGAGGGTGTTCGGTTGCAGCTTGCAGCAGATCGTGGTGCTGGACGTGATCGATGAGGGCTTGCTGTACAACACCAGCAAGCTAGTGCTGGTGTATGTACCGGGTGACCCGCACGGCCCCTGGAGCGTGCGCAGCGACCTGGAAGATTATGCCCGCCGGGTGCTTGGCAACCGCCTGCGCGAAGAGGGCTATCGGCGGTTTTTCAACCGCTTCGTGCGCCGTCGCGATAGCCAGCGATTCTTCTCGGCCGTCAGCGAACGGCTCGATGACGTTAGCGACTGGGCAACCAGGGACCTGGATGAGCAAACCTGTGCGTATCGCTTGCCGCTGTTCGAACATATCGCTGACGACTGGGTCGCCCGGATCAAGGACGATGCTGCAATCATTGCCCCACCCGTGGCCATGCTTGATCGCGAGGTCCAGGCAGCGCATAACCGCCGTTTGCGCGCTGAAGGCTGGACCCTGGCGGGGATCGCAGGGTACTTCGTGCCCGGCATTGGCGCGGTGTTGCTGGGGGTGATGGCCTGGGAGCTGCTTGAGCAGACGTTTCAGGCTGTCGGGGACTGGCAGGACAACGAGCGCAATGCGGCGCTGGCGCACCTGCTGAATGTAGGCAAAGGCCTGCTGGCTGTCGGGGCAACCGTCGCCGTGGTCGCCACGGTGCGTCGCGCCTGCATCGAGGTGGACAAGCTGGTGCCGGCGCAGTTGGCCAGCGGTGAAGAAAAACTGTGGAACGCAGACCTGGTGCCCTATCGCGGCGAAGCCCCGCCGGACGCGGCAGTGCTGGACACGGAGGGGGTTCACCAGCTGGGCGAGCGTCGCTGGATCAGCATGGATGGGCACTGGTATGAGGTGAGTTGGCGCGACGCCGATGAACAGTGGCAACTGCTCCCTTATCAAGGGTATGCACCGCCGCTGCGTCACAACGGTGCCGGCGCGTGGCGGCTGTGGTGCGAGCAGCCCGCCGAGTGGGATGACACACGCCAGCTGTTTCGTCGTCTGGGCAGGCCATTGAGCGATCTCGATGACGCGCAGATCGATCAGTCGCTGGCCATCCATGGCCTTGACGACCAGCACTTGCGGGCATGGCATGTGTATGGCCGGGCGCCAGAAGCCGTGCTGGTGGACACCGTTTACCGCGTGCTCCTCGCCGGCCGCATCCGCACGTTGGTCAATCAGTTGCGTGAAGGCGTGGCCACCGCTGATGCGCAGTTGCTGGAGCGGGTGATTAATCTTTCTCAGGCCGCCGGCATGCAGGGTGCAGCACTGGCTGATGTGGCTTGGGCAGGGCGGCGAGAGCTGTTCCAGGAATTGTACGAAGAGCAGAATCCCGACACGCCGACGGGTCGCTCGCTACGCCGGGATTTTGCCAGCCTGCACCGCTTGGCAGCAGATGAGGTGCTGCGCGATGCCAGCGAGGATGACCTGCAGCAGCTTCGCGAGACCGGCCGCGTGCCCTTGTTCATGGCCGAGGCGGCAAGGTTGCAGGTTGCGCGGATCCGAATCGCGCGCGTGTATGAGGCGCTGAGCATTGATACACCGCAAAACCTCGACCTGGCGCGGGTGGTGCTGAATCTGTTGGCCCACGTGCGGGGTGCGCAGGGGCCTGGGTGGAGATTGTTTGACGGGGATGCCAGCGAGCCGTTGCTGACGATCGAGGGAACGGGGCAAACATTCGACCTGCTTCACCAGCATGGGGTGTTTCGCTTGCGCGATCCTGCGCGGCCTTCTGTCAGTCAGGCGGGCGAGCTGTTCGAGACCCTGGCTGCAGCCTATGACCACCCGTCTCAGGCGGCCATCGGCCAAGGCCATGCTTTCGTGCCCGCACTGCGCCAGGCGCTGGCGAATGTTGCAACCGGTCAAAGGCAGGCGGTGGTAAGTCTGCTCAGGCTGGAGCGGCCAAGCGGCTCGTTTTTCGCGCCGCAAAGGCTTGATGATGGCCGGATTGGCTACCCCCTTGCTGGCGGCCGGTTATGGGCCGCGCTGGGGCTGTCCAGACCGAGGGCGTCTCAGGCACGGCTTCGAGACCTGTACCCGGCCTTCAGTGATGAGCAGATCGGCCGCTGGCTGGCGCAAGACAACGCGCAAGCCAGGTTGCGTACGCTGGAACAGCAATTCGCACTGCTCAACACCCACCTGAACAGATGGGTACGCAATGCCTTTCCGACACCTGAGCTGGCCGCCCGGCGTGAGTTCAGAAAGGGCTTGACCGACTGCTGGCGCTTGCTTGTCCCCGAGCTTCAAGACAGTGCGGCTGTGCAGAGGGGGCGCTTCATGCTGACCCAGACCCGCAGCCGCTTGCAACAACTGCCAGTACTGCCGGCGCAAATAACTTTTCCGCACGTCTCAATCCTGGCCTTGCGCTCCATGCGCCTGGAGCGGATTCCGGATGAGTTCCTGAGGGCATTTCCCAACTTGCGCAACCTGGAAATCACCCATTGTCGGCTCAGGCGTTTGCCTTTGCCGATGATGCTTACCCAAAGGCTGGAGGTGCTCGATCTGTCGGGTAACCAGATCGTGCTTGACGAAAGCCAGGCACTGATTCTTGCGGCTTGTCGTTCGCTGGTATACCTGAACCTTTCGGACAACCCTCTGGGCAGGGCATTTTCCGTTTTCGCAATGACCGAGCTACATGCGCTGCACCTGTCAGGCACCCAAATGCCCGAGTTGCCTTATGGGGTGCTCGAGGTGCCTGACCTGCAAACCCTTGACCTGAGTGACAACAGTATCTCTGCACTGCCCGATGGCTTTTACCGGTCGCAGCTATGGCGCGCAGGCAGAGTCGGGCTTTCTGGCAACCTGCTGGCGGCGACGCCTGAAGGGTTTTCGGCCTGGCACTGGCTTGAGGCAAGCCGGGTTCCCTACCGGCTGCGTTTTCTCGATGTATCGGCAGCCGAACGTCGGGATGAAATGGCCATGCTGTGGGTCCATCTTGAAGCCGACGAGCAATCGGCCGATTTCTTCAATACCCTGTCGGTGCTCACGGCCTCGGGAGCATTCAAGTTCTCTTCGACCGCGTGCGCGCTCGCATCCCGTGTGTTCGACATGTTCCAGGCGATGAACGAGGATGATGCACTCAAGCGTGAAGTGTTCGAACACGCCGCGGCGACCGACTGCCAGGATAACGCCACGGCCCGCTTCGCTGATCTGGAACTGCGGATGATGATATGGCGGGCGCAACGCGGCGGGGTTGCCCAGCAGCCTGAGCGGGCCTTGCTCTGTCTCGGTGGTCGGTTGTGGCGGTTGGCGTTGCTCGATCAGATTGCCGCAGAACACGCCCAACGGCAGGGGGCGGGCAATGAGTCGATCGAATTCGCCTTGGCATACCGGATCGCCTTGCGCAGGGCTTTGGATTTGCCTGGCCAGCCAGACGAAATGCTCTATCCAGGTATTGCTGCGCTAAGCAAGCAGGATATTCGTGTGGCCCGGGACATGGTCCTGGCGGCACAGACCCGGGAAGGCGTTGCACATTATCTGTCACGTCAGTGGTTCTGGCAGGATTACCTGCGCAAGCGCTTCCCCGTTCGCCTGCAAGTGCCGCATCACATGCACGACGAACTGGAGCGGCTGATGGCCCTGGGTGGCCGGGAGGAGGAAATCGCACGGTTGCAGATCAGCAATCAGCAACGGGAGCACGCAGTATTGCTGCAGTTGACGCTGGAAGCGCTGGACATGCATTCGCCGCGTCTTCTCCAGTAGCGGTTCAGACCTCGGGCAGGTGGGCGTTGCGCCAGTGGCTTTGCGCTATGCTCTGAGTGGCGGTGATGTTTGCGCAGATGTTGCCGGCCGGTTATGGAAATCGGAAGTTACCTTTGTGCCGAGCACGTCTGGGGCTGCTGGTTTAGTCTCCCGCGTCGGATCTTTCTCCATGATCTGTAGTCTTTGGTTTATCGAGAGAATAAGGAGATACGCATGCTCGTCCGGTCACTGACCCTCGCTACTTTGCTCGCTGTCACCGGCCCGCTGCTGGCGGCTGACAGTGACGCACCGCTGGCCAAGGAAGTGGGCAAGGCCAGGCCCTTGGTGGTCATTGCGCCTAGCAGCGCAGACCCAACCTTGCGCGGATTGAACAAGGCTCTGGAGGACCCGGCCACCCAGGCGGCCTTCAAGGAGCGCAATCTGGTGCTGTACAGCGTCGCCAACATGATGGGCAAGCGCGAGGACAAGAACCTCGAACAACAGACCACCATGGCCCTGATTCGTGAGCTGAAGCTGGGCGCGAGCAAGGGCACCAAGGTGATCCTGGTGGGCAAGGACGGTGAGCGGCACATGCTCAAGGACGACGACTCAGGCGAGGCCATCGACCCGCAGGTGATCCTCAAGGCGGTGGATGAACTGCCCGCAAGCGAAAAGGCCGTGACTGCACCTGAACCGGTAGCGGCGGCACCGGAAACCAAGGCCAAGGCCAAGGACAAGGACAGCAAGCCAGCCAAGCCAGCCAAGCCGGCTGCGCCGCCAAAGCCGCTGGAAGACTGAACACCTGCATTGGCTGGCCGTGCGACCGGGCGTGTGTAGCGGTGGGGGGCAGCAGTGTATCGACGGTGCTGGGGTTGTGTGCCGAATTGCAGGTGGTGGCTCGGCTTTCAGTTGAGCTCGATTCGCGCGCACAGCCCGCCACTGTCGCGGTTGCTCAGGATCAGCCGACCACCCATGGCCTGGATCAGCTGGTGGGCAATGGCCAGCCCCAGCCCGGTGCCGCCGGTGCTGCGATTGCGTGAGCCCTCCACTCTGTAGAATGGCTTGAGCACTTCGTCCAGCTCGTCAGCGGGTATTCCAGGCCCATCGTCGAGCACGCGGATCACGGTCATGCCGCCCTCGCGGCACACCTCCAGCTCGGCAGCGCCGGCAAACTTGAGGGCGTTGTCCACAAGGTTCACCAGCACTCGGCGCAGGGCGTGCGGGCGGGTTTCCAGCAGGCTGCGCGTGCTGCCGTTACGCTGCACCTGGGCGCCACTGTCCTGATAGTCGAACACTAGGCTGTCGAGGAAGGCATCAAGGTCAATTCTGCACGCGGCTTCAGTGCTGGTATCCATGCTGCGGGCGTATGCTACGCCTTCGCGCACCAGGTGCTCCATCTCGCCCAGGTCGCTCCACAATTTGTCCTTTTCGACCCCGTCGTCCATCACTTCGACACGCAGCTTCATGCGTGTGATCGGTGTTTGCAGGTCGTGAGAGATGGCCGCCAGCAGCTGCATGCGTTCCTTCAGGTGGGCGCTGATACGCGCCTGCAGGGCGTTGAAGGCCGCCGCGGCGTAGCGCACCTCGCGCGGGCCGCTTTCATCCAGCTGTACGCCGGGTTTGTCCGGATCGAGGTTGTCCACGGCGCGGGCCAGGCGAGTCAAAGGGCCAATGGCCAGGTGCACGGCCAACCATGTGCACAGCAACAAGACTGCCAGCTGGATCAGCAGCACCATGGGCAGCCAGCGGGCCACCGGGACCGCCGATGGGGTGACGTCGATGGTCAGCGGCGCGCCGTCGGCAAGGCTCAGGTGGGCCTGGAAGTGGGCATTCGGGCCGGGGATGTCCTGGAAGGTCAGGCGGTAGTCGCTGCCGATGGCCTTGACGATCGACTCGGCGGCCATGGGCGGGTCGCTGCCGGGCATCGCCTCGCCGGCCAGGCCTTGGTCGAGACGGTAGCGGTAGGTATGCCGTTCCAGGCGCGGCAGCCAGGCCGCACGTTCGGCTGCAGGCAGGCGGTCGAGGATGGCCACTGACGTGGCCACGTCCTGTTCCAGGTTGCTGAGCATCATCGAGCGGCTGCTGATGTAGCGCTCGTAGGCCTGCAGCCCAAACGACAAGCCGTAGGCCAGGATCAGGCCGGTCAAGAAGATCAGCCCCAGGCGCGAGGCCAGGGTACGAGGCCACTTCATGACGGCGACTCGAGCAGTTGCACCGGCAGCGAGAACACATAGCCTTCGCTGCGCACGGTTTTTATGCAGCTGGGTTCGCGGGCGTCGTCGCCCAGGCGCTGGCGCAGGCGGCTGACCAGCAGGTCGATGGAGCGGTCGAAAAGGTCGGCTTCGCGGCCCTGGGTCAGGTTGAGCAGTTGTTCGCGGCTGAGCACCCGCTGTGGGTGGTCCAGAAACACCCGCAACAGGCGGTACTCGGCGCCACTCAGGGCCACCAGGGTGCCTTCGTTGTCGAGCAGGTGGCGGGCGGTGGTGTCCAGCCGCCATTGGCCGAAGCGCAGCAGGCGGCTGCTTTCGCTGATGGTGAGGTTGGGTGGCAGCATGCGCGTGCGGCGCAGCACGGCATTGATACGGGCAAGCAGTTCGCGGGCAGAAAACGGCTTGGTCAGGTAATCGTCGGCGCCCATTTCAAGGCCGATGATGCGGTCGGTTTCATCGTTGCGGGCCGTCAGCATCAACACGGGCGTATTGCGGTGTTTGCCGGCGCGCAGTTCGCGGCACAGCAGCAGGCCATCGTCGCCGGGCATCATGATGTCGAGAACGATCAGGTCGACGCTGCTGGCTCCAAGGAAGGCCCGCATCTGCCTGCCGTCGGCGACGATGCTGGTGCGCAGGCCGTTCTTCTTAAGGTAGTTGCCGACCAGTTCGCGGATCTCGCGGTCGTCGTCGACGATCAGGATGTGATCGACGTGTTCCATGCGCAGCGTTCCTGTTCGAGTGGGTTTGGCGCAGTGTACCCGGCCCTTTTGCGCTTGCCTGCGGGGGTTTGTATTGCAGTGTATCTGGCAGGTGTATAGAACTGTAGCGGGGGCGGGTGAAGCGGCTCGGGTCAAAGCAGCACAGCACTGGGAGTTGACCGCTTGGCCGATAAAAGCCGGGTTCTGCTCCGGCTCGGAGCCTGGTTGCAGAACAAAGCGTACAATGTCGTTTCGGGTAACTGTATTTCAGTGGCTCATCACCGAGTAGCCTGCATGTACCAGACACACCCCGGAACGCCCCAAAGAGCCCACGAACGCCTCTGCGAGCAAATCGAGACGTTTCTCCAGCGTGGCGGCCAGATCCAGCACGTAGCCATCGGTGTCACCGGTTCCCCTTATGGCGTAGCTAAAGTCCAGTGGCACAAGGAGCGTGCAGCCAAGCCCTGATGGCCTGCCTTTGCGCCTGAACCCACCACCCTTCAGGCGCTTCAATACCCATTCTTGAAGGGGCACGCCCGTGAGCGAAGAGCCGAGCGATTGTGTAATCGCCGTTTGCATAGGTATTTCTGAGCAACAAGTGGCCCACTACCGGCGGGAGAGCTTTCTGCTGGGGGACGGCTCATGGCTCGTGCATTTCGCTTTCATCATGCCCAAAGCGCTTCGTCATCAACTCACAGGCAGTTTTACACTCTTGTTGAAGGCCTCTCGAGCGCCTGGCGATACCCGACAGGCAGACGAGGTAGGACCGTGAGGAAGGTTCAATACAGGCACTGTACGTAAAGAAGGTCGTTGTTATTTATGCTCATAAATAGATTGTGTCCAGTGGTCTGATACCTGTCTTTTATTTTCAGGCAGGGCGCATACTCATTAAGCTCAGATTATCTGGGCTTATGAGAGGTGCTTATGTACGGTAAAAACCAGGCAGGGCAGGGCTCATCGGAGCGTGATCCGGAAATAGATCAGGATCGCCAAGGTTTGGGCAATGATCGTCTTGTTCAGCCTACAACTGATGATCGGAATAATTACATCGATCCTGAACCTGTTACTGAGGCCGGGCCAGAGCCTGCAGACAAGCTTTTGGCCTCGAATGCACCGAAATTCAGCCGCTATTCTGACGGCCCGGATACCCCGTGGAGACGCGCTTGGCTGCACTAGCCCTGCGCTGACAGATCGCATGACAAACCATGCTTTTACCAGCGCTCCACTTCTCGAAGAAAATGATGATGAGCCATTGTAAGCAGGTGGCTTTATCGAGGTTTTTATGAAAGACAAGCAAACTGTTCAACGCGGTAGTTGCTCGGATGAGGGCGACAATAAATCCACTCAGCGTTCCAGCAAGGGTGAAAACAGGGGGCCGCTTACAGAGCGTGCGTCGAGGGCTGAGTTGTACAGTCGTCACGATAAAGTTGAACCGGCGAGTGACAACAAACGTTAGTTTCTAAAAACTTGAAGCTATTGTATCCGTTTGTACAGCCGGGGCGCCCTTCGTGGGCGCCTTCTTTTTTATAACGGCCTGCCCGCGCAGGGTTTTCCAGGATTCTACGAGGTTTCGCTGACAGGAATGCAGCTACAGAAGGACGCACATCCCGGCGTTGAGTGACACAGACGGGATACTTGGCAGGCGTCAAATGGCTCTTGACCGGGGAACAACACGCCCCACTGCCAAACGTTACACAGGAGAGATGCCATGAATTTCAAGACTGTCGCCAGCGCCAGCCTGTTCGCCGTGCTCAGCTTTGGTGCCATTGCCGCCCAGGCCACCACCGCACCCATGGGCGCTGCCGGCGCCATGCAGTACCGCTACGGTGAGCATCTGGATGTGAAGAAAGTGCTGTCGGTACAGGACGAGCAGAGCAACGCCTGCGGCCTGGTGAACACCCGCATGGACTACCTCGACTCCAAGGGCCAACAGCAGAGCGTGCAGTACCGCACCTACGCCACTGGCGGTTGCCATGACAACTGATCGCCGCCTGATGCTGAAAGTGGGAGGCATAGCCCTGGCGCTGACGGGGCTGGGGTTGGCCGGGCACCTGATGGCCCGTGACCGCTACGGCGCCATGCCGTCGCTGTCGGGGGCCAGCCAGTGGCTCAACTCGACCCCGCTGGATGGGCCGGCGCTTAAGGGCAAGGTGGTGCTGGTGGACTTCTGGACCTGGGACTGCATCAACTGCCAGCGCAGCCTGCCTCATGTGAACGACTGGGCGCGGCGTTATGCCGATCAGGGGCTGGTGGTGGTGGGCGTGCATACGCCGGAGTACGCCTACGAACATGACCTGGGCACCCTGCGAAACAAGGTGGCCGGGCTGGGTATCGGTTACCCGGTGGCGGTGGATAATGACTACAAGGTCTGGAATGCCTGGGGCAACCAGTTCTGGCCGGCCCATTACTTTGTCGACCGTGAAGGACAGGTGCGCCATGTGCACTTTGGCGAGGGCGATTATGGCGGGCAGGAACAGCTGATACAGGCACTGCTGTATGAGAAAGGTGATTAGGCTGTGCCGGCCTCTTCGCCGGCATGCCCGCTCCTACAACGACAGTGCAATCAGCGAAGTATGCGCACTCTCTGTGGGTGCGGGCGTGCCCGCGAAGAAGCCAACACTTGCCTATCAGGTGAAACTGGCAAAGTGCGCCTGCATCCGCGCCGCATCCGCCTGGCGCCCGCTGAACAGCTCGAACGCCTTTACCGCCTGGAACACCGCCATATTGCTGCCATCCAGCGTGCGGCAACCCAGTGCCCGAGCCGCGCGCAGAAGTTCGGTTTCCAGCGGGAAGTAGATGATTTCCGCCACCCACAGGTCCGCATGCAGCAGCTCGACCGGTAGCGGTGTGCCCGGTAGCTTGGCCATGCCCACCGGCGTGGTATTGACCAGCCCGTCTGCCTCGGCCAGCGCCGCGGCCAGGTCGGTGCCGAGTACTGCGCGGCCCGTGCCGAAATGCTCATTCAGGTTGTCTACCAGCGCTTGCGCGCGGGCCGCATCCACTTCGAACAGCACCAGTTGCTCGACCCCTTCAATCAGCAGGGCGTGGGCCACGGCCGACCCGGCGCCACCGGCACCCATCTGCACCACCTGGCGCCGGGCCACATCAGGCAGGCCGCGGCGCAAGCCTTCGGCAAAACCCAGGCAGTCTGTGTTATGGCCGACGCGCTTGCCGTCCTTGAGCACCACGGTATTCACCGCGCCGATGCCACGGGCTTCATCCGACAGTTCGTCGAGCAGCGGCAGGATCGACTGCTTGAACGGGTAGGTGATGTTAAGCCCGGTAAAGCCTGTGTGCTGCGCGGCGTCGAGCAGCCCGGGCAGGGCGCTGTCCTCCAGTTGCAACTGGTCGGCATCAATCAGCCGATACAGGTAGCGTAGGGCCTGGGCGTCACCTTCGTGTTCGTGCAGGGCAGGGGTGCGCGACAGCTGGATGCCGCGGCCGATCAAGCCGGCAAGGATGGCGTGCTGGCTCATGCCGTGCGCTCCTGGAACATTTCGGCGAAGTGGCTGAGGGCCATGCGGTAGCCATGGCTGCCCAGCCCGCAAATCACCCCGACGGCGATGGACGATACAAATGACAGATGGCGGAACGGCTCGCGCTTGTGCACGTTCGACAGGTGTACTTCGATGACCGGCAGTTCACTGGCCACCAAGGCGTCGCGGATGGCCACCGAGGTGTGGGTCCAGGCGCCGGGGTTGATCACGATACCGGCGCAGCGGCCGCGGGCGGCGTGGATCCAGTCGATCAGTTCACCTTCGTGGTTGGTTTGGCGGAATTCGATTTCCAGGCCCTGGCCATGGGCAGTGTCGGCACAGCTTTGGGCCAGGTCAGCCAGGGTTTCGTGGCCATATTGAGCAGGCTCGCGGGTACCCAGCATGTTCAGGTTAGGGCCGTTGAGCACGAGAATAAGGGGGTTCATGACGAGCATCGCTTTGTTGTTGTTGGATGCACCTAGTTTTGTACCGCCTGGTTAGTTTAGTCAATTGGACTAAAACGCCGCACCGGGAAAGTGGGCGATTATCGAACTGTTGAGGTGTGCAGGCCCCCGCCTACGGGGGATTTGGCTTTCTGCGCCTGCATTACAAAATTGTAATTTTCCTGCCACCGCCCCGATAAGCACGGCTTCCTACAGTCCTTCGCCTAAACGCGTCGACGAGGATTTGTACGTGCCCATCCCCCGCAAGACCGCTTTGCTCTGCCTGTTGCTGGCCAGTGTCACCAGTGCCCAGGCCAGTCAGAGCCTGAGCCTGCCCCAGGCGCTTGCCGCCGCTCTTGCTCAAAACCCGGAGCTGGCCGCAGCCGGCCGGGAAATCGGCATTGCCGACGGCGAGCGGCGCCAGGCCGGGTTGATCCCCAACCCAGAGCTCGCCTGGGAGGTCGAGGACACCCGCCGCGATACCAGCACCACCACCGTCACCCTCAGCCAGCCGTTGGAACTGGGCGGCAAGCGCGGCGCACGTATTGCTGTGGCTGGCACCGGCCAGGCCATTGCCCAGCTTGGCCTGGAGCGCCAGCGCAATGGCCTGCGTGCCGATGTGGTGCAGGCCTTCCACGCCGCCTTGCGCGCGCAGACAGCACTGGAACTGGCGCAGCAGTCGCAGGCATTGACCGAGCGCGGGCTGCGCGTGGTACAGGGGCGGGTGATCGCTGGCCAGTCATCCCCCGTGGAGGCCACCCGCGCCCAGGTGCAACTGGCCCAGGCCCAGGCTGAAGTACGACGCGCGCAGACCCAGCGCGGCGTGGCTTATCAGGCGCTGGCACGCCTGACCGGTAGCCCCTTGGCAAGCTTCGATCAGTTGCAGGCTGCCAACCTTTCGCCTGGCGTCGCGCCCAGCGCCGATGCCTTGCTCGACCGGGTCGAACACACCGCCGAATGGCGTCTGGCTGCTGCACAGGTCGAGCGCGGCGAAGCGTCCCTGGGGTCGGAAAAGGCTCAGCGTATTCCCAACCTCACTGTCAGCCTCGGTAGCCAGTACAGCCGCGAGGACCGCGAGCGGGTGAATGTGGTGGGCCTGTCCATGCCATTGCCGCTGTTCGACCGCAACCAGGGCAACGTGCTGGCGGCTGCACGCCGTGCCGACCAGGCGCGTGACCTGCGTAACGCCGTGGAACTGCGCCTGCGCAGTGAAACCCGCAGCGCAGTCAGCCAGTGGCACACGGCGATGCAGGAGGTGGACGCCTACGACCGCACCATCCTGCCTTCGGCGCAGCAGGCCGTGGACACCGCCACCCGTGGTTTCGAAATGGGCAAGTTCGCGTTCCTCGATGTACTCGACGCTCAGCGCACGCTGATCGAGGCCCGCGGGTTGTACCTCGAGGCGCTGGCTTCGGCGACCGACGCACGGGCGCAGGTCGAGCGGATTTATGGCGACCTCGATGACCTGAGCACCCCCTTGAACAGCAGGAGCAAGCATGACTAACCCACGCAAGATAGCCCTTCTGGTCGCCGCCATGGCCGCGCTCGGCCTGGGTGGCCTGGCCTGGACCGGCAACCTGGGCCAGGCGTCGAATGCCCAGGCCCGCCACGACGACCATGGCGAAGACAGCCACGGCCATGGTGCCGAGAAGGCCGATGAAGGCCATGCAGGGGAAGGGCACGGCGAAGAAGAGGGCCAATTGCACCTGTCCATCGCCCAGATCGAGGCGGCCGGTGTGCAGTTGGCTGCCGCCGGCCCTCGTGAGTTGGGTACCGCCTTCAGCTTCCCGGGGGAAATCCGCTTCGACGAGGACCGCACTGCCCACGTGGTGCCGCGTGTACCCGGTGTGGTCGAGGCGGTGCAAGCCGAACTGGGCCAGGCGGTCAAGCGCGGCCAGGTATTGGCGGTGATCGCCAGCCAGCAGATTTCTGACCTGCGCAGCGAGCAGCAGGCAGCCCAGCGCCGTCTGGAGCTGGCGCGGCTGACCTTCCAGCGCGAACAGCAGTTATGGCAGGAGCGTATCAGTGCCGAGCAAGATTACCTGCAAGCGCGGCAGGTGTTACAGGAGGCCGAAATCGCCTTGGCCAACGCCCGGCAAAAGGTCGCCGCAGTAGGCCCGGCGGGCGCTGGCAACCGCTATGAATTGCGCGCGCCATTCGATGCGGTGGTGGTGGAAAAGCATCTGAGCGTGGGCGAGGTGGTCGACGCGACCAGCAACGCCTTCACCTTGTCTGACCTGAGCCGGGTCTGGGCCACCTTCGCCGTGGCGCCGCGTGATCTGGACAAGGTGGTGACCGGCCGCAATGTCACGGTCAGCGCACCAGACCTGGGCGCCCAGGTTGAGGGCAAGGTCAACTATGTCGGCAGCCTGCTCGGCGAGCAGAACCGCGCCGCCACGGTCCGCGCCACCCTGGCAAACCCCAACGGCGCATGGCGCCCCGGGCTGTTCGTCAATATCGCGGTCAGCGTCGAGCGCTTCAATGCCGCCGTGGTGGTGCCGGAAAGCGCCCTGCAAACCTGGGAAGAACAGACCGTTGTGTTTGCCCGCACCGAGGAAGGCTTCGAGGCCCGCCCGGTAAAGGCCGGCCGCCGCGACGCCGGCCAGGTGGAAATTATCAGCGGCCTGGCCGCCGGCACCCAGGTAGCCGCCGCCGGCAGCTTTGTCCTCAAGTCGGAACTGGGCAAGGGCTCGGCCGAGCATAGCCATTGATCACGGGGACACCTGCATGTTCGAACGCCTGATCCAATTTGCCATCGAGCAGCGCCTGGTGGTGATGCTGGCCGTGGTCCTGATGGCCGCGGTGGGTATCCACAGCTACCAGAAACTGCCGATCGACGCTGTACCGGACATTACCAACGTCCAGGTACAGATCAATACCGCTGCACCCGGTTACTCGCCGCTGGAGACCGAGCAGCGCATCACCTTCTCCATCGAGACCGCCATGGCCGGCCTGCCTGGGTTGAAGCAAACCCGCTCGCTGTCGCGTTCGGGCCTGTCGCAGGTCACGGTGATTTTCGATGATGGCACCGACCTGTTCTTCGCCCGTCAGCTGGTCAACGAGCGCCTGCAAGTGGCCCGCGAGCAACTGCCCGAAGGGATAGAAGCGGGCATGGGGCCGATTTCCACCGGGTTGGGTGAAATCTTCCTGTGGACCGTGGAGGCCGAACAGGGCGCTCTCAAAGAGGATGGCACCCCGTACACCCCGACAGACCTGCGGGTGATCCAGGACTGGATCATCAAGCCGCAGCTGCGCAATGTGCCGGGGGTGGCCGAGGTAAACAGTATCGGCGGCCATGCCAAGCAGTACCTGATTGCACCGGAGCCCAAGCGGCTGGCAGCCTACAAGCTCACCCTCAACGACCTGATCGCGGCCTTGGAGCGCAACAATGCCAACGTTGGCGCCGGTTACATCGAGCGCAATGGCGAGCAGTTGCTGATCCGGGCACCGGGCCAGGTGGCCTCGGCCGAAGACATCGCCAACATCGTCATCGCCAGCGTCGATGGCACGCCGATCCGCGTCAGCCATGTTGCCGAGGTTGGCCTGGGCCTAGAACTGCGCTCGGGTGCAGCCACCGAAAACGGCCGGGAAGTGGTGCTGGGTACGGTGTTCATGCTGATTGGAGAGAACAGCCGCACGGTATCCCAGGCCGTTGCCGCCAAACTGGTCGAGATCAACCGCAACCTGCCCAAGGGTGTGGTGGCTGTGACCGTGTACGACCGCACAAACCTGGTGGAAAAAGCCATCGCCACGGTGAAGAAGAACCTGGTCGAAGGCGCCATTCTGGTCATCGCTGTGCTGTTCCTGTTCCTGGGCAACATCCGCGCCGCACTGATCACCGCCATGGTCATTCCGCTGTCGATGCTGTTCACCTTCACTGGCATGTTCAGCAACAAGGTCAGCGCCAACCTGATGAGCCTGGGGGCACTGGACTTCGGCATCATCGTCGACGGCGCAGTCGTGATCGTGGAAAACGCCATCCGCCGCCTGGCCCATGCCCAGCAACGCCATGGCCGCATGCTGACGCGCAGCGAGCGCTTCCATGAAGTGTTCGCTGCCGCCCGTGAGGCGCGCCGGCCACTGATCTACGGGCAGTTGATCATCATGGTGGTGTACCTGCCGATCTTTGCCCTGACCGGGGTCGAGGGCAAGATGTTCCACCCCATGGCCTTTACCGTGGTCATGGCCCTGCTCGGCGCCATGATCCTGTCGGTAACGTTCGTGCCGGCAGCCATCGCCCTGTTCGTCACCGGCAAGGTCAAGGAAGAGGAAGGCCTGGTGATGCGCACGGCGCGTCAGCGCTATGCCCCGGTGCTGGCCTGGGTGCTGGGGCGACGCAAGTTGGCGTTTGCCGTCGCGGCCACTCTGGTGGTGCTGTCCGGGGTCATGGCCAGCCGCATGGGCAGCGAGTTCATCCCCAGCCTCAGCGAAGGCGACTTTGCCTTGCAGGCCCTGCGTGTGCCGGGCACCAGCCTGTCGCAGTCGGTAGACATGCAGCAGCGCCTGGAGCAGGCGATCATCGCCCAGGTGCCGGAAGTAGAGCGGGTGTTCGCCCGTACCGGTACCGCCGAGATCGCCTCCGACCCGATGCCACCGAACATCTCCGACGCCTATGTGATGTTGCGCCCGCGCGAGCAGTGGGTAGACCCTGGCAAGCCGCGTGACGAACTGATCGCCGAGGTACAACGTGCTGCCGCCAGCGTACCGGGCAGCAACTACGAGCTGTCGCAGCCGATCCAGTTGCGTTTCAACGAGCTGATTTCCGGGGTGCGCAGCGATGTGGCGGTGAAGTTGTTCGGTGATGACATGGATGTGCTCAACCGCACCGCCACACAGATCGCCAGCAGCCTGCAGGGGGTAGCGGGTGCGTCCGAGGTGAAGGTCGAGCAGACCACCGGCCTGCCGGTGCTGACCATCGACATCGACCGCGACAAGGCGGCCCGCCATGGCCTGAACGTGGGTGACGTGCAGGACGCCATCGCAATTGCTGTGGGTGGCCGCACGGCAGGCACGCTGTATGAAGGCGACCGGCGCTTCGACATGGTGGTGCGCCTGCCCGAAACCTTGCGCACCGATGTGGACGGGCTGTCCAGCCTGCTGATTCCGGTACCGGCCAGTGCCGCTGCGGGCGCTGCGCAAATCGGCTTCATCCCGCTGTCCCAAGTGGCCAGTTTGAACCTGCAACTGGGGCCTAACCAGGTCAGCCGCGAGGATGGCAAGCGGGTGGTGGTGGTCAGTGCCAACGTACGTGGGCGTGACCTGGGCTCGTTTGTGGCGGATGCCGAACAGGCCCTGATCCGGCAGGTGCAGATTCCGCCGGGTTACTGGACGCGCTGGGGGGGCCAGTTCGAACAGTTGCAATCGGCAACCGAGCGCCTGCAGGTGGTGGTGCCGGTGGCTTTGCTACTGGTCATGGCGCTGCTGCTGATGATGTTCAACAACCTCAGGGATGGCTTGCTGGTGTTCACCGGCATTCCGTTTGCCCTGACCGGCGGGGTGCTGGCGCTGTGGTTGCGGGACATCCCGTTGTCCATTTCAGCTGGCGTAGGGTTCATTGCCCTGTCGGGAGTGGCGGTGCTCAACGGGCTGGTGATGATCGCCTTTATCCGTGCCCTGCGCGAAGAGGGGCGGCCATTGCGGGCGGCGGTTGAAGAGGGCGCGTTGACGCGGTTGCGCCCGGTGCTGATGACCGCGCTGGTGGCTTCGCTGGGGTTCATTCCGATGGCCCTGGCTACGGGGACCGGGGCTGAGGTGCAGCGGCCGTTGGCGACGGTGGTGATTGGCGGGATCCTGTCTTCTACTGCACTGACATTGCTGGTGCTGCCGGCTTTGTATCAGTGGGCGTATCGGCGCGAAGAGCAGCAGGAGGGGTGAGATTCTGGGGCTGCAAAGCAGCCCCAATAATCTCAGACGGTACGACGGACTCCAGGCCGTACAGCATCCGATCCCACCTCATCATGCAATGAAATCCGCGAAGTCTCCGGCAACGCCAACCCCCCCACCAACGCTACCAGCGCAATCACCACCAGGTAAAACGCCGGTGCCAGGCTGCTGCCGGTCTGCCCGATCAGCCAGGTCGCCACCAGCGGCGCGGTACCGCCAAACAGGGTATAGGCCACGTTGTAGGTAATCGCCGAAGCGGTATAGCGGGTGCGGGTGGGGAAGCTCTCCGACAGCAATGCTGCGGTCACCACACCACTGCACAAGGCCCCCACCGCCAGCAGGATCACCCCCAGCAGCGCACCGGACATCGAGCCCGAACTGGCCAGCCAGTACGCCGGGAACACGCACAGCATCACCCACAGGCAGGTAAAGCCAATGGTCTTGCGCCGCCCCACGCGGTCCGAGAACGCCCCGGCCAGCGGGCAGCCGACGGCGGCGAACAGCAGCGCCACGGTGGTCACCAGCAGTGACTGCGCGCGGGTCAGGTTGCCCACCAGTTGCAGGTACGTGGCGAAGTAGGTGGTGAACATATAGAACGACAGGGCAGTCAGCGAGATGAATGCCCCCAGGTTGCGAATGACCCGGCCATGGTGACGCAGGGTGTCTTTGAGCGGTGAATGCTCATGCTCCTTGCCCTGGGCGACGGCTTCGCGGAATGCCGGGGTTTCTTCCATACGCCAGCGCAGGTACAGGCCGACCAGCCCCAGCGGTGCGGCAATCAGGAAGGGAACGCGCCAGCCCCAGGCACCCATCGCCTCGGCCGACAGGCTGGCTTCCAGCCCATAGGCGATCACGGCGGCGCAGGCGAAGGCGGAAAAAGTCGAGACCGGCACGAAGCTGCCGTAGAAGGCACGCCTGTCATTGGGTGCATGCTCCATCAAGTAGGCGCAGGCCCCCGCGTATTCGCCACCGGCAGAAAAACCCTGCAGGCAGCGCGCCAGGGTAAGCAGCACTGGGGCTGCCAGACCGATGCTGGCGTAGGTCGGCAGCAGGCCGATCAGGGTGGTGGAGCCTGCCATCAAGAGGATGGTCAGCGACAGGATGCGCTTGCGTCCCAGGCGGTCGCCCAGCGCGCCAAACACGATCCCGCCCAGCGGGCGAAGGGCAAAGGCCACGGCAAACACCGCGAACGTCTTGAGCAACGCCGCGCTGGGGTCTTCACTGGCAAAGAACTGGCTGGCGATCAGGGTGGCGAGAAAGCCATACACGGCGAAGTCGAACCATTCGACGAAATTGCCGATGGCCGAGGCGGCGATCACCCTGCGCAGGGTGGCGGGGGATACCTCATGAGGTGCGGACATGCGGGTGCTCTCCGGTTCCATTGGCAGCCATGATGAAAAGTGGCGCGGTCGGGCCGCGCCATCATTATTGTGCTTGCCAGTAGATAACCGGGCGCTGGACGATGCTTTGTCGAGTGCGACCTCGGGATACCTGATTTAACCGCCATTGCGGTTAACAGCCAACCTGCCAGAGCAATGAATACGGCAACCTGGCTTGCGTCAGAAGCGCATGTCCAGCGCCAGCTCGAAGGTGCGTGGCGGCCCCATGTAGTACTGGCTGTTATAGGCCTGCTTGGCATACACCTCATCGGTGATGTTGCGCACCCGCCCGGTCAGCGTGGTGTGTTCATCCAGCCGGTAGCGGGCGAAAGCGCCAAACAGGGTGTAGGCCGGGGCCTTCAGGCTGTTGGCGTTGTCGGCATACACCGAGCCCACGTAGCGCCCATCGGCGCCCACCGACCATGCCGGCGACAGGCCGTAGGTCAGCCACAGGTTGGCGACATTGGCCGGCACGTTGGTCGGCGCATTGCCCTTGCGTGAAACCGATTTGCCGCTGACTGCCTCGTTGAACTCATCGTACCGCGCATCGACATAGGCATAGTTGGCCTCGGCCAGCAGTTTCGGCGTTACCTGCAGGCGCCCGGACAGTTCGACACCACGTGAGGTCTGCTGCCCGGCCTGGACCGTGAGGTTTGCGTCGTTCGAATCGCGCACGGCAAAGTCCTTGCGCACGATCTGGTACAGCGCCAGCGTGGCCGCACCGCGACCATCGAGGAAGTCGAACTTGCTGCCCACTTCCCACTGCTCGCCCTTGGACAGGTCGAACAGCCCGACGTTGGAATAGGTCGCTGCCGCCAGCGAGCCGGCGGGCAGGTCGGCGGAGGTGCTGTACTGCGCATACAGGCTGGCCGAAGGCGTCAGCGCATAGGTCAGGCCGATGCGCCCGGACAGCGGTTCCCAGCGGCGTTCGAAATAGGCCGGCGAGGTGGGAGAGACTGCGCCGTAGTTGGTGACCTCCATGTCCAGGTAGTCGTAGCGCAGGGCGGTCAGCAGGGCCAGGCGCTCGGTCAGCTGCAAGCGGTTTTCGGCAAACACGGCGCGGTTGATGACCTCGTGGTGACGTTGCTTGGTCAGGCCGGCATTCACCCCGGGGATGTCATCGAAGCTGCCGGGGTTGAAGTGGTCGGCATCGACCACGTCACTCCAGCTGCCGGAGGTGGGGTAGAGGGTCTGGCGCATGCGCGAGTACTCCAGCCCCAGCGACCACTGGCTGGTCAGGCCCAGCAGCTGGTTGTCATGGCGCAGTTCGATGCGGTCGCCCAGCAGGTTCTGGTCGTGGCGCTGCAGGTAGGGGCTGCTGCGCTGCACCTTGCCATCGCGGGTGTAGGCGTAGCGTTCGAGGTTGCGGTAATCGCGCTGGGCATTGTAGTGGTACAGCGTGTTCTGCACGCTGGTGCTGTCGCTGATCTGGTAGTCGAGGATCGAACGCAGCCAGCGCACCCGCTGCTCATAGCGGCCGTCAGCGACGTTGTAGTTTTCGAAGCGGCGGCTGTTGTCGATCTTCATCGTGCTGCGCCCGGGCAGAATCGGTGAGCCCCAGTAGGGGCTTTGTTCGCGGTCTTCCTGGTACTCGACCGCCAGGGTGTGCGTGAGGTTGGGGGCCAGGTCGCTGAGCAGCGAAAAGGCCAGGCTGTCGGTATCCCGTTCGTTGCGGTCGACGTAGCCGTTGCCATGCCCGCGGCTGAAGTCCAGGCGCATGAAATGGCGGGCATCGGCGGGGTTGCTGGCCAGCGCCTGGTTGATACCGAACGCCACCTCGCTGTCGTCGAAACTGCCATAGCGGATACGCCCATCGATTGTCTGTTGGTCGCGGCTGGCGAGCTTGGTGATGTAGTTGATCGAGCCGCCCACCGCACCCGCGCCGTGCAGGAACGAAGACGGCCCCCCAATCAGCTCGACACGGTCGAGAACCCAGGCGTCCACTGGGCGGGTGGCGCTGCTGTAGCCCAGGTTGATGCCGTTGTACAACTGGGTGACCTGGTTCTGGGTAAAGCCGCGGTAGGCAACGAAGCCGCCAAAGCCGGGGTTGGCCGAGGCGTTGACGCCGGTCATGGCGTTGACCACGTCCTGGCTGTCCTTGGCGCCGCGTTCTTCGATCAGGCGACGGTCCGAGACGCTGACCGAGGCGGGTGTTTCCCGCGCGGTCAGGCCTAGGCGCGAACCGGTACGGATCGGCTCGTCCAGTTGCACGCCGCTGGCGGCGTCGCGTTCGCCGTCAATGGTGGTGGCGCCGAGTTCCACAGGGGCTGTTTCAGCGCAGGCAAAGCTGCAGGTGCCCATGAGGAGCACCAGGGAGGTCTTGCGAAGCATGTTGGTATGTCTTCCACGCAAAGGTCATGGCTGACGGCGAGCGCACACGCAGGCGCGCCCGGCTGATGTCAGGCGAAATGAAGTACGGCTGCGGGGAAGGCGGCGGGGGAGGCACGTGGGTTGAGGGCGGGGCGTTGGTAGCGTGGCGGCGGTTGTGCCCAGCTGCGCACGACGATGGGCGAGGTGGCCACGGCTTGTGCCGGGGTGAATGACCAGCCGCCGCTGCTGAGCGGTACGGCCAGGCCAAACGAGGAGCACACCGGGCAGTCGAGCTGGGCCATGTGCTGGTCACCGCCGGCACCGTCCAGGTCAATGGCCACGCCGTGTTCGCTGTTGACCGAGCAGAAGCCGCCTTCCAGCCCGGCCAGGCGCAGGCCACCCATCTGGCCATGGTGCAGGCCGCACAGCAACAGGCTGAACAGGACGCTGGCATAGAGCGTCCAGGCAGTCAGCGTGCGAGTGTGCCGGGTGATTTTCATGGCGGCGAATCTACCATCCGGATGAACGGTCGGGTAGTGCTTTTACTGCAAGTTTTTGGGGCTGCGTTGCAGCCCTATCGCGACACAAGGCCGCTCCCACAGGCAACCGCGATCTCCTGTGGGAGCGGCCTTGTGTCGAGATAGGGGCGCAGAGCGCCCCCAGGGGCTGTCAGGCCGCCCGCTCCAGCACATCCAGCAAATCGACAAACTCCAGCGCCAGCTTGTGCCGTGGCGCCAGGTGCACCAACGGCACTGACGCCTGGTGCGATTCACGCATCTTGATCGAACTGCTCAGGTACACCGGCAGCACGGGCATGCCTTCGCTGCGCAACTGGTCGATCAGGGTCCGGTGCAGGGCGGTGCGCCCGGCGAACTGGTTGACCACCACACCTTCTACCTGCAACGCCGGGTTGTGGTCCTGGCGCAGTTCCTCGACCTCGGCCATGACACTGTGCAGGGCCTGGCGCGAGAAGCTGTCGCAGTCGAACGGGATCAGCAGGCGCTCTGCTGCCACCAGCGCACTGAAGGTGTAGAAATTGAGCGCTGGCGGGGTGTCGATGTAGATCCGCTCGTAGTCCTCGCTCAGTTCCACCAGCAGCTTGCGCAGCTTGTTGATCTTGAACTTGCTCTCCAGCTTGCTTTGCAGGTCGCTGAGATCGGGGCTTGCGGTGACCAGGTGCAGGTTGCTGTAACGGGTTTCGGTGATCGCCACCCGGTGCTTCTTGCCGGCGGCAGTGGCCGCTGACAGGGTCTGGCGAAAGAAGTCGGCGATGCCGGCAGGTATGGCGTCATTGACCAGGCCGGTGAGGTAATAGGTGGCATTGGCTTGCGGGTCGAGGTCGACCAGCAACGTTCGGTAACCCTCGGCAGCACTGGCAGCGGCGAGGTTGCAGGCGATGCTGGACTTGCCGACGCCACCTTTCTGATTGAAGACCACACGACGCATGAGACGCTCATCCATGAAGTGAAAATGTCAGGTTGGGGTCAATCCTATGACTGTAACGCGACAGTTTTATGACAAAGATTGTTACAGCTGCTGGTTTCAACTTCTCCTGTGCCGGGCTCTTCGCGGGTAAAGGTGCAACAGGAGGCTCAGGCCACACACATCCGATTGCGCCCGCTCTGCTTTGCCAGGTAGAGCGCCCGATCAGCCTTGCTCAATGCTTCCACAGGCTCGCTGCCCGCCTCGCCATCCCAGCGTGCCACCCCCAGCGAAACCGTCACCGCGCCCACCGGCGGCACGGGCGTATCCTGCACCGTCACCCGCAGCCGCTCGGCCACCACTGTCGCCACGTCCAGGCTGGCCCCCGGCAGCAGCATCAGGAATTCCTCGCCCCCGGTGCGGCACAGCAGGTCGCCCTCGCGGCAGCAGCGGCGCATCAACTCTGCCAGTCGGCGCAGCACCTGGTCGCCGACCTCATGCCCATGCTTGTCATTGACCTGTTTGAAATGGTCGATGTCCAGCACAATGGCGGCAAAGGCCCGGCCTTCGGCTTCCAGCAATGACAGGCTGAACTCCAGGCTGCGGCGGTTGCCCAGGCCGGTCAGCGGATCGGTCTGGGCGTCGCGGTTGAGCCGGCCGATGCGCTCCTGCAGCAGGTTCAGCCCGATCAGCAGGGCACGCTTGAGCTCGGCCGCCTCGAAGTACCAGGCCCGCACGCGGTGCAAGCGCTCGGCGGTGCCTGCACGGTCCATCGAGCGGGCACCGGCAGCCAGTTGCCACAGCGGCCGGGCGATGGTCATGGCCAGCCACCACAGCAACAGGCAGCCCACCAGCGCCAGAGGCGCAGAAGTGCCCACCACGTTGAGGATCAGGTGGTTCAGTGGCGTCACCGTCTGCGCCAGCGGTTGCTGCGCCACTACCCCCCAGCCGGCGCTGGGTACGGTGGCGAACCCGGCGAGCATTTCCACGCCCAGGCTGTTGGTGATTTGCCGAGTACCGTTGTCCAGCGTCGCCAACTGGTCGATCAGGGCGTTGCCCTCTACCACCGTGCCTACCCGTTCGTGATTGGGGTGGTACAGCAGGCGACGGTTGCGGTCGACCACATACAGGTACGAACCGTCCTTGTAGAAGTGTTCGCCCAGCAGGCTGTTGAGGATGTTGCGTTCACGCAGGTACAGGCTGCCGCCGACATAGCCCAGGTAGCGACCGTCGCTGTCGAACATGGGGTGTGAAAGCGCCACCACCAGGTTATCGGCCGCCGAAAGGTAGGGTGTGGAAACCAGCGGGCGGCGTTCGTGCAGTGCTTCCTGAGCGCCGGGCGACTGGACAAGGGTGCCAATCAGATGCCGCAGCGGGGCGGGGGATACGGCCCGCAGCACGCCGTTGGCATCGATGACGAAAGTGGAGTTGAAGGCCATGCTCTGGCCCAGTACACGGTCGGTTTCCCCCAGCAGCGCCGCGGCATCGCTTAGCTGCCGGCCTTGTACGCCGGCGCTGAACCTCAGCTGCTGCTGGGCGTTGCCGATGAATGTCTCGGTGATGCTGGCCAGCTTCATCGCATACACCCGGTTGGCTTCCAGGGCGTGGTCGATCAGCAGTTGGCGCTGCACCCGGTAGCTGGCGAAATAGCTGGCGCACAGCATGACCAGGGCGGTAAGGGCGCAGAGCACCAGAATGAGTGTGCGTAGATCCAGGCGCAATCCGTGCTTGGCGTGTGGCAATCCTGACCTCGATTGATTGAAAGTAGCGACGACCTTTCGCGCTAGGGGAAGTGGGGAACCGCGTTCAGGAACCAGCCCTGTCCAGCGCATTCAGCTCGTCTTCTACCTGCTGCATGCGTCGCTCGACCAGTGCCTGCACCTTGACGTCGCGGGCGGTCTCACGCATCAGGGCGGTGAGTTTTTCGCTCAGGCGCTTGCCCGCTTCGGTGTCTTCCAGCGCTCTGGCCTTGGCCGGGTCCTGGGTGGCAGCAACGATGGTGGCAAATTCGGCGTCGCTGAAGTTCTTTTCGCTGTACAGCCGGAACAGGTCCTGGCGCTGGTCCTCGACGGTCAGGTACTTGCGCAGTACACCCTGGATGGTGGCTTGCGACAGCTGCGGGTGAGTGCGGCCGAGCAGCGCGGCCATGCGCTCGATGTTATGGGTATAGGCCTCTTGCAGCGGCAACTGAGCGAGGATCTGGTCTTCACGAGAGGGTTTCTGGTCGCAGGCGGTGAGGGCGGCAGTCAGCAGCAGGGGCAACAGCAACGTCTGGAAGCGAGGCATGGCGTGGCCTGGTCGGGCAGTGAAGACGGCCGATTATACCGATGTCCGCCCGGCCACGACGAGCTTTGTGATTTGCCTTGAACGGCACACTGGGGTAGAACCTTGCCCTCCCACCACTGCCAACAGCCCCATGCCGAACTGGACCCTGCAACCTGTGGCGCGCGTCGCCATTGCCGAAGTCGTGGCGTTTGTCGATAGCGCACGCCGCGAGTTGTTCCCGATGCTTGCAAAAGCGCCATTGCCGCACGACCTTGCGCATTTTGCCGAGACTTACCTGGACGGTGCGGGGTGCTTCCTTGAGGCGCGTGATGCCGGGCGGCTGGTTGCGGTGATCGGCTACGTGCCCTATGACCACCGCTTCCCTCAGCTTGATTATCACGCTGAGCGGGTGGTCGAGGTGGTGCGCCTGTTCGTGTTGCCGGCCTACCGCAGGCATGGCCTGGCTGCCGCGTTGTTCGGCGCGTTGCGCGAGCGGGCGGAGCAGGCAGGTATCGACTGCCTGTACCTGCATACGCATCCGTTTCTGCCGGGTGCGATTGCGTTCTGGGAGCGGCAAGGGTTTGCCGTGGTGAATGTGGAGCAAGACCCGGTCTGGCAGACCACGCACATGCACTTGCGATTGCCCTGATCTGTGGGAAAGTGCCTACAACGGCGCTTTGGGTGTGATCGACGCGTTCATATCCAGGCCGGTCCGGCTTGCTTACCTTCCCCTGTGCACGGCTTATTCACTGCACACGAGGGAGGCTCACGATGCCACACATGGCCCTGTACAAACTCAAACTGCTTGACGAATTCGAAGACCGCACTGGCCTGTGGACCTTCGGTGATTTCGAGAACAGGTTGATGGAACTGTGGCGTGGGGCGACGCGCCATGATGCCAAAGGCATTATCAACGCGGCGCACAACGAGCGGCGCTGGCCCAGGACGGTGAAGCGCTACTTGCTTACCCATTACCGGGCGTTTGGCAATGTCAGTTCGGAGCTGCAGCGCACGTTTGCCGAGGTGCTGGTCGCGATGAGTGAGCAGGAGCAAGCGCAGTGGGGGTTGCTGCCTGCGGGTAGCGCTGTTGCCTGATGGATCCTGGGGCCGCAAACCGCCGCCAGTCCAGGCAACCCGGTCTATCAGCCCCCCCCAGACAACGGCCACTCCACCGCCAAGCGTATCTGGTCGCCGTCCAGCTCCGCCTGCGCCGTGTTCCCCCGGTGCACGTTATGCCTCACCGAGAACGTCGTCCCCTTGGCCTTGCCACTTTGCACCACATACCTCGCCTCGAGGTCGCGTTCCCAATGCTTGCCACCCTTGCCATACCCCAGGTATGCATACCCGCCATTGGGGTCGACATGCGTGCCGTCGATATCGAACCCCCGCACATACAACGCCGTCAGGTTCAACCCCGGCACCCCATAGGCCCCCATGTTCAGGTCATAGCGTGCCTGCCAGGACTTCTCGTTCGGGGCGTTGAAGTCCGACATCTGCACGGCGTTGGCAATGAAGATTGCCCCTCGCGTCACGTAGTCGAACGGGGTGTTGCCGTCGACCTGTTGCCAGCCAAGGCTGAAACCGTGCGGCCCCTGGTTGTAGCGCGAGACCAGGCTCCAGGTGGTGTTGTCGATGCGCCCGGACAGCGCCTTGCCGGTGTCTGTGGTGCGGTACAGGTTGAGGTCCAGGCTGATGCTGCGTCGGTCATCCAGCGCGTGGCTGAGGGTGCTACCCAGGTAGTGCTGGTTCCAGCTGTCCTCGTAGCGCGAGGTGTACAGGCTGCCGCTGAAGGCTGCACCGGGGTTCCAGACCACGCCCGCCAAGTCAAAACTGTTGCCCTGCTTGCCGTTGGAGTAATTCACCACGAAGCCCTGGTCGTGGCTGGAGGCATTGCGGTCGGCGCTTTCGTTGAAGTGCCCGGCCACCAGCTTTAGCGTGTCGAAATCGTTGCTGGTGAGGAAGAACCCTGTGGCGGTTTCGGGCAGCAGGCGGCTGTCGGAAGAGCTGAACACCGGGGTTTTGACGCGTTGTTCGCCATAGGACAGTACAGTATTGGATACCCGCAACTTCAGCGCCGCGCCTGCGCGGCTGTATTCGTTTTTTGGATGCCCGTCGTTATCCATCCCCAGCAGGCGTGCTTTGCCCGCGCGCCCGCCGCCACTGTCGAGTTGTACGCCCAGATAGGCATGGGCATCGACGCCGACACCGATCAGGCCCTGAGTGAAGCCGGACTGAAATGTCCCCATCAAACCGTAGGCCCATTCCTCAGCCTTGCCATCACGTTCGCTGCGCGGTTTGTAGCCATTGCGCGCGGCACTGTTGCGCCCGCCGTGCCGGTAGTTGCGTTGGTCGAATACGCTGCGGTTGAGGATGCTCCAGCTGCTGTCTTCGACAAAACCGTTGCTTTGCGACTGAGCGGAGTCGGCCAGGGCAAAGGGCGACAACCCCAACAGTGGCAGCGCCCACAACAGCCGGTTCATCGCGCTGCCTCAAGCTTCTGCAACTGGGCTGCGAAGCGGGCTTGCGCCCGCGCAGGCAAGCTGGCTGGCAACTCGGTAGCCGGCGCGTCACCGACCTGAATCACCATCACCATGCCCATCGCCAGGTGCGGAATGCATTGGATGCCGTATACCCCCGGCACGCTGAAGGTCTGCTCGAACGGCTGGTTCAACTTGCTCTTGAAGGCCTCGGCCCCCGCCGGTAGCAGGCCGGTCACGCTGGCCGCATTGTGCCCGTTCTGGGTGGGCAGAAAGCGCACCGTGTCGCCGGGGGCAATGCGCAGGTGGTCCGGCTCGTACACCATGGCGCCCTCGCTGCCGCGGTTGAGCATTTTCACTTCATGCACCTCGGCCAGTGCGGCGGGGGCAAGCAGGGCGCTGGCAAGCAGCAGGGCGACAGGGCGCAACAGCATCAGTGGAACTTCCTGGTTCAGGGGGCGCGAAAACGCAGGATGCGCGCGCCATCGAAGGGATCGGTGAGGTAGCGGGCATGCACGCCAAAGGTGCACAGCAGGCGCTCGGGGGTGAGGACTTCGAACGGTTTGCCAAGGGCGACCAGGCGGCCCTTGTCCAGTACCGCGACGCGGTCGCAGGTGAGTGCCTGGTTGAGATCGTGCAAGGCCACCAGCGTGGTCACGGGCAGGGCTTGAACCTGTTGCAGCAGGCTTAGCTGGTGCTGAATGTCCAGGTGGTTGGTCGGCTCGTCCAGCAACAGTACCTGTGGCCGTTGTGCCAGGGCGCGGGCGATGTGCACGCGCTGGCGCTCGCCACCCGACAGCGACCCCCACAGGCGTGCGCGCAGGTGCAGGGCGTCGAGGTCAGCCAGGGCCTGTTCGACGATGGCACGGTCCTCTCGAGAGAAGGGTGCCAATGCCGACAGCCAAGGTGTGCGGCCCAAGGCAACGGCGTCGAACACACGGATTGCGTCGAGGGTGTCAGCTTGTTGCTCGACCAGTGCCACGGCCTGCGCAACCCGGCGGCGGGGCAGTTGTGCCAGCGGTTCGCCCAGCAGTTGCACGTTGCCACTGGCCGGCTTGCGCAGCCCGGCCAGCAACTTGAGCAGTGAGGACTTGCCGGAGCCGTTGGGGCCTACGATGCCCAGGGTTTCACCTGCTACAACGCTCAGCTCGATATCGCGCAGCACGGCAGTGCCGGCCAGTTGCAGCCCTAGGCCCTGGCAACTCAGCGGCGCAAGCTGTACAGCTGTCATGACCGTCATGAGTGCCCTCGGCGGCTGACCAGAATAAGCGCGAAGACGGGCGCCCCGATCAGTGCGGTGACCACGCCCACGGGAATCACCTGGCCCGTGATCAAGGTGCGTGAGAGGACGTCGGCGGCAATCAGGAACAGTGCACCGCCCAGTGCGCTGGCGGGCAACAGGCGGCTGTGGCCTGGGCCGAGCAGCAGGCGCAGGGCATGCGGAATCACCAGCCCGACAAAACCGATGGCGCCGACGATGGACACCATCACGGCCGTCACCAGCGCTGTGCAACTGATCAGCAGTAGCTGGGTGCGCCGCACCGGGATGCCCAGCGATGCAGCCGAATCGGCGCCGAAGGTGAAGGCATCCAGTGCGCGGCGGTGCCACAGGCACACTACCAGGCCAAACAGCGCCACCGGTACGGCCAGCCACACCGATGGCCAGCGCACGCCGCTGAGATTGCCCAACAGCCAGAACAGGATGCCGCGTGCCTGTTCGGCGGTGGCCGACTTGGTGATGAGAAAAGCGGTGAGAGCGGTGAACAGTTGCGAGCCGGCGATACCGGCGAGGATCACCTGCGCGTTGTTGCTGCCAGGGCCGGCCGCGCGGGCCAGTACCAGCACCAGGGCGAACGCAGCCAGCGCCCCCATGAAGGCGCCCCCGGACATGCTCAGCGTCAGGCTACCCAGGCCCAGCAGGCCGACCAGCACTGCACCGGTCGAGGCGCCGGCCGACAGCCCCAGCAGGTACGGCTCGGCCAGCGGGTTGCGCAACAGCGCCTGCAGAACCACACCACAGGTGGCCAGGCCGGCACCGCAGGCTGCCGCGACCAGGGTGCGGGTCAGGCGGTAGTTCCAGACGATGCCGGCGTCGATCGGGTCAACCGGGTAGCCGGCCTGCCACAGCTGGTTGGCCAGCACCTGGCCGACCATGCTTGGCGACAGGTTGGTCTCACCAATGGCGGTGCCGGCCAGCAAGGCGGTCAGCAGTGCCGCCAGGGCAACGGCGATACAAGGTAGCAGGCGGCTCATCACTGGGGTGCTTTACCGCTGGCAAAGGCGGCGGACAGCGTCTGCAGGCCACGGAACAGGCGGATGCCGGCCTGCATGGCGTCGGCGTCGAGGACGATGATGCGGTCGTGTTTCACCGCGTCCATGTTGCGGGTTACCGGGTCGTTGCGCAGAAACTCCAGCTTCTTCTGGTAGTCGTCGGCGGGGAAGCGGCGGCGGTCCATGCGGGCGATGATCAGCCAGGTGGGGTTGGCCTTGGCCAGGGTTTCCCAGCCTACGGTCGGCCACTCCTCGGTGGATTCGACCACGTTGCGAACGCCCAACGTGCGTAGCATGAAGTCCGCGACCCCTTGACGGCCCGCCACGTAAGGGTCGATGTCGAGGTCAGCGCTGGAGAACCAGAACAGTGCCGAGGTGGCAGACAGGTCCTTGCCGGCCAGTTGCGCCTTGGCGCTGTCCAGGCGGCCTTTCAGCTCGGCGTTCAACGCAGTGCCGCGGTCCTGCACATCGAAGATCTCGGCCAGCTGGCTGACGCTCTTGTAGATGCTGTTTACCTGAAACGCCTGCAGGCGGGTGCCGTCGGCGCCGACCAGGTTGTCTTTGCCTTCGCAGTCCGACGGCAGCAGGTAGGTGGGGATCTTCAGCTCATCGAACTGCTCGCGGGTGCCGACCACACCCTGGGCGCCGACCATCCATTCGAACTGCACGGTCACCAGCTGCGGGCGCTTGCCGACCACGGCCTCGAAGCTGGGGTCATTGTCGGCCAGGCGCGGCACCTTGTCGTTCTGCGCCTGGTACTCGGGCAGCACGTTGTTGAACCACAACGAAGTGCCCGCCAGCTTGTCGCCAAGCCCGAGTGCGTAGAGTATCTCGGTGCCGGCCTGGCCGATGGTGACGGCGCGCTGCGGGGCCTGGGCGAAGGTCTGCGGTTTGCCGCAGTTCTCGACCGTGAGCGGGTAGTGGGTGGCGGCGGCCTGGGCCAGGCCAGTGAGGCCGAGGCCGGCGAGCAGGGTGGCAAAACGGGGCAGCATGCTGGGCGATCTCCTATCGGACAGTTCGGGTGAGGAACGCACGGACAGGCATCGCCGAGCCCCCGCCGAGGGCAGGGGCAACACTGATGGCCAATCCCGGACACCCCGCCGGTTGGTAAATGTAGGCCGGCAGGTCTCCTGACTGGTGCGTCATGGCCCGGCTCCGGCCTTCCCGGGTTGTGGCCCAGTGGCATCAATGGAGCAGGCTCGGCACCTACAGTTGCGGGGGCAGTTCCGTTTGGCCCGTATTGGCGGGCCTGGGATTCCCTATTAATTCCGTGGTGGAAACCGGCGGCCCGCATGGTAGACCATCGTGCCGCCGGGTGAAAACGCTTTTCAGAAGTACTTCAGCCAGGTGATGTCGCGGCGGCGCGCTTTCAGGCGAGCGAACCCGCGCACCGGCAGGTACAGCGAAACCGCCAGCACCACTGCACCCAGCCACACCGCCGCGATGCCGTCGAAGCCGAAGTAGTCGCCATGGTTGAGGCCGAACAGCGCCACGCAGGCCAGGTACAACAGCTTCAGCACGTACAGGTGCAACAGGTAGAAAAACATCGGTGCTGCGCCAAACACTGCCAGCGCGCTGACCCAGCGGGCCTGCCCGGCGCGCTCGAAGGCGCGCAGCAACAGCAGGCCGCAGCCCAGGGTCAAGGCCAGGAACAGCAGTGAAGGCGGGTACTTGGTGATGTTGAAGAAGCTCATCACGGTTTGTGTGAAGGTGGGGTAACCGCTCCACGGCGCCTCGCCGTAGCCGTTGAACATGCGCAACGCGACAAAGCCCAGCAACGCGATCAAACCCGCCAGCAGCAGGCGCTGCTGGCGTTGGCCAGCCGCACTGCCCCGGGCAAACCAGGGGCCCAGGCCATAACCCAGCGCGATGACGCCGATCCATGGCAGCACCGGGTAAGACGTGCGCAGGCGCAGGTTTTCGGAAAACTCAAGCCAGCCCCGGTCGTGCAGGATTGCCCATGGCACGTGCAGGGCTGACTCCACGCCAAAGTGCAGGCCGTCGAGCAGGTTGTGGCCGGCAACGATGGCTGCGCCCAGGGCGAGCAGGGCAGCACGTGGCAGCCATACCAGCAGCGACAGGGCGATCATGCTGACGCCGATGGCCCAGATGACTTGCAGGTAGATGACGCTGGGGGGCAACTGAAAGGTCCAGGCGAAGTTGACCAGGGTGAATTCCAGCACCACCAGGAACAACCCGCGCTTGAACAGAAACGCCGAGACATCGCCGCGGCCTTGGTGCTTTTCGCCGTACAGCCAGGCCGACAGCCCGGTTAGCAGGACAAACACTGGCGCGCACAGGTGGGCCAGGGTCCGGCTGAAGAACAGCGAAGGCTCTGTAGCGTCGATGGTCATCGGGTCGCTGACCTGTCGGTGCAGGAAGAACGTTTCGCGGACGTGGTCCAGAAGCATGAACAGGATCACCAGGCCGCGCAGGGCATCGATGCTTTGCAGGCGCTGGGTGATCAAGGAGGGCGTGGCGCTGGCGCTTGTCATGGAGGGTCGCTGATAGGAATTAATGTCATGTGAAACGTTATCTTATAACTAATCGACGAGAGGTTGGTAGAGGTTTTTGTGTTGCCTGTGCCGGTCTCTTCGCAGCGCAAGGCTGCTCCTACCGGTCGGTGGTGACTGGTAGGAGCAGCCTGGTGCTGCGAAGAGGCCGTTACAGGCAACTCAGGTCAGAAGGTGTAATCAACCGTCGCAAAGTACGATCGTGGCATCCCCATCAACCACTGCTGCCCACTGAACGCCGACTGCACATATTCACGATCAGACAGGTTGTTCAACTGCAACCCCAACTTCACATCCGGCAGCACCTGCCAGGCGATGTTGGCATCGACCACGGCGTAGCCGGGGGCACGTTGGGAATTGGCAGTATCGGCATAACGCTCATCCACGTAGCGCACACCCACGCCGGCCTCTACCTGCTGGCCGAAGCCTTTGCTCAGCCACAGGTTGGCGGTACGCCGTGGCACGTTGGCCGGCCGGTTGCCGGCACGGTCCTGCGCTACACCGCCGACCATCTCGTCGAAATCGTCATACCTGGCGCGTACCAGCGATGCATTGGCCGACACCTGCCACTGATGCGCCAGTGCCAGTTCCAGGGTTGCCTCAAGGCCATCGGACGTCTGCTGCCCAGCCTGTTGTTTCTCGTGGGTGATCGGGTCGTCCACCAGCAGCTTCTTTTTGACGATGTGGTAGGCGGCCAGCGTCCATTCGCCACGGCCGTTCCAGAAGCGCTGCTTGAGGCCAACCTCGGTCTGTTTCGCCTCGGTCAGGTCATAGTGCATCTGGGTGGGGCTGAGGCTGATGAGGTTGTTGACCCCCTCCTGGCTGGTGGAGTACTGCCCGTACAGCGCCAAGTCATCGGTGACTGCGAACACCAGCCCGGCGCGCCAGTTGCCACCTTGCAGGCTGCGGTCGCTGCGGTTGTCGTTGGCCAGGTTGGTGCGGTCGATGTGGTTCTGGTCGCGGCGCACCCCAGTGACCAGCGACAGCCGGTCGCTCAGCTGCAAGCGGTTCTCGGCGAACAGAGCGAAGGTGTGGGTGCTGGACAAGGTTTGCGGGCGCAGTGGCGAGGCGCTGTGGAACCCGCCCGGTTCTGGCTGCCATGGGTCGATGTAGTCACCGCCCACATCGTTGTAGGGCGCGTTGCTGTCGACGTTGAAGCGGACCTTGTTGTATTCCGCGCCGACCACGGTCTTGCTGGCAAGGCCGAACAGCCTGTGGTCAAAGGTGAAGGTCTGGCGGTCGCCGAACTGTTCCTGGTTGTGCTTGATCTCCAGGTAGCTGCCGCGCTGCAATTGCTGGCGCTCGGCGTCCCAGCTGTAGTCTTCGGCATTGCGCCAGTGGCGGCGGCTTTTGATGTAGTACAGCTGGTTGCTGGCGCTGACGTGGTCGTTCAGCGTCCAGTCCGTGGTCAGCCGGGTCCACTCATCGACGTAGTGCTGCACGTCGTTCTGCACGTTGTAGTTTTTATTGCGCAGGCTGCTGCGGTAGTGGCCGTCGATCAGCGGGGTGCCGTAGTAGTTGGCAGGCTCTGCATCACCACGGTCGTGGGCAAGGGTGAAACTGAGGTCGTCACTGGCATCGAAACGCAGCGCGGCACTCAGGGCCAGGCTGCGCGATGTGGTGCGGTCGACCCAGCCGTTGCCGGCCTGCTGGTTAAGGGTCAGGCGATAGCTAAGGCGCTCGCTGAGGCTGCCGCCGCTGTCCAGGCCGAGCTGCTGGCGGTCCCACGAGCCGTAGCCCAGGCGCAGGTGGTTGCGCACCTCGCCGGCAAACGGTTTTTTCGGGATCACGTTGATCACCGCGCCGGTGGCGCCTTCGCCATGCAGAACCGAAGCCGGGCCGCGAATGACATCGATACGCTCGACCATCCACGGGTCGACCGGGAACGTCTGGGTGCCGGCACCGGTGTACAGGCGTGCGCCGTCGAACAGGGTCATCACCGAACTGTGACCGGCAAAGCCGCGGGCGGACAGGCCTGTGCCGCCGTCGCCGGGGGAGCCGACGAAGGTGATGCCCGGCGACCGCGTCACCGCATCCTGCACGGTGAGGTTGTTGCGCTGCTGAATCTGCTCGGCGCTGATGCTGCTGGTGCTGGCCGGTGTTTCCAGGGCACTGAGGCCGAGGCGCGAGCCTGCCTGGGTCGGCGTGGCCAGGTCGAGGGTGCGGCTGTCGAGGGTGTCGGTGATGGCCGTGGAAGGCAAGGCCAAGGGCTGCCGGTCATGGCCATCGGCCAGGGCCGGGAGGGCGACGGCCAGGCAGGCCGCCAGGGGGTGAAGCTTGAACATACGGGACATGTCGTTCCACTGCTGCAGGAATGAATGGATCCCGGTGGAAAACACGCAAAGGCGAACCATGCAGGCAGGCGCGCGCACGGATTCCGGCCTGCGCCCGCCCACCGCGGGTTGCCAAGTGAAGCTCCAGGCCGGTCTCCGGGCTTGCGAGGGGCATGAAACCTTCACCTTCCCATGCACGTGCACAGTGGTATCTCGAAGGGTTCACTCGCTTACCGTTGCGGGGGCAGCGCCGGACTTGTCATGGGTAACATGACGCACCGGCTTCCCGTTTCACCCTGCGCGCGGCGGCGAAGGGCACCTGAAACTGGCGCGCATCTGACCACTGAAAGGCTAAGGCGTCAAATGTTGGCGTGCCATGAATACGCCGATAAAACACAGGGTTGCGTGTTTTTACTGATTTTTTTTCGAACTTTTCGTGTGGCGTTTGTCTCGAACCGCACGTTCGTCTTTCGTTACCAAGTCATGGAGACTTTACGCATGCCTGCTCGTCATCTGTTGCGCCACACCTGCCTGCTCGCCTTGATCGCCGCACCGCTGGCCGCCACCGCCGCACCCAGCACCGACCCGCTGTTCACCATCGGTCTGCAGGGCGCCTACGACAAGTTCAAGTTCGAAGGTGGCAGTGAAAGCGACAAGGAACACATGGGCCAGGGCGGTGTGTTCGCCACCTTCGGCAACAAGCTGACAGCCGAATCCGGTTTCATCTACCAAATCGGCGCCGAAGCCAAATACGGCAAGAAGAACGACAACAAGCTCAAGGAAGCCCAGGCTGACCTGGACCTTGGCTGGCGTGCGGCGCTGGACGCTCGCAACTTCGTCGATGTGACCGTGGGCGGCGGCTACAGCTGGTCGCGCTTCGAGCCGGAAATCAACGACCTTGATACCAAGCTCACCGTGAAGTCGCCCTTTGCCAAGGCGGCGCTGGGCTACAACCACCAGTTCGACGCCTCGACCCTGCGGGTTGAAGTGGGCGCGCGCCACACCCTGGACGGCCGTGCGCGGCTGAAAGTGGACGACTTTGGCAGCGACACGGTCGACCTCAAAGACCGCACCAACCCGTACGCCGAAGTGACGTTGCTGATGAACCAGCAGGGCGCTTTGCCGGTGCAGGCCGGGGTGTACTACACCCGCACCGAATACAAGCTGGACGAAGATTCGCCAGTGGCAGACAACACCAAGCTCAAGCGTGACGAGTTTGGTGTAAAGGTGGGCTTGGCGTTCTGAAGCTGAGCGTTTAGCAGGCCCGGCCTCTTCGCGGGTGAACCCGCTCCCACAGGGACCGCACAGCCTTTAGGTGCTGCGCAGTACTTGTGGGAGCGGGCAAGCCCGCGAAGGGGCCGAACCTGCGAGAGAAGGTTAGCGCCCGCGACGCCGCGACACCCGTGCCTCGATGTTCTTGCGCCCGATCAGCAGCGGTGGTTTCTCCACCACCGGCTCCTCTGCCAGCCACTTGTACATCACCAGGCAGTCCACCAGCCCCAGGCGGGCATGGCGATAAGCCTTGGGCAAGCGGCCGACCGTTTCAAATCCCAGCCTGTGCCACAGTGCCACCGCAACTTCATTGCTGGCCACTACCGAGTTGAACTGCAGGGCCAGAAAGCCCTCCTGGCGCGCCAGCTTCTGCGAGTGCTCGCACATCAGGCGTGCCACACCTCGGCCGCGTGCCTGTTCGCACACCATATAGCCGCAATTGCCCACGTGCGCGCCAGGCCCGGCGGCATTGGCCTTAAGATAATAAGAACCCAGCAGCTCGCCATCTTCTTCGGCCAGCAGCGTGTGCAATGGCAGCTCCAGCCACAGCTGGCGGGCCTGATCGATGCTCAGCTCGGGGTCAAAGGCGTAGGTTTCACGGGCCTGGACAATGGCCTGGAAGGTGGGCCAGAAGCGCTCGAAGTCTTCGGCTGTCATAGGGCGAACGTGGATCATGCGGGCTCCTGCAAGGGCTGGGCCGCCAAGTCTGTGGGGCGCGGCGCCGTCGCGCAAGGGCGACGACGCCGTTTGTGCCTAGCCGTTGGCCTTGCCCACCGCATCCATGGCTCGCGCCGAGTACACCAGCGCAGCACCGGCGTTCATCGCCACGGCGACGCCGAGGGCTTCGGCAATTTCCTCGCGGCTGGCCCCGTGCTTGACCGCCTGCTGCGAATGCACGGCGATGCAGCCGTCGCAACGGGTGGTCACGGCCACGGCCAGTGAGATCAACTCACGCGTCTTGGCGTCGAGGTGGTTGGTCTTGGCCCCTGCACCGCTGGCGGTCATGTAACCGGCCACGGTGTCGGGGGAGAGTTGCTTGAGATCGCCGATGCCGGCCATCAACTGCTTACGGTAGGCGTCCCAGTCCATCATGCTCATCGTCTTCACCTTGTGGTGGTTGCGAGTGGAGCTTTCAGGCTAGTCGAAGAGTGACACCTGCGAGGCTTGTACTTTGGTGGGTGTGCAGCAGCACTTGTGGGCGCGTTGAGCCTTCAAATGTAGATGAACACCAGCACCAGCGCTGCAACCACCGCCCATTTTTCCACGTAGTAGCGCAGGCGGTTGCGCTTCTTCAGCGCTTTGCCGCGTTCACGGATCTTGTAGATGCGGGTGAACAACCGGTTGATACCGCCGGTCTTGTCGCCGGCACCGTTGGGCGCGGCGGCGGCGGCCATGACGTTGCGGCTGAACCAGCGGTTGAACGCAGTGGCCCAGCGGTACTTGAGCGGGCGCTCGACGTCACAGAACAGGATGATGCGGTTGTGCTCGGTCGTGTTCGCCGCGTAGTGGATGTAGGTCTCGTCGAAGATCACGCCCTCGCCATCGCGCCATGAGTATTTCTCGCCGTCCACGTCGATGTAGCAACCGTCATCGTTCGGCGTGTCCAGGCCCAGGTGATAGCGGTACGAGCCGGCATACGGGTCACGGTGGCGCACCAGCTTGGCGCCCGGCGGCAGGGTAGCGAACATGGCAGCCTTGACCGTGCCGATGCTTTGCAGCAGTTCGGTGGTGCGTGGGCAGAGGGCCATCGCCGAAGGGTGGCTTTCGCCGTACCACTTCAGGTAGAAGCGCTTCCAGCCAGTCTTGAAAAACGAGTTGAAACCGACGTCATCGTAGTTGTCGGACTTCTTGATTTCGCCCACGTGCAGCAACTGGCGGCCTTCCTCGCGGATTTCCTGCCAGTGGTCTTGCAGCGGCTTCAGTTCGGGGAAGGCTTCGACCGGCAAGTATGGCTTGGCCGGGAGCTTGGAAAACAGGTACAGGAAACTGTTGACCGGGGCGAGGAAGCTGGAGTGGTCGCCCAGCTGGCGAGTCAATTTGTGGCGAACCCGACCGCGCAGGTGCACGTAGGCAATCGAGAGGGCGAAGATAAGTACGAGTGCAATTTTCATGGACGTTTACTTGTCGAAAAATGGCCATGCGTCATGGCATAAGCTCGCCAGCATAAACAATCATGGGGGTAGTTTGTACTTATTGTTACGAAACACCGGGGCGACATTGGTGTAATGCCCTACAGTCTTGCGCAAACGTTTCATGTCAGGGAGTTGGTATGGTTCAGGATATACGCCCCAGCGGTAGCCCGTTCAAACGGCTGTTCTTCGCCTTGCCGGTCAGCGATGCCCAGCGCCATGCCTTGGCTCAGTGGCGCCGGGCGCTGAACCTGCGCAGCGGCAAACCCGTCCCCGCGGCCAACTTCCATGTCACGCTGTTGTTCCTCGGCGATGTGGATACCGCACAGGTGCCGGCGATCTGTGCGGCAGTCGATCAACTGACGTTGCCAACTCTGGCACCGCGGCTGTTGCTTGACCGTTTGCAGGTGTGGCAGCGGGCCGGCGCGTTGGTGCTGGAGGCACAGCAGACACCGCCGGCCCTGTTGCAACTGGTGTACGGCTTGCAGCAGGCACTGCTGCCGTTGGGGGTGGAGGCGGCCAACCGTGAGTATCGGCCGCACTTGACCCTGTCCAGGGATTACCACGGGCAACCACCCGAGGCCAGCAGCGCGCCGGAGTTCTACCTCAGCGCGCGCCACTTCACGCTCTACGAGTCGCGCAAGGGCGCTTACTGGCCCTTGGCGCAGTGGCCGCTGGCAGACTGACCCAGGGTCAGAGTTGCGGGGTGTACTTGACCGTCAGCATGAAATTGCGTGGCTCGCCATAATTGTTGCTGCCATTGAGCTGGTTGAAGCCTGCAACCCAGTACTTCTTGTCGAACAGGTTGTTGGCGTTCACGGCAAGGTTCACTTCGGAGGTTAGCTGGTAGGCCAGGCGTGCGCTCCAGACGGTATAGCCAGGCACGGTGTAGGTACGCTCGTAGCCGAGGGTGTGGCTCTGGGTGGTGAAGCCCAGGCCGGTGCTCCAGCGCTGGCCGTCCAGTGGCAGGGTGTAATCGGCCCATGCGCGCAGCATGTGCTTGGGTGTCCACTGGCTGAAGGTGCGGCCTTTGTCGTCAGGGTCATCGAGGAACTTGGTGGTGTTGTAGGTGTAGCCTGCGAACAGTTGCAGGCCACTCAGCACTTCGCCGCTGATTTCGGCTTCAACGCCTTGGCTGCGCACCTTGCCCGCTGCGGTGGAGCAGTACCAGTCATCGCAAGCGAAGCCCGAGGCTACGTCGGTGACGGCGCGGTTTTCCTGGTCGTAGCGGAACAGTGCGATCGAGGCATTGACCCGGCCGTCGAGCAGTTCGCCTTTCAAGCCCGTTTCGTAGTTGCTGCCGATCACCGGTTTGAGCGGCGTATTGCCCACAGCGCGTTCGGTTTGCGGTACGAACACGTCGGTGTAGCTGGCGTACCAGGCCCATTCGCGGGTCAGGTCGTAGACAAAGCCGGCATAAGGGGTGACTTGGCCCGTTTCGGTCATGCGACTGGTCGGGTAGCGGGTACCAGGGTCGGTCAGGCTGTCAAAGTCGATCGAATCCCAGCTGTAGTCGAACCAGCTGACACGCGTGCCGAGGATCAATGTCAGATCCTGGGTAGGCTTGATGCGCCAGGCGCCGTACAGGCCTTTCTGGCGGATGTCGTAGCTGGCCCTGTTGGCACGTGCCAGTTCGCCCTCGAAGACGCTGTCGCGGCTGGGTTCCGGGCGGTCATGGTCGATGTCGAAGATGTTGCCGCCTGCGTCGAAGTTGCGCCAGTAGGCATCATCCGAGGTCAGCTTGGAATAGTTGCCACCCACGGTGATCTCATGGGCCAGCGAACCTGTGTCGAAGTGGCCCACCACGTTCATGTCCAGGCCCAGTTTGGTCGAGTGAAAATCGGTGAGCCAGTCGGCGTAGGTGATGCCGCTGCCGTCAGGCGCAACGCCTTGGCGGGTGCTCTGCACGCGCTGGTGGGTGGATGTGTTGGTTTCATCCATGCGCACGGCAGCGGCCTTGAAGGTCCAGTCATCGTTGAAGCGGTGTTCAAGGTCCAGGTAGTACGTGGTGACGTCGGTTTCTGCGCGGCTCCAGCGGGCGCCGGTGTAAGTCGAACGCGGTAGTTCGACCGGTTTACCATTGGCGTAGCGTGGGAGGCCGCGCAGCATCGGCCGGGACTGCTGACGGTTGTAACTTATGCCGCCGCCCACTGTCGTCGCATCGGTCAGGTCGATGTCCAGCGCACCGTACAGCGAATGGTTTTTGCTCCAGACATAGTCGATGAAGCTGTCGCTTTGGTCTTCGTCAGCGACAAGCCGCCCGCGCACACGGCCGTCGGTCGTCAGCGGGCCGCCGGCATCCAGTTGCAGGCCATAGTGGTCCCACGAGCCGGCTTTGCCTGTCAGCGTAACGGTCGGCGCCGCTTGGCCCCGCTTGCGCACCAGGTTGATCGCACCACCTGGGCTGCCTGTACCTTGCAACAGGCCCGAAGCACCACGCAGCACTTCCACGCGGTCGAAGAACACCAGGTCCTGGGTTGCCCAGTTGCCCAGCGAATAGTTGTTTCGCGGAATCGGCACACCGTCGTACTGCCAGTCATCAATCTGAAAGCCACGCGAGGTCACGACCACGCCAGGGCCAATGCCCTGCGCGCCTACAATGCCCGTGGTGTGGTTAAGCGCGTCCTGCAAGTCGGTGATGCCCTGGTCATCCAGTTGCTTGCGCGTGATGACAGTGACAGATTGGGGAATCTCTTTGAGGGTATGCGTGCCTTTGCCCAGGGTCACCGCGCGGGCAGCATACGACCCGGTGCCTTCGCTGGTTGCATCCACATAGTTGTCGGTGATGCTGGTGCTGCCCAGCTCCATGACGTCGCTGCCCAGGTTGCCGGGCGCCACACTGAAATGGCCCTCGGCGGAAACCCGCAACTGCAAGCCGCTGCCGGCCAGCGCAGCTTGCATGGCCTGCTCGGCACTCATCTGGCCGACCACGGCAGGTGCCTGCTTGCCGCGCACCAGTGCTGGCTCCAGCGCGATGATGTGGCCGCTCTGGCTGGCGATGCGGTTGAGCGTGTGAGCCAGGCTGGCGGGTGGCAGGTCGAACACTTGGGTTTGCGCCTGGGCAAGCACGTTGTAGCTGACCAGGGCAGCGACCAGGGGCAGAGCGCGGGGCAAGGGGTTGTACACGGATTACTCCCGAATAAAGTGGCTGTCAGGAGGTATGTGGGATGAGCAAAGAAAACTTGCCACGATTGCGAATGATTTCGATAAATATTTTTATCAAGCGGTTTTCACGTCGATCAATATCAGCCACGGGCCATAGCGCGCCACGCTGATTGGCAGGGCCTCGGCCAACGCTTTGAACGCCTGCTGTGGCTGGTCCAGAGGAAATACGCCCTGTACCCGCAGATCGCGTGTCGCTGGGGCGAGCCGGATGTAGCCGCGCAGGTAGGGGCGCAGCGCGTCAACCACTACATGCAGGGGCTGGTCGAGGACCTCAAGGCGGCCCTCAAGCCATGCAGCCCGTTGCTGTTGCTCGCCCGTCAGCCGTTCTATGGTGTTGCTGCGCAGCAGGGCAGCCTGCCCTTGGTGCAGCTCCGCCCACTGTCCATCGGCCAGACTGGCGCGGACACTGTGCTGCAGCACCACGACCCGGGTGGCGTCTTGTTCCTGGCTGACCAGAAACCGTGTCCCCAAAGCCTGTACTTGCCCTTGTGCGGTACGCACGCGCAAAGGCCGCAATGGATCGCGTGCAACCTGAATCAGCAACTCGCCGTGACGCAGCATCAGAAGACGCTGCCCGGCATCGAACTGTACGTCTACCGCACTGGCGCTGTTCAGGCTCAGGCGGCTGCCGTCTGCCAAGGTGAAGCTGCGCCGCTCGCCACGGCCTGTGTGCAGGTCGGCCAGCCAGCCTTGGGCGGTGTCGCTGCGCCATCCACCCCACAGCGCCGCGCCGAACAGCCCCAGACTGGCCATGGCGCCAAGTACCTCACGCCGTGAGCGAGTAGGCTGCATCAGCAATCGGCGTGCCTCTGCTGCTTGGCCAGGGGCACGTTGATCCAGGGCGAGCAACGCGGCGAATGGATGGCCAAGGCGTTGCTCCAGGCGGTTCCAGGCTTGTTGGTGAGCGGGGTCTTGCTGCAGCCACAGCCTGACTCGTTGCAGCAGCGCCGGGTCAGGCGTAGCGGCCCTGAGCTCGACCATCCAGTCGATGGCTTGCTCGCTGACCCGGTCCAGGGCAGGCCTGCTCATGCCTGCAGCTCACACAGGTAACATTGGCGCAACGCCTGTTTCATGTAGCGGCTGACAGAGCGTTCGCTGATCTGCAGCTTTGTCGCGATGTCGGCGTAGTGCATGCCATCGAGCTGGCTAAAGAGGAAGGTGGCTTTGACGAGTGCCGGCAAGCCGTCCAGTGCCTGATCGATGCTCACCAGGGCCTCGATCAGCAGCAGTTGCTCCTCGGCCGATGGCGCTACGGCCTCCGGCAGCCGCGCCAGGTGTTCCAGGTAGGCCTGCTCGAGCTGGCGACGGCGATGGCGGTCGAAGATCAGCCGACGGGCGATGACGGTTAGGTAGGCGCGAGGCTGCTGGATGCTGTCTGGATCGACGCGTGCACCGAGCATCTGGCAGAACGCTTCGGCGGCGGTGTCCTCGGCGTCGGCGTGGTTGCGCAGGCGTTTGTGGATGTGCTGGAGCAACCAGCGATGGTGGTCGCTGAAGAAAAAGCCCAGTTTACGGGTCGATGTGCTGTCCAACGCCTGGCTTCCGGTTGTGAGTGTGAATCGTTCTCAATGGTAGCCGGGTCATCTGATTTCCTGCAATGGGCCGGTGTGCAGAACCGAGCTGCCGCTACTTGAGTAGCGGCACTGCGCACAGTTCAGGCTGCGGCCTGGCAATCTGCAAACAGTTTTTTGCCCAAGGCGTGTGCATGGTGCAAGTGGGGAAGCTGGTCAGGCCCTTCGCTGTCATCCAGCAAGGTGGAACTGAGTACCTCGGCGCCGCAATAGTCGAAGATGCCGTGCTCGATCTGCACGCGCATCGCCTCGCCATACCCGTGCCGTTCGAAGGTGCCTGTATCGGCACCCGCAACGCCGATCAGGTGAACCTTCATGCCACGCAATTTCTTCACCGTGGCGCCTTCTTCATAGTCGAACGCCCAGCCATTGCTGAATACCCGTTCGACCCAGCCCTTGAGCAGGGCCGGCAGTGACCACCAGTAGACCGGATAGACCAGCACCAGGGCATCGGCGCGCTCGATGCGTGCCTGCTCGTTGAGTACATCAGCCGGCGGTGCTGCCAGCCGGCGGTGCACGGCATGGTCTGCCAGGCTGAAGCGGGGGTCGAAGCCTTCGCTGGCCAGGTCGGCGATTTCGCTGCTGTGGCCGACGCTGGCCAGGCCGTCGGCAACCTGCCGGGCCAGCGCGTGGGTGAGGGATTGCGGGTCATGGTGACCGACGACGATCAGAGCGTGCATGGTGGCTCTCCATTCAACGGTGCAGGGTAGCCTGAAGCGTTATATACTCCAGGTAAGTTACGTTTAGTAAGTTACTTTTGGTAGGTAATCGATGTCAAGCAACGATCAAGCCCGTTCCCGCAAGCGCCTGAGCCGCGACGACCGACGCAGGCAGTTGCTGGACATGGCCTGGCAATTGGTTCGGGAGGAGGGTACCGATGCCTTGAGCCTGGGCCGCCTGGCTGAACAGGCGGGGGTAACCAAGCCGGTGGTCTATGACCATTTCGAGACCCGCAACGGGCTGCTGGTGGCGCTGTACCAGGAATACGATGCGCGTCAGTCGCAGATGCTGGCGCAAGCCTTGGCCAGCTGTGAAGCCAGCTTGGCCAGCCGCGCCCGGGTGATTGCCGAGGCCTACGTGGACTGCGTGATGAGCCAGGGCCGGGAGATACCCGGGGTGTCGGCAGCGCTGGCCGGGTCGCCGGAACTGGAGGCGCTGAAACGGGCGTACGAGCAGCCGTTCCTGGACAAGTGCCGCGAAGCCTTGGCCGGGTTTTCGCCCAGCGGCAATGTAGGGGTTGCCGGCATGCGCCTGCTGGTCGGGGCAGCGGATGCGCTGTCCCAGGCGGCTGCAGCGGGAGAGCTGGAAGCCGGGCAGGCCAAGGCTGAGCTCAAGGCCGCCATTATCGCCATGGTCGAACGGCAAACATGAAGCGCATGCGACCATTGTGTGCGGGCGCACCCGCGAACACCGGCATAGCCGGTGCCATCCACCGCGTTGTCTGCTTCGCGGGCGCGCCCGCTCCCACAGTGATCGAGCATGCTTGATAACTGGCTTCGCTACACAGGCAAGCTCTGGTAGGGCTGTTCATCCCCCGGGCTGCGCTCGAACTGGCGCTTGTACTCGCGGCTGAACTGCGAGGTGCTCTGGTAACCCACCCGGTGCGCTGTTTGCGCCACCCCCAGGCCCTCACCGATCAGCATCTGCTGCGCCTTGAGTAGCCGCAAGCGCTTGAGGTACTGCATCGGTGCCATGTCGGTGCAGCGCTTGAAGTGTTCATGGAAGGTCGAAACGCTCATGTTGGCCCGCGCGGCCAGTGCCTCCACGCTCAGGGGCTCGGCGTAGTGCTCGCGCAGGTGGGCGAGGGCGGCGCCGATGCGGGCAAAATGCCCCTGTTGCTCCACCAGTGCTCGCAACACACCGGCCTGCGGGCCGCGCAGCGCGGTATACAGCACCTCACGCACGCGCGCTGGGCCCAGTACTTTGGCGTCAAGCGGGTCCTGCAGGCAGTGCAGCAGCCGTTCCACACTGTCACGCATTGGCGCATCCAGTGCCGCCGAGGTCATCGATTGCGGTGTTTGTGCCTGTACTGCAGCGTCCGGCACCAAGCCCATGCTCTGCACCAGTTCACCCAGCACGCCACGGTCAATGTCCACCGCCACGCCCAGCAATGGCGCGTCAGGGGTGGCGAAAGTTTCGCACATGAACGGCACCGACAACGCCTGCACCAGGTAATGCCCGGCGCCGTACTCCAGGGTGCGCGGCCCCAGGCGCGCCAGCTTGCTGCCCTGGGCCAGGATCATCAGGCTGGGTTCGTAGATCTGCGGGCTGCTGGCCACATAGTGGTCCCAGCTCAGCACCTGTACCTGGGGCAGGTGCGTGGGCACAAAGCCCGGGCGCGTGGCGAGGCTGCGGATCAGCGTACAGAGCGGCGAATTGGCGTCGACGTGGCGGGTCAGTTGCATGTTAAACCCAAGGGCAGAGGATCAGACAGCTTAATCATTGCAGATTAAGGGGATGGCGCGATTTATCAGATGGCATCTTCGGATAATCAGGCATGGATGCCGGAGAATCTGCCGTGGGCGTGACGCGGTTGGACGCGCAAAATGCGTCGCCTGAATCGTTTCACTTCCCTGCGAGGACCTGCATGTATACCGCCATCGGTTACGCCGCCCAAACCCCTTCCAGCCCTCTGGCCCCCATGACCTTCGAGCGCCGCAGCCCGCGCCCGGACGACGTCGCCATCGACATCCTGTACTGCGGCGTATGCCACTCCGACATCCACCAGGCACGCAACGAATGGGGGATTGCCGTGTACCCGCTGATGCCTGGCCACGAGATCATTGGCCGGGTCACGGCGGTGGGCGCCAAGGTCACCGCACACAAGGTGGGTGACTTGGTTGGCGTCGGCTGCATGGTCGACGCGTGCCGCCATTGCGAAGCCTGCGCCAAGGACCTGGAGCAATACTGCTCGGAAGGCCCGACCATGACCTACGCCACCCCGGACCGGGTCGACGGCAGCAACACCATGGGCGGTTACTCCAGCAGCATCGTGGTCAGCGAGCACTTCGTGCTGCGCATCCCGGCCGGCATGGACCTGCCCAGCGCCGCACCTATCCTGTGCGCCGGCATTACCACCTATTCGCCGCTCAAGCATCACGGCGTCGGTCCGGGCCACAAGGTCGGCATCCTCGGCATGGGCGGGCTGGGCCACATGGGCATCAAGCTGGCCAAGGCTCTGGGTGCGGAAGTGACCCTGTTCACTCGCTCCCAGGCCAAGGCTGAGGAAGCCCGTCGCCAGGGTGCCGACCATGTGATCGTGTCCACCGACCCCGAGCAGATGCACGCCGCAGCTGGTCGTTTCGATTTCCTGCTCGATACCATTCCGGTGCAACACGATCTCAACCCGTACCTGGAAACGCTGAAGTTCGATGGTGTGCACATCCTGGTTGGCCTGATCGAACCGATCGTCCCGCCCGTGCATGCGGCCAACCTGGTGTTGAAGCGCCGGGTGCTGGCGGGGTCGTTGATCGGTGGCATCGCCGAGACCCAGGAAGTGCTGGACTTCTGCGCCGAGCACGACATCCGCTGCGATATCGAGATGCTGGATATCCGTAACATCAACCAGGCGTATGAGCGGATGATCGCCGGTGATGTCAAGTACCGGTTCGTGATCGACATGGCCACGTTGCAAGGCTGATTGATCGGCTGCCTGTCCTGGCCTCTTCGCGGGTAAACCCGCTCCCACAGTTGCACCACGGCATTCACGCTATGTGCGGTCCCGTGGGAGCGGGTTCACCCGCGAAGGGGCCAGTACAGGCTGCAACAAATCCTGGTTCTGTTACCAGACCATCGCCTTGTCCCACCCCCGCCAGAACAACCACCGCCGCACCTCGCCATGTGCCCCGGTGCCGATCTGCCATTCAGGCCGCCCGTTATCCAGCGCAATTACCGACACCACCCCCGCGTGGCTAGCCGCCACCAGCGTTTGCCCGTCGGCGCTGATATCCATCGCACTGATGGTCGAGCCCAGGTAATGCTGCCAGTGTTCCGTACCGTCCTCGCCAAACGCCCGCAGGTAGCCATAGGCATCCCCCACAATGTACTCGCCATTACGCGCTACGCCGGCGTATACCCGCGCGCCATCCTGCAGCAGTGGGGTACGTGGGTCCTGGCTGTAGTAGTCGGTCTCCAGCCCCGGCAAATCGGCGACGTTTACCCCCAACGTGGCGCCGCTGTAGAAATGACAGGCATTGAGGGCCAGGTGGTCACCCGCGCGGTTGAACAACGCAAAGTGCGGGTACTCGCTGCCAGGGCCGATGTCCGCCAGCAGCCTGAGTTGCGCGTCCAGCACCAGGTGCCGGCTGCCTTGCTCACCCACCACGATCAGCCGGCCATCCGCCGACACCGCGCCATGCTCCATGCTCAGCCCCAGGCTGATGTCGTCCGGGTCGGTGCCTTCGGCCAATTCATCGAGCACGCGTGTCTGCTGTGGCAGCAGGCGAGTCGCACCCTCGGTGGACAGCACGAAGATACCTTCGGCACTCACCAGCAGCACGCGTTGGCCATCCGGGAAGGGGATCAGCGCGGTCGGGGTGGGCGGCAGGTCGAACGGTTCGAACGGGTAACCTGGCGGCAACCCCTCCAGCCCGGTTGGCCAGGCCAGGCGCTGCACGTGTGGGCCGCCCCAGCCATCGGTCACACGCACGCCTTCGGCGTTGGCCAGGGCGAAGTAGCGACGGGCCGGGCAGCGGCCAAAGTGTTCGATACCGATGACCGGGGTTACCTCTTGGTGGCCGATACGCACCACATGGCCCTTGTCGTAAGGCATGCCGATGCGTGCCAGCAGGCTGCCATCCTCCAGCAGCAGGACATTGCTGATGCCTTGGCCGTGGTCTTCGAGCAACGGTACCAGGGGGTGGTGCGCAGGTGGCCAGGCTTCGCGGAAGGCTCGACGCTGTTGTTCGTCGGCGCCAGGGTGATTGGCTGCCTGCAGGGCTGTCAGCCAGGCGTCCAGCAGGTGCCCGGTGGCTGGCGCCTGCGGCTCTTCAAGATTGTCCCAGCCTTGCGCACGGCCCTGCGCGACGTATTCGTTGACGGCCTGGGCATAGGCAATGACTGCCTGCTGCCACTGCTGCTGGGGGTGCTGCTTGTCCATGAGCGGATCGGGCTCCTTGTTGCACACGCGTTTCACACAAAGCGCGCATGGTACTCCTTCTGCCTGCCTTGCGGTTGTGAGGCCCCGGGTTGACGCGTACCATGCCGTGCATTCCTATCAATAACAGCGCGTACGTCGGCACCCCTGCAAGCGGGTGGCTGGCGTGCGAACTGTTGCCTTGTCTGCGGAGAAGCGTTTTCCACCCATGAACGGACCCATACCCACCCACATGCCGCCCGCGGCCGGCAGCGGCAGCTGGCTGAGCGTCATCGCCCTGGCCCTGGCGGCCTTCATCTTCAACACCACCGAGTTCGTCCCGGTGGCGTTGCTCAGTGACATTGGCCGCAGCTTCGACATGAGCACCGCCCAGGTCGGGCTGATGCTGACCATCTATGCCTGGGTGGTGGCGCTGGCCTCGCTGCCGATGATGCTGCTGACCCGCAACATCGAACGGCGGCGCCTGCTGTTGTTCGTGTTCCTGGTGTTCATCGTCAGCCACTTGCTGTCGTGGCTGTCGCAGAGCTTTGCCATGCTGCTGGTCAGCCGTATCGGCATCGCCCTGTCGCATGCGGTGTTCTGGGCCATTACCGCCTCGTTGGCAGTACGCGTGGCGCCACCTGGCCAGCAGGCCAAGGCGCTGGGCCTGCTGGCCACCGGTACCACCCTGGCCATGGTTTTGGGCATTCCGTTGGGTCGCGTGGTGGGCGAGGCGCTGGGCTGGCGTGTTACCTTCCTCAGCATTGCCGGGGTCGCGCTGGCCACCATGCTGTGCCTGATGAAGTCGCTGCCGCTGCTGCCCAGCCAGAACTCGGGCTCGTTGCGCAGCCTGCCAATCCTGTTCAAGCGCCCGGCGCTGGTGATTACCTACCTGCTGGTGACGCTGGTGATTACCGCTCAGTTCACCGCCTATAGCTATATCGAACCGTTTGCCCTGCACGTGGCGCAGATTGGCGGTGAGCGCACCACGCTGTTGTTGTTGCTGTTCGGCGGTGCCGGGGTATTCGGTTCATTGCTGTTCAGCCGCTACAGTGACCGTTTCCCCCATGGCTTCCTGGTAGGCTCGATCGGCTTGCTCGCCGCATGCCTGTTGCTGATGTTGCCCCTGTCGGGCAATTTCTACGCGTTCGCGGCGCTGAGCATGTTCTGGGGTGTGGCGATCCTCAGCTTCAGCCTGTCGCTGCAGTCCAAGACGTTGAAGCTGGCATCCGATGCCACCGATGTGGCCATGGCGCTGTTCTCGGGTATCTACAACATCGGGATTGGGGGCGGTGCGCTGCTGGGCAGTATTGTCAGCAGCCAGATGGATGTGGCGGATATCGGCCTGGTGGGCGGTAGCGTGGCGGTGGTCGGGCTGGTAATGGCTGTTGCCAGCACCCGGCGCTTCCGCGAGGCGCTGACGCACTGACCCAATGGCCAGCGGGCTTTTTGTAGGAGCGGCCTTGTGCCGCGATGGGCCGCAAAGCGGCCCCGGCAATGTCTGCGGCGAAGCTGACATCTTGGGGCCGCTGCGCGCCCCGATCGCGACACAAGGCCGCTCCTGCAGGTGCCCCGTAGACCCGAGGGGATACCGCTTGATCTTCAAGCCAGTACGGCAGCCCAGGCAGAAATCAACAGCATCCCCGCCAACACCTGGTTGAACAGCTGCAACCGCCGCGGTGCCTGCAACCACCTGGCGCTCCCCACCCCCAGCACCGCCCAGGCTGCCATGCACGGCAGGGCGATCAGCAAAAATACCAGCGCCAGTTGCCACACCGGCAATGACGGCGCTGCAAATACCCCGACCACCGCCACAGCCATCAGCCACACCTTGGGGTTCACCACCTGCAACGATGCGGCGCTGAAAGCACTGAGCCCTTGCGCGGTGGCCGCTTGCAAGGGGGTGGCGGCACTGCGCAGCATCTTCCACGCCAGCCAGCTTAGCCACAACACGCCGGCCCAGCTCATCAGCTGTTGGGCCAAGGGGTGACGCAGGAGCAGCTCACCCAGCCCTAGACCGACCATCAACACGATTGCCGCTGCCGCGCCACAGGCCGCCACGATTGGCACCAGGCTCGCGCGCAAACCTGCGCGCGCGCCATGGGCCAGGATCAGCAGGTTGGTCGGCCCCGGGCTGATGCTGGCCACCAGGGCGAACAGAATGAAAGGCAACAACGACTGCGACATGGTTCATGGCTCCGGAAAATCGAAGCACCATGCTCGCTGCCTTCAGGGGTTCAGTCTGGAAGGTTTGAGCAGCGCCTGCGGTAGTCGGCAGGGGTCAGCCGGTAGGCCCGACGGAACCAGCGCCCCAGGTGGCTCTGGTCGGCGAAGCCCAAGGCCACGGCCACATCGGCAGGCGTCTGGCCCTGGGCGAGCAGGCGCCGTGCCCGGGCCAGGCGCAGCTGGATCAGGTAGGCATGCGGTGCAATGCCGAACGCGGCCTTGAATGCACGGGTCAGGCGAAAACGGTCGATGCCACAGGCCTGGGCCAGGTCTTCCAGGCCGACGTCGCGCTCCAGGTGGGCGTGCAGGTAATCACGCGCGCGCTGCGCGCTCAGCGGCAGGCGCGGGTCGGGGTTGATGCGTCGGCGCCAGTGCATGTGGCGGGTCAGACAGGCCAGCAGGTCGTCCATGGCCGTTTGCCGCACGATGCGCAAGTCCCGGTCGTGCACGGTGCAGAAGGCGAGGGCGGTGGCCCGCGCCAGGCGCTCATCGTGGCACAGGGTATCGGCAAAACTGGGCAGGCTGTCGCCCGGTGTGTGCTCGAACAGCGACCGCAGCTGTTGGTCTAGCCAAGCGGGCTGCAGGTACAGCGTCGAATAGGTGAAGCCTTCTTCGGTGGGCGCCAGCCCATCGTGGATGTCACCAGGCTCGAGCAAGAATACCTGCCCCGGCGTGCTGCGATGGCGCACCCGACGGCAGTTGAACTGCTGCACGCCCTGCTCGGTCACGCCGACCAGAAAGCTGTCGTGCCAGTGCGGGTCGTAGGCATGTCCGACGAAATGCGCCCGGACCGATTCGATGCCGGTATCGGCGTCTTGCTTGAGGTCGATCCAGTTGCTCATGAACGTGTGCCGTTGGGGTAAATGGCTACCTTAGCGCACCCCCCCGGCTCAGTCTGGAACGATTGTGCAGCCGTTGGTCAGTGCCCGATCACGCAGGGCCTCGAAGCGCTCGCGCAGCCACAGGTGCAATTGCGAAACTGCCGGTGTGAGCTGCTTGCGATGCGGGCAGACCAAGGTGACCGGGGTAGGTTCGCCGAGCAGTTCGGGCAGGACGATTTCCAGTTCACCGGCCGCAATGTTGGCGCTGACATCCAGCCACGACTTGTAGACGATGCCTTCGCCTTGAATGGCCAGGCGACGGATGACGTCGGCATCGTCACTGACCAGCGGCCCGCGCACCTGCACGGTACGGTTGCCCAGCTGCCACTTGTCGTATACCCGGTTGTGCTGCATGTACAGCAGGCAGGCGTGTTGCTGCAGGGCGTCGGGGCTGAGCGGGCGGCCGTGGCGGGCCAGGTAGTCGGGCGATGCGACCAGCACTCTGCGGTTCCAGTCGGCCAATGGCAGAGCGATGTAGTTGGCATCCTGGTTCAGGCCATAGCGGATGGCCACATCCACCGGGTCGCGGTTGAGGTCGGCAATCTGGTCGGACAGGAAGAAACGCAGTTGCAATGCCGGGTGCTCGCGGCGAAAAGCGCTGAGCCAGGGCAGCAACATGTTGCGGCCCATGTCGGAAGGTGCCGACACCTGCAGGGTGCCGCGCAGGGTATTGGGGTTGCCATGCAGGTCTTCATGGCCCTGGCGCAAGCTCTCCAGCACATTCAGCGCGGTGGGCAGGTAGCGCTCGCCCTCGGCGGTCAGGCGCAGGCTGCGCGTGGTGCGCGCGAACAGGCGTACATCGAGGTCGCGCTCCAGGCGCTTGATTGCTGCGGCCACCTGGCCCGGCAGCAGGCCGGCTTCATGGGCGGCGGCTGTGAAGCTGCCCAGTACGCTGCTGCGGGCAAACAGTTCGAGGTCGGCAATACGCAGCATGTTGCATTTTCACTCCGTGGATGAAAGTGTTGCTGCATTGTGCCGGTTTTTCTTTTGTACTGGAAAGATAAGATACACGCCACATACACCGTTGATTCCCGGAGTTGTTGCATGGATACCGTCTCGCTGGCCAAGCGCCGCTACACCACCAAAGCCTACGATGCCTCGCGCCGTATTCCCCAGGCCACTGTCGATGCCTTGCTTGAACAACTGCGCCACAGCCCGTCCTCGGTCAACTCACAGCCGTGGCACTTCATCGTTGCTGATACCGCCGAAGGCAAGGCCCGCCTGGCAAAGAGTACCAACGAGGGTTTTGCCTACAACACACCCAAGCTCCTCGATGCGTCGCACGTGATCGTATTCTGCACCCGCACCGAAATGACCGAAGCGCACCTCAATGCGGTGCTTGATCAAGAGGCTGCCGATGGCCGTTTCCGTGACGAGCAAGCCCGCGCCGGGCAAAACCAGAGCCGCCGCCATTACGTCAACCTGCACCGCTATGACCAGAAGGACGTGCAGCACTGGATGGAAAAGCAGACTTACCTGGCCTTGGGTACGGCGCTGCTGGGGGCAGCGGCGCATGGTCTGGATGCCACCCCGATCGAAGGCTTCGACAGCAAGGTGCTCGATGCTGAGCTGGGCTTGCGTGAGCGTGGCTTTACCAGTGTGGTGATCCTCAGCCTGGGTTATCGCAGCGAGTCGGACTTCAACGCCGGGCTGAACAAATCACGCTTGCCGGCTTCGCAAGTGTTCACTTTCTTGTGAGATTACCGGGGCCACAGACGGCCCCGCCCGACAATGAATTTTGCTTGCCAGTCAATAACTGCCATCGTGCAGTGCCAGGCTCTGGCGCAGCTGTTCGAGCATGGCCACACGCAGCGCCAGCGGGGCCTGGATGCGGATAGAACCTGCTTGGGACAGCAGCCAGCCCATCAGCGCCCGGTTGTCGGCCACGGTAGCGACCAGCACGGCGCCGCCGCTCGCTTGCGGTGTCAGTTGCATATCTGCTGACAGGGGTGATTGTTCCAGGCGGCGGGCCAGCGCGTCATCGACCCAGGCATGCAGTTCAACGTGGTCCGGGGGGGTAAGCACGTCGGGTTGCAGCTGCTGCGCTTCGCTCAGGCTCAGGCCCGGTTGCCAGTACCAGCCGTAAGGCATGCCTTTACTGTTGCACTGCAACGGGAACAACGCAGCAAGCTCGACCAGGTCGCGTTCGACGGTGCGTTTGCTGGTGGTATGGCCCACGGTTGTCAGGGCGGCCTGCAACTGGGTAGAGCTCATCCCGGGGTGGCGGCCGGGCAGCAACTTGAGCAGCTGCCACTGTCGGGCGATGGTATGGCGGGTTGGGTGGCTGGGCAAAGGCTTCGTCCTTGAAGGCAGGCGTCAAACCTGCCTGGATAGTGGCGTATAGCTATTGCGCAGCATACCCTCTCATAGAATGGGATCCAAGTTTTCCCCGAATGCCTCCAGTTGAATTCAGATAGCGAGGCTGTCGACCACGCCGCCGTCGACCCGCAGGGCCGCGCCGGTGGTGGCGGAGGAATAAGGGGAGGCGAGGTATACCACCAGGTGGGCAACCTCATCGACATCGGCGACGCGCTGGATGATCGAGCTTGGCCGCGCGGTGCGGACGAAGTTGTCCGCCTCTTCACGAATGCTGCGCCCGGAAGCCTTGGCTGCATCGGCCACCATCGCGGTCACGCCATCGGTCAGGGTCGGGCCCGGCAGCACTGCGTTCACGGTAACCCCGGTGCCGGCCAGACGCTTGGCCAAGCCATGGGAAACGGCCAGGTTGGCGGCCTTGGTTACGCCGTAGTTGATCATGTCGGCAGGAATGGCGACACCCGATTCCGAGGAAATGAACAGGATCCGCCCCCAGCCGTTCTCGATCATGCCCGGGGCATAGTGGCGGGCCAGGCGCACACCGCTGAGCACGTTGGTTTCGTAGAAGCGCGCCCACTCGCTGTCGTCTACATCGAAGAAGTCGACGTCGTCGTAGATGCCCAGGTTGTTGACCAGGATGTCGGCCCGTGGGTGGGCAGCGAACAGGGTTTCGGCACCGGCGGCGGTACCCAGGTCGGCGACCACGCCTTGCACCTGGCCACGCCCACCTTGCTTGCGCACTTCGGCGAGGGCGGCGTCCAGCGACTTCTGGCTGCGGCCGGCAATGACCACGTCGGCATTGGCGCGGGCCAGGCCACGGGCGATGGCCAGACCAATACCGCCGGTCGAGCCGCTGATGATGGCGGTGCGTCCGCCGAGGTCGATGTTCATGGGATGGCTCCTGTAAGTGAGTTGCAGTGATGCAAGCCATTCTAGTGAAGCACGCAGGTTGGCAAGCGCGAGCGCGCGAGGTCTATGGAGCCGCTCAGAAGCGCTAGGTTATGACACGCTGCAACGCCTCGATAAACACCTCTTCCGCCCGGCTGAACCGCTGTTCCCTGTTCCACAACAGGTGAATATCCACATCGGCAATCCCTTCCTGCGGCGCCAGCTTCCACAGCAACCCCGCTTCGACATCCGGTGCCACCACATGCTCGGGCAGGCAGCCGATGCCAAACCCGGCGATCACCAGCCGGCGGACTTCTTCAAGGCTTGGCGATGAGGCCACGATCCGCCCGGCGAACCCTTGCAGGTCTCGGAAAATGGTCAGCGGCGACAACATGCCGCCAATCTGATCGCTGGTGAAACTGACGAAGTTCTCCCGTTGCAGGTCGCCTTCGGCCTTGCCAAACAGGGCATGGTGCTTGCCACAGAAAAACGCATAGCGTTGGCGCAGGAACAGCCGCTGTTCCAGCCGTGGCTGTGCACGCCGGGTGAGGCTAAGGCCCGCCGTGGCGGTTTTTTCCTGCAGGGCGGCGACGATGTCGGAGCTGCGCATCACGTCGATTTCCAGTTCCACTCGCGGGCGCTGGCGGTGGAAGTCGGCGAGGAAGTTGTCGAAGCGTTCGCTGACGATGCGGCTGATCATCAGCAGGCGCACTTTGCCCTCCACTTCGTCCGCCGGTTGCTCCAGCAAGCCGCCGATCTGCGACATTTGCCCATACACCTCGCCGGCCAGCTGGAACAGCTGCTCGCCCATTTCTGTCAGCACGAAGCGCGGCCCACGGCGGGCAATGAGCTGGCGGCCGAGCTGCTCTTCAAGGCGCTTGAGCGCCTGGCTTACCGCCGGTTGGGTGAGGTGCAGGCGGGCGGCGGCGCGGCTGATGGACAGCTCCTGGCCGATGACCCGGAAGGTGCGCAGCAGGTTCCAGTCGAGGCGGTCGTTGAGCAGGCGGTCAGACATGGCGGGGGCTCGATAATAAGCGTGGTTAATAGTTCGAATAATAAATAGAAAATTGACTAATCATAGCCCCGGGCCGATAAATCGCATGCATTGAAGCCCGGTGTGTCGGCGGCGGCTTTTTCGCGGGCTTGCCCCGTCCCACAGGTACTGCACTGTTGCAGACAGGGTGCGACCCCTGTGGGAGCGGGCGAGCCCGCGAACAAGCCAGCACCGAACCAGCAGGCCAAGCGCCACCAGAGCGCCACCGTGTCCCAGCAACTCCTGCCAGAACAACAAGCAAAGGAGCCCCCATGAACCCCACCGCTTCCGCCCAGCCGCGCCGTGCAGCCGCCGCCGCGTTCATCGGTACCATGATCGAGTGGTACGACTTCTACATCTACGCCACCGCCGCCGCCCTGGTGTTCGGTGCCTTGTTCTTCCCCTCTGACGACAGCCTGTTCAGCACCATGGCCGCGTTCGGCACCTTCGCCGTGGGCTTCTTCGCCCGGCCGCTGGGCGGCATCGTCTTCGGCCACGTGGGCGACCGAATCGGCCGCAAGAAGTCGCTGGTCATCACCCTGCTGATGATGGGCATCGTTACCGTGTGCATCGGCCTGCTGCCGACTTACGCGCAGATCGGCGCCACCGCGCCGGTGCTGTTGATCCTGCTGCGCATCGTCCAGGGCATTGCCGTGGGCGGCGAGTGGGGCGGGGCGGTATTGATGGCCGGCGAGCATGCGCCCAAAGGTCGGCGCAACTTCTTCGCCTCGTTCGCCCAGCTGGGCAGCCCGGCTGGCCTGATTCTGTCGCTTCTGGCCTTTGGCGCGGTTACCCGCCTGCCTGAAGAGGAACTGATGAGCTGGGGCTGGCGCGTGCCGTTCCTGGCCAGCGCGTTGCTGCTGCTGGTGGGCCTGGCGATTCGCCTGGGGGTGAATGAGTCACCCGAGTTCATCGCCAGCCGCGAGCAGGCGCAAAAGGCTCGGCGCAAGGAGCAGGCGCCAGTGCTTGAAGTGCTGCGCACCGCCTGGCGCCCGCTGTTGCTGTGCATCGGCGCCAACACCCTGGGCATTGCCGGGGTCTACTTCACCAACACTTTCATGATCAGCTACACCACCCAGCAGTTGCACCTGGAGCGCTCGTTGATCCTTGAATGCCTGTTCTTTGTGGCGATCATCCAGTTCTGTGTGCAGCCGCTTGCGGCGTGGCTGTCGGAAAAGGTCGGCGCGACGCGCTTCCTGGCGCTGGTTGCGCTGCTGGCGATGGCCTCGCCCTACCCGATGTTCGTGCTGGTCAGCTCGGGCCAGGGCCCGTTGATCGTGCTTGGCATCGCCCTGGCCGCAGCCTGCATGGCTTCCTTCTACGCGGTGATTGCCGGCTATGTCAGCGGCATGTTCGCAACCCGCGTGCGCTACACCGCCATTTCTCTGGCCTATCAGATCTGCGGCGCGATCGCTGGCGGCCTGACCCCGCTGATTGGCACCTGGCTGGCCCATACCTTCAGCGGCCAATGGTGGCCGATGGCAGCCTTCTACACCCTGATCGCCACCATTTCGCTGGTTTGCGTGCTCGCCTTGGCGCGCCAGTACGCCCGTAGCCAGCGCCTGGAACTGGCCTGATCGAACCCCCACTATTCTGGAGTACCCGCATATGTTGAAAAGCAATGGCGAACGCCTGTGGGCGAGCCTGATGGCCATGGCCGAAGTCGGCGCCACCGCCCGCGGCGGCAACTGCCGCCTGGCCCTCAGCGAGGAGGACAAAGCCGGCCGTGAACTGTTCAGCCACTGGTGCCGCGAAGCGGGCCTTAGCCTGTCGGTAGATGCCATCGGCAACCTGTTCGCCCGCCGTGCCGGCAGTGACCCGCATGCCGCCCCGGTCATGATGGGCAGCCACCTCGACACCCAACCCGAAGGTGGCCGTTTCGATGGCGTGTATGGCGTGCTGGCCGGCCTGGAGGTGGTGCGCCGCCTGAATGACCTGAACATCCACACCCGCAAGCCGCTGGAAATTGCCGTATGGACCAACGAGGAGGGCGCGCGCTTCACCCCGGCCATGTTTGGCTCGGCGGTGTTCACCGGCAGCCTCGCGCTGGCCGAGGCGCTGGCCATTCGCGATGCCGATGGCGTCAGCGTCGCCGACGAACTGCACCGCACCGGGTACGCCGGCCAACGCCCGCTGGGCGGCGAGGTGGATGCCTATTTCGAGGCGCATATCGAACAAGGCCCGATCCTTGAAGACAACGCCAAGGCCATTGGCGTGGTCAGTGGTGGCCAGGCTATCCGCTGGCTGGACGTGACGGTCGAGGGCATGGCGGCACACGCCGGCACCACGCCGATGCTGCTGCGCAAGGATGCGCTGTACGGCACTGCGCGGATGATCCAGGCGGTCGAGCAACTGGCAGCGGACTTTGCCCCCCAAGGCCTGACCACCGTAGGTGAGCTCTCCATTGCCAAGTCTTCGCGCAACACCATTCCCGGCCTGCTGCAGTTCACGGTCGACCTGCGCCATCACCGCGACGAGGCCATCGAAGCCATGGAGCGCGAGCTGACCCTGAAGCTGCAAGCCATCGCCAGCCAGCGCGGCCTGCAAGTGCGTATCGAGCGCCACTGGGTGAGCCCGGCGACCCCGTTCGATGCCGACTGCGTGGCTGCCGTGCAGCAAGCGGTGGATGGCCTTGGGTATGCGCAGCAATCGATTGTCAGCGGGGCGGGTCACGATGCCATTCTGTTGGCGCGGTACTGCCCGACGGCGATGGTGTTCATCCCCTGCGTCGGTGGCCTGAGCCACAACGAGGCTGAGGACGTGCTGCCTGATGATGCCCGACAGGGCGCGGATGTACTGCTGAACGCTGTGCTGGCACGGGCAGGCCGTGTCGACATAACTCATTGAATAGGGGGACCCTGTGGGAGCGGGCTTGCCCCGCGAACACCGGCAAAGCCGGTGCCATGCATCGCCAGGCCCCCTTCGCGGGACAAGCCCGCTCCCACAAGTTCCTGCAAACCTTACCCACGCTGAGGATGTCGTGGCGAACTACATCCCACCCCTTCGCACATGCTTGACGAACACCTTCTCCAGCAACTCCCACATCGCCGGGTCCGTACTGAACGCCACATTGAAGCGCATCCACCCGGTCGCTTTGGCATCGACCATGAACAACTGCCCAGGCCCTAGCATGATGCCTTTCTCCAGCGCATCATCCAGCAATGCGGCACTGTCCGGAATCGCCGGGTGGCGGGTCCAGATGTACATGCCTTCATCCGATTCGGTGAACAGTTCGAAGCCCAGTCGATGCAGATGCCGGCCAACTTCCTGGTGCGCCTCGGCCAGCCGCTGGCGCAGGCGCTTGAGGTGCTTGCGCCAGCGGCCGTCGATGATCGCGGCGTACACCACACGCTCCATCACCTGCGAGGTGGTCAGGCCTGAGCGCATCTTCAGGTGCAGCAGCTTCTGCATCAGTTCGGGGTTGGCCAGCATGTAGCCGACCCGCACATTGGGCGAGATGCTCTTGGAGTAGCTGCCCACGTACACCACCTGCTGCAGGTGGTCGAGGCTGGCCAGGCATGGCTGCGGTTCGGTGACCATGTCGGCGTACAGGTTGTTTTCCACCAGGCGGAAGCCGTGCTGGCTGGCCAGTTGCAGCAGGCGGTGCAACTGCGGCAGCGGTGTGCGTGAGCAGGTCGGGCTGTGCAGGTGCGGCTGGGTGAAGAACGCCGTCGGGCGGTGGTGGGTGAGCAACTGCTCCAGCTGGTTCAGGTCGTAACCGGCCGGGGTGCGTGGCACGCCTACCAGGGTTGCGCCCTGGGTACGCAGGATGCTCATCAGGTTGGGGTAGCCAGGGTCGTCGACCAGCACCACATCGCCTGGGCGCACCAGCGTGCGGGCGGCCAGGTCCAGGGCCTGGCTGGCACCGTGGGTGAGCATCAGCTGTGCCGGGTTGGCGACGATGGAAAGCTCTTGCTGCAAATTCTGCGCTGTCAGCGTACGCAGTTCCATCAGGCCCATGGGGTCGCCGTAACCCGACAGTTCCAGTGGGCTGCCGGCCACCTGGCGCAGCCCGCGACGCAGGCCGTCTTCGTACATCCAGTCGTTGGGCAGCCAGCCGCACCCCGGTTTGTAGGGCAACTGACGGATCTCGAAGATCTGCTGCAGGTACCACTCGGAGTTGAACATTGGTCGACTGGCGTCGGCCTCGGTAGTGTGCCGGTCCAGCATTTCGCCCGCCGCACGGTTGACGAAGAACCCCGCATTGCCACGGCTCACCAGCAGCCCCTGGGCGACCAGGCGGTCGTAGGCCTCGACCACGGTGAAGGTGCTCACCGAATAGCTCGCGGCAAAGGCGCGTATAGACGGGACCTTGGCGCCCGGCTTGAGGGTCTGGTTGTCGATCAACTCACGCAACCCGTCGATGATCTGGTTGACCAGCGGGGTGGGGGAGTCTGGATGTAATTCGAACATTCGGGGCCTTCAGGGTGCGTATCGCCTGGCGTTTGCAGGGTGTACTGCATGGGCGACCTGTACAGTGCAGTGCGAGATTCATGCCACTGTGCATGGCTCTCTGCGTCGGACATTTTTACATTAGGTGTCGGATATCGCCACATAAAGCATGTTCAGTTCGCTTCAGGCAGTCGTCCTGGGGCGCGTCAGCAGGCCGCCATGGAGGGCCTGCGTGTGTTCGCTCACACCATCCTGCCCGCATTAGCACTGATGTACAGGTGAAACCGCCAGCCATCGGGGTTTCACGGTTTTCCTTGGATAAAAAGAAGCACGGGGTACACAACTGATGGACGCAACATCCACAACCACCACCGCGAAAGGCGGGCACGAGAGCAAGCTCAGTGCCTCGTTGAAGTCGCGCCACCTGACGATGATGTCGATCGCCGGGGTTATTGGCGGCGCCTTGTTCGTCGGCTCCGGCAGCGTGATCCACAGCGCCGGCCCAGCCGCTGTCCTGGCCTACCTGGCGGGCGGCATCCTGGTGGTACTGATCATGCGCATGCTGGGTGAAATGGCGACGTCCTCGCCAGACACCGGCTCGTTCTCCACCTACGCCGACCGCGCCATTGGCCGCTGGGCCGGTTTCACCATCGGCTGGCTGTACTGGTGGTACTGGGTCATCCTCATGGCCTGGGAAGCCTATGTGGCGGGCAAGATCCTGCATGGCTTCTTCCCGGATGTCAGCGTCAACGTGTTCGTGCTGGCCACGACCCTGTTGCTGATTACCGTCAACTTCTTCAACGTCAAGCACTACGGTGAGTTCGAGTTCTGGTTCGCCTTGATCAAGGTGATCGCGATTGTCTGCTTCCTGATCGTGTGTACCGCTGCCGTGATGAACGTCTGGCAGTTTGGTGAAGTGCGTGGCATCAGCCACCTCACCGCCGAAGGCTTCATGCCCAATGGCATCACCACCGTGATCGGTGCATTGCTTGGGGTGATGTTCGCCTTCCTGGGCGCCGAAATCGTCACCATCGCCGCTTCCGAAGCCAAGGACCCGGCCGCGCAGATCGTCAAGGCCACCAACTCGGTGGTATGGCGTGTGTGCCTGTTCTACGTCGGTTCGATCTTCCTGATCGTCTGCCTGGTACCGTGGAACGACCCGCACCTGGGTGTTTCCGGCTATGGCGCTTATCGCCGTACCCTGGAACTGCTGGGCGTGCCGTATGCCGAGCTGCTGATGAACTTCGTGGTGCTGACCTCGGTGAGCAGCTGCCTGATCTCGGGCCACTACACCGCTTCGCGCATGCTGTTCTCCCTGGCCCAACGGGGTGATGCGCCGTCGTTCTTCAAGATCACCCGCGCCGGCACCGGTGTACCGGTATACGCGATCATGGGCTCGTGCGCCGTGGCCGTGGTGTGTGCGCTGATCAACTTCAGCGAAACCCTGCGCCCGAAAGACGTGCTGGATACCCTGATGAACACCACCGGCATGATCGCCCTGCTGGTGTACCTGGTCATTGCCTTCTCGCAGCTGCGCATGCGCCGCAAGCTGATTGCCGAAGGCAAGGAAGTGCGCCTGAAGATGTGGCTGTTCCCGTGGCTGACCTACCTGGTGATCGCGTTCATCGTGGCCGCACTGGTCACCATGGCCTTCATGCCTGACTACCAGATCCTGGTGATTTCCACCGGTATTGCGGCGGCAGTCGTGGTGGCAATGGGCGTGGTGCACCAGATCCGCTCTGGCAGCAGCAAGCAGCACTAAGCGTCACTCGTGCCTGGAAACGGCCGGCTCCCTTGGGGACCCGGCCGTTTCGCGTTGTTGGGCCTGGGTTTTTTCTGCGGGCATGTGGAAGCGCTGGTTCATCCACGGCGAACCGAGCAGGGCGGCGGCGGCGATCAGGGCCAGGATGGCGAGGGCGATGTAGGTCTTCATGGGCAGGCGCATACATGGACTGACTTCACGCATAGGCGGTCAGTTCCGGCGATAGGGCCCTCACAGTCGACAGATGGCATATGCTAGGCACATTGCCCGCCCAAAAGGAGCCCCACATGGCTTGGTCCGCCAACCAGTATTCCCTGTTCGAAGACGAACGCACCCGTGCCGTACGCGACCTGCTCGCCGCCATCCCGCCACGGCCGGTGCGCCACGCCACCGACCTGGGCTGCGGCCCGGGCAACTCCACCGAGGTGCTGCTGCAGCGCTACCCCGATGCCCAGGTGACGGCACTGGACAGCGACCCGGACATGATCGACAAGGCCCGCGAACGCAAACGGCTGTGCATCCCGCGGGTACGCACGGTCATTGCCGACATTGCCGGCTGGTCCGCCCCAGAGCCGCAAGACCTGATCCTGGCCAATGCCTCGCTGCAATGGGTACCTGACCACGCCTCGCTGTACCCGCACCTGGTGCGTCAGTTGAGTGAAGGCGCCAGCCTGGCCGTGCAGACCCCCGACAACCTCGACGAACCAGCCCATCGGCAGTTGCGCGAGATTGCCAGCCAAGGCCCTTGGGCGGCGAAATTCGCCGATTTCCAGTTGCCGCCACGGCACGGTGCGGCGTTCTACTACGACCTGCTCAGCCCGCTGTGTGCGCGGGTGGATGTGTGGCGCACCACCTATCACCACCCTTTGGTGGGTGGCGCCGAAGCGGTGGTGGAGTGGTTCAAGGGTTCGGCCTTGCGGCCTTACCTGGCCAGGCTTGACGAGCAGGAGCAGGGCGACTTTCTGCAGATGTACCTGCAGGCCATGCAGCGCGACTACCCGCCGGCCACCGATGGCAAGGTGCTGCTGCCGTTCCCGCGGTTGTTCGTGATCGCTACCCGCTAGGGCGGTGCCATCGCCAGGCCACGTAGCTGTAGACGCCGAGGTTGAGCAGCAGCACAACGCTGCCCAGTAACAGCTGGATGTGCGGTGTCAGCCCGGCGGGGTAGATCAGTGGCCAGATGTAGTGCTCCACAAAGCCGCCCTGGTAGCCTGCGCCCCCGGCTGCGCTGCGCATGCGGTTTTCCCAGGTGGTGAGCGGGCAGCCCAGGTGCAGGCATTCCACCGCCACGCCCCAGGCCAGGGCCGGCAAGTGGATGAACAGGGCAGGGCGCCACTTGAGTACCAGCAGGCCGCCGAACAGCACCAGCAGGATGAAGGCCAGGTGCAGCAGGACCAGGGTGTCGGCGGCCAGGCGGTAGAGCATGGTTAGTGTGCCCGGGGGTTGAAGTTATCCCAGCATAGTCGGGTGGCCTGCACTGGCCTCTTCGCAGCACAAGGCTGCTCCTACAGGTTATCGCATTCCTCTGTAGGAGCAGCCTTGCGCTGCGAAAGGGCCGGTACAGGCTTACAACCCTTCCTCAACCATCTGCAAAAAGGTCGCCACTACCCGGCGCGTACGCTGTTCGCTCAGGCACACCAGCGTCTCGGTCAAATGCCGCTGACAATCCACAATCGGTAACGCGCACACCCGCGCATCGGCGCCAAACTCGGCCGCGGAGACCACCCCCACGCCTATCCCCACCACCACCGCCTCACGCGCCGCTTCCCGGCCTTCCACCTGGATCGCCGGGCGAATCCGCAAACCCGCTCGTTGCATCTCTTCTTCCAGCGTCTGGCGCGTCACCGAGCCGGGCTCGCGCAGCACCAGGGGCGTGTCGTCGAGGTCGGCGAGGCTGATCGAGCCACGGCTGGACCACGGGTGGTTATGCGAAACAAACGCCACCATCGGGTCGCGGCGCAGTGGCAGGCAATGCAGGCGCTCATCATCGACATCCCGGCCGAGCAGGGCCAGGTCAGCCTGGTAGCTGAACAAGCGGGCCAGCGACTCATCGGTGTTGCCGGTCTCGATTTTCACCTGGATGCCCGGGTAGCGCTGGCAGAAGCGGGCGATCTGCGGCAGCACGTGTACCGGCGCATCCACCGCCAGCACCAGGCTGCCGGTGTGCAGCGCACGCGAATCGTGCAGCAGCTCTTGAGCTTCGACCTCGCAGGCGAACAGGCGCTGGCTGATGCCCAGCAAGCGCTCGCCAAGATCAGTGAGCTGCACCGAACGCTTGTTGCGGTGGAACAGCAAGACGCCGAAGCGCTCCTCCAGTTTGCGCACCTGGTCCGACACCGCTGGCTGGGTAAGGAACAGCTTTTCTGCGGCGCGGGTAAAGCTGCCGTGCACGGCCACCGCATGGAAGGCCTTCAGTTGTGCGTGGGAAAGCGACATGACAGACCTCAGTAACAAGCTGGGCTTATGTGTGTAATACGATAAATCGATTTTATTTATCTTAGCGCAACTGTTTCCATGAATGTCAGCCCGATGCGGGTACCACGAGTACCGCCTGGGCCATGGCACCCACACGGCGCCATCTGACCCGATGACAGCCTCGTCATCGCTGTGCGTAACACAAGAACAAGACAGGCGTTTCTTCACATTCTGCCGGCACACTTGAGCAAGAGGTCAGACTTACATGAATCAATCCCTAGCCGCGTTGAAACGTTGGCGCATCCAGATTTTCGCCATCACCTGGCTGGCTTACGCCGCCTTCTACTTCACCCGTAAAGCCTTCTCGGTAGCCAAGCTGGGCATTGCCGAAGACCCAGGCTTCATGCTCGACAAGGCCGCCATGGCCAACCTCGACGCCATCTACCTGGCCGCCTACGCTGTGGGCCAGTTCACCTGGGGCATGCTCGCCGACCGCTTCGGCCCGCGTGTGGTGGTGCTTGGCGGGTTGCTGATTTCTGCAGTGGCGGCAGTGGTGATGGGCAGTTACGCCACCTTCCCGATCTTTGCCACCTGCATGCTGGTGCAGGGCCTGGCGCAGTCCACCGGCTGGGCCGGCTTGTGCAAGAACATCGGCAGCTTCTTCCCGGCTTCGCAGCGCGGGCGGGTATTGGGCCTGTGGAGTTCCTGCTATGCCTTCGGCGGCCTGGTGGCCTCACCGTTCGCGGGGTGGTGGGCTTATACCCTGGTGGGCACCTGGCACGCAGCGTTCTTCTCCAGTGCCGCAGTGGTGGCCCTGGTGGCCGTGCTGTTTTTCTTCCTGCAGCGCAACAAGCCTGAAGATGTCGGCCTGCCGGCCGTGGAGCCCGAGCCGCAGAGCATGGCCCCGGCGGACAACCTGTGCAGCGTGTGGGCACCGCTGAGGGAGATCCTGCGCAACCGCACGGTGCTGACCCTGGGGCTTGCGTACTTTCTGCTGAAGCCGGCGCGCTACGCCATCCTGTTGTGGGGGCCGGTGATTGTCTTCGAACAGATGCCATCGGTGGGCAAGGTGGGGGCGGCAATCATCCCGACCGCCTTCGAACTGGCGGGGTTGCTAGGCCCGATCATGATCGGCCTGGCCTCCGACAAACTGTTCGGCGCCCGGCGCATGCCGGCCTGCGTGATCAGCCTGGTGCTGCTGACCATGACCCTGGCGGCGTTCATGGCGGCCATGCATACCGGTAGCGTGATGCTGGTGGTGGCCTTGCTGTTCGTCATGGGCCTGACCCTGTACGGGCCGGACTCAATGATCAGTGGTGCTGCAGCCATCGACTTCGGCACCGCCAAGGCCGGCGCCACCGCCGCAGGTTTCGTCAACGGCTGTGGCTCGGTGGGGGCGGTGCTGGGCGGGCTGCTACCCGGTTACTTCGATGGCGTCACGGTGTTCATCGTGTTCGCTGGCTGCGCGCTGTTCTCGGCGCTGGTGCTGTTACCGCACTGGAACAGCCGCCCGGCCAGCAATGCACAAAGTACCGACGTAGCACCGAATACCAGCATGGCAATCAAGCCACTGCGTACCTGAAAGGAAAGCGAGCAAATGAGACCCTTCTGGCTGCAACAGGCCCTGGATTCCACGCAGGAGGCGGTGTGCCCGCCGCTGCAAGGCGATACCCGTTGCGATGTGTGCATTGTCGGTGGCGGTTATACCGGCCTGTGGACGGCACTGATGCTCAAGGAGGCCGTACCGGCCCTGGAGGTGGTGCTGATCGAAGCCGACATCTGCGGCGCCGGTGCCAGTGGCCGCAATGGTGGCTGCGCGTTGTCCTGGTCGGCCAAGTACTTCACCCTCGAACGCCTGTTCGGCGTGGCCGAGGCGGTGCGCCTGGTGCGCGAGTCGGAGCGCAGCATCGCCGGCATCGGCGAGTTTTGCGCGGCCAATGGCATCGACTGCGACTTTCGGCTGGACGGCACGTTGTACACTGCCACCAACCCGGCCCAGGTAGGCGCCACCGATGCGGTGATCGCCGCGCTGGAGCACAAGGGGATCAACTCGTTCCGCCGCCTGCCACTGGAGCAGGTGCAGCGCCTGGCGGGTTCGGCGCGGCACCTGGAGGGCTGGTTCTCGCCGGCCGCCGCCACGGTGCAGCCGGGCAAGCTGGTGCGCGGCTTGCGTCGGGTGGCCTTGCAACGCGGCGTGCGCATTCATGAAGGCACAGCCATGACTGGCCTGGAGCACGGTGCCCCGGTGCAGGTACGCACCGCTCATGGCACCGTGCGCGCCGACCGCGTGGTGCTGGGCCTCAATGCCTGGATGGCACGCGCCTTCCCGCAGTTCGAGCGCAGTGTGGCGATCGTTTCCAGCGACATGGTGATCACCGAGCCGTGCCCCGAACTGCTCGGCCAGAGTGGCCTGGACAGCGGAATCAGCGTGCTCGACTCGCGTATTTTCGTGCATTACTACCACAACACCTCTGATGGTCGGCTGATGCTCGGCAAGGGTGGCAACACCTTCGCGTATGGCGGGCGCATGCTGCCGGTATTCGACCAGCCTTCGCCGTACCGGCCCTTGCTGCGCGAAACCCTTGGCGAGTTTTTCCCGGCCTTGGCCGAGGTGCCACTGGCGGCCAGCTGGAACGGGCCGTCGGACCGTTCGGTGACCGGCTTGCCGTTCTTTGGTCGCCTGGACGGTCAGGGCAACGTGTTCTACGGCTTTGGTTACTCCGGCAGCGGCGTTGGCCCGTGTCATATGGGCGGGCAGATTCTTTCGTCGCTGGCGCTGGGGCTGGATAACCCGTGGACCCGTTCGCCGCTGGTCAAGGGGCCGCTGGGGCTGTTCCCGCCCGAACCGATCCGCTACCTGGGCTCGCTGATGGTGCGCAATGCCATCCGTCGCAAGGAGCGCGCCGAGGATCACGGCTTGCGGCCGCGTCGCCTGGATGTGCGCCTGGCGCGGTTTGCGGCGGCGGCGGGCAAAGCCGATAAAGGCTGATGAGATTTCTTGTCGATCCCATGCTCGAGGGCGTATAAAATGCCCCCACTTTTGGCCGGTCGCTTCCTGAACCGGCCGCTGAAACAAGAGAGTCGACATGGGCGCACAGTGGAAAGCCAAACATAGAGAAACAGCGGCCAATGCCAAAGGCAAGGTCATGGGCAAGCTGTCCAAGGAAATCCAGATCGCTGCCAAATCGGGCGCCGATCCCGACATGAACCCACGCCTGCGCCTGGCCATCGTGCAAGCCAAGAAGGCTTCGATGACCCGTGAAACCCTGGAGCGGGCGATTCGCAAGGGCGCTGGTCTGGACGGTGATGCCGTGCAGTACTCGGCAGTAACCTACGAAGGGTTCGCGCCGCACCAGGTGCCGTTGATCGTCGAGTGCCTGACCGACAACGTCAACCGCACCGTCGCGCAAATCCGTGTGCTGTTCCGCAAGGGCCAGCTGGGTGCCAGCGGCTCGGTGGCCTGGGACTTCAACCACGTCGGCCTGATCGAAGCCACCCCGGAAGGTGACGCCGACCCGGAAATGGCGGCCATCGAAGCCGGCGCTCAGGACTTCGAAGAAGGTGAAGAAGAGGGCTCGACCCTGTTCATTACCGACACCACTGACCTCGATGCCGTGCAGAAGGCCCTGCCGGAGCACGGCTTCACCGTGACCGCGGCGAAAATCGGCTATACCCCGAAGAACCCGGTGAGCGCAGCCAGCCTGAGTGCTGAAGCACTGGCTGAGGTTGAAGCGTTCCTCGAAGCGATCGACGAGAACGATGACGTGCAGAACGTCTACGTCGGCCTCACTGACTAATGTGTGTATCCGGGGCCGCTTTGCGGCCCTTCGCGGGCTTGCCCGCTCCCACAGGTTCACCGCAGCTTCCGGCACAGCAGTGAACCTGTGGGAGCGGGCGAGCCCGCGAATAGGCCCTTGAATGCCACCGCAGGCAGCCTGCATGAACCCCACCTTCGCCTCCCTCAGCCTCGCCCACCTGCGCACCCTCGACCATTTGCTGCAGTTGAAAAACCTCAGCCACGCCGCCGAGCGCCTGGGCGTCAGCCAGTCGGCCCTCAGCCGCCAGTTGGCCCACCTGCGCGAAGCCTTCGACGACCCGTTGCTGGTTCGCCAAGGCCGCGGCTACGTACTCAGCGAATACGCCGAAGCCCTGGTTGAACCGCTACGCCAGGTCCTCGAAGAACTGCACGCCCTGCGCCAGCCCGCCGTATTCGATCCAGCGCGCTGTGAGCGCCGTTTCTGCCTGGCCGCTTCGGACTACGTGGCCGAGCACATGCTGCCGTTACTGGTGGCCGCGCTGGAACACGAAGCGCCCGGCGTATCGCTGGAGTACCGTACCTGGCAGGCCGGCCAGTATGCGTTGCTGGCCAGCGGCGAAATCGACCTGGCAACCACCTTGTTCGACGAGTCGCCACCCAACCTGCACGGGCGCTTGCTGGGTGAGGACCGCGCGGTGTGCCTGATGCGCCACGATCACCCGCTGGCCGCCCACACCTCGCTCAGCCAGGCCGATTACCTGGCGCACAAGCATGTGCGGATTTCTGGCGGTGGCGACAAGGACAGTTTCATCGACCGTCACCTTCGCGCCCAAGGCCTGCAGCGGCGTGTCAGCCTGGAAGTGCCGTTTTTTTCCGCCACCGTAAAGGTCGTTGCCAACAGCCAGGCCGTGGCCACCGTGCCCGAGCACATCGCCCGGCAACTGTGCCGCTTGCATGACCTGGCCTGGCGGCCGTTGGGCTTTATCGAGCATAGCCAGCGCTACTGGGTGGTGTGGCACCAGCGGCTGCAGGCTTCGGCCGAGCATCGCTGGTTGCGCAACCGGGTGTTCGAGCTGTGGCGTCAGTCGCAGTTTGGCGTGCAGGGCGGGCATGCGGGTTTGCCATAGCAGGTATGCGCAAGGCGGGGTTATTCGCCGGGGGATAGGTGCCTAGACTGGGGGCATTGTGTTGCCTGTTCCGGCCTCTTCGCGGGTAAACCCGCTCCACAAGTACTGCACCGTTCTAGAACTTGGTGCAGTACCTGTGGGAGCGGGTTTACCCGCGAAGAGGCCAGTACAGGCAGTGGATTACCCACAGGAGAGCCCACGTGACCCCCGAACAATTCCGCCAGTACGGCCACCAACTGATCGACCTGATCGCCGACTACCGCCAGACCGTTGGCGAGCGCCCGGTCATGGCCCAGGTCGAGCCCGGCTACCTCAAGGCCGCCTTGCCCGACACCGCTCCCCGGCAAGGTGAACCCTTCGAAGCCATCCTCGACGACGTCAACCGGTTGGTCATGCCCGGCCTGTCCCATTGGCAGCATCCGGACTTCTACGGCTACTTCCCCTCCAACGGTACTCTGTCCTCGGTACTCGGCGACTTCCTCAGCACCGGCCTGGGTGTGCTAGGCCTGTCGTGGCAGTCCAGCCCCGCACTCAGCGAACTGGAGGAAACCACCCTCGACTGGCTGCGCCAGTTGCTCGGCCTGTCGGGCCAATGGAGCGGGGTGATCCAGGACACTGCCTCTACCAGCACCCTGGTGGCGCTGATCAGCGCCCGCGAGCGCGCCAGCGACTACGCACTGGTGCGCGGTGGCCTGCAAGCCCAGGCCAAACCCCTGATCGTCTACGTCAGCGCCCACGCTCACAGCTCGGTGGACAAGGCCGCGTTGCTGGCGGGTTTTGGTCGCGACAATATTCGCCTGATCCCCACCGACGAACGCTACGCCCTGCGCCCGCAGGCGCTGCAGGCAGCCATTGAGCAAGACCTGGCAGCGGGTAACCAGCCATGCGCCGTAGTGGCTACTACCGGTACCACCACCACCACTGCGCTGGACCCGTTGCGCCCGATTGGCGAGATCGCCCAGGCCCATGGCCTGTGGCTGCATGTGGATTCGGCCATGGCCGGTTCGGCGATGATCCTGCCCGAATGCCGCTGGATGTGGGACGGCATCGAGCTGGCCGATTCGGTAGTGGTCAATGCGCACAAGTGGCTGGGTGTGGCCTTTGACTGCTCGATCTACTACGTGCGTGATCCGCAGCACCTGATCCGGGTGATGAGCACCAACCCCAGCTACCTGCAATCGGCGGTGGATGGCGAGGTGAAAAACCTGCGTGACTGGGGCATCCCGCTGGGCCGCCGGTTCCGCGCGTTGAAGCTGTGGTTCATGTTGCGCAGCGAGGGTGTTGAAGCGTTGCAGGCGCGGTTGCGGCGTGACCTGGACAATGCCCGGTGGCTGGCGGAGCAGGTTGGGGCTGCGGCGCACTGGGAAGTGCTGGCACCGGTGCAATTGCAGACCTTGTGCATTCGCCATCGGCCGGCGGGGCTGGAAGGGGAGGCGCTGGATGCGCATACCAAGGGGTGGGCCGAGCGGTTGAATGCCTCCGGGGATGCGTATGTGACGCCGGCGACGCTGGACGGACGATGGATGGTGCGGGTGTCGGTGGGGGCGCTGCCGACTGAGCGGGAGCATGTCGAGACGCTTTGGAAGCGACTGCAAGAAGTGGTTGAGGGCTGAGATTGCCGGGGCCGCGTTGCGGCCCATCCGCGGCACAAGGCCGCTCCCACAGGTATGGCGCATGGCTTGAAGGCGATGCGGTCAATGTGGGAGCGGCCTCGTGCCGCGAATGGGGCGCGAAGCGCCCCGGCGGTCTATCAGTGGCTCACCGCCTGAAAGCTACCCTTGCGGCTCGCCTCATACGCTGCCTTTTCCATCGGCTTGGCGTTCGGGTTACCCAGGTCTTCCATCGCCAGGCGGTGGGTTTCCGGGGCAATGTAAGCGGCCAGGGCGCACACGCAGGTGATGAAGAACGCCAGGCTACCGACCACCAGCGGGATGTTGTCCGAGCCAGGCGGTGCAACCAGGGCGAACAGCGCGGGCAGCATGGCGGTCAGCATGGTGCCGATGTTTTGCGCGATGGCCATGGCCGAAACGCGGTAGCGGGTGTGGAACAGCTCTGGGTAGAAGCTTGGGAACACCGCGTTGTAACCCTGATACACCATGCCCCACATCACGATCGAGGCGGCGAATGCCATTGGCACGTTCTGGATGCTGATCGCATACAGGTAAACGAAGGCCAGCAGGCCAGAGCCCAGGCAGCCGGCGATCATGGTCGGGCGACGGCCGATCTTGTCCGACAGGTTGCCGATAAACGGAATCACCAGTACCGCGACGATGTTGCCGACCACCGGGATCCACAGGTACACGCTCTTGTCGAAGCCGATGCCATAGGCCGGCTGCACCGCGTAGGCTGCGCCGAAGATGGTGGCCACCACCGGAATCACGTTCATCAAGGCCATGAACATCACCAGCACCATGTGCTTCCAGCTGTGACGGAAGGCTTCGCTGATGGGCGACTTGGCAACCTTTTCCTGCTTCTCTTCCTTCACGAATGCCGGGGTTTCATGCACTTCCTTGCGGATGATGAAGCCTGCGATCAGCACGATGGCGCTCATCAGGAACGGAATGCGCCAGCCCCATTCGGTAAAGGCTTCGCTAGGCATGAAGTAAGCCAGTGGCAGGAACACTGCCGCCGCCAGCACCTGGCCGGCCTGTACGCCTTGCAGGGTGAAACTGGCGTAGTAGCCTCTTCGACCGAACGGCGCATGCTCCATGATCATGGAACTGGCCCCGGAGATTTCGCCGGCCACGGCAAAGCCCTGGATCAGGCGCAGCACCACCAGCAAGGCTGGCGCGAGGTAACCGATGTCGTGGTAGGTGGGCAGCAGGCCTACCGCCATGGTCGACAAGCCCATCAGGAACATGCACAGCAGCAGTACGTTCTTGCGCCCGCGGGTGTCACCCCAGTGGCCCAGCACGAAGGCACCGACCGGACGCGCCAGATAGCCCACACCGTAGGTGGCCAGCGAGGCGATGATGGCCATTTTCGGGTCGGTATTGGGGAAGAAGATCTGTGGGAAGATCAGTGCAGCGGCCTGGGCGTAGATGAAGAAGTCGTAGTACTCGAGTGCCGAGCCTATCCATCCACTGGCGGTCGCTTTTTTGGCTTGCGAGCTGGAGTGAGCCATCGTTGTCTCCGTTGTTATTGTTGTTTGCGCAGGTTCCGCCGTTGGTTAGCCAGGGCAGGAGGCAGTGGTCGGTATGCCTGCGTCTGTGGTCCATGTTGACCACGGGCCAGCGGTCTAGCAATTCGTTAAAACGGGTTTTGTGCGATAATCGAACGAAAAACTAACCATTCCGTACAAAGGGATTGAAGCGACGACTTTACCTGCGAATAATTGATCGTGCCATAAACTGTGACAGTGGTTTTTTTACCCGACTGGCACCGTCATTTTCTAACAACAAGGAACTCCCGCCATGCAGCGTTCGATCGCTACCGTGTCCTTGAGCGGCACCCTGCCGGAAAAGCTCGAAGCCATCGCCGCCGCCGGTTTTGACGGCGTCGAGATCTTCGAAAACGACTTGCTCTATTACGCTGGCAGCCCGCGCCAGGTGCGCCAGATGTGCGCCGATCTGGGCATCGCCATCACCCTGTTCCAGCCGTTCCGCGACTTTGAAGGCTGCCGTCGCGACCGCCTGCAAAAAAACCTCGACCGCGCCGAGCGCAAGTTCGACCTGATGCAAGAGCTGGGTACCGACCTGGTGCTGGTGTGCAGCAACGTTCAGGCCGATGCCCTGGGTGACGAACAGCTGCTGGTCGACGACCTGCGCCTTTTAGCCGAGCATGCCGGCAAACGTGGCCTGCGCATTGGCTATGAAGCCCTGGCCTGGGGCCGCCACGTCAACACTTACCAGCAAGTCTGGAACCTGGTACGCCAGGCGGACCACCCGGCCCTCGGGGTGATCCTCGACAGCTTCCACACCTTGTCGCTCAAGGGCGACCCGAGCGCGATCCGCGACATCCCAGGCGACAAGATCTTCTTCGTGCAAATGGCCGACGCGCCGATCCTGGCCATGGATGTGCTGGAATGGAGCCGTCACTTCCGCTGCTTCCCGGGGCAGGGCGAAATGGACATGGCCGGTTTCCTGGCGCCGATTCTTGCCACTGGCTACCGCGGCCCGCTGTCGCTGGAAATCTTCAACGATGGCTTCCGCGCCGCGCCCACCCGGCAGAATGCCGCCGATGGTCTGCGGTCGCTGTTGTACCTCGAAGAACAGACCCGCTTGCGCCTGGAGCAGGAAAACACGCCGATCGAACCTGGCGTGCTGTTCACTCCACCAGCGGCCAGTACCTATGACGGCGTGGAGTTCCTTGAGTTTGCAGTCGACGAAGCCGTTGGGGCGCGCCTGGGCAGCTGGCTCAAGCGCCTGGGTTTTGCCGAAGCCGGCAAGCACCGTAGCAAGGAAGTGCAACTGCTGCGCCAGGGCGATATCAACATTGTCCTGAACGCCGAACCGTACTCCTTCGGCCACAACTTCTTCGAGGCCCATGGCCCGTCGCTGTGCGCCACCGCGCTGCGGGTCAACGACCAGCAAGCCGCTCTGAAGCGTGCCACGGCCTTCCGCGGGCAGCCGTTCCGCGGCTTGGTCGGCCCCAACGAGTGCGAAGTGCCGGCGGTGCGTGCGCCGGATGGCAGCCTGCTGTACCTGGTAGAGCAGGGCACCGCCGGCCACACCCTGTACGACACCGATTTCAGCCTGGACAAGGATGCAGCGGCCACTGGCGGCCTGCGCCGCATCGACCATATGGCCCTGGCCCTGCCAGCCGAATCGCTGGACAGCTGGGTGCTGTTCTACAAGAGCCTGTTCGGTTTCGCCGCCGACGACGAAGTGGTGCTGCCCGACCCGTATGGCCTGGTCAAGAGCCGCGCCCTGCGCAGCCAGTGCGGCACTTTGCGCCTACCGCTGAACATTTCGGAAAACCGCAATACCGCCATCGCTCATGCATTGTCCAGCTACCGTGGCTCGGGGGTTCATCACATCGCCTTCGATTGTGCAGATATCTTCCGTGAAGTGGCGCGTGCCAAGCTGGCAGGTGTACCGCTGCTGGAAATCCCGCTGAACTACTACGACGACCTGGCGGCGCGCTTCGATTTTGATGACGAGTTCCTCAGCGAACTGGCGTACTACAACGTGTTGTACGACCGCGATGCTCAGGGCGGCGAGCTGTTCCACGTGTACACCGAGCCGTTCGAGGACCGTTTCTTCTTCGAGATCATTCAGCGCAAGGGCGGCTATGCCGGTTACGGTGCGGCCAACGTCCCGGTGCGCCTGGCGGCCATGGCCAAGGCCCGCAGCGGCGCGGCGCGCAAGCCGGTCCTCTGACCCCGACGCGGTCGGTGCAGGAGTGGCGCAAGGCTGCTCCTGCACCGAGCGTGTATGCCTCAGGGGCGCTCAGCCACCATCAACAGCGACTGCGGCACCGCACTTTGCGGGTGCTGTGGTTCCTGCAAACTGACCAGCCGCAAGCCGGCCATGTCCAGTGCATTCAGCCAGCTGGCCAAAGTCCGGAAGTACCACGGCATCGGTTGCCAGTCCCCGGCAAAGCCGGCAAAAGACTCCTCTCGCCAGCCATCCTGATAGTCACCGCCCGCCACGCTCCAGGGGTGCAGGGTCTGGATCACGAGCGCCCCTCCTTGCACAAGCAACTCATTCATCGCCGCCAACAGCGGGATGATGTCCTGGTGTAACAGCGCAAAGTTGGCACAGACCAGGTCATAGCCCTTGCCCACATAAACCTGCGTATCGGCAAGCTGCGCATAGCTGGCCAGGTGCACTTCGGCCGAGCCCGCAGCGCGCGCGGCCTCTACCAGTGCCCGGTCGCCATCGACGCCCACGCTTTCGATACCGCGGTCGTCCAGTGCACGCAGCAGCCAGCCCTCACCACAGCCCAGGTCCAGCACCCGTCCGGGCTGGCGGCCAAGGATGGTCAGCAAAATGGCCTGGTCGGTAACTTGCCGACGGCTCTCGATGGCGCCACTGCGCACGGCGTCGATCCAGGCCCGGGCGTTGTGTTGCCAACTGTCGAGCAGGGTGCTTTCAGGGTCATGCATGGTGGTGCCCCTGTGGGTGAATTTGCGTGTATTCACTGATGGGCAGGCATCGCTGATGAAGACGATCTGGTTGTCCCTGTCGACCACGAACACGGTGTCCAGCCTCAGGTGGATGAGCCTGGGGTACAAGGCTTGAAGGTCTACGCGCATGGGCAGGACGTCCGAGGCATAGGGCCCGATCATAGCCTGAACTTCAAGGACGCAGCTATTGCTTGAGGATACGCTGGTCGACGTGTTTGGTGCGTGTGCGAAGCTCCTTGTTGAGGTCCAGGCACAGTATCATTCGCGCTCAATGCCCCACCAGCTCGCCCAGTAACCGCTGCTTGTACCCCTGCAACACCTGGCTGTCCCGCTGGCGCGGGTGCGGCAGGTCGATACGCAAATCCTCGCGAATGCGCCCCGGGTGCGCATCCATGACGAGCACCCGGTCACCCAGGTACAGTGCTTCCTCGATGTCATGGGTCACCATGATGACCGTGCAGCGTTCCTGCACCCAGATGCGCTGCAGCTCCTGCTGCAACCGTACCCGGGTCAAGGCATCCAGTGCGCCGAGCGGTTCGTCCAGCAACAGCACCTTGGGCTTGTTCACCAACGCCCGGGCAATTGCCGCGCGCTGGGCCATGCCCCCGGACAGCTGGTGCGGGTAGGCCTGCTCGTAACCACTCAGCCCCACCAGTTCGATGTGCTCGGCTACCAGGCGGTTTTTCTCCTCTGCGGGGAGCGCATGGTTTTTCAAGGCCAGGGCAATGTTCTGCTGCAGGGTCATCCACGGGAACAGGCGGTGGTCCTGGAACACGATACCGCGCTCCAGGCCCGGCCCGCGCACGGGTTGCCGGTCTAGCAGGATCTGCCCTTGGTAGTCCTGGTCGAGGCCGACGATCAGCCGCAGCAGGGTTGATTTGCCACAGCCGCTGGCGCCGACAATGCTGACGAATTCGCCAGGACGGATGTCCAGGTCGATGCCTTCGAGCACCGGTACATGCTTGCCTTTGAGCGGGTACGCCTTGTTCAGGCCGCGAATGGTCAGCGCGCCAGTGCTGGCGGTGGTGGGTAAAGCGTGAGCGATGGCGTTCATGGTCGGGCCTTTCAATGGTTGGTGCGCCAGCGCAGCAGGCGGCGGGTGAGCAGGGTGCACAGCCAGGACATCAGGTAGCCACTCAGGCCGATGCACAGCACACAGACCACAATGATCTCCATGCGCGCCGCAGCTTCGGCGTTCATCATCAGGCTGCCCAGGCCGGCCCCGGCAGACAGGAACAGCTCGCTGCCCACTGAGGTAACCCAGGCGAAGGCCAAGGCTTGCAGCACCCCGGCGGCAATGCCTGGCAGTGCGGCGGGCAACAGGATCAGCCAAAGCTGCTGCCAGCGGCCGAGCATCAGCACCCGTGCCGCTTCGCGGTGCTGGCCTGCAACCTGGCGCAGGCTCTCGAAGGTGTTGAGCACCATCGGGTACAACGCTGCCAGGCTTACGATGAGCAGCTTGGCGCCTTCGCCGTTACCCAGCCACAAGGCGATCAGCGGGATCCAGCCCAGCATCGGCACCTGGCGCAAGGCATGGAACAGCGGCGCGATCAGGCGGTTTGCGGGTGTGGACAGGGCCATCAACGCACCCAGCCCGACACCGCCGACCATGCCGATGGCCAGGCCGCTGCAGGTGCGCAACAGGCTGGCCCACAGGTTGACCAGCAATTCGCCGCTGCCCAGCAGTTCGGCCAGTGCCGTACCCACCTGCGCCAGTGGCACGAACGCATAGGCCCCGGCCGCCCCTTGGCGCGAGGCGTACTCCCAGGCGCCGAGCAGCAACAGTGGCAGTACCAGGCCACGCAAATCAGCTCGTTTCATCACAGCCTCCTCAACGGCTTTGCCAGGCGGACAAGTGTCGTTCCACGCGGCGCAGGGTGTAGTCCAGGGTGAAACCGATCAGCCCCGTCAGCACCACGCCAACCATCACTACGTCGATGCGCAGCATCTGCCGGCCCATCTCGATCATCTGCCCCAGGCCACTGTCGGCTGCCAGCAGCTCGCACGCCACCAGCACCACCCAGGCGCGGGTCAGGGCCACGCGTATGCCGGTGACGATCGCCGGCACCGCAGCGGGCAGGGCGATCCGGCCTACCAGCGTGGGCCAGCGCAGGCGGTACACCGCCGCCACTTCGAAATGGCTGCGTGGGATGGCGCGGATACCTTCGCAGGTGGCCAGTGCCACCGGGAAAAACGCAGTCTTGGCGACGATGACCACCTTGAAGGTTTCATCCACGCCAAACAGCAGGACGAACATCGGGATCAGCGCAATGCTGGGCACTTGGCGCAGGGTGTGGAACAGCGGTGCGCAGTAGGCCTCCACGGTCTTCGACAAGGCCAGCGCTGCGCCGAAACCAAGGCCGGCCAGTGCGCCGCCGGTAAAGCCCAGGGCCAGTCGCGACAGGCTGCCAGCCAAGTGCTCTTGCAACTCGCCGGTGGCCAGCAGGTCGGTGAGGCTGTGCCACACCTCCAGCGGCGGGATCAGCAGGTTGGCCGGAAACAGCCCGGCATTGGCCACCACCGCCCAGCAGGTAAGCAGGGCCAAGGGGGAGATGAACCAGGAAAGATGAGGGAGCACGCGCATGGCTGGCCTTGGGAAAGCAGAAGGTAAAGGTGTATCGCAAGAGCTGTGCCAGGGGGCGGGAGCCCCGTATTGCGGGGCTGGAGGGCGAGGGTGATGCTTGAGCAGCAGCGAGGTGCTGCTACAGCAGCAGTCAGTCAGCAGCATCGGTGCTGGATTCTTCGCGGGCATGCCCGCTCCCACAGGATGGCACCCGTCTGCGAACCTGTGCAGTACCTGTGGAAGCGGGCGAGCCCGCGAAGAAGACAACCTGGTTTCAGCTAGAAGTCGTAACTCACGCTGGTGTAGTAGAACGCTCCCTGCGCCCCTTCCGGGCTGGTGATGGAATACTTGGGCACGCCATACAGCTGCGCACCTTCCAGCTTGTCCGGGTGGCTGTCGAACAGGTTGATCGCGCCCGCCGACAAGGTCAGGCCCAGGTCGAAGCGGTACGACACGTCCAGGTCGGTCACCCACTGCGGGCTGAAGGTCTGGTCCAGCGTGGGGTTGGCAGCGTTGCGGTTCTTCCATTCACCATAACGGCGCTGGGCCACGGTGACGCTCCAGCCGTCATACAGCCAGTTGGCACTGAGGGTCAGCTTGTCCTCGGGCGTGCCATCCTCGATCAGCCCCTGGGTGTTGCGGCCAATGATCTGGTTGCCGGGGATGCTGCCCACATCGTCCAGCCCGGTAATGCGGGTGTTGTTGCGCGCGTAACCGCCGTTGAAATCCACGCGCCCCCAGCGGCCCGCATCCAGCTGGTAATGGCCTGCCAGCTCGAAACCGTCGGTGCGGGTGTCGGCAATGTTGGTATAGAACGCCGCGCTCTGGATGTTGGCGTAGGGCGTACCGGCGAAGATCGGGCCTACCACCGATGCAGGCAACTGGTCGGACAGGGTGATGCGGTTGTCGATGTCAATACGGTAGGCGTCGAGTGTGACCGAGGCGTTAGGCAATGGCCGCCAGACCAGGCCCACGGAGAAGTTGGTCGACTCTTCCGGTTTCAGCGCCTTGCCTCCGAGCAAGGCTGCCTCTGGGCTGTCGGCGCGCAGGGTGCGTTGCTGCACCTCGACCCAGTTGCCACTGCCCGGTGGCTGTTCCACCACCTGCACACTGAACGACGACAGCCCGCTCTGCACCAGCGAAGGCGCACGGTAGCCGGTGCTGGCGCTGGCGCGTGCGGCGATCTGCGGGGTGAAGTCGTAGCGCAGCGACAGCTTGCCGTTGGTGGTATCGCCAAAGTCCGAATAATGCTCGCTGCGCACGGCCACGCCGGCCTGGAATTTTTCGGTCAGCTGGGCTTCGACATCGAAGTAGGCACCGATCACGCGGCGGTCCAGTGACACGGCATCGACCTGGGTGATGCCCGAGTAGTAGCCAGGGATGCGTCGGCCGGTGATGGGGTCGATCGTATTGAACAGCGGCCCGTTGGACCAACCGGCGGCGTCGCCTTCGCTGAGGTCGTAGTGTTCCTGGCGCCAGGCCAGCCCGGCGGAAACGGTCAACGGCTTGAACAGCCAGTCGTTGGCGAAGTCACGGGTCCAGTCCAGGGTCAGGTTGGTCTGGTCGGCTTCGCGGCGGCCGGTGTAGATGGTCGAGGGGCTTGCGCTGCCCCAGCTGGGGTTGATGGCGTCGCGGTCGGTGGAGTCGACCCGGTTGTCGCCGTAGTTGAGCGCCAGGTCGAATTTGCCCAGGGCCTGGTCCTCGAAGCGCAAGCCCCCGGTGACGGCAACGTCTTCCAGGCCGTAGCGGGTGACCGGCAGGCGGCCGTCCGGGTAGCGCGCCAGGGCTACGCTGCCGTAGTTGTTGCGCAGTGTGGTGGGCGGGTCGAAGAAGTTCTCTGCATCGGTATTTTTGTGCGCATAGGTGGCGAAACCGTAGGCGCTCAGCCCCTCGCTCAAACCCATTTCGGCGTTGGCAGTGAAGTTGTACTGGTCCGAGACATTGCCCGAACCCCAGCGCCAGTTGCGGTAGCGGTTGTTCTGCTCGCGCGGGGTATCGATGCGGGTGGAACCGGGGTAGAACAGGCGGTTGTCGTCGCGGGTGTCGCTGGCAGGGTCTTGGCTGCCGGCGTCGAAGGCCAGGGTCAGGAAGCCGTCGTTGGGCAAGGCAAAGCCCTTCCAGCCGCTGAGCTTGCGCTGCAGGCCGTCGCCTTTTTTGTAGCCGCCGAAGCGGTAGCCGGCGTTACCGCCTTCGTCGCGCTCCTTGAGGACAATGTTGATCACCCCGGCAATAGCGTCCGAGCCGTACTGGGCGGCCGCACCATCGCGCAGGATTTCTACCCGTTCGATGGCCGACAGCGGGATCAGGCTGAGGTCCACGGCTGCCGCGCCACGGGCGTTGACCAGGCCCTGACGGGTGACGTTGGCACTGGTGTGGCGGCGCTTGCCGTTGACCAGCACCAGCACCTGATCCGAAGCCAGGCCGCGCAGCGAGGCGCCCTGCGCGATGGAACCGGCAAAGGCGCCCTGGGGCGACTGCGGAAAGCTGAACGAGGGCGAAAGCGCGGTGAGTGCTGCGGACAGGTCGCTGGCGCCGGTTTCCTGGAGTTTTTCACCGCTCAGCACATCGACCGGGGCGGCGCTTTGCAGGGCGGTGACGTCGCTGCGATGGGTGCCGACCACGACCACGGTGTCGAGGCGGTCTGCGGGTTCGGCGGCGAATGCGGGCACGGCGAGGCCGGCGATGGCCAGGGCGATGGCGCTGGCCAAGGGGTTGTGGTGGGGCATGGGGTGTTCCTGCTGAATGATGTATTGGCAGTGCTGGCCTTATCGCCGGCAAGCCAGCTCCCACAGGTCCCCACACATTTCAGGCCCTGTGCTGTACCTGTGGGCGCTGGCTTGCCGGCGCTAAGGCCCGAAAGGGCAACCTAGAACCGGCTGGTAACGCTGAGCCCGACGGTGCGCGGGTCGCCGTAGGTGATCACGTACTGCCCGGCAGTGCCGTTGGGCCGGCCGTGCACCTGGTAGCGGCGGTCGGTGAGGTTGTTGACGAAACCGGTCACGCTCAGCTTGTCGTCGTGGCTGAACCAGCTCAGGCGGGCGTTGGCCAACGTGTAGTGCGGCTGGCTGAGGGTTTCGTCGGCGCTGCTCTGGCGGTCGGCCAGGAAGTACTCCTTGTCACGGAAGCTCACGTCGCCCCCTGCCACCAGTTTGCCGCCCACTTCCAATGGAATGGTGTAGTCGGCGCCAAGCGACACCACGTTGCGCGGCGAACGCACGAAGCTGTTGCCGCTGTAGTCGCCGGTGACCGCGCCAGTGGTCGGGTTGGTGTTCTTGAAGTCGGTGTATTCGGTGTCGAGGAACGACACCGCCGCGCGCAGGTGCAGGCGCTCGGTCGGCTGGCCTTCGATCTCCAGCTCCGCACCCTTGACCTTGCCCTTGGCGCCGTTGGTCAGCGCGGTGGTGAGCACGCCGTTGTTCACCGTCAGCAGGTTCACCTGGATGTCGGAGTAGTCGTAGTAGAAGAGGTTGGCGTTGACGGTCAGGCGGCGGTCGAACCACTCCGACTTCAGCCCCAGCTCGTAGGCATCCAGCTCTTCCGGGTCGACCGTGGTCAGCTGCGCCAGGCTGGTCGACAGCCCGGTGTTGAAGCCGCCTGAGCGGAAGCCGTGGGCGTAGCGGAAGAACACCCGCAGGTTGTCATTGATGCGGTACTCGGGCGTCAGGTCGTAGGTCCAGGCTTCCCAGGTCTTGTCTTCCTGGCGATTGCCGTTGGTGCCCACGCCCGCCAGCGGGATCAGCGGGCCGTTGGCGGTGGCGCGGGTCAGCTGCACCAGGTCCAGGTCGATGTCCTTTTTCTCCTGGGTCCAGCGCAGGCCGCCCGTGACGCTGAAGTCATCGGTGAAGTCGTAGGTCAGGTTGCCGAACAGCGCGTAGCTGTCGGTGCGGTGATCGAAGCCCATATCGCGCAACGCCGTGGTGCCCACCTGGTTCGAGCCGGTACCGTTTGGCGTCGGCCCGGGGGGTTACCACCCGCTGTGCCGCGCTGTCGAGGTCTTCGTGGAAGTAGTGCGCACCCAGCAGCCAGTGCAGCGGGCGGTCTTCCGGCGAGGCCAGGCGCAGCTCCTGCGACCATTGGCGATAGCTGTTATCGGTGATCGACGCGCCGTTGACCTCGTAGGGGGTGTAGTCGGCGTCGCTGGTGGAGCGGTTGCGGATGTAGTCGTAGGCGCTGATCGAGGTCAGCGTGTAGTCGCCCAGGTAGTAGTTGAACGTCAGCGAGGCGCCATCGTGGTCCAGGCGGTAGTCTTCGTTGACGTTCAGCGAGATGTCGCGGCCATGCGGGCGTTCGTAGCCGACGTTGTAGTAGCGGCCCACGGGCAGCGAACCATTGCTGCCGTCGCCCTTGAACTGGCGGCTGTGCACCTTGAGCAGGGCGTCCAGGTCGGGGTTGAGCTGGGCCAGGAACTGCAGGCGGATGGCTTTCTTGTTCACATCGCCATAGGTGTTGCCGTCGAAGTCGTTGTTCTGGAAGCCGTCACGCTCCTCGGAATACAGCGCCACTCGCCCGGCCAGTTTTTCGTCCACCAACGCGCCGCCGATGGCACCGGTAACGATGCGTTCGTTCTTGCTGCCAAAGCCTACGGTGCCGTAACCGTCGGTGTCGAAGGTGGGTTTCCTGGAAATCACATTCACTGCACCGGCAGTGGTGTTCTTGCCATACAGGGTGCCTTGTGGCCCACGCAGGATTTCGATGCGCTCCAGGTCAAACAGCGGCCCGCCGCCAGCGATGGGGGCGTTGAGGTAGACGTCATCGGCGTAGATGCCCACCGGGAAGACCGTTGCCGCGCCGGTGTCGCCGGTGCCCAGGCCGCGGATATACCAACGTGGGCGGCCGTCGCCGTCGGGGTTCTTGGCCGAGGCGTTGGGCACGAAGGTGGTGATGTCGCCCATCGAGCGCACCCCATCGGCGGTAATGCTGGTGCCTTTGATGGCTGATACGGCCACCGGTACTTCCTGCAAGGTCTGTTCGCGGTGCTGGGCGGTGACGGTGACGGTTTCCAGGGCCGGTTCGTTTTTAGTGTCTTCGTTGGCGGCGATGGCCTGGCTGCCGGTGCCGGCCAGCAGCAGCGCCAGGCTGATCTGGCGGGCCAGTGGATTGAGCTGGTGCATGGTGGATCTCCCCGTATGTAAAGCGTTGTTGGGGAGAGCTAGAGCAGGGACTGTGCCATATTGTTAAGCTATTGAAATATAGGGTTTTTATTTGGTTTTTGAGCGGGTGTTGCAGGTGGGGCAGCAGTGGGGTGCTGGCCGGGTGCTGCTGGGGCAGCAGTGGCGGGGCTGAGATTGTTGGGGCCGCAAAGCGGCCCCAACAATCTCAAACCGCCAACCGCGAAGTCGACCCGATCACACTCTCCAGCACACGAAAATCAATCCACTCGCGCACATCGAAACGCCGCGGTATGAACCCCCACCTGAACAGGAACTCGGTAAAGTCCTGCAGCGCCTCGATCGAGCGGCTGTCCAGGGTAGTACGCAGGCGCCGATGCGCATCATCGCCATAGGCCGCCGCCACCCAGTACTCGCTGGTGTTCAGCTCGCGCGCCAGAAAGCGCCGGGTCTCTTCCGGGTTAGCCCAGGCCCATTGCTCGGTGCGCAGCACCGTGTCGACCAGCGTACGGCTGGCATCGAAGTGGTTTTCCAGCAAGTGCCTGTCCACGGTCAGTGTGCGCGGGGTGCCGTTGTTGCTGCGGATCAGCGGGTCCGGATGGCTGCCGGTGTCGACCACCACGCGCAGGCCGAACTCGTGGGCCAGGTGCACCGCATGCGCACCTTTGAGGAAGATCGCGTCGATGTCGCCACGCAGCAGGCCGATCAGCTCATTGTTGCGGCGGCTGAAGCGGCTGGTGTCCAGGCTCACTTCAGCACCGTACAGGTGCTGCTTGGCATCGTCGCTGTAGGTGCCGCCGTAGGGGTAGTCGACCAGTTCCACATCGGCCACCGCCAGGCCTTCGAGCTTCAGGGCGTTTTCCAGCCCGCGCAGGGCCTGGGCGCGGGTGAAGTCGATCTGTACGTTGGCCCACTTGGGTATGCCGAAACGGCGGTTCTTCAGGTCGCGAATGCTGCGTACGCCGCTTTCTTCGGTGGTGAGGATCAACTGCACCTCATCACTCCATGACAGCCCCAGCACGCGGGTCTCGACGCCGCTGGCGTAGGCCCAGATCGCCGGGATGTTACCGCCGTGGCGCACCGAGTTTTGCAGATGATGGTCGTAGTGGGCTTCGCGCACCTCGCGTTCGCTGGACTCGCGCAGCGACTGGATATTGGTGCCAAACGGCGTGAAGGCCTCGGCCAGCCGCCCCGATTGTACGGCGATGCCGAGGCCGGTGGGCACGGGGCTGTGGGTGTACCAGAGCGTTTCCAGGGGCTTGGTCATGGGGTAACGGGTTTCCTGTCCATGTGGAGGGGGGCCAGCAGTTGGTCCAGTGGTTGGCGAGTGATCCAGTCGCGCACCTCGAAGCGCGCCGGGATGAAGCGCCAGCGCTTGAGGAACTCGACAAAGTCCTGCAAGGCATTAATGGCCTGTTCGTCCAGGCGCGTGCTCAGGCGCAGGTGGGCGTCGGTGCCGTAAGCCACTTGCACCCAGTACTCGCTGCTGTTGGTTTCCCGCGCCAGATAGCGGCGGGTTTCGTCGGGGTGCTGGTGGGCCCAGCGTTCGGCGCGCAGCACCGAACCGAGCAGGGTGCGCACCACCTGCGGGTGCTGCGCCAGCAGGTGGCTGTCCACCGCCAGGGTGCGTGGCGTGCCGTTGTTGCTGCGGATCAGCGGGTCGAGGTGGCTGCCGGTGTCGATCACCGTGTGCAGGGCGAAGGCGTGGGCCAGTTGTACGGCGCTGGCGCCCTTGAGGAAAATCGCGTCGACCTCGCCGCGCAGCAGGCCGGTCAGCTCCAGGTTGCGGCCTTCGCTCTGGGTGCTGGACACCGGCGTGCCGGCCACGCTGCGTACCGGGCGGTCGCTGAAGGTACCGTCGTAGCGGTAGTTGACCAAGTCCACGTCGCCCACTTGCAAGCCTGCGAGCTTGAGGGCGTTTTCCAGCCCGCGCAGGGCCTGGGCACGGGTGAAGTCGATCTGTGCGGCGGCCCAGTCGGGCAGGCCGAAGCGGCGGCCTTTGAGGTCTTTTACGGTGTGGATGCCGCTGTCTGGGCGGGTCAGGATCAACTGCGCCTCATCGGCCCACGACAGGCCGATGACCCGGGTGTCGCGGCCCTGGGCGCGGGCCCAGATAGCCGGGATGCTGCCGCCGTGGCGTACCGAATTGAGCAGGCTGTGGTCAAAGTGCGATTCGCGCACTGCCTGCTGGTCGGCTTCGCGCAGGGACTGCACCTGGGTGCCGAGGCCGGCCAGGTCTTCCTGCAGCCAGCCTTGCTGCACGGCAATGCCCAGGCCGGTGGGCACCGGACAGCGGGTGTACCACAAGGTATCGAGGGGTTGGCTCATGTTCAGCTCCGGTTGGGGTTCAGGCACTGGCCTGCAACGGTGTGGTGGCAGCCTGCTGCACCAGCGGCAACACTTCCTGGCCGATGCGCAAGGCCTCTTCCAGGTGCGGGTTGGCGGCGAGGATGAAGGTGCTGAAACCGGCATCGCGGTATTCAGCCAGGCGTTCGGCGATGTTCTGATGGCTGCCCACCAGGCCCACGGTGGGGCCGGGCTTGGCCTTGGCGAAGCCGGCCCACAGGTTGCGCGCCAGGATCAGTTCATCGAAGCCCTGCAAGCCTTGGTGATAGGCGGCCTGGCGTGCACCGCCGACAGAGTCCGAGCCGGTCACGAAGCCCTTGGCGCTGGCGCTGGCCTTGCCTTCCAGGCGCTCGAACTGCTGGCGCAGTTCGCGCCAGGCTTGTTCTTCGGTCTCGCGGGCGAACAGGTCGACACGCAGGCCGAAACGCACCGTGCGGCCCTGTTTATCGGCCAGTTCACGCACGCGTTCGATATGCGGCTTGAGCTTGTCGATGGGCTCGGCCCAGTTCAGGTACACATCGGCATGGCGCGCGGCCACGTCCAGTGCGGCATCGGAAAAGCCGGAGAAGTACACGCCCGGTTTGCGTTCGTGTTGCAGGCCCGGCGGCAGGCTGCCGTTTTCCAGGCGGTAGATATCGCCTTCGTAGGAGAACTTTTCCTGTGTCCAAAGGCCCTGGATCACGTCGAGGAATTCGCCGGTGCGCTTGTAGCGCAGGTCATGCTCCAGGAAGTCGCCATTGGCCCTTTGGCTGGCCGGGTTACCGCCGGTGATGATGTTCCAGTCCAGCCGGCCCCCGCTAAGGTTTTGCAGAATTGCCGCCTGCTGAGCGGCATAGGCGGGCAGGGTCCAGGTGGCCTGAAAGGCGATCAGGAAGCGGATGCGCCGGGTTTCGCGGGCCAGCGCGGCGGCGGCTATCCACGGCTCCGGGCCGGTGGGTAGCAAGGCGCCTTCGAACCCGGCCAGCTCGGCGGCCTTGGCCACCTGGGCGATGTAGTCGATGTAGCTGAAACCGTCAGCCTGGCCATCGGGCAGGCGACCGGGGGCGATATTGCCGGGGCGGTGCGCGGGGTTGCCGCGGTTGTGGCGGTCGGTGGACAGCTGCGGGCCATCGGTGCCCAAGGGCAGGCGCCAGAAGAATTCGGTGGTCATGGGGGCTCCTGAAGGGGGCGGTTGTGCGGATGAGGAGGGTGGTGCAACGGCTGTGCCATGCGCGGCGCATGGCCTGTGGGGCGGGGGTTTGAGGCGTAGAGGGGGGGAGGGGTGCTGCTGTGGCAGCAGTGCGGCAGCAACGGATGCTGGGGTAGCAGCATGAACAGGTCCGGCCTCTTCGCGGGGCAAGCCCGCTCCCACAGGTTCGGCGCTGTCAGTCAGTCCGGCGCCATACCTATGGGAGCGGGCTTGCCCCGCGAAGAGGCGCTCCCACAGGTTCGGCGCTGTCAGTCAGTCCGGCGCCATACCTGTGGGAGCGGGCTTGCCCCGCGAAGAGGTGCTCCCACAGGTTCGGCGCTGTCAGTCAGTCCGGCGCCATACCTGTGGGAGCGGGCTTGCCCCGCGAAGAGGCCGACGAGTCAGACCCCGATTTGCTCGGTTGCAACCTCCCCGGCGCTGCGCAGATACGCTTGGTACAGCGCCGCATACGCGCCACTACGCCCGATCAGATCGGCATGCGCCCCTTGTTCCACCACCCGACCATGCTTCACCACGGCAATCCGGTCGGCATCGCGAATGGTCGCCAGGCGGTGGGCGATGATGATTGCAGTGCGCCCCTGGCACAGCCTGCGCAGCGCGCGCTGGATACGCCGCTCGGTGTGCACGTCCACCGCCGAGGTGGCTTCGTCCAGCACCAGCACCGCCGGGTCGGCCAGGTAAGCCCGCACCAGGCACACCAGCTGCCGCTGGCCATGGCTCAGGTGCGCGCCCAGCGGGCCGACTTCGGTGTGGTAGCGCTGCGGCAGACGTTCCAGCACCTCGTCGGCACCCAGCTCACGGGCGGCGGCCACCAACCGCGCATCGTCTGCGTCGGGCGCGGCCAGGCGCAGGTTGTCGAGGATGCTGCCGCTGAACAGCACGTTGTCCTGCAGCACCACGCCCACGTTGCGCCGCAAGTCATGCTGGGCCAGCGCACGCAGGTCGATGCCGTCCAGCTTCACGGCGCCGTGCTGCACTTCGTAGAAACGCGTCAGCAACTGCACCAGGGTGCTCTTGCCATGCCCGGAGGGGCCGACGATGGCCAGCACTTCACCGGCGCGGATGTGCAGGTCGAGCCCGTCGATCACCGGGCGCGAGCTGTTAGGGGTATAGGCAAAGCCGACCGCGTCGAAGTCCACTTGGCCGCGCGCCCGGGTCAGGGCGTGTGGCGCGGGCGGGTCGAGCACTTGCGGGCGGGTGTCGAGCAGCAGGAAGATGCGCTGGGCTGAAGCGCTGCCGGTGGCGTAGCGCTCGAACAGGTCTGACAGCTCTTGCAGCGGGCCAAGGAACAGGAACACGTAGAACAGGCTCTCGGCCACCTGCCCCACGCTGACCTTGCCCTCGGCCAGGCCATGGGCACCGACCAGCAACAGCACGGCCATGCCGGCGGTGCTGAGCAACGCGGTAAACGGCGCGAACCAGCCGGCGCGCAGGCTGCCGCGGATCAGCGCCTGGTTGAAGTCCTCCAGCAGGCGCCGGTAGCGTGCCTGGTTGGTCTGCGCTTGCCCGCATTGCTGGATCAGCCGCACCCCGCTCACACTTTCCACCAAGTGCGCGGTGAAGCGGCTGCGCTGCTCGGCCACCTTGGCCCAGTTGCGTTGCGACACGCGCTTGAAGCGCCAAGTGGCCACGGCCAGCAACGGCACTGTGGCCGCCAGGCTGTAAAAGAAGCTGGGCTCGATACGCCACAGCATTACCGCTGCCAGGCCGCAACGCAGCAGGGCGCCGAGTAGCTCGGGCGGGCCTTGCACGAGCAACGGCTCCAGCGCATCCACGTCCCGGTCGGCACGGGAAATGATGCGCCCGGCACGGGTCTGGTCGAAGTAGCTCACCGACAGCGCCTGCACATGGGCGAACACTTTCACCCGCAGGGCATTGAGCACGCCGATCGCCGCGCGCCCGGCGATGAACTGCGATACCCCGGCCAGCAGAAAGCGCCCCAGCCAGCTCGCGGCCAGCCCCAGGCCCAACCACAGTACCAGGCGCTCGTCGAGCAGCCAGTGGTCGGCGCTGGGCACCAGGCCCTTGTCCAGCAGTTCCCGCACGAACCACGGGCGCAGGAACACGGTGAACACCAGCAGCAGCTCGATGCCGATCACGGCAAGGATCTGCCCGCGAATGGGCTGCAACAGCGGCAGCAAGCGGTGGAACATGCCTCGGTCCAGCGCCTGGCGGGCCAAGCGCTGCTCGATGTCGATATCGCTGGCGGGGGTGTGCTGCGCATCAGTCATGGTCGATCCCCAGCAAGTCGCGATAATGGGCGTTGTTCGTGCACAGTTCGGCATGGCTGCCATTGGCAGTGATGCGGCCGTTTTCCAGCATCAGCACGCGGTCGGCCAGCAGCAGGGTGGAGAGGCGACTGGTGATCAGCAGCAAGGTCGGGCCTTGGCCGCTGGCGCTGTGCAGGCGGCGGATGTTGTGCAGCACCTGGCGTTCGCCCAGGGCATCCAGGGCGCTGGTGGCGTCGTCCAGGCAGAGGATGTCGGGTGCACCGAGCAGCGCCCGGGCCAGGCACAGGCGCTGGCGCTGGCCGCCGGACAGGGTCACACCGCGGTCGCCTAGCGGGGTGTCGAGGCCGTGGGGCAGGCGCTCCAGCACGTCCTCGGCGGCGGCCAGGCGCAAGGCTTCACGCAACCGGGCGTCGCTGGCCTGTGGTGCGGCCATGCGCAGGTTGGCGGCCAGGCTGTCGGAGAACAGAAAGCTTTCCTGCGCCAGCACGTGCACGCGGCGGCGCAGGTCGGCAAGGTCGAGGTCGCGTACGTTGTACCAACCGGCAGTGTCGCTACCGACCTGCACGCTGCCGTGCTGTGCATCGGCCAAACGTGGCAGCAGGCTGGCCAGCAGGCTTTTGCCGGTGCCGGTGGCGCCGACCAACGCCACCACTTCACCGGGCAGCAGGGTTAGCGAGCAGCCCTGCAGAACAGGCCGGCCAGCCTCTGCCGCACTGACCTGCACCTGGTCAAGCTTCAGCCCCAACGGCCCCGCAGGCAGGGTGGCATGGCCGCCGACAATGGCCGGGCGTTCGTCCAGCAGTTGCCAGATGCGTTCGGCGCTGGCGCGGGCATCGGCGAAGGTCTGCATTACTCGGCCTATGCCTTCGATGCGGAACACCAGCGTGGTGGCCACCAGCAGCGAAGTGACCAGCTCGCCGATGCCCAGCGCGCCAGCCGCCACGCGATGGGCGCCGTATACCAGGATCCACACATGCCCCAGCGCCACCACCGCCTGCGGTAGCGGAATGCGTGAACTGGCGTAGGCCAGGGCGGCGCGGGCATGGTCGGTGAACACCTCGACCTGCCGGGCGAAGCGGGCAATGCGCTGCTGCTCCAGGCCAAAGGCCTTGATCACCCGCACCCCACCGATGCCTTCTGCCAAGTCCTGGCTGACCTGGTCATAGGCAGCGCCCACGGCGCGGTCAAGCGTGACCAGGCGATCGGTCTGCACCACGAACAGCCATAACCCGGCGCCGGTCAGCAGCAGTGGCACCAGCCCCAGCAGCGGGTCGTACCAGCTCAACAGGCCCACCGCGACGAGCACCACCAGCGGGGTTTCGATGATCTGCCGCCAGAAGGTGATCAGTGCGTCGCGCACTTTGTCGGCATCGCGGGTGGTGCGGGTGACCAGTTCGCCCATGCCGTGGTGCCAGTGATAGCCCAGGTGCAGGCGCTGCACCTGGCTGAGGATGCGTTCACGCAGGCGCGTGAGCAGGGCCTGGCTGAGCACCAGCGACAGCACGGCGGCGGCGTATTGCAGCAGGCCGCGGCCCAGGGCGATGGCCAGCAGCAGCCACAACCAGTGCCAGGCCACGCTGGCGTCCAGGCTGCCGTCGGCCAGGCGCAGCACGGCGCGGCCGGCGCTGACATCATCGACCGCATGGCCGATCAGCCACTGCTGCCAGGCCAGGCCGAGGTTGCCGGCGATGTACAAGGCAGTGACCAGAGCAAAGCGCCAAGGCATTTCGCGGTAGATGGCCAATGCCCGAAGAAGCGGGTGGTTCATGTAGATGCTCGATCAGAATGCGACACCGCCCTTGCAGGAGCGGCCTTGTGCCGCGAATGGGGCGCGACGCGCCCCCCCGGCTCCAGCTGGGTTCAACGGCGGGTAGCGCCCTGGCTCTCCTTGGCATTAAGCACCGCCGTGTACTCCCCCGGGTCTGCCCCGTTCAGGTAGTAGTTGCCCACGTTGTGCAGCCGCCAGCGGATCGGGTCGTGGGTGGTGTGCACCCGGGCATTGCGCCAGAAGCGGTCGAGGTTCCACTTACTCAGCGAAGCGCTGGCCCCCAGCAACGAGAACAAGTCGCTGGAAATCTTCAGCGATGCAGCATCGGAATGCGCACGGGCGGTAGCGACCGACAGGATCAGCTCATCCTGCAACGCCTTGTTCTCCGGGTCGCGCTCGTGTTCGTCGAACACCCGCGCCGCCTCGCGCAGCACCGACTCAGCGCCGCGCAGCGCCACGGCGTACTCACCGACCTGGCGAATGACATGCGGCTCGTCACTGGCGCGCTCCACGCCGCTCTCCACCCAGGCCCGGGCATGCTCGCGCAAGTACTCGACAGCCGCCTGCAAGGCGCCAGCGGCGATGCCGGTGTCGATGGCGGCGTGGAGGATCTGCGGGAAGGTCAGGCCAGTGCGTTTCATCGGCCCGTTGCGGCGGGTCAGGTAGCGCTCATCGAGCACGATGTTGTCGAAATTCACCGTACCGCTCACCGAGTTCTGCTGGCCAAAGGCTTGCCAGTCATCGATCAGGGTCAGCCCCGGAGTGTCGCGGTGCAGCAGCACGCCGACGCCGCCGTCTTCGCTGGCGGCGGTCAGCGAGATCCACTCGGCCAGGTAGGAGCCTGTCGAGTAGAACTTGCTGCCGTTGAGCACCCACTGGCCATCGGCGCGGCGCTCGACGCGGGTCTTGAGGGCGAACTTGTTCTTGCCGCCGACTTCGGCCAGGGCGTTGCCAAAGCGCTTGCCAGCGAGTACGTCGGCAATCAGCCGGTCGCGTATTTCGTCGGGGTAGCCGGTAAAGATGCCGCGCAGCATCACATTGTGAATTTGCAGCAGCTGGCCGACACCGCCGTCGGCGGTGGAGACCAGGCGCACGGTTTCCACCACAGTCTGCACCGAGGCACCGAGGCCGCCGAACTGGGCGGGCACCGCGATGGCGGTCAGGCCGCTGCTGGACAACAGCTCGGCCTGGCGGTGGGGGAGCTGGCCGTTGTTGCGCGGGTCGGCGGCCAGTTCGGCGATGTGCGCGGCGACCTGGCGGGCGGTTTCGATGGCTTCCGTTTCGCTGGTGAGGCGGCGGGCAGGGGAAGGTTCTATGGCACTCATGGTGGGGTCTCGAATTGTCAGAAGGGCCAGTGCGCCTGTTTCGCGGGCTTGCCCGCTCCCACAGAGGCAGCACTGCCCTTGGGGGTTGTGCTGGCCCTTGTGAGAGCGGGCATGCCCGCGAATGGCCACACCGCGGTACCAAGCCCTAGAGCAATATCTTTGCCACCCCTCCTCAGGCCACATCCTGTGTGGCTTCCAGCGGCCTTTGCTGCCTCAGCAGCAGTCATGTTGCTGATCTGGCAGCACTCCGCCCGCAATCCTGCTCCCAGCCAAGCACCCAGCCCTCCGACACAACAGCCAATCCTACGGAAATCAAGGCCTCCAGCGGTTGGCACGCACGCTGCAATGGTGCTTGCACGACGCCCAAGGAGCCACCCCATGACCCTCGCAACCCCCACAGCAAAACGCCTGGCAGACGACCCATCCGCCCTGGAACGCATCTGGTTCACCCGCTGCCCTGTGCCCACCGCCTCAGGCCTGGCCTACAAGCTTGGCTGGCTTGAGCAAGAGTTTGCTGCCGATGGCTTGCCCGTCTCGACCCTGCAGGAGGCCCGCCAGCTAGGCCATCACCACTACGATCACCAACTGCCCGGGTTGTTTCGCGAAGGCGGCAACGTGCCGGCGCTGGCGGCACGTGCGGCCGGCTCCCCCAGTCGGTTGATCGGCCTGACCTGGATCGAGGAATGGCAAACCATCCTGGTCCGCCCGGACTCCGGCATCCGCAGCGCCGCCGACTTGCGCGGCAAACGCCTGGCGCTGCCGGCCTGGGGCGATAGTCGGCCTGGCAGCATTGCCCGGGCCATGAGCCTTCAGGGTTACAAAGGCGCCCTGGCCTCGGCGGGCCTGCACCTGGATGACGTGCAACTGGTGGAAGTGGCCCTGCTCGACCAGGCCAGTGCCGCCACCCCGGCGTTGGGCTTGCAGCGGCTGTGGTCGGGGCTGGAATACCTGGCGCGCGGTGAAGTCGATGCCGTGTACGTGAAGGGCGCGGCAGCAGCCGATGCCGCACGCCGGTTGGGCCTGGTGGTGGGCGTCGACCTCGACCTGCTGCCCGACCCGCGCCACCGCATCAACAACGGCACGCCACGGCCGATCACCGTGCATCAACGCCTGCTCGACAACCATTTCGACCTGGTGGTGCGCTTCCTTGCCCAGACCTTGCGTGCCGCCGAGTGGGCAGCCGGCAACCGCGACGCGCTCAACCGCATTCTCGAAGAAGAAACCCGCGCGGGCAGCCAGGGTGTGGCCGAGGCCTACCGCGGTGACTTCCACACCACGCTGGCGCCGGACCTGTCCGCACAGCGCCTGGCCTTCCTCGGCACCCAAAAGGACTTTCTGTACCTGCACGGTTTCCTCGAAGCCGATTTCGCCATTGCCGACTGGGTCGACCCGCGGCCTCTGCAAGCTGCCCATGAACTGCTGGCCCAACGCCGCGCCTGACCTGACTGGAGATTGAACATGACCGTACTGATCAACGAACGCCCTGTCACTGCCGAACTGCAAGCCTTTATCGACCAGGTAGTGGCCGACGCCGAAGCGGCCTTCAGCGTCTTTCGCGAAACCAACACCATTACCGCCAATGGCACGGTTGGCTTCATCGAACGTGTGCCGGGTGAAGAGCTGCTGGTGTCGGTGAATTACGGCGGGCCGTGGAACCATCGCAAGCCGCTGCAGGCCACCGTCACCGATTTTGCGGGCAACGTCATCGTCGGCAAAGGTAAAGGCGGTTTGGGGCGTTACACCAAGCTGTTCCAGACCCACGCCGACGTCACCACCGTGTCGCACGTGCACAGCCCGTACCTCGGTGCCTGGGCGCAAACCCACCGCACCTTGCCGTTCCACTACGTGCCGGTGCAGCGCTATCAGCTGGCCCGCGAGCTGCCGGTGTACATCGACCGGCGCCAGGCCGAGGTGGACTTCATCCTCGACAAGATTGCCGAGAACCCGTTCAACCTGGCCATCCTGGAAGCCAACGGCGGCTCCACGGTGTGGGGCAAGCAGGGGCTGCGGGCCACGGCGGAGTTCATCCTGTTGCTGGAGGAGGGGGCGCAGATCCAGTTGCTGGCCGATGCCCTGGGCGGGTCGCGGCCTTACGGGCCAGGGGTGCTGACCCAGCAGTGGAAGATGAGCGGGTTGTACGACCGTGCTACCGAGTTGGGCCTGGTGCCTGGCATCGATCGGCGTAACTGATGCGATCGCTGGGGGCGCTTTGCGCCCCTATCGCGACACAAGGCCGCTCCCACAAGGCCCGCGTACGCCGACCAATGTGGGAGCGGCCTTGCGTCGCGATAGGGCTGCGCAGCAGCCCCAGAGGCCTGCCCTCAAACACCTCATCTGAAAAGGACCCAGCCCCATGGCAGTCAAAATCCTTTGGTACCTCACCACCCCCGACGGCCCCTATCCCTGGGAGCCCGAAGGCCGCTGGCACACCGATTTCGAACACCTCAAGCAACTGGCCATCGCCGCTGACCGTCTGGGCTTCTACGGCTCGCTGCTCGGCTCAAGCCCCAACGAAAGCCTGGCCGTGTCGGCAGCACTGATCGACGCCACCACGCGCCTGCGCTTTCTGGTCGCCCAGCACCCGGGGGAGTTGTCGCCAGCGGTGCTGGCTAAATGGGCGCTCACCTTCGACCAGTTTTCCAACGGCCGCCTGCTGTTCAACGTGGTCAACGGCAACGATGCCGGCCTGGCTACCTTGGGCGTGCACTACCCGCACGATGAACGCTACGACTTCAGCCTGGAATACTGGCGCGCCTTCCAGAGTTTCTACGCCGGTGAAACGGCGGGTTACGACGGCCGCTACGTCAAGCTTTCACCCCGTTCGCCGGCCGCCGCCCATCACCCGCTGGGCGGTTGGCACCCACCGAAGCAAAAGCCCGGCATTCCGTTGTGGGGCGCCGGCACGTCGGCACCGGGCGTGGCCCATTCGGTGCAGTTGCTGGACGTGTACCTGAGCTTCGCCGACACCCCGCAAAAGCTCGGCGACAAGTTCCGCCGGGTAGCGGCCGAGGCGGCGAAGATTGGCCGTGAGCTGACCTACGGCACCCGCCTGCAAGTGATCGTGCGCGAAACCGAGGAAGAGGCCTGGGCCCATGCCGAGCGCCTGTTGCAGCGCACCTCGCTGGCCACCGCGCGCGCGGCCATCGAACGCCAGTTGCCGCCGGGGCAAACCTTCGACAGCTACGTCAGCGACGACCCGCGCATCCAGCGCAACCTCGACAGCCTCCGCGCCGGGCGGCTGCCCACCGCCCGCGAGCTGGAGATCTACCCCAACGTCTGGCTGGGCCCCAGCCTGTTCGGCTTCAACATCCTCGGCCCGGCAGCCGGCACGTACCTGGTGGGTAGCGCCGAACAGGTCGCCGAACGCATCCGTGAATACGAGGCCCAGGGCACGTCGGCATTCATCCTGTCAGGCTTCCCGCTGATCGATGAGGCGCACCGGGTGGCAGACCTGCTGTTCCCGCTGCTTGACCTGGATCATGGCTTCGAGGTGCCGCGCCTGGGCGCAGTCAGCAAGCCCGGCGTGGCGCAACCGGCGTAAGGAGAAGGTAATGAGCGAGCTGTTTTCGCGCCGGGTGTTTCTCGGCAACAGCCTGGCCGTTGGCGGCAGCTTGCTGCTGGGGGGGCTGCTCAGTGGCTGCGACAGCGGCGCGTCTTCAGCGGCCAGTGCGGCGCTGCCTGGCACGCCGGTGCACGGTGGGCGCTTGCGGGTGGGCATTATTGATGGCGACCAGGCCGGCAACCTTGATGCGCACAAGCCGGTGGGCGGCGGCATCATCCGGGGCTGGGCGCTGTACGCCAAGTGCTGGGAATGGAACGCCGACGTCAGCACGCGCCTGGCACTGGCCGAGTTCGCCGAGCCGAATGCCGACGCCAGCGCATGGACCATCCGCCTCAAGCCTGGGCTGGAGTTTCACCACGGCAAAAGCATCACCGCCGACGACATGCTGTTCTCGATCCTGCGCCTGACCGACCCGCAGCTGGCCTCGCCCTTCGCCGGGCTGGTCGGCGCTATCGATCGGCAGGCACTGCGCAAACTGGACGAGCGCACAATTGAAATACGTTTCAAGCAGGGGCAAAGCTTCTACCCGCTCGATGAAACGTTGATCAGCTTCGGCGGCATCGTGCCCACCGACTACCACCCGGTGACCAACCCGGTGGGCGCCGGGCCATACCGGCTGAAAAGCTTCATACCTGGCCAGCGCTCGCTCTACACCCGTTTTGAAAACTACTACAAGCCCAATCGCCCCTACGCGGACGAGCTGGAAATCATCGAATTCAAGGACCAGGTGTCGCGGGCCGCAGCGCTGCGCGCCGGGCAGATCGATGTGGCCAGTGGTGTGCAGGCTGAGCACAGTGCACTGCTCAAGGCCGACCCACGGCTGCGGCTGTACGCCTCGCCGAGCACCTCGTTCACCGGCTTCAACCTGAACCTGGCCAAGGCGCCGTTCCAGGATGTACGGGTGCGCCAGGCATTCCGCCTGTTGGCCGACCGTCAGGAGCTGGTGGCGCGTGGGCTCAATGGCTTTGGCCGGGTGGCCAACGACTTGTATTCGCCTCACGACCCCACCTTCAACCACGCCATTGCCCAGCGCCCTTACGCGCTGGACCAGGCCCGTTCGCTGCTGCGCCAGGCGGGGCAGGACGATTTGCGTGTGGCACTGACCACCACGCCAGGGCCTGGCGTCAACGCCGCGCTGGTGTTTGCCCAGCAGGCCCTTAAGGCCGGGGTGCAGGTGAAGGTCAACCAGGTGGACGGGTCCGTTTTCAACGGCCCGCAACGTGAGCAATGGCAGCTGTCGCCCGGGTCGACCCCGGCGCGCGGCTTTCTCGCCTCGGCGCTGCACAACGATGCGCCGCAGGCCATCTACAACCGCAGCAACTTCCACGACCCGCGCTTTACCGAACTGTTCCAGCAAGCCCTGGCCCAGCCCGACCTGGCGCGGCGCAGGGCCTTGGTGCATGAAGCCCAGGCCATCCAGCACGAACGTGGCGGGTTGCTGATCTGGGGCTTTTCCGACGTGCTCGATGCGGCGTCGTCCAGGGTTGGCGGGCTTGCCCCGGAACAGACCACCTTCGCCTCCTGGCGCTTTGACGAACTCTGGTTGAACCCCAATGCCTGATCCTCGACACACGCCCCGCACGCCGGCCTGGCTGGCCTGGTTCATCGGCCGCCTCGGTTACGGGTTGCTCACGGCCTGGGTGATCAGCCTGGTGGTGTTCATCGCCACCCAGGCACTGCCTTCTGACCCTGCGCGGGTGATTCTCGGCCCGGATGCGCCGCTGGAAAGCATCCTCACCCTGCAACGGCAACTGGGCCTCGACCAGCCGATTCTGGTGCAGTACCTGCGCTGGCTAGGCGCAGCATTACGCGGGGACCTGGGCATTTCACTGGACTCACAGGTGCCGGTGGCACAACTGCTGTTCGGCCGGTTGGGCCACACCCTTGCCCTGCTGGCCGGGGTGTTGGCACTGGTGGTGCCGGTGGCCTTGCTGTTGGGGGTGAGCCTGGCCCTGCGCCGCGACAGCCGGCTGGACCGCTGGGGCCTGTCGGCGTTGATTCTGCTCAAGGCCACGCCGGGCTTTCTGCTGGCCATCGGCCTGGTGTTGCTGTTTTCAATGCCGGGCATGGGCTGGCTGCCGGCGGTGTCGATCCTCGACCCGCAGTTGCCGTTGTGGCGGCAGTGGCCGTCACTGGTGCTACCGGTGCTGGCCCTGAGCCTGACGGCCCTGCCGTACCTCACGCGCATGGTGCGGGCCTCGATGATCGAGGCGCTGGAGTCCGAGTATGTGATCGCCGCGCGCCTGCGGGGTGTCCCCGAGCGGCGCATCGTCTGGCGGCACACCTTGCCCAATGCCCTGACCCCGGCGATCCAGGGCGTGGCACTGACCCTGCGCACGCTGGTCGGCGGTGCATTGCTGGCCGAGGTGATTTTCAGCTACCCCGGTATTGGCACTGCGTTGAATGCGGCGATCCAGATGCGCGACCTGCCGATGATCCAGGGCGTGGTGCTGGTCATCACCGTGGCGGTGGTGCTGATCAACCTGCTGGCCGACCTGCTGACCGTATTGCTCACCCCCAAGCTGCGCACGGCGCGCCGGGTGCGGATGATCCGCCGTATCCGGCGCGGCATTCGGCCCTGGTGGCGACGCGCGCGCAGCACCCCTGCCCAGGAGGCAACCATGATTGAATCCCGTTGGCTGGCCGACCCACAGGTGCGGCGTGGCGCTGTAATCACCTTGATGGTGGCGCTGCTGGCCGCTTTCGGCCCCTGGCTGGCACCTCATGCGCCCACGGCGATGGTCGGGCTGGTGTACGGCCCCCCGGCTGCCGGGGCACCGCTGGGGCACGATTTTCTGGGCCACGACCTGCTCTCGCGGTTGCTCAGCGGCGGCCTGTCGGTGCTGTGGATGTCGGTGGCAGCAGCCACCCTCGCATTGCTGGTTGGCGGCAGCCTGGGCCTGTTGGCCGGCTTCTCGCGCAGGCGCCTGGACCAGGCGATCAGCTGGGCGGCGGACGTATCGCTGGCGTTCCCGGACCTGATCCTGGTGCTGCTGATCGTGTCCATGCTCGGCCGTGCACCTTGGCTGATCGTGCTGACCGTGGCCATCGCCTTTACCCCGGGGGTTGTCCGCCTGGCCCGCGGCAGTGCCGTGGCGGTCGCCGGGCAGGAGTACGTGGAGGCGGCGCAGATGATGGGTTACCCGCGTTGGCGCATCCTCTTTCATGAAATCCTGCCGAACATCCTCACGCCGCTATTGGTGCACTTCGGCAACATGCTGACCTGGGCGGTGGGCATGCTGTCCGGCTTGAGTTTTCTGGGCTACGGGGTGGCACCGCCGTCGGCCGACTGGGGTTTGATGATCAACGAAAACCAGGCCGGCCTGCTGGTGCAGCCCTGGGCCGTACTGGCACCTGCATTGCTGATCGGGGTGTTTGCCTATGGCACCAACATCCTGGCCGAAGGGGTTGGCCGGGCCAGTGCCCGGATTGGGGAGAAGCAGCCATGAGCGCGCTGTTGAATGTGGCCAGTGAAGTGTTGCAGGTCAGCGACCTGCGGGTAGAGCTGGCCGGGCAGGTCGATGTGCTGGCCGAGGTGTCCTTCAGCGTTGCAGCGGGCGAGATTGTTGGCCTGGTGGGTGAGTCCGGCTCGGGCAAGACCACCTTGGCCACGGCGTTGCTGCGCCATGCCCGGCAGGGTGCGCGTATCGTTGGCGGGCAAGTGGTGGTGGCCGGGCAGTCGCTGCTCGAGCTCGAAGGTGAGGCCTTGCGCCTGGCCCGTGGCGGGCTGGTCGGCTACGTCGCCCAGGACCCGGCCACGGCGCTGAACCCTGCGCTGCGCCTGGGGGCTTTGCTGCGTGAAACCCTCTTGGCGCACCAGCCTGCGCTGTCGCGTGAAGCGGTGCGCCAGCGCATCGGCGAAACCCTGCTGGATGTGGGCTTGCCCGATGACGACGGCTTCCTGCGGCGTTTTGCGCATCAACTGTCTGGCGGGCAGCAACAGCGGGTGATGCTGGCGCTGGCGTTCGTCTTGCGGCCAAAGCTGATCGTACTCGACGAGCCCACCACCGCACTGGACGTTACCACCCAGGCCCATGTGCTGCAGACCCTCAAGCGCCTGTGCCGTGACCAAGGTGTGGCGGCGCTGTACGTCACCCATGACCTGGCGGTGGTGCGTGACCTGGTCGACCGGGTGATGGTGATGTACGCCGGGCGGCTGGTGGAAGTGGCCGGGCGTGAGGCGTTGTTCCGCGCGCCGTCGCATCCCTACACTCGCGCTTTGCTCGCGGCCATACCTGACATTGCCCGGCGCCAGCCCTTGCAGGCGATTGCCGGGCATGCACCGGCACCGGGGCAGCGCCCGGATGGCTGTGCGTTTGCGCCGCGCTGCGGCAGGCGTCGTGCAGAGTGTTCAGTGATCGAGCCGTCGTTGCTGGCGCATGACGGCGGGCATCGGGTGGCCTGCCTGGTGCCGCACCGAGAGCCGCTGCCCCTCGGTGAAGCGGCTGTCGAGGCGGCTGCTGCGCCGGGCGCAGCGGTGTTGCTGGAGGTGCAGGGGCTGGACGTAGCTTACGATCGCCAGGTGTTGTTCGATGTGTCTCTGCGGGTGAGGCAAGGGGAGTGCCTGGCGCTGGTGGGCGAGTCGGGTTCGGGCAAGACCAGCCTGGCCAGGGCCATTGCCGGGCTGGGCGAAAACGTTCAGGGGCAACTCAGTTACGCCGGCGCGCCTTTGGCGTTTGCCGCGCGCGAACGTGATGCGGGGCTGCGTCACCAGATCCAGTATGTGTTCCAGAACCCCTATAGGGCCTTGAACCCGAGGCAGACCATCGGGCAAACGCTCAGCGCGCCGTTGGCGCACTTTTTCGGGGTGCGCGGTGGTAAAGCGCGCGAGCGGGTCGAGGCCGTGCTGGAGCGGGTGTCGCTACCGGCGCGTGTGGCCGACTTGTATCCGCATAGCTTGTCTGGTGGTGAACGCCAGCGGGTGGCGATAGCCAGGGCGTTGATCTGCGAGCCGAAGTTGCTGGTATGTGACGAGATCACCTCGGCGCTGGATGTGTCGGTGCAGGCATCGATACTGGCCTTGTTGCAGCGCTTGCAGGGGGAGGGGTTGACCTTGCTGTTCGTCACCCATGACCTTGGGGTGGTGCGGGCGATTGCCGACCGCGTGCTGGTGTTGCGCCAGGGGCGGGTGGTGGAGCAGGGCATTGCCGATCAGGTGCTGGGGCGACCGGTTGATGCTTATACCCGCACGCTGGTGGAGCATTCGCCCAGGTTGCGTGTTGGCCTCTAGGTGCTTGCCTTGGGGTATGCAGCGCCTGTGAGACCGAGCGCCGCCCGCGCGGCGCATCGCGACGCAAGGCCGCTCCCACATCTGTTTCGGGCCAGTCATACCTGTACCAATGCGCGCGACCGCCTTGTTGGCCCGTCTCGATATTGAGGTGGGCGCCAAGGGGACGCGCGCCCATGTCACAGGAGTAATTGGCCCGAAACAGATGTGGGAGCGGCCTTGCGTCGCGATGCGCCGCGCGGGCGGCGCTCGATCTCACAGGCGCCAAACAACCCAAGGCATGCACCCGGCAAACCAGATGCACCCCACAGCCATACCCCCCCACCTTCACCCCACAAACCGGGCCTGGCGCCGTCGAACTTCCTCGCGCACCGCCGGTATCACCCAGCGCCCGTAATCCACCGTGTCATACAGCGGGTCATAGCCCCGGTTGAGAAAGGTGGTCACACCAAGGTCGACATAATCGAGCAACGCCTGGGCCACGGTCTCCGGCGTGCCCACCAGTGCGGTGGTATCGCCATAGGCACCCACCGCCGTCGCCGTCGGCATCCACAACGCCCGGTCATGCCGGTCGGCACGGGCGGCGGCTGCCAGCAGGCGTTCAGAACCGGTGCCCTTGATGCGTTTCTGCCAAGGGCTGTCGGCCGCAAATTGCGGGTTGGCCTTGATCTGCGCGAGGATCTGTTCGGCACGCTGCCAGGCCTGTTCCTCGGTGGCACCCAGGATCAGCCGCACCGATAAGCTGACCCTAGGCGCCGCCACGCCTGCGGCGTTCGCGGCAGCCTTGAGTTTGCCGATCTGCTCGGCGACGCCGCTCAGCGGTTCCCCCCACAGCGCATACAGATCCGCATGCTTGACGGCGATCTGGTAGGCGATGTCGGACGAGCCTCCGAAGGAAATCGGGATATGCGGCTGCTGCAGCGGCCTCACCGGTGAAAAGGCACCCTTGATATTGAAGTAGCGGCCCTCGAAGTCGAACGGCGCCTCGGCCGTCCAGGTGCGGCGGACAATCTCCAGGTATTCGTCGGCACGCCGGTAGCGCTCGGTCTTGTCCAGCAGCGTGTCCCCCTCTTGCGGCTCGGCGGTGATACCGGTGATTGCATGCAGGCGGATGCGCCCGCCGCCGGTGGTGTGGTCGAGCGTGGCGAATGCCCGTGCGGCCACCGTCGGCGCGGTCAGCGCCGGGCGGTGGGCAATCATGAAACCCAGGCGTTCGGTGTGCGCGGCAGCATAGGCGGCAATCTGCAGGCTGTCGGCGCTGCCAGGGCCGCTGGCGATCAGCACCCGGTCGAACCCGGCATGCTCATGGGCGCGGGCGTGGTGACGGATGAATGGCAGGTCGAAGTCGGGTGTGCGTACGCCACGGGTCTCGGACCACTGGCGGGGGAAGATCATGCCGACAAATTCAATGGACATGGCTAAGGCCTTTCAGGTTGAGGAGGAATCAGAATTGGTAATCGACCTGGGCCAGCAGCGTGCGGCCCGGCATCGGTTGCAGAAAGGTATTGGTGGACCCGGCCAGGCCACTGACGAAATTCAGCTCGTCGGTGACGTTGAGCATGCGCACCGTCACGCCCCACTGCGGCTGGCGGTAGTACACGGCAAGATCGAGGTTGTATTCGTCCGGCACTTTCACCGTCTTGCTCAGGTTCAGGTACCAGCTGCTGGTCCACCAGCCGGAAAGCTCAACGCCAAACCCTGAGTCGAAGCGGTAGTCGACATACCCGCCAGCGTTGTATTTGGGGATCTGCACCGCATCGAACTTGCCGGCCGGGCGCTGGTTGAGGCTGTTGTTGTCGCCAAACACAGTGCCGTTGTCGGGGATGAAGCCGGCCGAGGCAAACCCGGCCTGGCTGGTGAACTCGTTGTAGGCGCTGATGCGGCTGAGGTTGAGGCCGCCGCGCAGGTGCTGGTCCTGGTAGCGCAGGGTGGCTTCCCAGCCTTTGACGATCAGCCGGGCAATGTTGTTGTTGCTGTCCGGCGACTGGTCACGGGCCTGCTTGTAGGCAGCCAGGGTGAAGAACAGCTGGTCGGGCACAGCCTCCACCTTCAAACCGACCTCATGCAACACGCTCAGGCTCTCGAAGGCCAGTGGGTTGAGCTGGTTGGCCCCCGTGCCGCTGCCCCAGCCCAGGCCGTTGGTGAAGAAGCCGGTATTCACTGCGAGGGAACGGTCGAACGTGTAGTACAGCGTGCTGTTTTCCGTGGGTTTGAAATAGGGACTGACCTGCACCGAGAACAGCCGGTAATTATCCGAGTCCTTGCGCGGGTTGCCGCCGGTCAGCACGAACGGGTTTTCGATGCGGGCGTCGATCCAGCTGCGGCTGGCGCCCACGTTCAGGCCCACACGTTCACCCAGGCGCAGGTTGTGCTGGCTGAACAGCGTCTGGGTGGTCCAGGTGCTGTCGGCGGTGTAGGGCGCCACCGATTCTGCATACAGACCGTGCCCGGCCGGGTACATGGCGGACAGGTTGAGCCAGCCGTAGTAGCTGGAAAGCTGCGGCACACCGGGTTGGCCGATCCAGGCGGCGTTGCCACCGGCGGGGTTGCGGCCGCTCAGGCCGAGCAGGTCGCCGGGGTTTTTCAAGGTGGGGTCGAGGGTCAGGTCATAGGCGTTGATGGTGCTACCGAAGCTGTTGTTGGCGGCGATCGACTCATTGCGCTCGCGGCGGTAGATCAGCCCGGTGTTGCTGTCGTCGACCAGGGTCAGGTCGCCCAGTTGCCACTGGCCACGTGCGCGGAATTCGAAGCGGTTGTCGAAGATGTCGTCCTTGCCCTGCACCTGGAACGCCCCGACGGCATCGGTGGTGTCGGTGGAGTGCTGGTAGAAGGTGCTGTTGGCCAAGGTGATCGACGGGGTCAGGTCGCCTTCGATGCGCAGTTGCGTGGTAAAGCGCCGCGAACGGTTTTCGTCCTGCGCACGCTGGCCGGTTTGTGACGACAAGGAGGTCAGGCCGTTGCCCGCCAGCGACGGGTCATAGACCCAGCCCCGCAGGCTGCCGGGGTTGGCCTGCGTATTGGGTGACGCGCCCTGAAAGCTACCGTTGACCACCTGGTACTGGCCCTGGGCATTGCGCTGGCGTTGCACCCAGCCCAGCACCTGGGCATCGGAGGCACCGGAGGACAGCACTGGCGACCACAGTGTATTGCCGTTCTGGATGACCGGTGTGGCGCGGCCGGCGTAGTACTTGCCGTGGTCGACCAGGTCTTGGGTGGCGCGGTTCCAGCCGTGGGTGATGTTGTAGTCGAAGTAGTCGTCGTAGGCGGCGTTCCAGTCCACCCGCAGGTTGTCGTTGCGCCAGGCCAGCGCGCCGTAGAAGGCGTCGAAGTTGTTCTCGACATTGTCGTAGAAGTCTTCCTGGCGCTGGCGGGTGATGCTCACCCGGTAAGCCAGGTTGTCCGTCAGCGGGCCGGTGTTGTCGATGCTGAACTTGGTGGCATCGCGTGATTCGCCATCGGGGATCCAGCTGCCGATTTCGCCGCTGAGCTTGGTGCGGAAACGGTTGAAGTCAGGCTTCTTGCTCAGGTAGTTGACGTAGCCGCCACTGCCGCTGACCGAGCCGTAGGTCACCGACGACGGCCCGGCGACGATGTCGGCGCCTTCGTAGGCGTTGAAGTTGGCCGGGTGGCGCACGCCGTAGGCGCGCTGGCCATCCTGGAACACCTCGGTATTCTGCCCGCGCATCTGCGGGGCGATGCCGGCGTTCTGGCCACCGCCGCGGGTGATGCCGGGGGCGTACTTGACCAGGTCGTCGGAGCTGCGGATCGGGTCGTTGGCCAGTTGCTCGGCGTTGATCTGGGTGACCGAGCGCGGGGTGTCCAGCACCTTGGCTTCCAGGCCGCCATAGACCGAGGCGGGCGGTCGGGTGGGCAGGGCATCGTCGTCAGTCTGTTCGGCCTGCACCGTGACGGTTTGCAGTTGGGTGTCTTGGGCGTGGGCCAGCGGCGCGCTGGCGGCCAGCATGGCCAGCGCCAGGGCGCTGGGCGGGAATTTGGGGTGCAGCAAGGTCACGCGGGACATTGGCTGGGCCTCGTTCAATAGCAGGAATGTGGGAGAAGCGAGGGCGCAGCCGCGCCTGCGGTTGGGTGGGTATCTCTCAAGCCTGTCAGGAGGTTCTGTGGGAGCGGGCTTGTCCCGCGAACCAGGGCGAAGCCCTGGCCATGCACCTCTGGTGTCCAGGCGGGCCTATTCGCGGGACAAGCCCGCTCCCACAGGGGAATAGGCTGTCTTGGGGCGGATCAGGTTTTCAGCCACAGGCTCTCGAACCGCCAGGTACTGAACAGCGACTGCTCGGCCTGCGCGCCCCCCACGCGGGTGCTGACGCTGTCGAGCAGGTCGGCAAAGCCCCATATCAGCATGCCGCCGCGCTCGTACTGAATGCGTTGCGCCCGGTGTACCAGCGCTTTGCGTTGCTCCAGGTCCGGCTGGGCCATGGCGGCGAGGAAGGCCTCACTGAATTCCCGGTCGTGGAAGTGGGTCTTGTTGGCTACAGCAAACGGCGCGTCGGTGTGGATGGCACTGGCCAGGAACGGCGCACCGATGCTGCCGCCGGTACTCAAGGTCCAGTCGTCGCGCTGCGGGCCCTGGAAGGTGGCCAGGTCGACCTGGCGCACGTTCAGGGTCACGCCGATACGTCGGGCCTGCTCGGCCAATACCAGGGCCGAAGCCAGCCCCGGCCCTGGTGTGGTCACCAGATCCACCTGCAACTGTTCATGGCCGGCCTGGCGCAGCAACTGCGCCGCACGCTGCGGGTCATGAGGGCGCGGGCCAAGGCTGTGGTCGAAGGTGGGGTCGAACGGTGCATACAGGTCGTTCGCCACCCGGCCCTGGCCATTCAGCGCACGGCGCACCAATTCGTCACGGTCGGCCAGCAGGCGGAATGCTTCCCGTACGCGCGGGTCGTTGAAGGGCGCCTTGGCGGTGTTCATGTCGAACGACAGCCAGTTGCCGCTCACCGATTTCAGCAGCCGCAGCCGAGGGTCGGCCTGCAGTACCTGCAAGTGCTCGGTGGACATGACGTTGGCCATGTCGATTTGCCCCGCACGCAACGCTGCCAGGCGGCCGGTCTGGTCCTTGAAGTCGATGATCTCCAGTTCATCGGCGTAGGGCTTGCCGGGCTTGTAGTAGTTGTCGAAGCGGGTGAACAGCGAGCGCTGGCCTGGGGTGAAGCTTTTCAATTTGTACGGCCCGGCACCGACCGGGTTGGTGACCGGGTGGTAGTCCACCGGTACGATGCCGCCGAAGTTGACCCAGGTTTCTGCCAGCGGCAGGTAGCTGCGCCCCTCGCGAAAGCCCAGGCGTACGGTGCGGTCGTCCAGCTTGACCAGGTTGTCGCGGTCTACCCAGTGCAGCAGCGCCGCATAGGGCGAGGCCAGCTGCGGGTCGGTGAGGCGGCGGATGGAAAAGATCAGGTCGTCGGCGTCGATGGTCTTGCCGTGGTGGAATTCCAGCCCCGGTTTCAGCCGCAAGGTCCAGCTGCTGGCATCGGCATTGGGCTCGGCGAACTCGGCCAGGGCCAGGCGCGGCTGCATCTGCTCGTCCCATTCCCACAGTTTGCTGTACAGGGCAAAGCCACGCACGATGCCGCTGCCGATGGGCTTGTGGGCGTCGAGGTTGCCGCTCTGGTTGCCGTCGATGATGCCCAGGCGCAAGCGCCCGCCGTGGCGCGGCTGGTCGGCTGCAGCGTGGGTGGGGCTGTCGGCGGGGCCGCAGCCGGCCAGCAGCCCGCCCGCCAGCACGCCAGCGTGGCCGAGGAAGCCGCGCCGGCTCAGTGGGTAACCGTCCCTGGCCATGGCGTCAGGCCCCGTTGCTGGCGTGCAGTTGCACGGGTTCGGCTGCCGGGCGGGCAAGGGCTGCGCGCTGCGCACGGAAGTGCGGCAGGATGTGTTCGCCGATGCGGTAGGCCTCTTCCAGGTGCGGGTAGCCGGCGAGGAAGAACAGATCGACACCGATGCCGTGATACTCGCGGATACGCGCCACCACGTTGGTGTAGCTGCCCACCAGTGCGCAGCCCGGCGGGATGCCGATGTAGCCGAAACCGGTCCACACATTGGGGTGGATGAAGAAGTCGTCAAAGGCCTGCTGCTGGTCCTGGTCGCTGTAGCCGTGCTCGTAGCTCAGTTTGCGCGCCGTGCGCAGGCCGGCGTGGGCGGCGCGGGCCTTGACCGTGCCTTTGGCCACGCCTTCGTCGAAGAAGCGCTTGGCCTCGGCCAGCGCGGCTGCTTCGGTCTCGCGTGCGATCACGTCGATGGACAGGCCAAAGCGGATGTCGGTACGGCCCCACTTCAGCGCCCGGGCGCGGATGTCGGCGATCAGCGCGGCGATCTCGTCCGGGTGCTCGGCGCGCATCAGATAGAAATCGGCGTGCTTGGCGGCGAACTCGCGCGCTGCCACCGACGAGCCTGCGGTGCAGATCAGCGGCAGCTCGGCCTTTTTCAGCGGGCCGCGCAGGCCACCGCCCTCGGCGCGGTAGTAGGTGCCTTCGTAGTGGAACTGCTCGTTGTGCCAATAGCCGCGGACCACGTCCATGAATTCGGTGGCACGGGCGTAGCGCTGGTCATGGTCTTCAAAGTCGCCCACCTGGCGCTGGATAGCATCGGAACCGCCGTTGATGATGTTCCACACCAGCCGGTTGCCGGTGGCGCGCTGGTAGGTCGCGGCCTGTTGCACGGCCACCCACGGGGTGTAGTGATAGGGCTGGAACGCGGTGACGAATTTCAGCGTGCGGGTTTCCCGTGCCAGCAGCGAGCACACCGTCCATGGCTCTTCGCCGGTGGGGGCGTTGACCATCAGTGCGCCGCCAAAGCCGTTTATTTCAGCGGCGCGGGCGATTTGACCGAGGTAGTCGATATAGGTGAAGTGATCACCCACGGCAAACCCCGACACCGCACCGGTGCTGGGCCCGCCCGCATGCCAGTCGCCGCGGTTGCGCGGGTCGCCGGGGAGGAACTGGGTTTCGCCATGCAAGGGCAGGCGGGTGAAGAATTCGATGCTCATGGGTTGGCCTCCTTACTGGACGCTTGGGCTGCAATTGGGGGTGACCGGCTGGCCGCTGATGACCTGGTGGGCGAAGGGGATCGAGTCCTTCAGCGAGGCATTCACCGTTTCGCTGTGGCCCAGGCCCTTGTAAAGGTGGCCCTGCACCACCGAGCCGGCCTTGCAGGCGTCCTGCATCAGCGCCACTTGGGTAGCGGCGGCGGGGGTCTTGTCCTCGGCGCCGGTGCCGATGAAGATCGGCTGGGCCAGTTTCAGGGTCGGGTACGACACCTGCGCCAGCCATGGCTTGAGCTGGTCGCCCTTGTAGTCTTTCTTGGCGTTGGCCGGGGTCAGGCCTGTGCCGACCACGTCGCTGACCAAGGCTGACAGGCAGCTGGTGCGCGCCTGCTCGAACAGCGGCAAGGCCTTGTCGGTGTAGAAGTCGCGCGGGTCGATGCTTGGGTCGTACTGCTGCGCAGCCAGCAGGGTGTAGAAGCCATAGGCCAGGGCCGGGTCGACCTTGTCCTGGTCTTGTTCACCGACATTCTTCGAGCCCACGGTGTAGATCACCCCCGTGCCGATACTGCCCTTGACGCCCAGCTTGGGCGCATAGGTCGCCGCATAGGCACCGGCGGCAAAGGCCCCGGCGCCGCCTTGCGACTGGCCAATGATCAGCACCTTGTCTGCCAGCCCTGGCACGCCGGCGACCACCGCCTTGGCCGCATCGAGAATGCCGTAGGCGGCCATGCGGTTGTTCAGCAGCGGATGGCCACCCGGTACACCGAGGCCTTGGTAGTCGGTGGCGACGATGGCGTAGCCCTCATCGAGCCAGCGGTTGAGGTATTGCACATCGCGGTAGCTGCGGCCAGCCCAGGACGGTGCGCAGATATCTGCCACGCCGACGGTGCCGTGGCCCCAGCTGGCGACCGGCCAGCCGCCTGCCGGTGCCTGGCCTTTGGGAATGAACAGTGCGCCGGACACCACGATCGGGGTCTTGCCGTCGATACCATCCAGCGAGGTGTAGAGAATGCGTTGCGCGCTGGCTGCGTTGGGCAGGCTGAGTGCCTGGTCCAGCGGTTCGCTGCGCAGCAGTTTACCGGGCGTGCCGGGGATGGCCTTGCTCCAGGTGTAGAAGGCCGACACACGGCCATCGCCCTGCTGCGGATCAGGTTTGGGTGCGTAGGTTTCGGCGGCCATGGCACCGATGGACAGGGCCAGGGCGCTGAGGCCGAAGACGAGCGAAGCAGGCAGTTTCATGGGTAAGGCTCTCAAGGTTGTTGGCTGATCTGGGCGTCGAGGGACGGCCAGTAGTGGGTCAGTTGCAGGTCGATCAGCGCCTGGCGGGTAAAGCCTGTGGCCAGGTCGCTGGTAATGTCGTAGGGCGTGCGGATCAGCCGGTTGGCCAGGGCGTACTGGCCCAGGGCGTCGTAGTGGGCCTTGAGCTGGGCATCGCTTTTCGGTGCCCAGCGCGCCTTCCACACGACCGGGTCGTCCTGGTCGTCCCGGCGCAGCACGCTTTCGCTCACACCGGCGCGCGAAGACAACCCGTAGTAGGCGTCGCGGTTCTGCTCCTGAGAAATCCACCAGGCGGCGCGCACCCAGGCGGTGGCCACCAGCTGCGTCAGGTCGGCGTGCTGCTGCACGAAGCGGTCAGTGCCCCACAGGTCCGACACCAGCCGCCAGTCGTTGGCGCCTTGCTTGGTCGACCAGAGGATGCGCGCCACGCCTTTGTCTTCCAGGGCATAGGCTTCGTTGAGCAGCACGGCAGCGTCGACCTTGCCGGCGGACACCGCAGCCGCGCCTACTTGCGGGTTGAGGTTGGCGATCTTGAAATCACTGAGTGCCAGGCCCTGGCTTTGCAGGAAATTGCTGAAGGCGAACTCCCATGGGCGGCCGCGGTGCAAAGCCAGGCGCTTGCCTTTGAGGTCCTGAATGCTGCGCACCGTCGAGTCGCTCGGTACTACCAGGTAGATGTTGTTGCCGCTGCCACCCGGTACCACCAGCTTGCCCGGCACCTGGCCGGCGCCGGCGATGACCGAGGGCAGGTCGCCGCGTACGGCAAAGTCCAGGCTGTCGTTGCTGAAGCCTTCGTTGATCTGCGGCCCGGCGCCGGCATGCGGCAGGGCGGTCCATTGCAGTTTCACGCCGCGGGCGGCCAGTTGCTGTTCCAGCCAGCCTTCTTCAATCACCCGCCCCGGGATGCCGCCGAACACCGGGGCGCCACCCTGGGTGAAGGCAACAATGGCGATGCGCACCGCCGCCGGTGGCTCGGCGGCCAGCGCAGTCAGGCTAAGGAACAGGCCGCCCAGCAGGGCGAGGGCATTACGCCAGGGATTGTTCATGTGCAGCTCCAGGCAAAGGTTCTACAGGCCAGGAGCGAAATGCATGCCAGCATGCCTTGAAGTGGCGCAAGCCCCCTATTTACAGGGCCTCCAGCCATGAGCACGTAGGTGTGCAAGGCAAGGTCTGCTGATCGGCGGGCAGGGGAGTGCTGACGGGTTGCTGCTGTGGCAGCAATCAGCTGCTGAAAATTTGAATATTCTTAATTCGAATATCTAAATATTAATTAATAATTTTTTGATCTAATTTGTTTCATGCACTATGGGCCTGCGCGTCAACTGCCAGGAATGCCCCTATGTCGCTGATCACCCACCCCAATGCCCGCGAGCTGACCAAGTCGGTACGTGCCACCGTGCTCGTGTTCAAGGACCCGCGCTCCCAGGAACTGCTCAGCCGCATCGAGCGCCTGGCGCCCAGCGAGGCCAACACTCTGATCATCGGCGAAACCGGCACCGGCAAGGAGCTGGTCGCCCGTCATATCCACCACCTTAGCCGCCGTGGGCGTGAGCCATTCGTGGCAGTCAACTGCGGTGCCTTTGCCGAAACCTTGGTGGAGAGCGAGCTGTTTGGCCACGAAAAAGGCGCGTTTACGGGCGCCACCAGTAACAAGGCTGGCTGGTTCGAGGCGGCTAATGGCGGCACGTTGTTCCTGGATGAAATCGGTGACCTGCCGCTGAACATGCAGGTGAAGTTGCTGCGGGTGCTGCAGGAGCGTGAAGTGGTGCGCCTGGGTTCACGAACGCCGATTCCGATCAATGTCCGGCTGGTGGCGGCGACCAACGTCAATCTGGCCGATGCGGTGGTGGCGGGGCACTTTCGTGAAGACCTGTTCTACCGCCTGCATGTGGCGACGATTCGCTTGCCGCCGTTGCGCGAGCGGCCGGGGGACATCCTGCCGCTGGCGGAATTCTTCATCGAGGAACATTGCCGACGCCTGGGTTACGAGCGTGCTTCGTTGAGCCCGGATGCCGAACGCAAATTGCTGGCGCATAGCTGGCCGGGCAACATCCGCGAGCTGGAAAACGCCATTCACCATGCGTTGCTGGTGTGCCGGTATCAGGTGGTGGCGCCGGCGGACCTGCACCTGGTCGATATGCGGCCACAGGTGGCGGCGCCTGCGGCCCATGCGTATTTGCCGGCAGCGAGCGCGGCACCGCCTGACCTGGAAAGCGCGTTGCTGGCGTTGTTCGAGCAGAACGTGCCGAATTTGTATGAGCATATTGAGGAGACGGTGTTCAGGGCGGCGTATCGGTATTGCCACGGCAACCAGTTGCAGACAGGGCGGTTGCTGAACATCAGCCGCAACATCGTGCGGGCGCGGCTGGAGAAGATTGGCGAACTGTCGAAGGCTTGATTTGCTTGTCTTGGGGCCGCACAGCGGCCCGAAAGTGGCTTGGTTATTTGATGAAGCGCACCTGGCTGATGATCTTCTCGATCACTGCCCCTTTACGTTCGTTGAAGCGGGCCTTGTTCTGCTCGAACAGGTTGTTGCCCTTGGTATCGATGGAGATGATCAGCGGCCCGAACTCGCGAACACGGTTCACCCAAAGGGGCTCCGGCATGCCCAGGTCCTGCCACTCCGCACGCTCTACTATCGATGTGGCCATTCGCTTTGGTGAGCTGCCTGATTCGCGCCTGATCGCGCGCAAGATCGCTGCCAACCGCCGCCGGTTGTGCGCGGCGCCCGCTTACCTGGAGGCCCACGGCACCCCTGAAGCACCAAAAGACCTGGCCAGCCACAACTGCATCGTGTTGCGCCAGAACGATGCCGCGTTCGGCATCTGGCGGCTCAGCCGCGGCAAGCAGAGCGAGTCGGTGAAAGTGCGCGGCAGCCTGAGCACAAACGATGGCGAGGTCGCCCTGAACTGGGCCCTCGATGGGCAAGGCATCCTGATGCGGGCCGAGTGGAACCTGGCTGACCACCTGCGATGGCGCATCGTCAGCTCAGCGTTCTTGGGCCTGGCCGAAGACCTTGGTTTCCCATGACCGCTGCGCAAAGCAATTGCGAAATCCGGTCAGACTCAGGTTAAATGAGAGTCATTATTAAAGACGCTCTCATCGGTTCTACCATGTCCTGTGCTGACCCTTCCCTGCAAAAAGCCGTGCACACGCTTTACGAGGACCATCATGCCTGGTTGTGCGGGTGGCTGCGCCGCAAGCTCGGGTGTGTGGAGCATGCGGCCGACCTGGCCCAGGACACGTTCATGCGGGTACTGACCCTGCGCAAGGCGGCCGAGCTGCAACAGCCACGGGCTTATCTGAGCAGTATTGCCCGCAGCCTGATGATCGACATGTTTCGGCGGCGTGCCGTGGAGCAGGCCTACCTGGAAACCCTCGCGGCACGGCCTGAGCCTGTAGAAGTTTCGCCGGAGGCGCGCCTGCTGATCATCGAGACCCTGCTGGAAATTGATCGGCTACTCGACGGGCTGGGCTCGCGTACCCGCGAGATCTTCCTCATGGCCCAGCTCGATGGCTTGAGCTATGTGGAAATTGCGCGGCGCCTGGATGTTTCGCTCACTACTGTCAAAAAGCATGCAGTGCGGGCGCTGACCCATTGCCTGATGCTGGCCGAGGCCTGAACCATGGCGGCCGAACCATTGGACCGCGATACACTGGAGGCTGCCGCACGCTGGTATGTCGAGCTGCGCTGCGGGGCGGATGACACCCTGCGAGCGGCGCACCAGCGCTGGTTGTCGAGTAACCCGCAACACTTGCTGGCCTGGGAGCGCCTGGCACGCTTGCAGGGCAAGCTGGCGCAGGTTACGCCCGGCATTGCACGGCCGACGTTAACCAGTGCCAGGGCCAAGCGACGTGAGGTCCTCAAGGTGCTTTCAGTGCTGCTGGTCGGGAGCGCGACAGGGGGGGTAGTGTTGCAGGATGGCATCGTTGCACGGTTGACAGCCGATGTGCGCACAGGCGTTGGCCAGCAGCGTTCGTTGCGGCTGGACGATGGGACCCAGTTGCGCCTGAACACCGACACTGCTGTTGATATTCGCTACAACGGCGAGTGGCGGGCCCTTGAGTTGCTCAAAGGAGAGATTCTGGTGCAAACCGCCTCGGATGCATTGTCTCGGCCTTTCGTCGTGCATACCGGGCAGGGTAGCGTCCGCGCACTCGGTACGCGCTTCATCGTGCGCTGCGACAACGACCTTGTGCGGGTCTGTGTATTGCAGCATGCCGTGGAGGTGCGCAGTGCACTTGCCTTGGCGTCTGTGCGGGTAGAGGCCGGGCAACAGCTGGAATTCAGCGCGGGGAAAACCGGCAACGTGACACCGCTAGCGGCGATGGCAGACGCCTGGTCCCGCGAGATGTTGATCGTGGATGACTGGCGCCTCGCCGATGTTGTCAGCGAACTGCAGCGGTATCGGCCCGGGTACCTGGGCTGTGATGAGGCCGTGGGTGGGTTGCGACTGTCCGGGGCGTTTCACTTGGGCGACATCGATATCGTCCTGGAAAACCTCACGACCACGCTGCCTGTGCGCATTCGTCGCTTCAGCCGCTACTGGACGCGCGTCGAGGCTGCCTGAAGCCTGATGCCGGTAGTTGAGCATTTTAGGGCCGCAACGCGGCCCCAGGATGCTTGATTGAGTGTCATGGCCTGAAGGCTGGCGATTTTTTTGCCTGGGGGGGTTATCGATTGTCGTTCTCGTTCGACTTGTAGGTAGACGCGCACCAAGCGCAATGAAAACACTGCCGCAGGGCGAAAGGAAACCGCATGCTCGCTGTCAACGATTGCAACCGCATCCTCTTGATCAACTCGACCAAAACCAGACTGGCGCGTGCCGTGAATCGCGCAATGTTCAGTGTGGTGCTGGCGACGCCATTGGCAACGCTGATGGTGACCAGCCCTGCCATTGCCCAAAGCCAGGCTGAAACTTCGTTCGATATTGCCGCCGGCCCCCTGGCCACGGCGCTTACGCAATTTGCTTCGGCTGCGGGAGTGACGGTGTCCTTCGAGCCGTCATCGGTGCAGGCACTGAAGTCGCCCGGCCTGCATGGCCGCTACAGCTCCGATGCCGGCCTGCGCCAGTTGCTGGCGGGTAACCGGTTGCAGGTGTTGAAGCAGGCCAATGGCAGCTACTCGCTGCTGCCCATGGTCGGTGACGATTCGACCCTGCAGCTTGATACCACCAGCATCACCGGTGCGGCTGCGGAGTCCGCCTATGGGCCCGTGAATGGCTACGTTGCCAGCCGCAGTGCCACCGGGACCAAGACTGACACGCCCATCCTGGAGATCCCTCAGGCCATCAACGTGATCACCGCCGACCAGGTACAAGCCCAGGGCGCGCGCAACCTGACCCAGGCGCTGCGCTACACCCCGGGCCTGGCCACCGGCGGCTTTACCGATCGCAACAGCATTGCTGACGAAATCACCAGCCGCGGGTTTGCTCCGACCCCGCTGTACCTGGACGGCGCATACCTGCCGTACGCCGGTAGCCTCGGGGGTGCACCCCAGATCGACCCCTACACGCTGGAGCGTATCGAAGTACTCAAAGGCCCATCTTCGGTGCTGTACGGGCAGAACCAGCCGGGTGGGTTGATCAACATGGTTTCCAAGCGCCCCACCCGCGAGCCGCGTAGCCAGGTGAAGCTTGGCGCTGGCAGCTACAACCGGGTCAACGGCGCCTTCGATACCAGCGGCCCGCTGGACGAGCAGAAGGTCTTTACCTATCGCCTGGTCGGGGTTGCCGACAAAGGCAACGAAATGGTCGCTCACTCGCACAGCGAGCGCTTGTTGCTGGCGCCGAGCCTGACCTGGGCGCCAAACGAAGACACGTCCCTGACGCTGCTCGCCCAAGTGCAGCGTGATGATGGCCTGCCCGATTATCAGACGTTGCCGATGATCGGCTCGCTCAAGCGTGGCCCGACAGGCCAGCATATCGACCGCGACTTCTTTTCGGGGGACTCGCGGTACAACGATTACAAGCGCAACCAGTACATCTTCGGCTATGACTTCAGCCACCGTTTCAATGACGAGCTGGCATTCAGATCTACCGCGCGCTACACCGACGTACGAGACCGCTACAAAGGCTTTTACCTGCGCAGCTTCGTGACAGAAGGTGATGTGGTCGACTACACCCGCGCCAACCGGGTCAAGCTTGACTGGCGTCAGCACAACATCGCCTACACCCTCGATAACAACCTGGAGTACACCTTTGACACGGGCGCACTGCGGCACACCTTGCTGGCCGGCGCGGACTACCGTCACTTCTCGCGCAAGTACGATGGTTACAACGCCTACAACGTGTTGCCGGTCGACCTGTATGGCAAGAACAACTACCCCACCAGCAACGTAACGCCGGTGCTGGATACCCGTTGGGACAATACACTGCGCCAGACCGGGGTCTACGTGCAGGACCAGATCAAGCTGGATAACTGGATCCTGACGGTAGGCGGGCGCCAGGACTGGGCGGAAGTGGACAACAAGGATCTGCTGGCGCACAGCATTGCCTCCCAGCGCGACAGCAAGTTCACCGGGCGCATCGGCCTTACCTATGTCACCGAGTTTGGCCTGGCGCCGTATGTCAGCTATTCGCAGTCGTTCTTGCCAACCGTGGGCACGGCAGCGCCCGAGCGCGGTGGCAAGGCGTTCGAGCCAAGCGAAGGCGAGCAATACGAGGTGGGGCTGAAGTATCAGCCTGTCGACGGGACCTTGTTCACGGCGTCGGTGTTCCAGGTAAAACAGAAGAACATGCTGACCGGCGATACCGAGTACCCGCAGTACCAGACGCAAAATGGCGAGGTGCGCTCCCGTGGTGTGGAGCTGGAGCTCAAATCCAGCATCGAGAATGTCGATGTACTGGCCGCGGCCACCTACATCGACTCGTTCTATACCAAAAGCACCTATGGCGACCAGGGCAACCGCAATGAGGCGCAGGCCCCGGTGTCTGCCACATTGTGGGTGGATTACCACTTCACCCAGGCCACCCTCAATGGCCTGACCTTTGGCGCCGGGGCACGTTATACCGGCCGCAAACAGGGTAACTCGGCCAATACCTTCGAAGTACCGGCCTACGCCGTGTATGACGCTACCGTCAGCTACGACCTGGCCAAGCTCGACCCAAGCCTGCGTGGCCTGCAGGCCAGCGTGAATGTTCAGAATATTTTCGATCGCGAGTACGTTTCTGACTGCAACTACGCGTTTGGCTGCTATTACGGACAGGAGCGGGTTGCGTCGGTAGAGCTGACCTACGACTGGTGATCAAGCCCCCGCGCCACGCGGTATACTCCGCGCCATTTTGCCAATGGCGGGAGAACGCTATGCGCCAGGTTTTGCTCATCGTCGATGTCCAGTCCACCTTCAGCCCGCCCGAGTGGCTGGTCGATGGCTTGCGACGGTTGTCAGCGAACATCCCTACCGTTGCCTCGGTCGAGTTGCACGACGAACAGGTCACGCCGTTCGAACGGCAGCTCGGCTGGCACCCGGCTGCCGAGGACGAAAGCCTGGTCGAAGCCGACCAGGTGTTCGTCAAGCATGGCTACGGGCAAAGCGCCGAAGCCATCGAGTACATCAGGCAACTGGGTGTGGAGCGCGTGCTGGTGTGTGGGCTGCAGACCGAAACCTGTGTGCTGGCCGCCGGCTTTGCCCTGTTCGATGCGGGGCTGACGCCCACCCTGGTGACGGACATGACGGTTGGGTCTTCACTGGACCGGTCGGCCAAGCTGGGGATCCAGCTGTGGCAGCATCACTTTCGCCACGTCACGACCTCGGCTGAAGTGCTGGCCGAACTGGCGGGACAACGCTAAGACCTGCAGTGCCAGATCATCGTGCAGGCAGGCTAGTCTGTCAGTCCTGTGGGAGCGGGCTTGCCCCGCGAACACCGGCAAAGCCGGTGCCATGCAGTGCACGGTCCCCCTCGCGGGACAAGCCCGCTCCCACAATGGCTGGGCGCTGGTTCACCGCCCTGTCAGAAGTCCCAGCGGGTCGTGACCATCAGGTTGCGTGGTTCGCCGTAGTACGTGGTATCGAAGTTTCCAAGCCCGGTCAGGTAAACCTTGTCGAACACGTTGTTGGCATTGACCGTGAAGCTCAAGTGCTCGCTGTACTGATAGCGGGCCATCAGGTCCACCAGTGTGTAGCCGCCTTGCTTGATGCGGGTATAGTCGTTGGCGATCGGGCTGTAGATATTCCCGTAGAAGCCGCTCTGCCAGCGCAGCCCACCGCCCACGGTCAGCTGGTCGAATGCGCCAGGCAGGCGGTAAGTATTGAACAGCCGTACCACGTGCTCGGGCTTGGTGGTTGCCAGTGGGAAGCCGAAAATCCGTTGGTCGTCGGCATCGCGGGTACGGGCGTAGGTGTAGCCGGCGGTGACGTTCCAGCCGGGTGCCAGTTCGCCGGCCAGCTCCAGTTCGACGCCCTTGGTGGTGGCGCCGTCGATGGCTTTGTAGATGCCTTCGTTGGTCACCGGGTTGGTGCCGATATTGGAAGCGACGTTGTCTTGCTCGATGCGGAAGAACGCCAGGGTGCCGTTCAGCTTGCCGTCGTACCAGGCAGCCTTCAGCCCGGCTTCATAGCCGTCGCCTTCGACGGGTGCGAGGGTGGCGCCGTTGATGTCCTTGTAAACCTGCGGCTGATAGATCGACGTGTAGCTGGCATACACCGAGTAGGTGTCGTCCAGGTCATAGACCACGCCCGCATAGGGGGTGACCACACCGTGTTCCTTGTAGCTTGCGTGGGTGTCGCTCAACGAAGACGTTGGGTAATAGTCCTGATCATCGTTGTACTTGAAGGTGCTGACCCGGGTGCCGAGAATGACCGAGAGCTTGTCGGTCGGCCTCAGGCGGGTGGCCACATAGGCGCCATTCTGGCTTTGCGTGGTGGTGTAGTCGCCGTTTTTCGGGAAGTTCTGCTCCGGCAGTTTGCCGTTCCAGTCGAAGATGGAGCCGGGCACCATGGCGAACGCGCTGGCGTCGTAGGTATCGCCGGTCTGCTTCGAATGCGAGGTCATGAAGCCTGCCACCAGGTCGTTCTCACGGCCGAACAGGGTGAACGGGCCGGATATATTCACGTCTGCGGTGTTTTGCACGCGGTGACCTTCCCAACGCCCCCAGTACAGGAACATGCCCTCGCCGGTTGCCGGGTTTGGGTTGCCGCCGCTGGCAGACGCCAGGCGCGTGTCATGGTCGCTGATCATGTGGTTGAGGCTGAGCTTGACCTTCCAGTCGTTGGCCAGGGCCTGCTCCAGCGAGGTGAAGTACGTGGTTGACTCGAAGTCGCGACGGCTCCAGTCTGCCGCCGGGTTGTGCGAACGCGAGAAATCGGTGCGGCTGCCGTCGGAAAAGTAAGTCGGGTTACCGGTCCACGACGACCCACGCGGAGTCGTGGTCTGGTTGTCGATGCCGAAGGTGAGCAGGGTGTCGGGTGTCAGGTCGGCTTCAAGAATGCCGTAGTAAACATCCTTTTTCTGCTTGTAGTGGTCCAGGTACGACTTGCGGTCCTGGTAGGCCCCCACCAGGCGGCCACGTACGCTACCGCTGTCGTTGAGCGAACCCGAAATATCACCTTCGGTACGGTAGTTGTCCCAGGACCCCGCGCTGGCGGTGATCGACGCCTTGAAGTCTTGAGTGGGCTTCTTGCGCACCAGGTTGACCGTCGCCGAGGGGTCGCCAGAGCCGGTCATCAGGCCGGTGGCACCCTTGATCACTTCGATGCGGTCGTAGGGCGCCATGTCGACGTGGGTCACGCCCTCATCGTAAACGCCGTCGTAAATGGTATTGATGCCATCGTACTGGTAGTTGGTAATGGCAAACCCGCGTGCGGAGTACTCCATGCGTTCGCTGTCGTACGCCTGGACCGAAACCCCGGGCGTGTTGCGCAGCACGTCGCCGATGTCTTGCGAGCCGTGGTCGTCGATAACCTGGCGGGTGATCACGCTGACCGACTGCGGCGTTTCGCGCAGGGTCAGTGGCAGTTTGGTTGCGCTGGTGGAACCGCCGGTGGTGTAGGCGCCGGTACCCTCGGTGACGTTACCCAGCCCCAGCGCATCGACGCGGCTGGGGGCCAACTCAAGCACATCCCCCTGTTGGGTGCTCAACAGCAGCGAGTAGCGCCCGTCGCTTTCCCGGGTGGCCTGCAACCCGGTGCCACTGAGCAGGATCTGCAAGGCTTGGTCGACGTCATAGCGCCCCTCAAGCGCAGGCGAACGTTTACCGCGCGTCCAGTGGGTGTCGAACGACAGCACGATGCCAGACTCGGCAGCGAACTGGGTCAGCGTTTCGCCAAGGTCGCCCTGTGGCAGGTGGTAGTCATGGGCTTGCGCAGCGCTGGCAGCGCCAGGCCCCGCGAGCAGTGCAGTCAGTAGCAGGCAGGTGCGCAGGCCTGGCGCAGTGAAAGGCCTGGGTTTGAAGCGGCAGGTCATCGTCGCGTTTCTCTGATAGGTAAAAGTCGGGATACCTATGAGTCGGATAAGCCCTGGCAAAGTGATCAGGCGCCCAGCATTTTTTTACGCCGCCGTGATGGTGACCCAGAAACGCGTACGCACCTGTACCTGCACCGGCAGCGACGTGGTCAGCGCGCGCAGGATCTGGTCGGTATCGTCGAGCCGGTAGGTGCCGCTGATACGCAGCCCTGCCACGGCTGGCGCGCAGCGCAGCCAGCCCGGGCGGTAGCGTGAAAGGTTGCTGATGAAGGCGTCGAGGCGCTGATCATTGGCAATCAGCAACCCGCGGCCCCAGGCATCTGCGGCCAGGGGGACGGGTTCCAGCGCGGCGAAGCCTTGCTCATTGAAGCGACAACGCTCGCCACTGTTTACCAGCAGGGTCTGGCCCGAGCTCAGGGTTACACGGGCCTGCCGGGCAAATACCTCCAGGCTGCTGCCGTCATCGAACAGCCGCAGGGCAAAGCGGCTTTCGCCGGCTTCGACCGTGCCGCTTCGGGTGCTGACCCTGCAGTGCTGGCGCGCCGGCACAGTGACCATGACTTCACCTTGGCGCAGGCGCAAGCGCGCAGGGTCGAGCGCGTCATCCACATCGACCGCAGAGGCGGTATTGAGCATCAGCGCGGTGCCATTGTTCAGCATCAGCGAGCGCTGTTCGCCCACCCCGGTGCGCAGGTCTGCCAACACTGCAGACTGCTTGACCTCGCGGTACCCCCCCAGGCCCAGCGCGCCGCCGCCCAGCAGCAGCAAGCCTGCCTTGACCACCCGCCGACGGCTGGCGTTGCGGTCATGCGCTGCCAGCGCCAACACCCGTGCCGATGCCGGGTTTTCGCTTGCTGCCATGCGCGTTTGCAGGCGCTCGGCCTGCTGCCAGGCCCAGGCATTGACGGGCGCTGCATTCAGCCACAGTTGCCAGGCCGAGTAATCACTGGCCTGCACCTCACCGCTGTTGAGCTGGCTGAACCAGTGCGCGGCCTGGCGTAGCGAGGCCAGTTGCTCGGCGTTCAGGTTCATGCTCACTGGCCATGGCCAAGGCTGTAGATCATGCAGTGCTCGGCGGCCTTGGCAATGTAGCGGCGCACGCTGACTTCGGAAACACCCAGCTGGATGGCGATGTGCTTGTAGGGCATGCCGTCGATCTGCGAAAGCAGAAATGCTTCACGTACCTTGGGCCCGAGCGAAGCCAGCATGGCGTCGAGTTCGAACAAGGTTTGCAGCAAGGCCAAACGTTGCTCTGGTGAGATGTCCAGTGCTTCGGGTTGCTCGGCGAGCACCTGAAGCCAGGCCCTTTCCAGGTGCACCCGGCGCAGGTGATCGATCATCAGGCGGCGAGCGATGGTCGCCAGGTAGCCTTTAGGTTCGCGTACGGCGGCGAGCTTGACGGCGGCGTCGGCGGCAGACATGACACGCACGAACACATCCTGGACCAGGTCTGCTGCCAGGTGGCTGCAGTTCACCCGCGGTTTCAGCCAGTTATGCAACCATTTGCTCTGGGCCCGGTACAGCTGGCTGACTTGAGAAGTGAACGCTACATCCGGGATGCTCATCCGTGCCGCCTGAAAATGCTTGCAAATGTTAATTGTTCGCATTTTAGGCAGAGTGTTTCAGGGTTTGCAATCACAGATCCCGTGCCGGCAATTCAGCTCAGGCAGAGGTAGCACGCCTGGCCGAATCAGCCTCACGCGCCTGGTTCTGCTTGTGCCTGCGCGTAAACAGCAGACGCAACAGGGTGTTCCAGCAGTAACCCACCAGCACCCCTCCGGCGAGTGCCAGGGCTACCTCGAACAACGGGTGCCTTAAAACATGGTCTGCCAGCGACTGGAACTGGAAATGCGTCAGGTAGATAAACAAGGTTGACGATGCGATGACCGCACCTGCCCGTGCGACCAGGGCAGGCACTGGCACCGAGCGGAACCAGATAAGGGCCAGGATTGCTGGCAGGGCGATATCGACATAGCGCGAGAAAGCCTCCCAGCCAACGCCGGCAACCGCCATCAAATCCAGCTCGGCGACCACCAGCACGGCCACCGCGCTGGCTACCCACTTGCGCGCTGTGGTGTCGGCATGGTGCACGGCCATGCCCAGCACCATGACCGCCAGGAAGTGCTGCGGTACCCGGTTGAGCAGCGCACTGGCGTCGAACACGAAGCGGTTGAGCAGCACATCCAGCGCCACCAGCGCACAGGTTGCAATGATCAGGCAGCGGAACGGGTCGGCGAGGACGACCCGACGTACGCGCCTGATCGACAGCACGATACCGATGATCACGATCATCTGTACCAGCACTTCGATGTACCAGTAATTGAACAGGCTCACCTCATTGGCCGGGAACCAGTTGGACACCAGCAGCAGTGATTGCCAGTGCAACCGGTCGAACACCAACTGGATCAGCGCGGTGTACAACAGCGTCGGCACCACAATGGCCGCCAGCGACCTGAGCAGCGTGCGGGCATCGCCGCGTTCGTCGATTGCCTTGAGCTGGAACCGCGCCAGGCTGATGCCGGACACCAGGAACAGCACAGACGTTTCGCCGACGATCAGCCAGTGGTCGAACTCGCTCAGGTGGCCGACCACGATCAGGATGATGGCGAGCATGCGCACGAACACCGGCATTTCCATCGACCGCAACGCGCCTTTGGGGGGCGCACTCAGCTCGGCCAGCTGGCACACCGGCAGCGTTTCCCAGCGCTGCGGCAGGTGGCCGATCAGCTCCTCCAGCACCCGCGAGGCCTGCACGAATGACAACGAGTCGCCCCCCAGTTCGACAAAGCTCAACCTGGCGTCCAGGCGTGGCACCTGCAGAATGCGAGCCCAGGCCGAGCTCAGTTTTTCGGCCAGAGGGGACAAAGGTGGGTGGGCACTGTCGTCAAATGGCGCAGGCAGGGCGCGTTTGTCCACCTTGCCGTTAGGGGTGAGCGGCAGGGCGTCGAGGAACACGAATAGCGCTGGCACCATGTAGTCCGGCAACTGGCGTGTGAGCGCCTGGCGCAGGTCATCGGCGGGTATGGGTTTTTGCCCAACGCAATAGGCAACCAGCCGGGGCGACGCACTGTCGCGGTTGGCCACCACCACGCATTGGCCGATGAGCGGGTGACGGGTAATGGCGTTCTCGATTTCCGCCAGCTCGATGCGATGGCCACGGATTTTGACCTGGTTGTCAGCGCGCCCCAGGAAACTGGCGCTGCCATCGGCCAGGTAGGTGCCCAGGTCACCGGTGCGATAACAGCGGTCGCCTGCGGCGCCGGTGAACGGGTTGGCGATGAACGTGGCCTCGGTCAGCGCCGGGTCGCCCCAGTATCCCTGCGACAGGTAGGGGCTGCGGATCAGGATTTCACCGGTTTCGCCCACGCTGACCAGCTGATTGGTCGAGTCGACCACCAGCAGCTGCGCATTGGCGATGCCTTTGCCCAAGGGCACCCGGGTACTGTCCGAATCAGGGTCAAGGGTATGGAAGGCCATGGCTTGTGGCGTTTCCGTGGTGCCATAGAAGTTCACGTTGACAGCATTGGGCGCAATGGCGCGGATGTGCTGGTACAGCGCCGGGCTGAGTGCATCGCCACCCCAGAACAGGTAGCGCAGTTGATCGAGTAGCTGGCCATTCAGGTGTGCGCCGGTTTCGATCAGCTTGCCCAGCGGCGGGGTGAGGTGGATCACGCTCACGCCGTGCTGGTGAATCCAGCCTGCCAGCCGTGCCGGGTCGGTCAGGGTCGACTGGGCGGGGCAGGCGAGGGTTGCGCCAATTGACAGGGGCGTGAACACGTCGCGGTACACCGGGTCATGGCCCAGACCGGAAAGCAGAGAGAAGGTGTCGGCCTGGGTGAAGCCATGCTGGCGCACATGCCAGTCGATGAAATGCACCAGGGGCGCGTGATGGGTAACGATACCCTTGGGTTCACCGGTGCTGCCCGAGGTGAAGGTGATGTAAGCCGGTTGCTCGGGGCTCACACTGGGCAGCGCGACGCAGTGGCAAGGGAAGGCTTGCAGTGCCTCGGCGGTGGTTTCCGGCACCGATATGACAAGGGGGCTGTCGGTATCGACGGATGCCTCGCCACAGCGCAAGACCACAGCCGGCGTCAGTGTGCGGATGATCTGCCCGATGCGCGCGGGCGGGTAGGCGGCGTCGGCCACGGTGAAGGCCAGGCCGGCGCGCAGGCAGCCGAGCATGGCGTACACCAGACCCGCGCCCCGGCTGGCGACGATAACCACACGATCGGCGCCACTGGCAGATTGTTCCAGCAGACAGGCGGCAATGCCCTGGCTGATCTGCGCCAGTTGGGCATAGCTGCAGGTGGTGTGCCGGGCCAGGATGGCGGTGGCACCCGGGCAGCGGCCGACCTGCTCGAGGAAGGCGCAATGAATCGGCTGGTCGGCACGGTACTCCAGGCACAGCGTCGGGTTCGGGCGCAGGTCCGGCATGATGGGTGAGGGCTCCGCATGAACGTTGGGGCTGGCTGGTAGCACAACGCTAGTGCAGGGTGGCCGATGGCGCCAATGTTCAGCGGGATTGGGCGAGGCTTGTCGACAGTCGGGTGCGCTGTGCGCCCCAATCGCGGCACAAGCCCGCTCTCCTAGAACAAACCATGACTCATTGATCTGGCAGGGACTCTGTGGGAGCCCTGTCCGCTGCGATTTCAGGCCACATCCACCAGCACGATCTCGCTGTCCTCGACGGCGGTGACCCGCAGGACTTCTTCCTGCTCGATCGCCACACCATCGCGCGCCTTGGCCCGCAGCCCATTGATCTCCACCAGCCCCTTGGCCGGCACCAGGTAACCCCGGCGTGCGGCCTCAAAGCGATACTCGGCGGTTTCACCTGCACGCAAGGTGGCAGCTACCAGTCGGGCATCGGTACGAATCTGCAGGCTGTCTTCATCACCGGCACGGCCGCTGGCCAGGGTGACGAAGCCTTCGCCACGCTCGCCTTTGGGGAACGGCCGGCTACCCCACTGCGGTGCTTCACCCGTGCGCTCAGGCACAATCCAGATCTGGAAAATACGCGTGTCGACGTCTTCCAGGTTGTACTCGCTGTGCACGATGCCGCTACCGGCACTCATCACCTGCACGTCACCGGCCTCGGTGCGGCCTTTGTTACCCAGGCTGTCCTGATGGCTGATCGCGCCTTCACGCACATAGGTGATGATTTCCATGTCGCGGTGCGGGTGCGGCGGGAAGCCACTGCCAGCCGCGATCAGGTCGTCGTTCCATACACGCAGGTTGCCCCAGTGCATGCGCTGCGCGTCGTGGTACTCGGCGAACGAGAAATGGTGATGGGCATCGAGCCAGCCGTGGTTGGCGTGGCCAAGGCCTTCGAAGGGTCGCAGTTGCAGCATGATCGTGCTCCTTGAATCAGTGGAATGACGCCATGATGCGCTAAAGAAACATCGAAAATAAGCGTAAATATCGGCTCAAAACAATCATATTGGTCGATATTATTTGTGCAGTGTTTGACTCGCTTCATCGCCTAATCCACTGATCTGCAAGCATTCGCTGGCGATTTTCCGTCGATGCGGCGAACATGCCGGCTGTTTTTGTTTTTCAACGGAGTGACCGTGGCCCACGAGCAACCCCAGGCCCCCGCCGACCTTACGCCGCCTGCACAACTGCCCTGGTTTCGCCGCCTGGCCGCCCGCCTGCTGGGGCGTGGCCTGACCCGCCTGCAAGCCCAGCATCGTGACTCCTGGTTCCTGGGCCACGCCACGGGCCAGCGCACTGGGCATGCCGACGGTGTGCGTGAGGGGTTCGAGCGCGGCCGGCTGGAGGGCTATGAGGCTGGGCGCCAGGTACTGGTGATTCGCGATTCGCGCCCTGACACCGCTGCGGTACCCGGCCGGGACGACAACCTGTTCGACGACTGGCGGCTGCCGCTGACGGCCGAGCTGAAGAAACGCTTCAAGGCCGATGTCGCCCAGCGCCTGCCCGCCGAGGCGCAGCCCAGCGCCGCGCAGTGGAAGCTGATCTTCAGTGACACCCCGTCTACCTGTGTAGTGGCCGGCGCCGGGGCAGGCAAGTCCACGTCGCTGGTGTTACGCATTCTGCTGCTGCGCCATTATCTGGGTTACGAACTGGACGCGATGACCGTGGTCACGTTCACCCGCGAGTCGCGCAAGGACTTCATCAAGCGCCTGCTGCAGGTGTTCGCCCTGTGGCAGATCAACCTGCAGCCGGCACAGGCGCGCGAGCTGGTGCGTACCTTCCATTCACGCATCCTGCCGCTGGTGCGCAGCCTGCCGGGTTTCGGCCAGGTACGCGCATTCGAAACCCTGGGCAACGAGATGCCTGCCGGGCGCGAAGCCGAGGCTGACAGTAACCCGTTCGACTTGCGCCTTAACGATGCCCAGCGCCAGCAACTTAACCAGTGCTACAGCGGCTTGCTGGGCGAGAGCCCGCGTTTTGCCGAGCTGGTAGGCCTGTTGCGCAGCGAAGCCTTGCAGCTGAAACCACTGGACCCGAACAACCCCGACGTACAGAAGCGTGCACAGGTGACCCATTTGGCGGCCCAGCGCGACGAAGAACTGTGCGACGTGATCGAAGACCTGTGGTTCGCCGCCGGCGCCTGGCCGATCAAGGGCATAGAGCCTTGCCGCGAAACCGTGGATATCCGGGGCAGCCGCTTCCATGTGCATGGCCGCCTGGCTGGCCAAGGGCCTCTGGTCGTGCTGGGCTTCGACCCTGCCGAGAGCGCGCAGTACCAGCGCCCCGGGGCCAAGCTGGCAGTGCGTGCCGAGTGGGCGGTCAAGCGCACGCTGTTGCAGGCCTTTTGTGATCGGCCGCTGATCTGGCTCGACAACTACGCCATGGCCCGGCGCCTGGCGGCTTCGCTGGCTGGCGATGCTGTGGCCGGCCCCGGGTTCGAGTACAAGGTCAAGGGTGAACTGGCCCCGGCGCCGTTGCTGGATGCCTTTGTCGGTGCGGCCAACTTCATCGAGAACCTTGGCCTGGACGTGAACAGCGCGGTGGCGGCAATGAGCTTTCCTTCCGGCGACAGCGATGCCTTGTTCTTCGAGGCCCTGGCGCTGTACTGGAAGGCACTGGAGGCACACCTGCTGGACCAGTCGCCGCCGGTGATGAGCTACAACCGCATGTTCGCTCTGTTCGGCGAGAACAACCCGGAAAACCTTCAACTGCTGCCCGACCCGTTGTTGCGGCCTTTGGCTCACCTGATGATCGATGAGTTCCAGGACGTGTCGCCGCAGATCGTCAGCTGGTTGCGTGCCAGCCTTGCAGAAATCCGCCGGCGTGGCCCCGCCATGCACACCGGGCGCCATGCACAGCACTCGTCATTGCTTTGTGTGGGTGACGACTGGCAGTCGATCTATGGCTGGCGTGGCAGTTCGCCCAAGTATTTCATGGAGTTCAGCAAAGCCTTCCCGTCACCGGCCAGCACGCGGGTGATGCTGGTCGACAACTACCGCTGCCAGCAGCAGGTGATCGACGCGGCTGAGCACCTGGTCAAAGGGACCCCGGCAATTGCCGGCAAGAAAGCCCGCGCCAGCGGCCCGGCAGCCGGCTTGCCCTGCTCGCCGGTCAAGGTGTTCGACCGTGATGAGGCTGCCCTGGGCGAGACGCTGATCGAGCACTACCAACGGGGCGAGACGGTCATGATGCTGTACCGCAAGGGCAGTGACAGGGCCTTGATGAGCGAGCACCTGCAAAGCGTGCTGCACGCCGAGGCCGCATTGCCGGCCGAGCAGCGCCGGCTGCGACAGCTGACTTACCACAGTGCCAAGGGCTTGCAGGCCGATGCGGTGTTCATGTTGGGCGACTGCCATTACCTGACCAGCTCGCCTTACAAGAACCAGGTGTATCGCCAGGCCGGTCTGGGCAAGGCCGGTGACGCCCAGCCGTTCGATACGGCGCAGAAGGACGAAGTGCAACGCCTGGCCTACGTGGCGGTGACGCGCGCAGTGCAGCACTGCTATTGGCATGTCGAGGCCGCCAATGGTGATGCGGCCGCTGCCCCGCGGGCGTCCAGCCAGGTGGATGGCAGGCAGGCCTTTTTCGAAGACCTGCGTGGGCAGTAGGCCAAAGCCTAAGCACTCCTGGGCCTGCTTTGCAGCCCCTCGCGGGCACGCCCGGTCCCACAGCTTCCCAAATGTGCAGTACCTGTGGGAGCGGGCGTGCCCGCGAAGGGCCGCAAAGCGGCCCCAAATGGCGTGACTGAGAGGCTTCAGGTGAACCTGTTCAAATGAGAGGCTCAGCGGTTCGGGTCTTGCGCGTGGGTCAGCGTTTCGAACAATGCTTCGCGCTGCTGGTCACGCCCGGCATTCAGGCGCCGACTGGCCAGGTCGTAAGCCTGGCTACCCAAGTCCATCCTGTGCAATTGACCGTTTACATCCAGCGGTGGCGCGGGCAGTACCTCGGTGAGGGTTTGCAGCACCGCGCCATCCAATAAGGTGACGGCTTCGCTTTCGCCATCCAGGCAATAATCCAGGTACTGCATGCCGTGGTACCAACGCTCATCCAGCGCGGCGAAGCGGCTGGCGAAGCGCTGGGCAAGGTAGCGTTGCCAGCTGGGCTGCCGGGCAACCCAGGCCCTGCGTTCGGCAACAGTATCGTCGAGCTGCAGGACAGCGCGTTCGACATTGCTGGCCACACGTGCCGAGATCATCGCTTCTTGGCGATACAGCATGCCTTGGCTGGTTTCCGGGAAATTGAGCGGTTCTGCCAGTGACTGGCGCAAGGCCAGGCGTATTTCGATCAGGTCAGTGCCGCCGGTGAGCAGGGCGTCGTCACTCAGTTCGTCCAGGGGGTCCAGTTCAGGTACGTCAAGCCTTGCGGGCTGAGCCTGGGCGGGCAGCCGTTCCAGCTCCAGCAGGCGCGCCTGGCGGGCCAGGCGGGCAAGCTGAATCCGTTCGGCCAGCGCGTTGACCATTTCGCGGCGATAGAGGTTTCTGAAAAAGGTGAACAGGTAGGCAGGGCGCTCCGCTTCCTCGGCCACTTGCCTGAACACCTGGGCTTCGAGCTCCAGGGCACTGAATGCATCGGTGCCGGCGTCGCCACAGGTAGGTGGGTAATCTTGCGCGACATTGTCCAGATGGGTGCGCAACGCCTCGTCACGTCCGGCCTGTTCAAGCAGCTGCCAAACCTGCTGGGTCAGCGCTCGCAGGTTGCGCTCGGCTTGCTGCGAGCGTGCCACGCGTTCGACCACTTCGCGCAAATGGCGGTTTGCATCACCCTCGAACAGCGCGTCCCAGAGCTGCGCCTGTTCCGGGCTGGCATCCACCAGCCAGAAGTCCTCGCTGATATCCGACAGCTGATCGGCGCCGTGCACTTCGACCCCTGCCGTGCGCAGCCGGCGGTTGCTGGCGGCATCCAGGTTGTTTTCATTGAAGTCCCAGAAGCTATCGCGTCCAGGCGTACGCAAGGCTTCGGCAAAGGGGCTGGCCAGTACCTGATCGAGGTCCGGCACCTCGCCGATCGGGTTGTAGCTCAGGCTGAGGTGACGCAATTGCGGGGCGGTCGGCGTCATCAGCGAGGTGAGGCCACGTGGCCATTCACGCAGGCCGCAGTTGCGCAGTTGCAGGTTGGCCAGGAATGTCAGGCCGGTCACGTCAGGCGCCTGCCCCAGCGGGTTGTTGGTCAGGCGCAGATGGCGCAGGCTGCGCAGGTCGGCGAAACGCGCTGCCAGGGCTTCACTCAACGCAATGTGGTTGTTCTCCAGGTCAAGGTATTCGAGGGGTAACCGTGCAAGGGTCTGCAGGTCGGCTTCGGCAAGCTGCAACCTGTTCAAACGCAAGCTCAGCCGGCGCAGGCGGGTAAGGCCACCCAGCCGGTGACGCATTACCTCAGTCAGGCTGTTCAACTGGTTGTTGCCCAGATCCAGTACTTCGAGTTGCGGGGTGGCCGCCAGTGCCTGGAACAGCCCTTCGAAGTCGAGTTCTGGGTTTTGCGTCAGGCGCAGGACGCGCAGCGAGGGGAAGCTCTGGAAAAAGTCTGACGGTATCTGGCGGATGCCAATGGCGCGGATGTTCAAGGTGGTGATGTGATCGAAGCGCGCTGGCAGTGATGGCAGGGTGTCGAGTTCCAGGTCTTGCAGTGTCAGGCTGTACGGGTCGTCACGGCGCCAGGCGGCATTGAACAGTTCACGCACCACGGTGCGCGCGTTGCGCTGGCTTTCACTGCCTTGGTTCGCCCAGTCACGCAGCGAGTCGTCAAGGGTGTCGCGCTCGATTTCCAGTGCCCTGAGCTGTGCCGAGACGCTACCGCGCTGGCGTAGCTGGCCCCGCAATGTATTGCGTGCGCTTGCGTTCAGGCCGGGGTAGAGCGCACGCAAACGTCGATCTGCAGTATTGGGCCAAGGCAGCCTCCCGCTGAGTGGGTAGCCAACGCGCCCATCGGCCAGGCGCATTGGCGAACGGTAACCAGGCCTGATGGGCTGTTGCCCGATCAGGCTGGCCGCATGCCCCCGGTCGGCGATGGCCACGTGATACCGTTGGCGCGCATCGAGATCAGGGTGTTCTGCTTGCAGCGCAAGGTCCAGTACCTCACTGTCGGCGGTGGCCAGATCAGTGCGATACAGCCCCAGCAAGGCCCTGCTCAGGCGGGTGTGTGCCTGCAGGGCCCGGGCCTCTTCGGCAACGCGCAAGGGCACCCTGCCTTGGGCCATCAGCAGGCGTTCACGGGCACAGGTCCTGGCCATGATCTGCTCGATGGCATGCTGCGGCAGGCCTGGGAATTGCCTGCCCAGCGGCCCGGCCTCTTCGGGTAGCCTGGGCGGGTTTGGCGCTTTCAACCGCTCGAGTGCGTCGGCCAGCAAGGTGGGCGGATACTGTGCGGCCACCTGGGTGTGGCGCAGTTCATCACCTTGCACCCCTGAGCACTCCAGCGCGGCCTGCAACTCGCTGTCAGTCAGGCCCTCACTGATCGGCCCCAAACGCCGCAAGAGCTGCAGGTCATCCCACTCCAGAGGCACTTCGTGTGCCGCGCGCCACGCGCCTGCGCCATTGTCCCGAATCACTGGCCGATAGGCCTGCGGGTCTTGCGGGTGGGGGATCCGCCATTGGCCGCGTTCCTGCAACTGTTCGTACACAACACCCTCGATACGTATGTAGTGACGCCCGTCAACCGTGTAACGGCCCTGCACATCGGGTTCAAGGTCTTCGCCAATCGACACGGGGCTTGCATGGTCCTTCAACGTGGCGTTCCACAGGTAGTCCTTGCCATCCTTGACGATGCTCTGCATGGCGTCGACAAAGCCGGAAGCCTTCAGCGCCACGGCACCGCCACCTACGGCAGCGACCGTGACAATGTTCAGCAGCACCGACTCAAGCTGGGCTGCAGCCTCTTCATTGTCACCTTCCTCCCAGGCCGAGATGCCCTCGAATACACTGCCCATGATTTGCGCGGCGCCGAGGGTCAACATGATCGGGTTCAGGCATGGCACGACCATCGCTGCGACATTCAGCACGGTCATACCCAGGTCCAGCCAGTATTCGATGTTCTGCAAGCGTACCCTGGCGTCAACATCTTCGGTGGGAACCGCGACCCTGCGAGCATCCGCTCTCAGGCGCGCAAGGTGGCTGGACTCCAGTAGGCCCCAAGGGGCATCGGGCAAGCTTCTGTCGATGGATTCCAGGTGTACCGACTTGCGGGGTTTCAGCTGCGCCCCTTCTTCCTGGTCGGCGTTGCTGTAGAGGGCGCGCTCGAGCCGCTTGCTCAAGGTAGCCTGCTGTGACTGCAATGCCAGGGCGACGAAGCGCTTGCGGTAGTCGTCCTGCATCAGCTGTTGGCGCAAATACTTGCGTGCTTCGCCCAGCGAGGCGAACTCCCTGAGCGCATCGACATCCATCGGGTTGTAGAGAAATACCGGGTCGTGCTTGCGGTTTTGCAGGGGGGCAATGAACAACAGCTCATGGATCGGGATGCCAAACAGCTGCAACTGCCAGCAACGCAGGGGACGCCCTTGATAGGTGGGGTCGGCGCGTTCGGCACACAGGCCATGCAACGCGAGAGCGCCGGGCGCGCTGAGGTGGCCTTTGCAGCCAGCGATACGGGTTTGCACACGAAACTCGTCACGCCGTGCGTTGATGGCCAGCGCTTGCAGTTCGGTCCTGTTTGGCCCGGCGAAGATTTGGTCAAGGTGCAGCTGGTAGCGCTGACCCAGGTTAAGCGCCCGGCATTGCTCAATGAAGCCTGTCAACGTCAGACCAGCCATGGCCCTGATGTCCTGCCGGCTGTGCTGCAGGCGACTGAACCGCGTGGTGTCGGCAGTGCCTTCGAAGTTGTGCAGGGCCGCTTCGAGCAGGCTGCGGTACTGCGGGGCCCCCTTGGAAACGATCTCGCCCTGCTCATGGGGCACTGCCGGACCCGTGGGCAGCCCGACGGGTTGCTTGACCGTGGTCGCTTGATAAACGTATTGCGCCTGGGTGACCGGGGTGTCGATGTTCAGCTGCTTTTGCAGCAAAGGGGCGCAGAACTCGGTGACGCCCTGCAAGTTGCCGAGCGCTGCCTGCAAGGCCCTGCTGCTTGCATCGCGTTTGGCGATGGCGCGCTGCAGGGCTTGGCGGGTAGCTTCGTCTGCCTGTTGATACCAGGCGTAGGTATTGCCCTGGCCGTCCTGGTAGTCCTTGTGCAAGCGCGCCGTGATCTGGCGGGCATGCTCGCCATGCAATGCCTTGCTCCAGCCGGGCAGGGTACGCGCCATTTGCGCGTGGTGATAAGGGGTGTGGCTCATGTCGGCACTCCGTGTACGGGAGCCGCTATGGGGCCGCATACGCGGGCGCACTGTGCGGTAGATAATTGCCTGCCCAGGGCGCTCATGCGTATGCGGGTGTTGCGTGCGTTCTGTCAGGCAGGCCTTACTTGAAGGCTTGCGCGGCCAATGACTGCGGGTTAACTGCCCATTGTCTGCGTCTGGCGGGTGAGGCTTGTCAGCAGGCCGTGTTCCACCTGCTGCTGCTCGGCAGTCAGCAAGTCCACGCCTTGACGGTACTGCTGCTCGGTGATCGCCACGCGATGCAGAACACCCCGAGCATCCAAGGGGTTTTCCGGCATGACGCTGGTCAATGCTCGTAGCACAGAGTTGTCCAGGGACGTTACCGGGTCGGCGGTTTCATCCAGGCAGTAGTAGAGGTAGTCCAGGCCTGGCCGCCAAAAATCGGTTATCAGGCTGAACTGTGCCGCATGCTCCCGTTTCAGGTACTCCACCCAGCCCGGCTGCTGGTTTAACCATTGCTCCCGGGCTGTGGCGTCTGTATCAAGTGCCACGACTGCTGCTTTCACACGGTTGATGATTGTCTGGTTGACCCTGGCCGTGTCGCGATACAGCATGCCTCGGCTCGGCTCAGGGTAATCCAGCGCAGTCGCCAAGGACTGGCGCAAGGCCAGGCGCAGCTCGATATCGTCCACCAGCCCCGTTTCAAGGTCGATGTCTGGAAAGGCTGAGGGGTCGTCGAGCTCGTCGTATGGGGGGAGGTCGCCGTTAAAGACGCCATCGAGCAGTGCCTGTTTGCGCACGGACCTTTTCAAGCTGATACGGTCGGCCAGTTGGTTGACCTGATCGCGTCGATACAACTTGCAATACAGGTTCAGCAGATCGGCCGCTCGGCTACCGGCCTGGCCTGCAGCTTCGTGGGCCAGCACTTCTATCTCCAAGGCACTGAAAGCGTCGGCACCTGCATCGCCACAGGTTGGCGGGAAATCGCCGGCCACTGTGGCCAGGCGTTCGCGCAGCACGGTGTCCTGGGCAGCGTTGTCCAGCAAGCTCCAGACACGCTCCCTCAACGCCACGGCATCGCGCCGCGCTTCTGCCGACTGGGCAAGCCGCTCCAGCACCCCAAGCACCGCCGCATTCTCACCTTGGTCGAACAGGTCGCGCCACAGTTGCTCTTCGGCACTGCTCGCCTGGCCACGGTACAGGCCTTGCCACTGCGGCATGTCGCCTGCGTGCTCGAATACGTTGACGCCACTGCTGCCCAGGCGTGCGCGTGTTTGGGCTTCCAAGGTGTTGTAGTTGAACAGCCAGCGGCGCTCCGGCAAGCGCGCCGCGACATCGCGGGCGAACGGGGTTCGCAGCACACCTGGCAAATCTGTCAGGGTACGAATGCGGTTGAAGGAGAGGTTCAGATAGCGCAGCTGATACTGCGGCTGGCTCATCAGGATTGTCAGGCTGTCCGGCCACTGCTGCAGTTGGCAACCCTCGAGGTCCAGATGGCTCAGGCGGGCCATGAAGCGCAGGTCTGGCGCCAGCCGCAGGGGGTTGCCCGACAGGTGCAGTACCCTGGGGTGGATCATGTCCTGAAACTGGGCGGCCAGGCTTTCATCAAGTGTGATCTGGTTGCTGCTCAGGCCAAGTCCATCCAGGGGCAAACGCGTCAGGAAGGCCAGGCTGGCGGTATCGAGCCGTAGCCGATTACGGTTGAGGATCAGTATCCTCAGGCCGGGCATCCCCCCGATGGCCTGTCGGGCAGTGGCTGAAAGGCTGGTCAAGCCATTGTCTGTCAGGGACAGTGCGCCTAGCCGTGGCACAGACTTGAGTGCCTCGAACAATGTTTCGGCGTCCATATCCGGGTTGTCGATGATTTCCAGGGTGTCCAGGTTAGGGAAGTTCGGCAAAAAACCGCTTTCCAGGCGCCGCATCTGCAGCCCATCAATTACCAGTTGCCGGATATGCGGCATAGGGGCAGTGAACGGTGGCAGCGCTTCCATGTGCATATGGTTCAGCACAAGTGCTGCGCGTTGCGTGCCGCCTTCTCGGCGCGAAGCACTCAGCAGTCGCGCCGTGCACCGCTGCCGATCAAAGCGTTCGTCAAGGGTGGCTGAGGTGTTAACCCAGCGATTGAGATCTCGGTTGAGGGTGCGTTGCTCTACTTCAAGCCGACTGATCACGCTGCCCAGGTCGCCTCCCAAGGCAAGTTCGGTTTGCAGTGCGCTGATCTGCTGGCCGCTGAGCTCGGGGTACAGTGCCCGAAGCCGGCGCGCGGCTGGCAAGGCGCGCCCTTGGGAGCCTCGGCCGCTCAGGGGATAGCCAAGCTGGCCGCTGGCCAATCGCAAGGGGGAGCGGAATCTGGGGTTGATCGGTTGCTGGCCGAGCAGTGAGGCGCAGTGCTGGCGATCGCCCAGGGCGAGTTGCAGCAACTGGGCCGAGTCGGCCTGTGGGTGCTCAGCTTGCAGCGCTTGTATCAGGCGCTGGCTGTCGTCATTAGCCAGGCTGGGCCTGAAGATGCCAAGGATGGCGCGGTCAAGCCGCCCCCGTGCTTGCAGAAGGCGGGCTTCCTCGGCAATGCGAAGAGGCACACGGCCGTTTGCCAGGCGTTCCTGCTCCACGGTGCTGATGTTGGCCAGCAATGCTTCGAGCGCGCTGTCCGGCAGGCCGGGAAACTGCCGGGCAAGAGGTTGTGCTGTTGTGGGAAGGGTGGGCCGGTGACGTTGTTGCAGGCTGCTCAGCAGAGCCCCACGATGTTGTTCAAGGCGTTGTGCGAGTTTATGGTTCAGGGTAGATGATCTGTGCTCGGTCGGCGTGTCACCGAGCAACTGCAGAATGGCTTCTTCATCCAGCTGAGCCAACACGGTCTGGCTCAGCTGGCCATTGTCCAGATCACTACGGGTAACTTCGATTTCTACCTGGCCAACCGTGTCGATAGCGCCGTAGCGCACCGATTCGCCCCAAGGTTCTGGCCCTTGGTAAACCTTGATCACGTTCCCCTCAGGCCAGCCCGGCAGGCGCAGCAACTCGGGTAAGGCAAAGTTCTCGTGCGCAGCCAGCGGTAGCCCATGGCGTACGCGGTTGATGATGTGCTGTGCCTGGTTATCCAGTTGCAGGCGCAGTAGCGTGTCGAGCAACAAGGCAGGTGGACGCACGCCGGCAGCGTGGGTGCGGCGCAACACGGTTTGATCAGTACCGGTAATGCGCATGGCGTTTTCCAGTTCGCTGTCGTCCAGGCCTGTGCTATAGCTGCCGAGGCGGCGCATGAGTTGTGCGCCGTCCCATTCCAGAGGCTGTTCATGCGCCAGTTGCCAGCGAGCGTTACCATGATGCAGCAGGGGTGGGGCATAGGCCTGCGCGTCATCGGGGTGGCGAACGCGCCATTGTTGTGCTGCGTCCTGAAACACTTCGTACAGCGTGCCGTCCAGTTTGAGAAAGGTCTTCCCACCGACGTGCACATGGCCGAGCGAATCGGGTTGAGCCTGATCAGGGATGGGCGCTGTGCTCGCATATGGCTTCATGTCGGGGTGCCAGAGCACTTCTTTGTCTTCATGCCACACACTGGTCAGCGCATCGACAAAGCCTGATGCCTGGACGATCTTGGCACCCGTGGCAAAGCCGGCAATCACTGCCGCATTGACGGCCAACGATTCCAGTTGCGCCAGTGCTTGCCGGGTATCACCTTCTTCCCACGCCTCGAACCCGGTGAACACCGAGCTCATCAGATCGTATGCGCAAACGCCCAGCATGACCGTGTTCAACCCCGGCACAAAAAAGGCGGCGACGTTGAGTACATTCATACCCCAGTCGAGCCAGTACTTCAGGCGCTTGTCACGGGCTCTGGCGTCGACCTCGGCGGTAGGGACTGCAATGGTTTTTGCGTCGGCCTTCATGCGCGCAAGGTGTGCGTTGTACAAGGTCGTCCAAGGGTCGGTTCGGATGGGCGAGGGCGTGAAACGGAGGACGGGGGTGCTTCTGGGTGTGCGTCTGCCGGCTTCATCCTGTTCGAACAGCGCATGTTCCAGTGCTTCGGCCAGTTCCTTTTGCCTGTCCTTGTAGGCGCATTGCACCAGGGCTCGGCGAAACCCGCTTTGCAATAGCCGGCTGCGCAGGTGCTTGCCCGCGTCCTGACGAGAAGCATATTCCCTTACCGGGTGCTCGCTGTCGCCAGGTATGTACACGATACAGGGGTTTTGCCGGTCCGGATCGTCTGGCCCCATGAACAGCACGTCGTGAACGGGGATCTCGAACAGGCTGAAGTTCCAGCAATGCAATGGCTGGTTTGCATAGGTGGGCTGAGGCTGGCCGTTGCACAGTTGCATAAGCGCCTCGAGCCCAGGTCTGCTCAACAGGCCTTTGAGCTTTGCCATCAGTGCCTGGACCCTGAGGGATTCGCGATTTGCTGCTATCGACAGGTGCTGGATTTCGGCGCGATTGGCGCCCTCGTGGGTGGCAAGCAAATGCGCTTGATAGCGTTCGCCAAGGTCCAGCGCCCGACAATGGTTGACGAAGTCCGCCATCGTCAGGCCAGGCAGGGGCGTATCGCTGCCAGCAGCGCTGGTGAGCCTGCTGTAAGCACCGACTTCGTCCAGGCCCTCGAAGTTGTGCAGGGCAGCCTCCAGCAAACTGCGGGTTTGCGGCTCGCCCACGGGGCGAGTGGCAAGGACGTCCACCTCAAGGTCCGGGACCAAGGGCGTTTCTACAGCGGGTACGCCGACCCAGATGTTGGCTGTGGGTTCGAAGGGCTGGAAGACATATTGCGCCCTGTCTACGGGCACGCTTACCTGCAACTGCCGGGTCAGCAGAGGGGTGCAGAAGTCGATGATGTCCTTGAAACCCGCCAAGGCCTGCCGGACTTGCGCCAGGTATTTGTTCCGCGTTTCGATAGCGCTGTGCAACTGCTCACGCGCTTGCTCATCGGCAGTGGCGTACCACGAGTAAGGGGTGCCATCTTCAGCCAGGTATTCCTTGCGCAGGCTTTGCAGCACGGTATGCGTATGCGCGGGGTGCAGCGCCTTGCTCCATTTCGGCAGTGTTCGGGTTATCTGGCTTTGATGTAAGGGCGTGGGGTGGGTCATGGCAACGATCTCTTGGGTTGGGGGGTGAATAGTCCACGCTGATGAAGGCGCCATGGTGCGGTAGATAGATGTCGGCACCGGTCGGTCCTGCGCATGCACGGGTCGGTGAGGGGCTAGCAGCGAGGGGGCATCTGCGAGAGGGTGAAGCAGGCCATGGCGCAGGCTTCAGCCAAGGAGAATTGCAATGCGTTCGCTGTGCAGTCCGAAAGATCATCTGCTTGACCTCGATGGTATTGAAATAGCGGTACGTACCTGGGGGGCCGAAGACGGTATCCCGGTGCTGGCCTTGCATGGCTGGCTGGACAACGCTGCCTCGTTCGAACGCCTGGCACCGATGCTGGACGGCTGCTTCGTTGTGGCCCCCGACCTGGTCGGTCATGGCCGTTCGGACCATCGTCGGCATGACAGCGGCTACTACCTGTGGGAGCACGCCGAAGATATGTTGGCGGTGACCGACAGCCTGGGCCTGTCACAGTTTCATGTGCTGGCCCATGGCATGGGCACCGGTGTTGCATCGTTGCTGGCGGCCATGACCAGTGGCATCGTCAGCATGACCTTCCTCGACGGCATGGGTGCACCGTTCACGGTGGCCGAGGATGACCGCGTGCAGCACCTGGCGCGGGCCTATCGGCTCAAGCGCATGGTGCAGCGCAGCCAGCTGCCGGGTTTCGCCGAGCCGGACGTTGGCCGCTTCGAAGACCTGGACATTGCCCTGGCGCAACGCCGCGAGCGCCTCGACACCGAACTGTCGGAAGGTGCCGCACGGCTGCTGGCATTGCGCGACCTGCTGCAACTGGGTGATGGCTATTGCTGGCGCCACGACCCGCGCCTGGTGTTGCCCGAACCCATGCCGCTGACCGAGCGCGACGCCTGCGACCTGCTCAACCAGATCCGCTGCCCGTTGTACCTGCTGTTCGGCCGGCAGGGTGCATTCACCGGTGAGGCTTTTACCCGGCGTCAGGCGGCCTTGCCCAGCCAGGCGAAGGTCTCCTGGCACCCGGGTGGGCACCACTTCCACCTGGATGCCCCGGACCGGGCGCTGGTCGACCAACTGTTGCGAATACTCGCGCAGCATGAAGGCGGCGTGCTGCAACGGTTGGTGAATGAGTAGCTGATTCTGGTCACGCTTCAGCGACCTGGGCTAAGGTGGCCAACGTCATTGCGTAAAACGCCAAAGGGAGCCCAGGCATGCGACCGTTCACCATCAAGCACATCGATCACCTTGTGTTGCGCGTCAGCGACCTGCCGCGCAGCGTTGCTTTCTACACCGGGTTGCTCGGCTGCCATGTGAGCCGCGTACGGGAAGACCTGGGCATGGTGCACCTGGCCACGGGTACGGCGATGATCGACCTGGTAACCCTGGACGGCCCGTTGGGGCGGCCAGGCGGGGCGGCACCGGGGGTGGAGGGGCGCAACCTGCACCATTTCTGCCTGCGGATCGAGCCGTTCGACGAGGCCGCATTGACCGCCTACCTGGAAGCCGCCGGGGTAAAGGTCGAGCCCGCAGAAAAGCGTTATGGCGCCGAAGGCGAGGGGCTGTCCCTGTACTGCTACGACCCGGATGGCAACCAGGTGGAGTTGAAGGGGCCAGTCGCGGAGGCGATATGAGCGACCTGTACATTCGCGAGCACTGGATCGAACGGTTTTCTCGACTTTGACGCGGCCCCTGTGGAAACAGGCTTGGCCCGCGAACACCGGCAAAGCCCGCTCCCACAAGACCACTGTCTCTGTGTGGCAGCACAACCCAAGGGGGCATTCATCCCCGATTCAGCGGCTGTGCATGCGCCGTTCTTTCAAGCGCCTACCTGGCCTCAGGCCCGACACTGGTGGCTCCTGACAACCTGGAGTCACCCATGCGCACCCTCTACGCCCCGCTATTTTTCTTCGGTTACATTGCCGCGGCACTGTCATTGGCAGACCACCCGTTGTGGCTGCTGCCACTGCTGGCCAGTGCGGTGTTGCTGTCATTCACCTGCGAACGACTCATCCCCTACAAGGCCGCCTGGAACCAGACACAAGGCGATGGCCGCCGCGACCTTTGCCACGCACTGATCAACGAATGCCTGACCCTCTGCAGTGTGGCGGCCATCCCGCTGCTTGCCCACTGGCTGCCGGGAACAGGCTTTTGGCCTGATCAGTGGCCGGTGGCCTTGCAGTTGCTGCTGGCCATTGCGTTGGCCGACCTGGGCATCACCCTGGTGCATTACGCCAGCCACCGTAGCCCGCTGCTGTGGCGGCTGCATGCGGTGCACCACAGTGTCACCCGCTTGTACGGCTTCAATGGGTTGATGAAACACCCTCTTCACCAGTTGCTCGAAACCTTGGGCGGCACCTTGCCGCTGCTACTGCTCGGCTTACCCGTGGATGTGGCAGCGTTGCTGGCATTCAGTGTGTCTATCCAGCTGTTGTTACAGCACAGTAATGTGGACATGCGCATCGGCGGCTTGCGCCATGTGTTTGCCTGGGCGCCGGTGCATCGCCTGCATCACCTGAAGTACGGCCGCACCGGCGACGTCAACTTTGCGCTGTTCTTTCCGCTCTGGGACCGCCTGCTTGGCACGCTACTGTACTTGCCAGGCTATGCGCTGGCGGATGACGACATGGGCATCGGTGATCGGCCTGACTACCCGCAGGCGTACCTGGCGCAATTGCGTGAGCCGTGGGTGAGCGGGGAGTTTCACCCACCTGCGCTATTGCCGGTCGGACTGCGCCAGGCTTTAGCCGAGCGTACGGAGGCGCAAGTGACGCAAAACTGACCGGGGGCTGAGGCCGAACTGGTGGCGAACGCTGCGGGTGAAATGCGCCGAGTCGGCAAACCCCGCCGCCAATGCCGCTTCGGTCAGGCTGGCGCCGCCCAGCGCCCGTTGCAGGGCCACGCGCAAGCGCTGCCACAGCACCAGCCGGCGCACTGACAGTTTCAGTGAGCCGCTGAACAGGCGTTCCAGCTGGCTGATCGACAGCGCTGCAGTGCTGGCCAGTTCCTGGGCCGGCAATGTCTTGTGGTCGAGTGCGCGAATTCGCTCGAGGGCTTTTTCCAGTCGCGGGTCGAGCGGGCGACGCGGCCAGCGCCCCAGGCTCTCAGCCAGAAGCTCTGCGCTGTTGCCGGCTTGCTCGCAGGCCTGGGCAAGGTCTGCCAGATCGAACGCCAGCGGTTCGGCGAACAGGGTAAGGCAGGGTACGCCATGACTGAGGATGGCATGGGGTTGCCGCGACGCGATCAGCACCTGCGGGCCGCTGCAGATCTGCTCGCCCAGGCGCACCTCGACATCCGCACCGAGGCCGACAAGTATCTGATGCGCGTAGTGCACGTGGCTGTCGGTCCTGCCGAGCGTAGACTGCAGCAGGCAGTAATCGTCAGCCAACCAGATGTCGCCCTGCCAGCCCGGTGTTGCCTTGTCGTTCATGCCGCCCTCTTGTGTAGCGCCAGGCGGGTGGATATCCCGGCAAAGCCGATTATGCTTCATTTACCTTGCTGCGATCCGAGGCGGCCCGCCTCGTCGTGCTTCGCGCAACCAAAGCAAGCCCTAGGGCCTGGGTGCGACGGTGAAAGGGATGTGACTCACTCCCTGTGAGGTGCTCCGGCCTGCATGACGACAAGACGGAGGCAACCCATGGCGGTTATCGACAGCGCATCCACGGGCAGTAGCGCGCCCCAACGCGGCATTACCAAGGAGGAGCGCAAGGTCATCTTCGCCTCGTCTCTGGGCACGGTGTTCGAATGGTACGACTTCTACCTGTATGGTTCACTGGCCGCGATCATCGCCAAGCACTTCTTTGCCGGTGTCAATGAAACCACCTCGTTCATCTTCGCCTTGATGGCCTTTGCCGCCGGTTTTGCGGTACGGCCATTCGGGGCTATCGTGTTCGGTCGCCTGGGCGACATGATCGGGCGCAAGCACACCTTCCTCATCACCATTGTGATCATGGGCCTGTCCACGGCACTGGTGGGCCTGCTACCGAGCTACAGCGCGATCGGCGTGGCAGCGCCGATCATCCTCGTGACCTTGCGCTTGCTGCAGGGCCTGGCCCTCGGTGGCGAGTACGGCGGGGCGGCCACCTATGTGGCTGAACATGCGCCGAAGGGCCGACGCGGCTTCTTTACCGCCTGGATCCAGACCACCGCGACCTTGGGGCTGTTCCTGTCGCTGCTGGTCATCATGACCTGCCGCACGGTCATGGGTACCGAGGTGTTCGAGGCCTGGGGCTGGCGGGTACCGTTCCTGCTGTCGATCCTGCTGCTGGCAATCTCGGTGTACATCCGCATGCAGCTCAACGAGTCGCCGGTGTTCCTTAAGATGAAGGCCGAGGGCAAGGCATCCAAGGCACCGCTGACCGAGTCGTTCGCCCGCTGGGACAACCTCAAGGTGGTGATCATGTCGCTGCTGGGCGGCACCGCCGGGCAGGCCGTGGTCTGGTACACCGGGCAGTTCTATGCACTGTTCTTCCTGTTGCAGATGCTCAAGATCGAGCCGCAGACGGCCAACCTGCTGATTGCTGGCTCGTTGCTGATCGGCACGCCGTTCTTCATATTCTTCGGCAGCCTGTCCGACCGCATTGGCCGCAAGAAAATCATCATGGCCGGCTGCATCATCGCTGCGCTGACCTATTTTCCGATCTTCAAGGCGCTGACCGAGTACGGCAACCCGGACGTGTTCGTCGCCCAGGAGCAGAACCCGGTCGTGGTGGTGGCTGACCCTGGCCAGTGCGCGTTCCAGTTCGACCCGGTGGGCAAGGCCAAATTCACCAGCTCCTGCGACATTGCCAAGAGCCTGCTGGCCAAGCGCGCCATTCCTTACACCAACCAGGCGGCCGAACCTGGCAGCGTGGCGCAGATTCGTATCGGTGAGCGGGTACTGCCAAGCTTTGAAGGCAGCAGCATGGCCGCAGCGGATTTCAAAGTGCAGAACGAGGCGTTTACCGCCACCTTGAGTGGTGCGTTGAAAGAAGCAGGCTACCCGGAAAAGGCCGACCCCGCGAAGATCCACTACCCGATGGTGCTGCTGTTGCTGACCATCCTGGTGATCTACGTGACCATGGTCTACGGGCCAATCGCTGCCTGGCTGGTGGAGCTGTTCCCGGCGCGTATCCGCTACACCTCGATGTCGCTGCCTTATCACATCGGTAATGGCTGGTTCGGCGGCTTCTTGCCCACGGTTGCGTTTGCCATGGTGGCGGCTACCGGGGATATCTATTACGGCTTGTGGTACCCGATCGTGATCGCGGTAATGACGGCGGTGTTGGGGATACTGTTCCTGCCAGAGACCAAGGACCGGGATATCAACTGATGGGGCAGCTGTGCCGGCCGCTTTGCGGGCAAACCCGCTCTCACAGACTGTGTTGTACATGTGGGAGCGGGTTTACCCGCGAAGCGGCCGGCACAGGCAGTCAATCAGTCGAAGTACCCTCGCAAGCCGAAGGTATACCCCGTATCCACGTCAACTGGCTCACCCCGGCTCCAGCGCTTTTTCAACACGAATTCGAACGCCGGCTCGTACAGCCCGTCGCGCACCAGTGCCCCCGCCAGCACTTCCACGTCATACCAGCCGTTGTCCAGCTCGATGATGGGCCGCCCCGGCACTTGGTAGCGGGCAATCAGGTCACCCAGGGTCTTGGGCGTGAAGTGCTGCAGGATGCGCCAGGTGTACAGCATCAGCGCCCCATGCTCCACGCGCAGCATCAGCGCCCCATGCTCCACGCGCAGCACATAGCCATTGCGCCGGTGCTTGAGCCGGCTGCCGGCTTCGCGCAGGGCCGGGGTATGGCCATCGAGCGTGAACAGGATGCGGTAAGGCAGGTTGTCGACCCCGGCCAGCGGCAGCACGATGCCTTCGCGCACCGCCTTGTCGCCGCTGTCGTCATGGGTGAAGGCGTAGGCCAGGTCATCTGCAAGCTCATGCTCTTGCTTGAAGCGCTCGAGCAGCTGGATATCGCCAAGCAGAAAGTAATCGACCAGGTCATTGAGTACTTCGCTGAATTCGTGGCGCATCTGTTTTCCTTATTGGTGCGCGTTGGGGTGTCAGTGTTTCTGGGCGATCTGGATCAGGTTGCCACAGGTGTCATCGAATACGGCCACGGTGACGGGGCCCATGTCGGTGGGCGGCCGGGTGAACTGCACGCCCGCTGCACACAGCCGTGTGTATTCGGCCTGGATATCACGTACGCCAAACGAAGTGGCGGGGATCCCGTCCTGCTTTAAGGCGGCCTTGTACACCTTGGCCGCCGGGTGCGCGTCGGGCTCGAGCAGCAGTTCGACGCCACTGGGATCGTTGGGGGAGGTCAGGGTCAGCCAGCGGTGCCGGCCCATGGGAATGTCATGTCTGGGCTCGAAACCGAGTACGTAGTGGTAGAAGGCCAGGGCCTTGGCCTGGTCGTCGACGAGAATGCTGGTGACCACGATCTTCATAAGCGCACACCGTTTACCTGGGGCCGATGACTATCAGTAAAGACGTTAGGGCGTTTTTGACCAGTGGCTGCATTGCCTGTGGGGCTTTTTTCCCGCTGCGTGGCAGTGGATGCGCGACCTATCGTTGGCCTGGCCTTACCTAACCCACCAAGGAGTGCAATGCGTGCAAGATGAACCGATGAAAGACCTGCCAGACACCCGTGATGAGGATCAGGCGGATGCCGCCAAGCCGTCTGCAACGCTGTCCCGGCGCAAGCGTAGCGTGGCCCCGGTTTGCGCAATGGGCTGTGAGTCGGGGTACAAGCAGATTGGGGAGGACTGCGTTCCGGAGAACCCGGAATTCGAGTGAAGCAACGGGCCGGGGCAACTCGGCCCATACAAAAAACCTGTGCAAGGCATAGGTAAATCCTTCCGCTCTCAGCACCCACTCGCCGCTGGTCAGGGGTAAAGTGTCAGGCATGATCCCAGTCTGCCCAGACCAGCGTCAGAGAGGTACCCTGTGGCTGCCTATACCTTGCGACAACTGAAGTACTTCGTCACCACCGTGGAGGCCGGCAGCGTGGCTGAGGCCTCGCGCCAGCTGTACATTGCCCAGCCGTCCATTTCCACGGCCATCAAGAGCCTGGAAGAAAGCTTTGGTGTGCAGTTGTTCATCCGCCACCACGCCCAAGGCGTATCACTGACGCCCAGCGGCAAGCGCTTCTACGCCAAGACCCGGTCGCTGCTGCAGATGGCCCATGAATTCGAGCAGAACGCCCTGGCCGACAACGACACCGTGGCGGGGCAGATCGACATTGGCTGTTTCGAAACCGTCGCACCGCTGTATCTGCCGCGGCTGATCGCCGGCTTTCGCCAGCGTTACCCCGGCGTGGATATCCGCCTGCGCGACGGCGAGCAGCAGGAGCTGATCCAGGGCTTGACCGCCGGCACGTTCGATCTGGCGTTTCTTTATGATCATGACCTGGACGGCACCATCGAAGCCGAGCCGTTGATGCCGCCGCAAAAGCCCTACGTGCTGCTGCCGGAAAACCACCGCTTTGCCGGCCAGGCCCACGTGTCGCTCCGCGACCTGTGCCCGGAGCCTATGATCCTGCTGGACGTGGCCCCCAGCCGCACCTACTTCGTCAGCCTGTTCAACGAGATGGGCCTGACGCCGAACATCGTCTTCAGCTCGCCGTCGATCGAGATGGTGCGTGGCATGGTCGGGCAGGGCTTCGGTTTTTCGCTGCTGGTGACCCGGCCGCATTCGGAATTCACCTACGACGGCCAGCGTCTGGCCATCCTGGATATCGCCGAGCCGGTGGCGTTGTCGGGGCTGGCGGCGGCGTGGTTGAAGCGGGTGCAACTGACCAAGCCTGCACAGTTGTTTGTGGAGTTTTGCCGGGAAGAACTGGCGAAGTTCTGAGGCGGGCATGCCGTGCGGCACGCACTAGCAGCGCCAGGATCTGATCATCTGTGAGTACTGCGACACGGTGTACCAGCGTGCGCCACTGCTCAAGCACGAGCGCGCCTTTTGCCGGCGATCCCCGGTATCGGCCTGCTGGCCTTGGCCGCGTTGAGCATGCTGATCATCCATATCGCCGGCAAGGATATTCGCGACTTGTGGGTGCAGGTATGAATGACCCGGCCAACGCCGACGAGCTGGGCCTGTGCCTGTGCCATGGCTGCGGCCAGGCCTGTGAGCTGAGTAGCGGCGCTCACAGATGCACCCGCTGCGGTGCAGCCATCCACCGACGCAAGGCCAATGCCATCACTCGGGGCTGGGCGTTTCTGCTGGCGGCGTTGGTGTTCTATATCCCTGCCAACCTACTGCCGGTGATACACACCCAAATGCTTGGCAGTGGCAGTGAAAGCACCATTGGTGGTGGCGTGCTGGAGTTCTGGGAGGCCGGCGCCTGGGACATCGCGCTGATGATCTTCATTGCCAGCTGGGTGGGCCAGCGGGTGGCGGCACTGCGGCACTGCGGGTGGACGTACAGCGCTTCGATACGGTGCCGGGGCGCTATGCCTCGCTGGACGCTGTGTGGCGGCTGAAGCGGGTAGGGCAGGCTGAGCTGACCTGCCGCACCTCGGTGCAGACGGTGGCTGACAACAGCATCACCAGCCTGGTGAATGCGCATCAGGCCAACCTGCGCAAGCTGGCCGAGGCGGTGCGGGGCAGTGCCGGTCGGGGTAGCTGCTTGCAAGCTGGCTGAAGGCCTGTCGTCAACCCTGCGTCGCTTTGCGTAGCGGCACCTCACGCAGCAGCCAGGACAGTGCGAAAGCCACGCTGGTGATCGCTGCGGCCAGCAGGAACACGCCATGCATCGCCCCGGAAAATGCCTGCAGGTAGCTGTGCTGCAGGGCGGCGGGCAGGGCATGCACGGCAGCTGGCGAAAGGCTTGCGGCTCCCCCGGCACTGGCGGCGAAGTCACTGCCCAGGCCACCCAGCAAGGCATGCGAGAACAGGGCGCCGAACAACGACACGCCAATGGCGCCGCCAATCGAGCGGAACAAGGTGGCCCCTGAGGTCGCCACGCCCATGTGGCGCAACTCGACGCTGTTCTGCACGGCCAGGATCAGCACCTGCATGACCATCCCCAGGCCGGCACCCAGCAAGCCCATGTACAGGTTCATCAGCGCCATGGGGGTATCCAGCTCCAGCCGGCTGAGCAGGCCCAGGGCAATGGCTTGCAGCAACGTGCCGAGGATCGGGAACACCCGGTAACGCCCCCAGCGGCTGATCAGCCGCCCGGTAATCGCCGACACCACCAGCAGGCCACCCATCAGCGGCAGCATCTGCAGCCCGGCGCTGGTGGGCGTGGCGTCCTTGACTACCTGCATGTACAGCGGCAGGAAGGTGACCGCGCCGAACAGCGACACCCCGACGATGAAACCTATCAGCCCGGCAAGCACGAAGGTACGGTGACGGAACAGGTGCAGCGGCATGATGGGCTCGGCGGCGCGGCGTTGTTCCAGGACGAAGCCGACCAGGCCGATCAGGGCGAACAGCGAAAGGCAAAGCATGTCCAGCGACTGCCACGCCAGCAAGCTGCCGCCCAGGCTGGTGATGAGTACAAGGGCCGCCAATGCCACGGTAAGAAAGAACGCGCCGATGTAGTCCACCGTATGCCGTACCAGGGCCACGTGCGGGCGGAAAACACTGCCGATAACCAGCAGCGCCAGCAGGCCCAGGGGCAGGTTGATGTAGAAGATCCAGTGCCACGACAGTTGCTCGACCAGAAAACCGCCGATCAGCGGCCCTACCACGGTGGCCAGGCCGAACACGCCACCGAACAGGCCCTGGTAGCGGCCACGTTCGGCAGGCGGGATGACATCACCGATGGCGGCCATCGCCACCACCATCAAGCCGCCGCCACCCAGCCCTTGCAGGGTACGGAAGACGATCAGCTGGGCCATGTCCTGTGCTGCGCCACACAAGGCCGAGCCCAGCAGGAACAGCACAATGGCCACCTGCAGCACGCGCTTGCGGCCGAACTGGTCACCGAACTTGCCATACAGCGGCACCACTACCGTGGAGGCCAGCAGGTAGGCGGTGACCACCCACGACAGCCAGCGCAGCCCACCGAGGTCGCTGACGATGGTTGGCAGTGCGGTCGAGACGATGGTCTGGTCGAGGGCGGCCAGGAACATCACCAGCATCAGCGCTGCCAGCAGCAGTGGAATGGAGGTTTGCGCGTCCGTTGCGGCGGGGGAGGTATCATTGGATACAGGTTGCACGGTGCTTACCTCAGCTGGGTGTGGCGTTGGCCTGGGCATGCTGCTGGCCAGCGTCCTGCAGGCCTGCAAGGGCAAAGCGGTAAAGCTGCACAGCAACGGCCTCGCTGGGCATCTGCAGAATTTCGTGCAGCGCCCCGGAGCCGCCGCGCGGGCCGATCAGCAGCATTGCCCACGGCGCTGTGACGCACAGGATGCAGCGGGTCAGGGCCGGTTCGTCGACGGGGATGGTGCTGACCTCGCTGAACAACCCCTTGAGCAGTGACAGGCGCAGGGGCGCGGCCGCCTGCAGATGCGCCTGGCCATGAGGGCTGGGGGCGAGGATTTCTGCGGCCAGTACCCGCAAGTGCCAGTTGTCCCGGGCCTGCGTGGCCTTGTAGACCACCAGTTCCACCAGCACGCGCAGCTTTTCGGCCGGTGTCTGGCTGCCTTGGGTGATGCGTTGCAGGTCGCTGAGGTCGAGGAAGCGTTGGCGGGCCTCGTCGAGCACGGCCAGGTACAGGCCATTGCGGCTGCCAAAATGGTAATTGATCGACGCCAGGTCGACCTCGGCCTTGGCCGCGACGGCCTTGTTGCTGGTTTCGGCGTAACCCAGTGCGGCGAACAGTTCGCCGGCGGCTTCGAGGATGCGCGTACGGGTGACGGCGCCGTCCTTGCGGGGTTCGCGGGGGGCTGCGGACATGGTGGGTACTCTGCAAACCAGGAATGTGGGCAGAGCGTGGCTGAGACTTAATCTAAAATCAATTTAAATTTAATTTATACGGCAAACGGCCTGTCGCGATTCTTGTAGGAGCAGCCTTGTGCTGCGAAGCGGCCGGTACAGGCCACGCATCCGTATGCCTCCAATACCGGCCTCTTCGCAGCACAAGGCTGCCCCTACACGTGACGATCTACTGGTGATTACTGGCCGTTTCCTGCACCTGCCCGGGCTTGTCCAGTGGCAGGTGGTCGAACTCGCGCAAGCCATCCTTGCGGTACGGGTCACCAATCCAGCGTGGTGCCACGACAAATTCCGTGCTCACCAGGCTCTTGGCCGGCTCAAAGCGGTCGTAGCTCAGCCCGGCCAGGTCGGACAGGGTATGGATCAGGTGCGAACTGCTGTAAGGGCGGCTGGCCATCGCCTGCAGGTCGCGGGGGTGCTCGGCCTGCCAGCGTGGCGAGGTCCACAGCAGGAACGGGATGGTGTACATCGGCCGGGTCGGTGCGCCTTCGTTGCGCCCCAGGCGGTCGTGGTTACCGGAGCTGTACACGTCTTCGCCGTGGTCAGACAGGTACAGCAGGAAGCCATTGGGGCTGCCGGCCGCATAACGCTTGATCAGGCTCGAAACCACGTAGTCGTTGTAGCGCACCGCGTTGTCGTAGAAGTTGTAGGTTTCTACCTGGTCTGGCGTCAGCACTTTCGGTACGCCTTGGCCATCGGTGAAGTGCGCGTAGTCGTTCGGGTAGCGGAAGCGATAGTCCATGTGCGTGCCCAGCAGGTGCACAATGATGAACTTGTTTGGCGCCGGGTCTTGCAGGGCCTTCTCGAACGGCGCCAGCACCACGTCATCGTACTGGCTGGCGTTCTGGTTGCGCTGGTTGTTCAGGTAGACCGGCGCGTCGGTCTGCTGCGAGAAGGTGGTCAGCATGGTGTTGCGCTTGGTCATGGTCTGCTGGTTGGTGATCCAGAAGGTCTTGTAGCCTGCCTGTTTCATCAGGTTGATCAGCGAGGGATCGGTAAGGAAGCGGTCCGGGTTTTGCTCGTTGCCAAAGGTGAGGATCTGCTGCATCACCTCAATGGTGTACGGGCGTGGGGATACCACGTCGCGGAACACCGTCAGGCCCTTGTCGCTGGCCGCCAGTGCGTCGAGGTTGGGTGTGGTGTCGCGGTTGTAGCCGTATAGGTGCATGTGCTCGCGGGTGGTGGACTCGCCCAGCACCAGCACCAAGGTGCGTGGCGCCGTACCGCTGCTGTCACGCAGGTTTTGCAGAGGCGGTAACGCGGCATTCTGCGCCAGCAACTCCTGCATGTTGTCCAGTTGCTGGCGGTACTGACGGTAGCCCACCAGCAGTTGCCAGGGCACGGCGGGCTCCATGCGCTGCTGCACCTTCTCGGCGGCATCGGCGAAGTTGCGCTCCTGGGTGACCATCTGCTTGTAGAACGGGTACACCAGGTTGGCCACCAGCAACAGGGCCACCACCGGCAGGCGGCTGCGCAGGGGCAGGCTGACCGGGCGCACGCGCTTCCACAGCAGTACCGCACCCAGCGTGTACAGCAGCAGTGCCAGGCCCAGCCACACACTGAAGTACTGGCTGAAGTATTCACCGGCCTCGGCGGTATTGGATTCGAACATCACGAAGATGACGCTTTGCGAGAACTCCTGGCGATAGATGCCGAAGTAGCTCAAGCCCACCAGCGATGCAGCCCACAGCACCAGGCCGATGACGGCCGCCGTGGCACGGGTGAAGCGGGGCAGCAGCAACACCGGGGCCAGCCACAGGCTGCTGAGGAAGAACGCATCGCGAAAACCGGCGAAGCCGGTAGTACCGCTGAACAGCAGCAATGCCTGGGTGACGCCAGAGAAGTACCAGAAGAACAGCAGCAGCCAGCCCAGGCCGGCCCAGTCCACGCGCGTGCGCACGGTGGGGGATGTAGTGTGTGACACGTATGCCTCGTCGTACCTTGACGGCCAGCGGATGTGCCCGTGACCTTAAAGGGCGTGACGCTAATGTGCGGCGTGTGAAAATAACGTCAACGTGGCGACTGACAGGGGCTGGCCGGTTACCCGGCGCCATGTTTACTGGCGCAATACGCAGACCACACAGGTACTATGTGGTCTGCTAAACCGCACTGACAGGCCCTGTGGATTATGAATCGTCGAAAGAAAATCAAGCAGCTATTGGAGGCGCATGCCAAGAAGGCCAATGCCAAACTGGCGCCGCGCAAGCCCAAGTACATCTGCAAGGCAGACCGCTTGAAGATGGAAGCAGAGGCGGCGGGGGATACCCCTGATGGAGCGCAAAGCTGATAGCGGAATTGGAAACTTACCCTGTGGGAGCGGCCTTGCGTCGCGATAGGGCCGCATAGCGGCCCCAGATTTCAACGTCACGGCAACCCTTGCCGGGGCTGCTTTCACAGGTACTGCATAAGTCTGAAGCTTGCGCTGTACCTGTGGGCGCTGGCCAGGCGGCGATGAGGCCAGATCAAGCAGCACCAGACAGCTGTCCCACAGAGCGTGCGACCCGCATCAGGCGTGATGGTCAACGGCGGTAATAACGGTAGTCGCCATGGTGGCGCTGGTGCATGGCCCGCTCATGGCGGCGCTCCCAATCACGGCGCCGTTCCCAATCACGGCGCCGCTCCCAGTCCCGCCGGGCTTGCTCCCGCCGCCACTGCTCACGGCGCCAGTCGCTTCTGTGGTCATGCCAGCGGTCGTCGTCGTGAGCCAGCAGCGTGGCCGGCTGTGCATTGGCTACACTGGCCACCCTCGACCAGGGGTTGGCGGCAGGCTGTAACGGTGACTGAACCGCAGGCGCCATCGCCACCGGTGCTTTCATTTGAGTTGCGGATGCCGTGCCCACCGCCGCGAACGAGAACAGGCCGAGCAGCACCAACCTTGCGACATGTATTTTCATGAGCGAAGCCAACCTCTGATAACAATTGAGCCATCTGGCCAGCAGGTGTGGACGAACCTTGTCTCGCGTTCCGCTACCTTTCTGTGCCTCCCACATAGACCGGCAAACGGGAAAAAGTTCGCTACAGCAACAACTTGTAGAAATTTATGATGCCTGGTCACTACGTTCCACAAGCCTGACTGTGCGCGTGCAGCGATCTACTGTTCATTGGCTTGCGAACACTTCTCGCAGGTGTGCCCGGTAACTGTCGAACGCGGCAATCGTACCCACAATGACCTCGGCCTCTTGCTCGTCAGTCAGCACCAGGCCATCAAGCCTGGCCACGAACTCGCGCCAGTGCAACGCGCGCCCATCGGGGTGCGGTGCCAGGTGGCGGGCACCCTGATCGCCATCCAGGCCCAGGCGCTGGGTTTGCTTGAACAGGAACGCCGCCCCCAGGTTCGAGCCTTCACTGCAATACAGCCATCCCAGCGCCTGGGCCGGGCTGGCGCTGACTTGTCGAGGCGGCGCTGGCAGCGACAGGCCCAGGTCACGCAAGTCGTCCTCTACTGCCGCGAAGCGTGACAGCGCCACCAGGCCCGGCAGGCGCTGGTTGAGTTGGTCATCCTGGTAAAGCGCCACTAGGCTGCCATGAAAACGGTGCTGCACCTGCAGAAAGCGGCCATAACGCTCGTGGCTCTCGAAGGGCCGGGCCGCCATTACCAGTTGATCAACGCTGTCATGGTCCCGGCTGCTAGCCGCTTTCAGGCGTTGGCAGCGGCTCGGCTGCAAGAGGTCGGAGTGTACAGCTGTCATGGGTGTATCCGTGGCAAGAAGGCAATGTGTCAATCATGCTTGCCAGCAAGGGTAGGCGGCAAGCGCGAGCGAGAGCCCCGCACGTCGGTGGGTCGAAAAAACACCAGCCCTTGGGCTATAGGAGCGGCTTGCCCGCGACTGATTTAACATGGCTGACGCATTCAAGTTCCCCAGGAGCCAGTCATGAGTACCCTACAGTTCCGTACCCCCACCGTTGCAGACGCCGAGCGCTGCTACGCCATTGAAATCGGCGCCTATGAAGGAGATGAAGCGGCCACGCTGGAAAAAATCCGCACCCGCATCGCGCAGTATCCGCACGGCTTCCTCATCCTGGAAAACATGGGTGAAATCGTCGGCTTCATCAATAGCGGTTGCGCCTACGAAGTGGTCATGTCTGATGAAGACTTCAAGGAACTGGTCGGCCATGACCCGGCAGCACCGAACGTGGTGATCATGTCGGTGGTGGTGGACCCTGCGCACCAGGGCAACGGTTACGCCAAGCGGTTGATGGACGAATTCATCGCCCGCATGAAGGCGTCAGGCAAACAGACCATTCACCTGATGTGCAAGCAGCAGCATGTGGCGCTGTACCAGAAGATGGGATATCAGTACGTCAAACCGTCGCCTTCGGACCATGGCGGCATGGCCTGGCATGAAATGATCCTCGCGCTGTAATCCATGGGCCAGGATCAGGCCGATCGACCGAAAAGACCGTGGATCATTTCCCTGAGCCAGCGGTTGCCACTGTCTTGGTGATAGCGCGCATGCCAGTGCTGTTTCACGGTGAAGCCCTCCACAGCGAATGGGCAGTCGTGCACTTGCAGGTCGTGCATGTCGGCAAGGGTCTGGCCGATATGCCTTGGTAGGGTGGCGACCAGGTCGGTGCTGCCAACGATCATCCCCAGCCCCAGGAACGCCGGGAGATCCAGCACGATCCGGCGCTCTATACCCGCCCGGGCCAGCCCCGCCTCCAGCAACTTCTGGCCGGTGCCTGCGCTGATCTGTACATGGCCTTCGGCTTGGTAGCGGGCCACGTTCATGCCATGGGCGAGGCGCGGGTGCTGGCGATTGCTCAGGCACACCCAGTCCTGATCGAACAATACCTGCTGATACATCCCGCCTCCCAGCCAGGGCACAAAACCAATGGCCAGGTCGGCCTCGCCCGACTCCAGGGCACTTTCGCTATTGCCGTCGATGCGCGCCGCCTCCAGGCGAATGCCGGGGGCATGGCTGCGCAGGTAGTTGAGGATGCTCGGCAGCAAGGTGATATGGCTGGCATCGCTGACACACAGGCGAAAGTGTCTTTGCGCGGTGGCGGGTGTGAATTGCGGTTCCCACGCCGTCAGCCGACGCAGCGATTCGAGTACTTCGCGGCAGGGCCCGATCAACTGGTCGGCGCGCGGAGTCGGGGCCATGCCACCGGGGGTGCGGACAAATAACGGGTCGTTCAGTTGCTGACGCAGGCGGGCCAGCCAGATGCTGATGGTTGGCTGGCTTTGGCCCAGCTGCTCTGCGGCACGCGTAACGCTGCGGCAGTGATACAGCAGGTCGAACAGTTGCAGCAACTTGGGCTCGGGCAGGGCATCGGCGGCACTCATTATTGCAATTCTCAATAGGTGTATTGAGGCCATTGTATAGCCCGATCGGGAGACGCTGCATAAGGTAATCGCAAACCACAGGAGGTCTGCGATTTGAAAATCTGCATTCTGGGTGCCGGTGCCCTGGGCTGCGCTATTGGCGCGGCGTTGAGTGAGGCCGGGCACCAAACCTGGCTGCTCAACCGTGGCCGTGAGCATGTCGAAGCCATCAACCTGCACGGTTTGCAAGTACAGGACGAACACGGCGAGCGGCAAGTACGTGTCAATGCCACCACCGCTGCCAACGACGTGGGCGTGGTTGACCTGGTCGTAGTGTTGGTGAAGTCGTTCCACACCGCTGAAGCGATGGGCGGTGCCACAGCCCTGCTCGGGCCGCAGACGCTGGTACTGTCGCTGCAGAACGGCCTCGGGCATGAAGACATTCTGGCCGAGGTCGTCGGCAGAGCGCGAGTACTGGCGGGCAAAACCTATGTCGGCGGTGTGTTGTTGGCACCGGGTTCGATCCGAGCTGGCGTGGCGGGTAAGCACACTTACATCGGTGAACTGGACGGGCAACTGACGCCTCGCGTGCAGGCCATCGCCGAGGCCTTCAATGCTGCGGGGCTGGCCACCACGGTCAGTGACAATATCCTCGGCACCATGTGGGACAAGTTACTGGTGAATGTCGCAACCGGCGCGCTCAGCGGTATCACCATGCTCAGTTATGGCCAGCTGTACAGCGAACCGTTGCTCGAGAGCACCGCCAAGGCTGCCGTGGCCGAGGCAATGGCCGTTGCACAACGGGCCGGTATCAGGCTGGGCCTTACCAGCCCAGATGCGGCATGGGCACTGGCCGCCGAGGGCCTGCCGGCAAGCTTCCGTACCTCGATGCTGCAGAGCCTGGAAAAAGGCTCGATCACCGAAATCGACTTCATCAACGGCTCCGTCGTGCGCTGGGGCCAGCGCCATGGCGTTGCCACCCCCGTCAACGCGACCTTGGTGGCCTGTATCAAGGGCATTGAACGCGCGATGGCCGATCACCAGAAAAGGGATAACCCATGAGCCAGCCGAAAGCCTACCTCGAACACGTTGCCTTCTGGGTGCGCGACATTCAGTGGCATATCCGTTTCTTCAACGAAGTGTGCGGTATGGCCCTGCGAGAAGCGCAGGGCGATGTCGAGCAGCCCACGCAGTACTGGACGCTGGGCGGCCTGCAGTTCATTCACCAGCCTGACTTCGCCGGGCCGGAGGGGCGCATGGCCCACCTGGGCATCATGTGCGAGGACCTCGAAGCCGCCCTTGCCGCAGCCCAGCGCTTCGGCGTCAGCGAAATGCCTCAGGGCCGCAACTGGCTGCGCCTGCCGGACGGTCTGGCGGTTGAGTTCATCCAGGCCTCGCCGGCCACTTGCGTCGCCCAGGCACTGGCCATCGACCCGCGTGCGGAGGTATCGGCATGAGCGTAGTGGAGAAATTCTGGGACGATGCCCGCGAAGGCGATGAATGCCTCAGCCCCACCTACACGGTAACCCGCGAGCGCATCCTGGCTTACGCCGACCTTACCGGCGACCATACCCCGGTCCATGTCGATGAGGAATACGCCAATGCCAGCCATTTCGGCTGCCTGGTCGCCCACGGCTTGTTCGGGTTGTCGATCGCCGATGGCTTGAAGACCCAATGCCAATACCGCTTCGTGCCAGGCATGTCGCTGGGTTGGACGTGGGATTTCGTACTGCCGATCAAGGTCAACGATGTGCTGCAGGTACGCATGCGCGTGGGGTCGATGCGTCCCAGCAAAAGTCGCCCGGGCTGGGGCATCGTGGTTCTGCCGTCGGAACTGATCAACCAGAATGGCGAGGTCGTGCAGCGCGGTGAGCACCGCCTGATGGTGACAAGGAGGGCAGAAGCATGAGCCAGGCGTTGCCTTTGGCGGGTATCCGCGTCATCGACTACAGCCACTTCCTCGCCGGCCCTTATGTGGGCCGCTGCCTGGCCGCGCTGGGTGCCGAGGTGATCAAGGTCGAACGGCCGGGCAGCGGCGATGCCGGGCGCCAGCATGCGTTTACCCTGGACGAGCAGCAGAGCGGCTACTTCCTGCAGTTGAACATGGGCAAGCAGGGCGTCAGCGTCAACATGAAGGACCCGCGTGGCAAAGCCTTCATGCAACGCCTGACCGATTCGGCCGACGTGTTCATCGAGAACTATCGTCCAGGTGCCCTGGACAAGCTTGGCCTTGGTTATGCCGAGCTGTCGGCGCGTAACCCGCGTCTGGTTTACTGCTCGATCTCCGCCTACGGCCACACCGGGCCTGATGCCCACCGCGCCGGCTTCGGGCTGATCGCCGAAGCCAAGAGCGGCATCATGCAGATGGTTGGCGTGCCGGGCGAAGCGCCGCCGTTGCTGCGCATTTCCCTTGGCGACATGTACACCGGTATCCATGCTGTAGCGGCGATCAACGCGGCGCTGCTGGGCAGGGTCAGCTCTGGACGCGGACAACATATCGACATGGCCCTGTACGACACGCTGGTGTCGATGCACGAGTATGCGGTGCAGTGCTACACGTTGTCGCAGGGCACAGTGCTACCCGAGCAGACAGGCCATGACATGCCGACCTCGACCCTGTATGGCGTCTTCCGCGCAGCCGATGGCGACCTGGTCATCGCCGCTCAGGTCGACGACGCCTGGCAGCGCTTCGCCGCCATGGTCGAGGCCAATGGCGGCCCGCCTGGGTTCGGTAGCGATGGCCGCTACCATACGCTCAATGGCCGCAATGCACACCGCGAGGCGATTCTGGCGGTAGTCCGGGATTGGGTCGGCGTGCGTCGGGTCGCCGACATCTTGCAGCTGCTCGATGGCATCGACATTCCCAGCGCCAAAGTGCAACGCATTGATGAAGTGCTGGCCGATCCGCAGATTCAGGCTCGCAACATGGTCATCGAACAGCAGCACCCGCGCTACGGCACCTTGCGCCTGGCCAATCTGCCGTTCCGCTTTTCCGACTGCGATACCACGATCCATCAGGTTGCCCCGGACCTTGGCCAGCACAATGCCGAGGTCGCTGCGGGGCTTGGCTTCAGTCCCGAAGAAATCACCGCCATGCAAGCGGCCGGTGTGCTGTTCACCCACGGAGATGCACGATGAGCGACCGCTATGCAGTGATTGGCCGACCGATCAACCACACTAAATCCCCGTTGATCCACGGCCTGTTTGCCCAGGCCAGCGGTCAGACCCTGGAGTACGGCGCGATCGAGGGCGAGCTCGAGGGTTTCGAGACCCAGGTGCTGCAATTTTGCAGTGCTGGCGGGCGGGGCATGAATATCACAGCGCCATTCAAGCTGCGCGCCTTCGAGCTTGCCGACCGGCGCAGCGAGCGGGCTGAGCTGGCGCGGGCGGCCAATGCGCTAAAGTTCGAGGATGGCCATATCTTCGCCGAGAACTTCGATGGCATCGGCTTGCTGCGGGATATCGAAGAGAACCTCGGTGAGCCGCTGCGCAACCGTCGGGTGCTGATGCTCGGCGCCGGTGGTGCGGTTCGTGGCGCGTTACTGCCCTTCCTGCAGGCTGGGCCCAGCGAGCTGGTACTTGCCAATCGCGACATGAGCAAAGCCCTGGCGCTGCGCAACGAGCTGGATCACCCAAGGTTGCGTATCAGCCGTTACGAAGCGCTGGAAGGGCAAACGTTCGACATCGTGATCAATGCCACTTCTGCCAGCCTTGTCGGTGAACAGCCGCCGTTACCTGGCGGGGTATTTGGCGGCACGCGGCTGGCCTACGAACTGGCGTATGGCAAAGGCCTCACGCCTTTCCTGCGCCTGGCCGGGGAGCGGGGTGTGACACACCTGGCCGACGGCGTGGGCATGCTGGTCGAACAGGCGGCAGAAGCGTTTGCCTGGTGGCGCGGGGTGCGGCCCGATACGCGTGCGGTGATTGATCGCCTGACGATCCCGCTGGAGTAAGGCATGGTCGCCAATGTCCTGATGCTGCACGGCATCAACCACAACATGTTCGGCAAACGCGACCCGCGCCAGTACGGTACGGCCACGCTGGCCGATATCGACCAGGCCTTGCGGGCGCTGGGCGAGGAACTGGGGGCGCGGGTCGAGAGCTTCCAGACCAACTTCGAAGGCGCCATGTGCGAGCGAATCCACCAGGCGTTTGAAGAACGGGTGGATGCGGTGCTGATCAATGCCGGGGCGTGGACGCATTACAGCTATGGTATTCGCGACGCACTGGCCATTCTCGAAGCGCCGGTGGTAGAAGTACATATGTCCAATATCCATGCCAGGGAGCCGTTCCGGCACCATTCGGTGTTTGCCGACGTGGTGCGGGGGCAGATCTGTGGCTTTGGCGTAGAGACCTACCTGCTGGCGTTGCGTGCGGCCATGCGCATGCTTTGAGCCAAGGCATCGACTTTTGTGGGCGTGGGCATGTCCGTGCCCACAGGGTGCGCTCAAAAGCCCATGATGCATCACCGACCCGAAGGAGCTCTACCGTGTCTAGCCCGGCAGTGACCAATACCTCCCGCCACGCTACCTGCATTGCCTTGCTGGTCGCTATCACCTTCTTCATGGAAAACCTCGACGCCACCGTGATTGCCACGGCACTGCCGCAAATGGCCAGTGACTTCGGTGAAAGCGCGGTCAGCCTGAATATCGGCATCAGTGCCTACTTGCTGGCCGTTGCGGTGTTCATCCCACTCAGTGGCTGGGTGGCCGACCGTTATGGCCCGCGACGGGTTTTTGCTGGCGCCATCGGGCTGTTTACCGTGGCTTCGTTGCTGTGCGGTATGGCCCCCAGCCTGGAAACCTTTGTCGGGGCTCGGGTACTGCAGGGCATTGGAGGTGCGCTGATGGTGCCGGTGGGCCGGTTGGTGGTGCTGCGCACAACCGAGAAAAAAGACCTGGTGAGAATGCTCGCGGTAATCACCTGGCCTGGCCTGGTGGCGCCAGTATTGGGCCCACCGCTTGGCGGCCTGATCGTCACGCATTGGTCGTGGCCCTGGATCTTTTACCTGAACATCCCCCTCGGGTTGCTGGCCATTGCGGCGGCCTGGCTACTGATTCCTGATGCGCGGTCAGCTGAAAAGCGCCGCTTCGACACGCTGGGGTTCGTTTGCCTGGCGTCGGCATGTGCAGCGTGGCTGGTCGGCCTGGAAATGCTTGGCTCTCTGGCGGGGGGTAGCCTGGGCGCCGGGCTGGCACTGGTGTCGCTGGGCGGCTTGCTTACCTGGTTGGCGATTCGCCATTGTCAGCGGCATCCATCGCCGCTTTTGCCACTGGATACCTTGTCTATCCCCACGTTCAGGGTCAGCATCGTGGGTGGGACCTTGTTCCGCCTCTCGATCAGTGCCTTGCCGTTCCTTATCCCGTTGCTGCTGCAGATTGGTTTCGGCTTGTCGCCGGTGGATGCCGGGCTGCTGGTACTGGCGATCTTCGCTGGCAACCTGGCGATGAAGCCGTTTACCACCGGCTTGCTGCGCCGCTATGGTTTCCGCCGCGTGTTGCTGGTCAACGGGCTGATTGGCGTTGGTTGCATTCTGGCTTGCCTGGGCTTGCAGCAAGGCATGCCGTGGTACGGGATGGCCGTGGTGTTGTTCGTGGGCGGGCTTTCGCGCTCGATGCAGTTCACCACCTACAACGCCGTCGGCTTTGCCGAAGTGCCCAAGCTGCAGATGGGCGAGGCGTCGACGTTATTCAGCATGTGCTTCCAGCTGGCGATGGCGTTGGGTGTTGCGGTGGTGGCATTGCTGCTGCGTGTGGCGATGATGGTGCGGGGCGGCGAAGGCGGGTTGACGGTCAGCGACTTCCACTGGGCGTTGATTGGCGTTGCCTTGATTGCCTGTGTGGCGTTGGCCGATGCCATTCGCTTGCCGCGCAACGCCGGGGAACAGGTGCTGCGCACCTGAGACCAGCGACAGGGCCGGTACCGGTCACTCAACCCTGCAAGGCATCGCGCAACTGAATGACGCCGTCAAGCGTCAGCGCCTGGGCCGAGTAGCACAGGCCGATACGCCGGCGCAGGTCGAGCTGCGGCATTGGCTCGATGCGCACACCGCGGTGTTCGGTGGCAAGTGACTCCGGCACGATCGCGGCACCCAGGCCTGCGGCAACCAGCTCCAGAGCCAGGGCAAAGGTGTCTGCTTCTGCGACCAGAATACCGCTGTAGAAAGGTTGCAGGCGCTGATGGCTGGGCTGTGCGGGGCAGGTGACCCAGCGCGCTTGAGTAGTTGTTGTTTGGTGCGCAACCGCGAGCACGAACGGGTCGCTGTGCAGCGGCAGAAACAACTCATCCTCACAGCGCAGTTCTTCGCTGGCCAGCCGCACCTCGCCCATGCAGCCGCTCACCAGTTGCAGGCGCACCGGGGGCTGAATGCCCGCCGCTGCCAGCACCACCTGGCCCAGCACAGCGGCACTCACGTCCTGCTCCACACCGATCTGCAACGGCGCACGTTCACGATCGCCTTTGAAACGGCCGAGCAGGCGGTTGGCGTCGGCGACCATGCGCTGCGCTTCGGGGTACAGCGCGCGGGCATCCTCGGTCACCTCGACGCCGCGGGCCTGGCGCACGAACAGCGTGGTGCCCAGCGCCTGCTCCAGTGCCCTGATGCTACCGGAAAGCGCCGGTTGGCTGAGGTGTATCGAACGCGCGGCGGCGGTGATGTTGCGTTCTTCGAACACGGCGATGAAGGCGCGAAGCTGGCGATAATCCATGAGGTACCCATAAGTGATGCCGATGGCTGCGAAAAGAATTTCCCATTTTTCGCAAGAAAAAGCAGCTTTTATACTCGCTCTACTTCTAACCCATAGGCAAATCGGATAACAGGATGGCGACCATGACCCACACCCATAAACCTTTGGTAGTCATTACCGGTGCCAGCTCCGGCATCGGCCTGGCCACCGCCAAGCTGCTGTCCAGCCGTGGCCACGCCCTGTTGCTGCTGTCCCGCCGTCTGGCACCCATGCAACAACTGCAGCTGCCCAACAGCCTGGCGCTGGCGGTCGATGTCACCGACCGCGCGGCTGTGCTGGCAGCCGTTGCTGAAGCCGAGACGCGCTTCGGCCCGGTAGACGCGATCATCAACAATGCCGGCGTGATGCTGCTGGGCAATATCGCTACCCAGGACCCAGAGCAGTGGGACCGTATGATCGACGTCAACGTGCGTGGCCTGCTCAACGGGATCCATGCGGTCGCCAGTGGCATGGTCGAGCGCGGGCAGGGCACCATCATCAACGTGAGTTCCGTGGCCGGGCGCAAGGCCTTCCCCAACCATGTCGCCTATGTCGGGACCAAGTTCGCCGTTACCGGCCTGTCGGAAAACCTGCGTGAAGAACTGGCCCTGAGCAACGTGCGGGTAATCACCATCGAGCCGGGCGCAGTCGACACCGAACTGCTCAGCCACACGACCGATGCCGCCATCAAGGCAGGCTACAACGACTGGAAGCAGGAGATGGGCGGGGTGCTCACGGCCGAGACCATTGCCGAGACCATCGGTTTCGCCTATGGCCAGCCGCAGTCCGTGTGCATCCGCGAAATCGTGGTGTGCGCTACCCGCCAGCAGCAATGACTGGCCTGGTCGCGACATAAGGCCGCGCCAGGCTTTAGAGATGTGCTGTCAGTGCATGTGCGCCACTGGCACCTTGACCGGTTTCAAATGCCCCTCATCAGGCTCCATGATCGGCACCTCGTTGCCATGGCGGTCATACAGCTTGCCATCACGGAACACATCACCTTCATTCAGCCCGGCGATATCCCGGTAGCGCAGGGTGCGTTCGCTGGCAGCGACAAAGACCGACTGTTGGTCGGAGTTGCCGGCGCGCAGGTGGTTGAACAGCAAGTTGAGCAGAATCGCCATGATCGCCGCCGAGCTGATGCCGGAGTGGAAAATGGTCTCGAACCAGGTCGGAAAGTGGTGATAGAAGCCCGGCGCCGCGATCGGGATCATGCCAAAGCCGATCGAGGTGGCGACAATGATCAGGTTCATGTTGTTGCGGTAGTCCACCTGGGCCAGGGTGCGGATGCCGCTGGCTGCGACCGTGCCGAACAGCACCAGCCCGGCACCACCGAGTACGGCGGTAGGCACCGCGGCCACCAGTCTGCCCATGACCGGCAGCAGCCCCAGCGTGACCAGGATCAGGCCGGCGCTGGCCACCACGTAGCGGCTCTTGACCCCTGTCACGGCGACCAGGCCGACGTTCTGCGCGAAGGCACTTTGCGTGAACGAGCCGAACAACGGTGCCAAGGCGCTGGAGATCATGTCGGCCCGCAGGCCATTGCCCAGCCGCTTGGAGTCCACCGGGGTGCCGATGATTTCACCTACGGCCAGGATGTCTGCCGAAGTCTCCACCATGGTCACCACAATGACGATAAGCATCGACAGTATCGCTGCTACCTGGAACTGCGGGGCGCCAAAGTGCAGCACTTCGGGCATGGCCACCCACGGCCCTTGCAGCGCCTGGGAGAAATCGGCCATGCCGGTGGCCATCGCGGCCAGCGTGCCGATCACGATTGCCAGCAAGATCGACAGGCGCGACAGGCTGGCACTGCCCAGCTTGCTCAGCAGCAGTACCGAGGCCAGGGTGAACGCCGCCAGGCCGATGTTTGCCGGGCTGCCGAAGTCGGCGGCCTGGCTGTTGCCGCCCATGGCCCAGCGCGCGGTAACCGGCATCAGGGTCAGGCCGATGGTGGTGATGACGATGCCTGTCACCAGCGGTGGGAAGTACTTGATGATGCGCGAGAACAGCGGCGTGATCAGCAGGCCGACCAGTGATGACACGATTACCGCGCCGAACACCACCTGCATGCCGCCGGTGCCGTCATTGCCGATGATCGCAACCATGGTGGCGACGCTGGCAAAGGAAACCCCCTGCACCAGCGGCAAGCGGCAGCCGAAGAAGGGAATGCCCAAGGTCTGCAGCAATGTCGCCAGGCCACCGGCGAACAACGAGGCGGCAATCAGCAGGCCGACATCGCCAGCGCTGAGGCCTGCGGCCTGGCCGATGATCAGCGGTACGGCGATCATGCCGCCGTACATGGTCAGCACATGTTGCAGGCCATAGGCCAGGTTGGCGCCCACGCCGAGGTTCTCGTCTTCGGGACGAGGGGAAGCGGGAGAAGTCATGGTGAGTAGCTCGCTTTATTGTTTTATGCGTCTAACAGCACGGTCTCAGTCGCATTCGTTGAGTTTTGAGTGGGAGGCGTGGGCTGCAACCGGTCTTGGCCGCAGCAGCCCGGGTCCATCAGTTGCCGCTGACCAACTGGTGTGCCAGCTGGTTGTGGCGCTCCAGCACGCGTGGCAGGTCGACGGTGGCCAACTGGCCGTCTTTCACCACGACGCGGCCGTTGATCACGCTGGTGTGCACCTGGGTCGGGGTGCAGAACACCAGTGCCGCCAGCGGGTCGTGGTGGCCACCGGCATAGGCGACGTGGCCGAGGTCGAAGGCGACGAAGTCGGCGACCATGCCCGGGGCCAGGGCGCCGATGTCGTTGCGGTTGAGCACCTTGGCGCCGCCGAGGGTGGCGATTTCCAGTGCTTCGCGGGCGGTCATGGCGTCGGGGCCGAAGCCTACCCGCTGCAGCAGCAGGGCCTGGCGCACTTCACCGATCATGCTGGCGCCGTCGTTGGAGGCAGAGCCGTCGACCCCAAGGCCCACCGGTACGCCGTGGTCGCGCATCTTGCGTATCGGGGCAATGCCCGAGGCCAGGCGCATGTTCGAGCATGGGCAGTGGGCGACGCCGGTGCCGGTGCGGGCGAACAGCTCGATGCCGTGCTGGTCGAGCTGCACGCAGTGGGCATGCCATACGTCGTGACCGACCCAGCCGAGGTCCTCGGCGTACTCGGCAGGGGTCATGCCGAACTTTTCGCGGCTGTAGGCGATGTCGTTCACGTTCTCAGCCAAGTGAGTGTGCAGCGACACGCCATAGTGGCGTGCCAGCACGGCGGCTTCGCGCATCAGGTCACGGCTGACCGAGAAGGGTGAGCAGGGTGCTACCACGATGCGGCGCATCGAGCCGTGGCTGGCATCGTGGTAGTCCTCGATCAGGCGTTGGGATTCCTTGAGGATGTCAGCTTCCTTTTCCACCACCGCGTCCGGCGGCAGGCCGCCCTGGCTCTGGCCCACGCTCATGCTGCCGCGCGCGGCGTGGAAGCGCATGCCGATCTCGGCGGCGGCGTGGATGCTGTCGTCCAGCTTGCAGCCGTTGGGGTAGATGTACAGGTGGTCGCTGGAGGTGGTGCAGCCCGACAGGATCAGTTCGGCCATGGCGGTCTGGGTCGACACCGCGATCATCTCAGGGGTCAGGCGCGCCCAGATCGGGTACAGGTTGGTCAGCCAGTTGAACAGCTCACCGTCCTGGGCTGCCGGCACCACGCGAGTGAGGCTCTGATACATGTGGTGGTGGGTGTTGACCAGGCCTGGGATGACCACTTTGCCGGCCATGTCGAGGACCACGTCGGCCTGTTGTGGCAGGGTGTCGGTGGGGCCGACCTGGGTGATCAGGTTGTCTTCGATGTACAGGCCGCCGTTCTTGATCTCGCGGCGTTCGCCGTCCATGGTGACCAGAAGTGCGGCGTTTTTGACGAGGAGGGTTTTCTTACCGGTTGCAGATAACATGGCTTAAGCCCGTTGCAATACGCCTTGGCGATTACCGAGGTCGTAGGCGAGGGATAATGTAATCAGGAAACCTGTAAGTTGTATACATTCAACTGCAATTGATGATCTTGATTCATTCAATTCGTGAAAAATAACCAAAAATAGGAATTTTATTTACCAATAGACTGGCAGCATCTTTTCTGGAGCCTGTTTTGATGTCTGCTTTTGAACCCCGCCTTGGGGCTACTGCCACTGGCCGTACTGCTGCAATCAGCGTCGCGATCCTTGCCTTTTCGGCCTTTTTGATCGTCACCACCGAGTTCCTGATTGTCGGCTTGTTGCCCGCGCTCAGCCAGGACCTGGGGGTTTCCATTTCGATGGCGGGCCAGTTGGTCACGCTGTTTGCCTTTACTGTGATGCTAGCCGGCCCATTCCTGACGGCGGCATTGGCGCACCTGGACCGCAAGCGGTTATTCATCACCATTCTGCTGGTATTTGCCGCAGCCAATGCATTGGCTGCGGCCTCGACCAGTTTCTGGGTGCTGGCCATCGCGCGGATCGTGCCGGCACTGGCGTTGCCGGTGTTCTGGGGCACGGCCAGTGAAACGGCCGGCCAGTTGGCCGAGCCTGATAAAGCAGGGCAAGCCATTTCCAAGGTGTACCTGGGCATCTCGGCGGCGATGTTGCTGGGTATTCCGCTGGGCACCGTGGCGTCCAATGCCGTGGGTTGGCGTGGCGCATTCTGGGTACTGGCCGCCCTGTCGTTGCTGATGGCACTGGCCATGTGGGTGTGGATGCCGCACGTTGCACGCGCGGCAAAAGTCGACTTCATGCAGCAGGCACGCATTTTCAAAGAGCGCTTTTTCCTCGCCAATGTGCTGCTTTCGGTGGTGGTGTTCACCGCGATGTTCACAGGCTACAGCTACCTGGCCGAGCTGCTGCAGCGGGTGGCGGGTGTACCACCCGCGCACACCGGTTGGTGGCTGATGGGCTTTGGCGCGGTGGGCCTGCTCGGCAACTGGATGGGTGGGCGGGCGGTGGACCGTTCACCGCTCAGGGCGACGGCGCTGTTTCTGGTGCTGCTGGCCATCGGCATGGCGGCAATCGTGCCGTTGGCCCATGCAGGTCTGGTGTTCTGCCTGGCACTGGGGGTGTGGGGTGTGGCCAACACAGCGCTGTACCCCGTTAGCCAGGTGCGGGTGATGGGTGCTGTGACGCATGCCCAAGCCTTGGCCGGTAGCACCAATGTGTCCGCGGCCAATGCGGGGATTGGCTTGGGCGCTGTACTCGGTGGCTTGACCATCCCTGGCCTGGGTATCGAATACCTGGGCTATGTTGCCGCAGGCGTGGCGCTGGTAGCGCTGGGGCTTGTGCCGCTGGTCGCCAGCCTTGCGCATCAGCGCGCATCGCTTGCCCGCGTACCATGAGGCGTCAGCCGAGGCAGCAGGTAGTCCAGCAGCGCGCGGACCTTGGGTAGCCCCTCGCGGCTTTTGAGCCACACCAGGTTCATCGGCAGGCCGTCGGTGGCCAGCGCGGGCAACACTTCGACCAGGCGCCCTTGATCGAGGTGTTGCTGGGTCAGCCAGGTAGGTAGCTGGCCAATGCCATGACCGGCCAGCACCGCTGCAACTTCCCCTTCGCCGTCGCCTACCGCGATGCGCGGCTGTACGGTGCGGCGTTCCATTTCGCCAGCTTGGCGGCCCTTGAAGAACCAGGGGCTGACCCTGCCGTCGGTATGCCCGTAGCCGACGCAGTGGTGGTGTTCAAGGTCGCGTTCGTCTTGCGGTACGCCGTGCTTTTCCAGGTAGGCGGGTGCGGCACAGAACATCAGGCGCTGGGCGCCAAAATACTGGTGGCCGAGCGCCGCCGGCCAGGCATCCGGGCCACCGATGCGCACCACGATATCGATGCCCTCGTGTACCGGGTCGACAAAGCGGTCAGAAAACGACACGTGCGGCTGCAGCAAAGGGTGTAGGCGAATGAAGTCAAGGATCAGCGGCAGCACATGCAGGCGGCCGTATGAGGCTGGCAGTTCTATGCGGACTTTGCCATGGGGTTCGTTGTCGCGGTTGACCAGCGCGTGCTCGACCTCTTCCAGGTCGGCCAGGACCGAGGTGCAGGTGCGGTAGAAGATGACGCCAGCCTCGCTGAGCGACAAGGTGCGTGTGGTGCGGTTGAACAGGCGTGCCCCCAGGCGGGCCTCGAGCCGGGCCACGCTTTTGCTGATGGCCGAACTGGTGAGGCTGAGCCGCTCTGCGGCTGCCGTGAAGCTGCCCAGATCAGCGACGGCAACGAATACATCAATGCCTTTGAGGCGTTCGGAGGAGTGCATGACCGGCCTTTTTGATGAATTTATTTCCATTGTCAGTGGAGCATATTGAATGCTGACAAGGAAATTTCATCAATGGCGTATGTGTATCAGCCCTTCGTGCAGCAGCAGGTTTGCCCGCGAAACAGATGACGCGTTGTTCGCAGGCAAACCGGGCCATGCCGTCAGGTTCAACTGCCCTGCGGCATTTCTCCACGCGCCAGCCCGGTTAAACATGGCCAGAATCGGGTAGTTGCGGTAAAGCCGGGTGTTCAGGCGCTGGTTGAACTCCAACAGGGCCAAGATGGCCAGGTCGATGTCGAAGTTGTACACCCGCTCCAGTGTCCCGGCTTCGCTGCCCAACGACGTCTCCAGTTCGATTTGCGGGTAGCGCGCCATTGCGCGAGGCGAAACGGCATTGTGCTGGGCAGCGCGCCAATCAGGGTTTGTGCACGGTTCATGACGGTTTCATTTTGTTCTCTGGCGCCGGCCCACGGGGCACGGCGAGTCGGCACTCTTGAAAGGTGCTACAGGAAAAACGCGAAATGTCCGGCGGCTTGCGCGCCGATGAAATTGCGCCCGCGGGCGCCCTGCATTGCGGCGTCGATCATCGCCTCGGCCTCGGCGGCTGTCACGCCATAGTCTGCAAATTCAGTGCGCACGCCCAGCTGATGGAGAAATGCTCGCAAGCGCTGTTGGGCCGCTGCCAGGTCGCGGCCGAAGGCCTTCTGCAAGGTCTGGTCACGCTCGGCATCACGGCCCCAGGCCAGGCCCAGCACCAACGGCAGGGTGAAGGAGCAGGCGATGCCGTGGGGCAGGCCATGGCGCAAGGTCATTTCGTAGGAAATGGAGTGAGCCAAAGCGGTCTTGGTGTTGGAAAAGGCCAGCCCGGCCTTCAGTGCAGCCAACGCCATGCGTGCCCGCAGCTCGCGGTTGCCCAGGTCCTGCTGCAGGCGTGGCAGGCAGTCGAGAATATCGTCGATGGCCGACAGGGCGAAGGTGTCGGAAAGCGGATTGGCGTTGTGGTTCCAGATCGATTCCAGCGCGTGGGACAAGGCATCCAGCCCGGTGGATACCGTCACCCCGGCCGGGACGCTGAGCATCAGTTCCGGGTCGATCAGCGCCACGCTGGGCCATGTACAGGTCAGGTGCAGCGAGTACTTCTTCTGCTGGCCGGCGTCCCACAAGGTGGCCCATGGCGTCACCTCGCTGCCGGTGCCAGCGGTGGTGGGTGCTGCTACCAGGGTCTTGTGTCGCGCCGGGGTGAACGGTTTGCCGCTGGCCAGCAGCTCGAGCAGTTCATCGAAGTGGCCAGAAGCGGTACCGACGATCAGCGCCTTTGCGGTATCGATGGCGCTGCCTCCGCCCAGCGCCAGCACCGTATCGCAGTCGCCGTGCCGTGCCCAGAACGCTTCGTGCACACCCCGCAGCCAGGCGACATCCGGGTTGGGTTGCACCTTGTCGATCACACACACCAGTCGCTCGCCCAGCAGGCTGCGTACCCGCGCGACCAGTCCGAGCTGTTCGGCCTCGGGGAAGGTGACCAGGGCGACCTTGCCGGGGCAGTGTTGGGCGATCTGATCCAGGCTGCCACCGCCAAAAATGGTGGTGACCGGGTTGTGGAAGCAGGCAGGCATGGGCAGTTCCTTAGTGTTGTTGGAAGGTGCAGCCATGCTCGTCGGCGGGCAGGTTTCGATCCAATCGATTGATTGCAGGGGGCTATCGGTTGAGCCGATAGCTGGTGCAAGGGGCATGGGCTTGAACTCCAGGCATGGTCTGCCCGTCGCGCGCCAACCGGGCGCACGCGGCAAGGGGTGGTTGGGCGACGCGTCAGTGGCGGGCGTTGCCCTGAATGGCGTGCCGCAGGCGGTTGGAGAGCAGATCGGCGAGCACCACCATCAGGGTGATGACCAAGATGCAAGTGGCGGTTTCCTGGTACTTGAACAGCTTCAGGCTGCTGACCAGTTCGAAGCCCAGGCCACCGGCACCGACCATGCCCAGCACCGTAGCCGAACGCAGGTTCACCTCGAAGCGATACAGCACCACGGCGATCCAGGCGGTGATCACTTGCGGCAGCACGCCAAAGGCGATCACCTGCAGTGGCCGCGCACCGGTGGCCTGTAGCGCTTCAATGGGCCCTTGGTCGATTTCCTCGATGCTTTCGGCAAAGAACTTGCCGAGCATGCCCACACCATGCAGCGCCAGGGCCAGCACGCCAGGAAAGGGCCCCAGGCCTACCGCCGAGACAAACACCAGGGCCAGGATCAGCTCGTTGATGCTGCGAATCACGTTCAGCAGCTGCCGGGTGCCCTGGTACAGCCAGCGGTTGCCATGCAGGTTACGCGCGGCCAGAAAGCCCAGCGGCACGGCGAGCACGATCCCCAGCAGGGTGCCCCACAGCGCGATCTGCAGGGTTTCCAGGGCCGGGCGCCACAGACTGGGCATTATGCTCAGGTCTGGCGGCAGCGAGCGGCCAAGGAAATCCCCGATCTGTGGCAGCCCGTTGGCCAGCTCGCCCCAGCTTAGCTGTGCCCCTTCAGCGCTCCACTGCAGCACCAGGACGATCGCCACTAACAGCGCGCCAGTGCCCAGCCAGCCACGGGCGCGAGTGGGTGTGTTGACCAGCCATTGATGGCTCTGCGTGTTCATGCCGAGGCTCCTGTGCCCGTGGCCAGCATTGGCCGTGGTGCAGCCATTGCCTGCGCAGGCTCATTGGCTGATGGGGTGTGATAGATGTGCTGCAGTGCGGCTTCGTCCAACTGACCGGGTTGGCCGTCGAATACCAGGCGCCCGTTGGCCAGGCCGACGATGCGGTCGGCGAATGCCCGCGCCAGTTCCACCTGGTGCAGGTTGCACACCACGGTAATGCCGAGCGTGCGGCTGGTTTCGCGCAGGTACTGCATCACCACATGTGCGGTGTTCGGGTCGAGGCTGGCCACCGGTTCGTCGGCCAAAATCACCTGTGGTCGCTGGGCGAGCGCACGGGCGATACCCACCCGCTGCATCTGCCCGCCAGACAGCGCTTCGGTGCGCGACCCGGCCTTGTGCTCAAGCTCGACCCGGCGCAGGCAATCAAGGGCCAGTGTCACGTCGTCACGGCGGAACAGCTGCAACAGCGAGGCGAGGGTGCTGCAGTGGCCAAGACGGCCGGTCAGCACGTTCTTGAGCACCGACAGCCGCGGCACCACGTTGTGATGCTGGAAGATCATCGCGACCTGCCGGCGCAGCGCGCGTTGGTCGGCTGCACGCATGGCGTTTACCCCGGCCACTTGCAGCTCCCCGGTGTCGGCCTGGGCCAGCCGGTTCATGCAGCGCAGCAGGGTCGACTTGCCGGCGCCGGACTGGCCGAGGATCACCACGAATTCACCGGCCTGAACATCCAGATCGATGCCGCGCAGTACCGGGTTGTCGGCGTAGCCCTTGGTCAGCTGGCGGATGCGGATCATTTCAGGCTCCGCAGGTCGAGGTCGAGCACTTTGGCGGTGTCACGAACCACGTTGTAGGCCGCGTCAGTGGTCGGCTGGAAGCCATTGAGCATGCCTTGGTCGCCCCATGGCACGTCCTTGATCCCGGCAAAGGCGGTGCGCAGTTTGGCCTGCAGTTCGGGGTCGAGGTTGTTGCGCCAGACCATCGGTGACTCGGGAATGTCCGGTGAGGTCCACACCACCTGGAAGTCCTGTTGCTGAACCTGCCCGTTGTTCACAGCCCCGGCCAGGATACGGTCGGCCACGGCCGCCGCATCAACTTTGCGGTTTGCCACGGCGAGAATGCTGGCATCGTGCGAGCCGGAGAAGATCACCCGTGAGAACAGGGTTTTCGGATCATGGCCAGCGTGCTCCAGGCCGGCCTTGGGGAACAGGTGGCCGGAGGCCGAGCTGGGGTCGACGAAGGCGAAGGTGTGGCCCTTGAGGTCGTCGAGCGTACGAATGCCGCTGTCCCGGCGGGCGATGATCAGGCTGTGGTAGGCGCTGCTGGCGGTCTTTTTGGTCACCGCCACGGCAAAGGCTTCGGCCCCCGCGACCTGGTTGGCCAGTACGTAGGAAAACGGGCCGAGATAGGCGACGTCCAGCTTGCCGGCGCGCAGGGCTTCGATCACCCCGTTGTAGTCAGTCGCGACGAATGGCTTGACCGGCATGCCCAGGCGCGCCTGCAACTGGTCGAGCACCTGCTGGCTGCTCTTGATCATGGCCTGGGAGTCTTCCGACGGGATCAGGCCGACGGTCAGCACCTGCTGCGCCTGCACGGCGGGGGCGAGCAGCAGTGGCAGCAGGGCGAGGCGGGCACAGCGCAACAGTTTCGGGAAGGGCGTCATGGCAGTACCGGAGTGGTTGTTGTCGGTAGCGCCAACGTTAGGGCTGTCATGTGACAGTCACAGCATCAATTCAATATGCGTTTGGCCAGCCAACCATTCAAAGGATCTATGGATGTCTACCGCTCGCCTGCGCACCTTTCTTGCCGTGGCCCGGCACGCCAGCTTCAGCGCTGGGGCCAGGGCCATCGGCCTCAGCCAGCCGACCGCGACCAACCAGATCCAGGGGCTGGAACGCGAATTTGATGTCGAGTTGTTCCACCGCCGCGGTCGGCGCATCGAGCTGACCGCAGTTGGCCGTGCCTTGCTGCCCATTGCCCAGCAGATGTCGATGCTCGAAGCCGAGGCGACCAGCCTGCTGCGCGACAGTGGCCAGCTCAACCGGGGTGAGCTGAAGATCGGTGCAGTGGGGCCGTTTCATGTGATCGAAATGGTCGACCGCTACCGGCAGGCGTACCCACAGATCGACGTGTCCATCCGCGTGGGCAACTCGGCGTCAGTGCTGGCCGACCTGCAGGGCTATGTGACCGATATCGGTGTGTTGGCGGGGCTGCACCATGACCCGGCGTTTGTCGCACAACGTTATGCCAGGCACCCGGTAATCCTGTTCGCCCGCGCCGATCACCCCTTCGCCCGCCACGATCAGGTGCCGCTGCAAGCGCTGCAGGGGCAGCCGTTGCTGCGCCGTGAGCAGGGTTCGACTACGCGGCTGGCGCTGGACAACGCGCTGGAAGCGGCGCAGGTAACACCGCGCATCGCCATGGAAATCGGCAGCCGCGAGGCGCTGCGCGAGGCGGTGATCCGTGGCATCGGCATTGGTGCGGTGTCCGAGGCGGAATACATTGCCGACCCGCGCTTGAAGGTGATCCGCATTGCGCACGACCCGGTGTACACAGAGACTTACCTGTATTGCCTGGCGGATCGGCAGTGCAGCCAGGTCATTGCGTCGTTTCAGCGTTGCCTGCAAGCCTGGCACGGCTAGGTTACACCGTGCCTGCTCAGCATCCGCCGTGTCACACCGCGTCGCGGCTGTTCACGCCATCGAGCAACCGCGCAATCCCCAGCGGGTTACCGTTTTTCAACGCATCCGGCAGCAGTGCATCGGGGTAGTTCTGGAAGCACACCGGGCGCAGGAAGCGGTCGATGGCCAAGGTACCGACCGAGGTGCCGCGTGCGTCGGAGGTGGCCGGGTAAGGCCCGCCATGCACCATCGCATCCGACACCTCCACCCCGGTCGGGTAGCCGTTGAGCAGCAGGCGCCCGGCCTTGCGCTCCAGCAGCGGCACCAGCGAGGCATAGGCCGCCAGGTCGTCAGGCTCGGCAATCAGGGTGGCGGTCAGCTGGCCCTGCAGGTGGTTCAGCGCTTCGGCCAGTTGCTTGGCATCGGCGACCTCCACCACTACGGTGGTGGGGCCGAACACTTCTTCCTGCAGCAGCGGGTCGCCGTTCAGCAGCAGGCTTACGTCTGCCTTGAACAGCTGCGGCTGGGCCTGGTTGCCGGTGTGTGGCTGCCCGGCCAGGTGCTGGATACCCGGGTGCGCCAGCAGATGCTGTACACCGCTCTGGTAGCTGCGCAGGGTGCCGGCGTTGAGCATGGTCTGCGGGCCTTGGTCGGCCATGCGTGCAGCCAGCGTTTGCACGAAATGCTCGAACTGCGGCGACCGGATGCCCACCACCAGGCCTGGGTTGGTGCAGAACTGCCCGCAGCCCATCACCACCGAGGCGGCCAGTTCGCCGGCTACTTGCTCGCCACGGGCTTGCAGCGCCTGGGGCAGTACGATCACCGGGTTGATGCTGCTCATTTCGGCAAACACCGGAATTGGCTGCGGGCGTGCTGCCGCCATGTCGCACAGGGCGCGGCCACCGCGCAGCGAGCCGGTAAAACCGACCGCCTGAATGGCCGGGTGCTTGACCAGCGCCTCGCCCACACCGGCACCGTAGATCAGGTTGAACACGCCTGCCGGCACGCCGCTGCTGGCTACTGCGCGGTCAATGGCGGCAGCCACATGGGCGGCAGTGAGCATGTGCCCGCTGTGTGCCTTGAATACCACCGGGCAGCCAGCGGCCAGCGCCGAGGCGGTGTCACCGCCAGCGGTGGAGAACGCCAGCGGGAAGTTGCTAGCGCCGAACACGGCCACCGGGCCCACGCCGATTCGGTACTGGCGCAAGTCCGGGCGCGGCAGCGGGGTACGCTGGGGCAGGGCACGGTCGATGCGTGCGGCGTAGAAATCGCCACGGCGAACCACCTCGGCAAACAGCCGCAGCTGGTTGCTGGTGCGGCTGCGTTCGCCACGGATGCGGGCTTCGGGCAGCGCGGTTTCGCGCATCACATGCTGGATGAAATCGTCACCCAGTGCGTCCAGCTCGTTGGCAATGGCGTCGAGGAAGGCGGAACGCTGGGCCGGGCTGGTGCTGCGGTAAGCCGGGTAGGCGGCCTCGGCGGCCTGCACGGCGGCCTCTACTTCGTCGCCGGTCGCCTGGTGGAAGGCGTATGGCAGCGGCTCACCGGTGCGGGCGTCGACGCTGTTCAGCAGTACGTCACCGTTGCCGCTGAGTTGGCCGGCGATATGGTTCAGGCGATGTTCGATGGACATTTCGTTTCCCGTTGGCAATGACAGTCTTTGCGCTGAGACTGTAGGGCGCGAACGGGGGGCTGAATAATGATTAATGCGGATCGGGTGATAACGACCAGTTATCACCCCGAGTTTTGCGTCACTCCGCCATCTGCAACTCCGGCAGCTTCACCCGGAACGCGCGAGTCAGCCCCATCAGCACCACCAGGCCCATGCCCATCCAGCACAGGCCGATAGTGAACGACAGGCTAGTCAGGCTGCTCCACAGCCACAGCGTGCTGAGAAAGCCCAGACCAGGAATGGCACCATATAGCAGGTAGTTGCGGCCACCGCGCAGTTTCTGGTCGACCAGATAGTGCTTGACCACCGCCAGGTTCACCGCCGAGAAGGCGAACAGCGCGCCAAAGCTGATCATGTTGGCCACGGTGTCGAGGGTGATCACCAAGGCGATCAGCGACAGCAGGCTGACCACCAGGATGGCGGTGGCCGGCACGCGCTTTTTTGTCATCAGTTGGCCGAACGCCCGCGGCAATGCGCCGTCGCGGCCCATGGCGAACAGCACGCGTGACACGCTGGCCTGGGACACCATGGCCGAGGCGAAGCAGCCGGCCACGTAGGTGGCAGTGAAGGCGGTTACCAGCAGTTCGCCGCCGACACGGCGCATCACATCCACAGAGGCCGAATCCGGGTCAACGAAGCTGCCCCAGTCTGGGAACACCATCTGCGCGCAGTACGACACCACCAGGAACAGCAAGCCACCGATCAGCGAAACGGCCAGGATCGCCACCGGTATGCGGTAGGTCGGGTTGGTCGTTTCTTCGGCCATGGTCGAGACGGCGTCGAAGCCCAGGAAAGACAGGCACAGCACCGCGGCGCCGGTCATGATCAGCGGCGCGCTGAAGCCTTCGTGGTGGAAGGGCGCCAGCAGCGATACCGGCTCCGCCTGTCCGCTGAGCTTCAGAATGGACAGGGCAACAAACACAATGATGAACACCAGTTGCATGACCACCAGGATCCAGTTCACCCGGGTGATGGACTCGATGCCGATCAGGTTGAGGAAAGTGACCAGGGCGATGGAGCCTGCCACCCACACCCAGGCGTGGATGGCCGGAAAGTACTCCGACATGTAGATGCCGATCAGCAGGTAGCTGAGCAGCGGCAGGAATATATAGTCGAGCAGCAGTGTCCAGCCGGTAATGAAGCCGATATGGCTGCCGAAGGCCTTGCGCGTGTAGGTGTAGACCGAGCCGGAGTAGGGGTGGGCCTGGACCATGCGGCCATAGCTGTAGGCGGTCAGCAGCATGGCGGCAAGGGTGAGCAGGTAGGCGGTGGGCAGGTGCCCTTTGGTCATCTGGGTGACCAGCCCGTACGTGGTGAATACGGCCAGGGGCACCATGTAGGCCAGGCCGAACAGTACCAGGGCAGTCAGCCCCATGGACTTGCGGAAACGGCCGGTATTGGCGCCGGGGTGCGCGGCGGTGTCATGGGCGGGGCTATGGGCTGTACTTGTTGTTGTATGCATTGCTAACTCCTGGAAAAGGATGCAGGACACCGCAGTACGCGAGCAGGCTCGTTACCGGTGGGTGAAGTGCAAGGAGGTCGAGCGGAAGGCTCGCAGCGCTGGGGCGGGTTGATGCTCCCACACCCTGCAGGTACCCGGAATCACCCTTTGGGGTGAGCGGGAACAGCCCTTGCCCGGCTCACCCCAAAGGGTGATTTCGGCGGCGGCGGTGGCGTGGGAGTATCTGGTCAACAACGCACCGCACTGGCGGCGGTGTCACTGAATAGGAACGGCAGGCCCACAGTGACTAATCAATTGCTTTCAGAACAGTGGTTCGAGCACCTGGCCAAGGTCACCGAGGCAATCGGCCGGCCGGGCTTTGCCGCCAACCTGTTTGCCGCACTTGGCGTGATCCGGCCGATCCAGGCGACCACGGTGTACCTGTACCCGCACGACGGCATGCCTTGTGCGCTGTTCGAGCAGGACGACAAGGCACCCTGGCAGCCCGAGGGCAATGTCAGCCGCTACTTGTCTGGCTTTTACTTGCTCGACCCTTTCTACGGTGCCTGTGTGGAGCAGGTAGCGTCGGGGTGCTATGGGTTGTTCGAAGTGGCACCCGACCATTTCGAGGTCAGCGAGTACTACCAGTCGTTCTACCGCCACTCGCACCTGGAGGATGAGCTCAACTACATCTTGCAGATCGCGCCGGGGCAGAGCCTGGCGGTGTCGCTGGCGTTTACCGACAAGCTGGATGCGCACACCCGCGAGCTGTTCGGGCGTATCACGCCCTGGGTGCTGGCGGTGCTGAGCAAGCACTTCGCCGGCCTGGACAGCCGTACCGGGCGCTTCGAGAACATCCTCGAACAACGCATCCACGCCGCGCTGAACAACTTCGGCAGCTCGCTGCTGACCGAGCGTGAATGCCGTATCGCCCAGCTGATCCTGCGTGGCCACTCGACCAGGTCGCTGGCCGAGCGCCTGGGGGTGTCGGAAGACACCATCAAGTCGCACCGCAAGAACGTCTACGCCAAGCTCGACATCGGCACCCAGTCCGAGCTGTTCTCCCTGTTCATCGACGCGCTGGCCAATGCCCAGGGCGTGCTGGGCAAGGACCCGCTGGAAAGCTACATGGGCAAGCTGCGCTGAGCGCCAGCCACCCTGCAACCCCACCGCAAAGGAAAACCAACAATGAATGCGCCTTTCGCCCCGCAACGCCAGACCCGCGACTACCAGGCAGCCGATGCCGCGCACCATATCCATGCCTTCCTCGACCAGAAAGCGCTGAATGCCGAAGGGCCGCGGGTGATCGTCGGTGGCGAACGCCTGCACCTGTGGGACAGCGAGGGCAAGCGCTACCTGGATGGCATGTCTGGCCTGTGGTGCACCCAGCTCGGCTATGGCCGTCGCGACCTGACTGTCGCCGCGGCCACGCAGATGGACCAGCTGGCCTACTACAACATGTTCTTCCACACCACCCACCCGGCGGTGATCGAACTGTCCGAGCTGCTGTTCAGCCTGCTGCCCGGGCACTACAGCCACGCCATTTACACCAACTCCGGCTCCGAGGCCAACGAAGTGCTGATCCGCACGGTGCGCCGCTATTGGCAGGTGGTCGGCCAGCCGAACAAGAAGGTCATGATCGGCCGCTGGAACGGTTACCACGGCTCGACCCTGGCGGCTACGGCGCTGGGCGGCATGAAGTTCATGCACGAAATGGGCGGGCTGATCCCGGATGTTGCGCACATCGATGAGCCGTACTGGTACGCAGAGGGTGGCGAGCTGACCCCTTCCGAATTCGGCCGCCGCTGTGCCTTGCAGCTGGAAGAAAAGATCCTGGAACTGGGGGCCGAGAATGTCGCCGGCTTTATCGCCGAGCCGTTCCAGGGCGCAGGCGGCATGATTTTCCCGCCGGAAAGCTACTGGCCGGAAATCCAGCGCATCTGCCGCCAGTACGATGTGCTGTTGTGCGCCGATGAGGTGATTGGCGGCTTTGGCCGCACCGGGGAGTGGTTCGCACACGAATACTTCGGGTTCGAGCCCGACACCCTGTCGATTGCCAAGGGCCTGACCAGCGGCTATGTGCCGATGGGTGGCCTGGTGCTGAGCAAGCGCATTGCCGAGGCACTGGTGGAACGCGGCGGGGTGTTTGCCCACGGCCTGACCTATTCCGGCCACCCGGTGGCGGCGGCGGTGGCGATTGCCAACCTGAAGGCGCTGCGCGACGAAGGCATCGTGACCCAGGTGAAGGATGACACCGGGCCGTACCTGCAGCGCATCCTGCGCGAAGTGTTCGCCGACCATCCATTGATTGGCCAGGTACAGGGCGCCGGCTTGGTGGCGGCGTTGCAATTCGCCGAGCACAAACCGACGCGCAAACGCTTTGCCAACGAGAATGACCTGGCCTGGCAATGTCGCACCTTTGGTTTCGAGGAGGGGGTGATCATTCGCTCAACCTTGGGCCGGATGATCATGGCGCCGGCCCTGATCGCCAACCACAGCGAGCTGGATGAGCTGGTGGAGAAAACCCGCATTGCCGTGGACCGCACCGCTCGGTTGGTTGGCAAGCTCTAAGCCGTTGCCAAGGGCAACCGGTTTCCCCTGTGGGAGCTGGCATGCCCGCGAACACCGGCCAAGCCGGTGCCATCCTCCGTGTCGCCTGATTCGCGGGCACGCCCGCTCCCACAAGGGGGAGCACGGCGCGCTTGCGGACTGTGCGGTACCTGTTACTTCCGCAAAATGATCGCCACTGCGGTCGCCTGGAGTACAAATGTACACCCTCGAATGCTGGCAACAACGTGCCTCTGACCTCTACCTGCCATCCAAAGCGCTGATCAATGGCAAACCCGTCGACGCACAGGATCGCAACACCTTCGCCGCCATCAACCCCGCCACCAACACCGTACTGGCCCAGGTCGCCGCCTGCGGCCAGGCTGAGGTCGATCTTGCAGTGGCCAGCGCCCGGCGCGCGTTCGAACATGGCCCCTGGCCGCGCATGGCCCCCGGCGAGCGCAAGAAGGTGCTGCTGCGCCTGGCCGAGCTGATCATGGCCCATCGCGAAGAACTGGCGTTGCTGGACTCGCTGAACATGGGCAAGCCGGTGATGGACGCCTACAACATCGACGTGCCGGGCTCGGCCCATGTGTTTGCCTGGTACGGCGAGGCACTGGACAAGCTCTACGATCAGGTGGCACCCACTGCGCCCAATGCACTCGCCACCATCACCCGGGAAGCACTCGGCGTGGTTGCCGCCGTGGTGCCATGGAACTTCCCGCTCGACATGGCCGCCTGGAAGCTTGCTCCGGCGCTGGCAGCTGGCAACAGCGTGGTGCTCAAACCTGCCGAACAATCACCATTCTCGGCGCTGCGCCTGGCCCAGCTGGCGCTGGAAGCCGGCGTGCCGGAAGGGGTGCTGAACGTGGTGCCGGGCCTGGGCGAGCAGGCCGGGCAGGCGCTGGGCCTGCACCCGGATGTGGACTGCCTGGTGTTCACCGGTTCCACCCAGGTGGGCAAGTACTTCATGCAGTACTCGGCGCAGTCCAACCTCAAGCAGGTGTGGCTGGAGTGCGGCGGCAAGAGCCCCAACCTGGTGTTCGAAAACTGCCAGGACCTGGACCTGGCGGCGGAAAAGGCCGCATTCGGTATTTTCTTCAACCAGGGCGAGGTGTGTTCGGCCAACTCACGGCTGTACGTGCAGCGCTCCATCCATGACGAATTTGTCGAGCGCCTGCAAGCCAAAGCCCGCCAGTGGTTGCCCGGCAACCCGCTGGACCCGGCGAGCCGTGCTGGTGCCATTGTCGATGCCGAACAAACCGGCCGCATCGAAGCCGCCATTGCGCGCGCCGGGCAAGAGGGCGCACGGTTGGTGTGTGGCGGTCGGCGCCTGAGCATCGAAGGCTCTGACAACTACATCGAGCCGACCATTTTTGCTGGTGTGGATGCCCGCATCAGCCTGGCGCAGGAGGAAGTGTTCGGGCCAGTGCTGGCAGTCAGCGCCTTCGACACGGAAGAAGAAGCGGTGCGCCTGGCCAACGACAGCATCTATGGGCTGGCGGCATCGGTGTGGAGCGATGACTTCAACCAGGTGCACCGGGTAGCGAGGGCGTTGAAAGCCGGCACCGTGTCGGTGAACACGGTCGATGCGCTGGATGTGACGGTGCCCTTCGGCGGTGGCAAGCAGTCGGGGTTCGGGCGCGACCTGTCGCTGCATTCGTTCGACAAGTATTCGCAGCTAAAGACTACCTGGTACCAGTTGCGCGGCTGAGGTTCGCAGAGCACCCGGCATTGCCGAACGGGTGATGGCGATTGCCGACAACTTCGAGCGCAGGAATGCCTGCCACCTGATGCAAGCATCGGGCGACAAAAAATCAGATCAGGCTGACAGTTATGTCCGCCGCAGCAGTTTCAGCGCCTGTGAGATCGAGCGCCGCCCGCGCGGCGCTCGATCTTGCAAACGCTGCAAACCTTTCGGCGTACCTCACTCGTACCCTTGCACCCCGGCAATGTGCCGTCCGGCCACATAACCAAAGGTAAGCGCCGGGCCCAGGTTGATGCCACCCGACGGGTACCAGCCACCAAACACGCTGGCCATGTCTGTACCCGCCGCATACAGCCCCGGGATCGGCTGCCCGGCCTCATCCAGCACGCGGGCACTGCCATCGGTGCGCAGCCCGGCAAAGGTGCCAAAGCAGCCAGGCTTCACCTTCACCGCATAGAACGGACCATGCTCGATGGGCGCTACACAAGGGTTGGGCCCTTTGTACAGCGGGTCGCCCTGTTTGCGGTTGAACGGTGTAGAGCCACGGCCAAATGCCGGGTCCTGGCCTTTGCGGGCATGGGTGTTGAAGTCATCCACCGTGGCGCGTAACCCGGACGGGTCGATGCCACAGGCCTGGGCAAGTTGTTCCAGCGTGGCGCCACGTTTGAGGTAGCCATTGCGCACATGCGGCCATACCGGCAGCGGTGCCGGGCGGGCATGGCCCAGGCCATAGCGGCGCAAGAAGCGATGGTCGCAGACCAGCCATGAGCACACTTCCTCATCCGGCGGCACCGCTGCGACCATGGCAGACACATAGTCGTAATAGCCATGCGCTTCATTGACAAAACGCTTGCCGTTGGCCAACACGCCTATGATGCCGGGCTTGCCGCGCTCGATGATGTGCGGGAAGTGGCCGACGCTGCCATCGCGGTGCGGCACTTGCGAAACCGGTGCCCAGGCCACAGGCGATTTGAGGTCGGTGGCGACCACGCCACCGGCCGACTCACCCAGGCGCAGCCCGTCACCGGAACAACCCTGTGGCGGCAGGGCGAGGTTGTCGTAGCCGCTGGCATCACGCGGGAAAAGCTGCCGGCGCCGGACGTTGTCGTTGGGGAAGCCACCTGCCGCGAGTACCACGGCCCTGGCCCGGATCTGCCGATCACCTTTCGGTGTGCTCACCAGCACCCCTCGCACCTGGCCATCTTCGACCAGCAGGCGTTTGGCCGGCGCCGATTCCTGCAGGTGCACGCCCAGGTCTTGTGCCGACTTGGCCAGGCGCGCCACCAGCGCCACACCATTGACCAGGTGCATCGCCCGGCCATACCGGGCCAGGTGATACAGGTGCCGGCCAAAACGTTTGCACACGTGCAGCAAGGCCTTGGGCGACCGGGTCATGTTGAGGAAGGCGGCAAGGTCGGCGCCGGCCATGATCGGCATGCCCATGAACGAGGTTTCGCGAAGGGTCTTGCGCAGGCGTGGCAGCAAGGCGCCAACCTGGCGGGCATCGTACGGCGCAGCGATCACCTGGTGCCCGCCCTGGGCGGCACCTGGCGTGTCGCCATGCATGTCCGGAATACCGTTGCCGTCGGCAAACTGCAGGGCTGTGTGCTTCTCGAAGAACGCCACCATATGCGGGCAGGCCTCGAGGAAGGCATCCACGCGCTCGGCGTTGTAATACGCCCCCAGCTCATTGCGCAGGTAGGTGCGTGGCTGCTCGATGTCTTCCACAATGCCCGCCCGCTGTGCCAAGGGGTTGCGTGGCACCCATGCCCAGCCGCCAGACCAGGCGGTGGCACCGCCAAACACGGGCTCCTTCTCTAGCACAATCACCTTCTGCCCATGCCACGCAGCCGTCACGGCCGCAGCCAGCCCGGCGGCGCCGGAGCCTATGACCAGTACATCGTATTCGGTATCAAGAGCAGCAGAAGGCATTGCGGCGTTCCTGTTTTGTTATTAGAACAAGGTTCCATATTTTTGTCCGCAGCGCCTGTGCCTGCAAGGGCATAGCCGCTTGGTAAGGCAACTACTGGGCGATAACCGGACATTTCACCGCGTCCTGGCTGCGCCCTCTACCGCTGATGTGGAATCATCTTCTAGAATCCGCAAAAAATTCAGGGACCTGTGTCATGGCTGGTAGTCAGATCGAACGCGCCTTCAGTCTTGTAGAAAGCCTTACCGGTGAACCTCAGGGGCTGCCATTGCAAACCCTGGCCGAGCGCCTGGACATTCCCAAGAGCGCAGCCCACCGCATGCTCACCGAGCTGGTGCGGCTGGGCTATGTGCGGCAGAACCGCGACAACAGCCGCTACCAGTTAACGGCAAAGCTGGTGGCGCTTGGGTTTCGTTACCTGTCCAGCAACGGCGCCGACATCATCCAGCCGATTCTCGACCGCCTGGCCCAAGACAGCGGTGAGCTGGTGCGCCTTGGGGTGATCGACGGTGCCCGGCAGACCTGGATCGCCAAGTCCCAAGGCGCCCGCTCCGGGCTGCGCTACGACCCGGACATGGGCCGCGATGCGCCGCTGTTCTACACCGCCTCCGGGCACGCCTGGCTGGCCAGCCTGGACGATGAGCAGGCGCTGCAGATGGTGTTGCGCCAGGGCATTGCCGACCCTTCACAGTTCGGCCCGAACGCGCCACGCTCCACCGACGCGCTGCTCGCCTACCTGCACCGTGCCCGGGAGCTGGGATATGCCTGGGTGGAGGAAACCTCGGCCGTCGGGACCTCGGCCTTGGCGGCGGTGGTGCGTCGCCCGCAAACTGACGAGGTGATCGGCGTATTAAGCATTGCCGGCCCCAGCGCACGGATGGCGCAAAGCCGCCTGGCAGAACTGGCGCCACTGTTGCTGGCGGCGGCGCAAGAGCTGTCCGCTGCTAGCCGGGCAAGCGAATTATTCGCCTGAAGGCACATTACTGGTCGATTACCGCACAGTCTGTTCTGCCGGTTCTTTTGAAAAACTGAACATGGTTCTAAATTGTCGAGTACTGATTCTGGAATCTGGTTTCAGAATCAGCACAACAACAATCACAAGAGGACAGGCTGTTGAACGCACCCCTTCGTATTGCCCTGATCGGCGCCGGCATCATGGGCCGCCAGCACTACCAGCACTTGCGTAATGTGCCGCAAGCCCAACTGTGTGCGATAGCCGACCCCGGTCCGCAGGCCGAAGTTTTTGCCGCCGAATGGGGTGTGCCCTGTTTTGCCGACCACCGACAGATGCTGGAGCGTGTGCGCCCCGAGGCAGTGATCGTTGCCAACCCGAACAACCTGCATGTGGCGACCGCGCTGGATTGCATCGAGGCTGGCGTGCCAGTGCTGGTCGAGAAACCGGTGGGTGTGCACCTGGATGAAGTCCGTGCGTTGGTAGAGGCATCGCGCAGCCGGGGTGTACCGGTGCTGGTTGGCCATCACCGGCGGCACAATCCACTGATCACCAAGGCGCACCAGGTGATTGCCGACGGCAAGCTGGGCCGGCTGATCAACGTCACCGCACTGTGGCAGCTGCAAAAACCTGACAGCTACTTCGACACCCCATGGCGTCGCGAGCCGGGGGCTGGCTTCTTGCTGACCAACCTGATCCATGACCTCGACCTGCTGCGCCATCTGTGCGGCGAGGTGGTGCAGGTGCAGGCATTCACCCGTAACGACGTACGCGGTTTTGCCAACGAAGACAGCGCGGCGGTGCTTTTGCAGTTCGCCAACGGTGCGCTGGGCAGCCTCACCGGCTCCGATGCGGTAGCCGCGCCCTGGAGCTGGGAGCTGGACTCTGGCGAAAGCCCGATGTACCCGCGCCAGGATGGCCAGCCATGCTACCTGCTGGCCGGCACCCAAGGGGCGCTCAGCATCCCCCAGCTCAAGCGCTGGCACTACGCCGAGGCGGGGGCGGGCTGGCACACGCCGCTGCTGCAGAGCGAAGAAACCATTCCTGACGGCGAGGCGTTGACCCTTCAGTTACAGCATTTCGTGCGGGTAGCCCGGGGTGAGCAGGCGCCGCTGATCGACGCTGCCGACGCTGGCCGCACCCTGGCGCTGGTCGAAGCCATTCGCCAGGCCTCACAAAGCGGCCGAGCCTGTGCGCCCGAGCAGATTGCCTAAGCCGACCTTGACTTATTTTTGGTGACGAACAATGACTGATCGAATTTTCTCCCTCGCCGCCCTGACGGTCCTCGAACTGTCCCCGCCGGACATGGTCGAGGCAGCTGCCCGCGCCGGTTACAGCCACGTTGGCCTGCGCCTGGTGCCGGCCACCGAACAGGAGCAGCATTTCCCGCTGGTGGCCGACGCCGACCTGCGCCGGCACACCCAGGTGCGCCTGCGCGACACCGGTATCAAGGTGCTCGACCTGGAGATACTGCGCCTGAAGCCCGAAACCTGCGTGGCCGATTTCGAGCCTATTCTGGCGGTAGGCGCCGAGCTGGGTGGCACAGAGCTGCTGGTGGCTGGCAACGACCCGGATGAAGCCCGTCTGACCGAGCGCTTTGCCGCGTTGTGTGACCTGGCAGCGGGGTATGGCATTTACCCGCATCTGGAGTTCATGCCCTGGACTGATGTGCGCGACCTGAGCCAGGCCATGCGGGTGGTGGCCAACGCCGACCGCAGCAATGGCTGCGTACTGGTGGATGCCTTCCACTTCAATCGCTCCCGGTCTTCGCTGGACGACCTGGCACAACTGGCGCCGCAGCGCATGCGCTACGCCCAGCTGTGCGACGTCGCCGGCCCGGTACCGGCCGACATGGACGAAATCCTGCGCCAGGCGCGTAACGAGCGGCGCTTCCCTGGTGACGGCGATGCCGACCTGGTCAGCTTGTTGCGCGGCTTGCCGCCAACCGTGCCGCTAAGCCTGGAAATCCCCACTCGGCAGTTGCTTGAGCAGGGCATCAGCGGCGAACAGCGCGCGCGTATGGCGCTGGAGAAAGCCATGGCGGTATTGGCCACAGCCTGATTCGACCGGCAATGTGGCTTTGCGGGAGCAACCGTCTTGCTCACACGATGAAGTTTGCACGATCACAGTGGGACCGGGCTTACCCGCGAACACCGGCGGAGCCGGTGCCATTCACCGTGTTGGATTCTTCGCGGGTAATCGCGCAGGCTTCAGGCTTATGCAGTACCTGTGGTGACAACTGTCTTGCACAACACCTGAGAGCTAGCGCGATCATTGTGGGAGCGGGCTTGCCCCGCGAACACCGGCGGAGCCGGTGCCATTCACCGTGTTGGATTCTTCGCGGGTAAACCCGCTCCCACAGGTAATTGCGCAGGCTTCAGGCTTATGCAGTACCTGTGGGGACAACTGTCTTGCACAACGCCTAAACGCCAGCGCGATCACTGTGGGAGCGGGCTTGCCCCGCGAACACCGGCAAAGCCGGTGCCATCCACCGCGCTAGATTCTTCGCGGGCACGCCCGCTCCCACAGGTAATCGCGCAGGCTTCAGGCTTATGCAGTACCTGTGGGACAACTGTCTTGCACAACACCTAAACGCCAGCGCGATCACTGTGGGAGCGGGCTTGCCCCGCGAACACCGGCAAAGCCGGTGCCATCCACCGTGTTGGATTCTTCGCGGGTAATCGCGCAGGCTTCAGGCTTATGCAGTACCTGTGGGGACAACTGTCTTGCACAACGCCTAAAAGCCAGCGCGATCACTGTGGGAGCGGGCTTGCCCCGCGAAAACCGGCGGAGCCGGTGCCATTCACCGTGTTGGATTCTTCGCGGGCACGCCCGCTCCCACAGGTAATCGCGCAGGCTTCAGGCATATGCAGTACTTGTGGTGACAACTGTCTTGCACAACACCTGAGAGCTAGCGTGATCATTGTGGGAGCGGGCTTGCCCCGCGAAAACCGGCGGAGCCGGTGCCATTCACCGTGTTGGATTCTTCGCGGGCACGCCCGCTCCCACAGGTAATCGCGCAGGCTTCAGGCATATGCAGTACTTGTGGTGACAACTGTCTTGCACAACACCTGAGAGCTAGCGTGATCATTGTGGGAGCGGGCTTGCCCCGCGAAAACCGGCGGAGCCGGTGCCATTCACCGTGTTGGATTCTTCGCGGGCACGCCCGCTTCCACAGGTACCGAGCAGGCTTCAGGCTTATGCAGTACCTGTGGTGACAACTGTCTTGCACAACACCCGAGAGCTAGCGCGATCACTGTGGGAGCGGGCTTGCCCCGCGAACACCGGCGGAGCCGGTGCCATTCTCCGTGTGATCACCGAAAAAAAGGGCCCGCAAGGGCCCCGTAGAGGTAAGTGGCTAGCGCCCTCAGGCGCTCTCGACCTTGCGTGGTGCCATGAAGTACATCCACACCAGCGCCAGGAAATACATGGCCGGGATCATCGTGAACAACACGGCATAGTTGTTGTTGGTGGCGGTCAGCACGCTGCCGACGATCTGCGTCATGAACATCCCGCCAATCGCCGCGCACATGCTGCCGAAGCCGAACACCGTGCTCACCAGGTGCTTGGGTGTGTAGTCCATCACCAGGCTCCAGATATTTGCCGTCCACGCCTGGTGGGCGCCTACCGCCAGCGAAATGGCTGCCACGGCGACCCATAGGCCACTGGCGTTGGCGGCAAAGACGACGCTGACCATGGTGCAGGCAAAGATCAGCATCGACACCAGTCGCGCGGTGGTGGCCCGCACGCCTCGGCCAATCAGCCAGGACGACAGGATGCCGCCACCGATGCTGCCGAAGTCCGCCGTCAGCCAGATGATGATCAGCGGGATGCCCATCTGGGTCACGTTGATGCCCAGGCTGTATTGCTGGTTGAGAAACGGCGGCAGCCAGTACAGGTAGAACCAGAACACCGGCGCCGTAATCGCATAGGCCACCGCAAAAGCCCAGGTGCCGCGCAGGCGCAGAATACGGCTGAACGGCACGCGGGTCGGCTCTGGCTCGTCATCCTGCTGGATGTACTGCACCTCGCTCTGGCGCACGCTGGGATGGTCTTCAGGGTTGTAGTACTTCAACACCCACAGCACCACCCACACCAGGCCCAGGCAGCCCATGGCGATAAACGCGGCCTGCCAGCCCCACACAGCGAGGATCAGCGGCAGCAGGGCCGGCGTGACCATGGCGCCGACGTTGGTGCCGGCGTTGAACAGGCCGGTAGCGATCGCCCGCTCACCCGCCGGGAACCACAACCGCACGGTCTTCACGCAGGCCGGGTAGTTGGCGGCCTCGGTCAGGCCCAGGATGAACCGGCAGACCATGAAGCCGGCTGCTGAAGTGGCCAGGCCATGGGCGCCGGTGGCCAGGCTCCACAGCAGCACGGCGAAGAAGAAGGCGCGTTTTACGCCAACCTTGTCGATCAGCCGGCCCTGCAGCAGAAAGCCGATGGCATAGCCAACCTGGAACCAGAAGTTGATGTTGGCGTAGTCCATCGCCGTCCAGCTCATCTCCTTGGCCAGCACGGGCTGCATGATGCCAAGGGCGGCGCGGTCGATGTAGTTCAGGGTGGTGGCGAAGAACACCAGGGCGAGCATGCCCCAGCGGGTCTTGCCGACGCCGAAGGCGCCGCGAAGCTTGTCGCCAATCGAACCCTGGTGCATCCGGGGCGCGGCGGGGGTGGTCTTGGTGTGGTTCATAAACTGCTCGTTTCTTGAAATTGTATTCAGCTGCGGTGCTACGGTACGTGACCAAGTCCCAGGCAGGGGGGGCACGCAAGGCCGGTGCATGGTGAGCAGTGAAGGCGGCAGCGTCAATTCAAGAGACGGGCTACTGTTCGGTTACCGAACGGTTGCGTTGGCTTGCGGGCGCAGCAGGGATTCACCTTTATAAAGGGTAGAAGCCTTTGACCCTGGTTGCTTGCTGTGCACAGGTCAAGAAGGGAAGGGTAGGCTTTGATGATTGTGCCGGGCTGGTAAGAGCCTGCTTACACGCCAGCTTTGTGCGGATACAAAGACCAGGCGGTTGCCCAACTTTCAACCTCGGCGCGCCCGTATTCCTCAATCCACGACCGCACGGTCTTGTGCAGGGTGCTTTTTGCTTCAACTTCCTGCCCGGTGTGTGGGTTTATATAGTATTTGCTTTGCCGAGCCCTGTAACGTCGGGGCTGTGCGACAGGGCGGCATCGCTGATAGACCTCGTCAACGTTGGTCGTGCATTCGCTCTCCATGATGGACAGTACATGGGACAGATTGAATTGATATTCAGCAAGCAGCATGTGAAGTTTGCTTTCAAATTCGAATTCGCGGATAAGGCGGGGGTCGATTTTAATGAAAGAGAGTTCAGACTTTTTCGCGGCGAGCAGTCGCTGTAGGGCGCGGAATTCGGCGAGGCGTGACATGGCTTATCTCCATCCGGTGATGGGGTAGTGTTAGTGGTTGTCGAACGGAAATGCAAGTAGTGAAATATTTTGTGAGATTTTTGTCAGCACTCTACATTCCTGTGAACAGCTGGGTTGTTTAACGTCGATCATTTCGTGTAGGTAAATTCCTAAAGTGATGAGCATGTGAGTAATTTACAAGCCGGATCTGAAGTTACCGTTTTAGTCGATCCGCTGGTTAAACCAGCCATTGCCGAAGAGTTAAGTCGTTGGTTGGTGAGCTATTCTAAGCGAAGGGATTTTCTCATTGAGTCGACAGTGTATCCTGCTTGCCTATAGGTCTCTTTATCTGGCAAAACGTATAGAAGGTATTGTGGGTCAACGTTTCATTTTCACGCCATGGAAGTGGGATAACTCTATCCGTCGCACAACTGTCGACCGGCCAGATACCCAAAGGTCATCCCCGGCCCAAGGGTAATGCCACCGCTGGGGTAGTGCCCGCCCATCACGCTGTGCATGTCATTACCCACCGCAAACAGCCCGGGTATCGGCTGCCCTGCGTGGTCCAGCACACGGGCTGAAGCGTCGGTGCCCAGGCCAGCGAAGGTGCCAAGGCTGCCTGGCAGCAGTTTCACCGCGTAGAACGGCCCCTTCAGCAACGGCCGAAGCGACGGGTTGGGGGCCTGCTGCGGTTCGCCCTGGGCCCGATTGTAGGCGGACCCGCCACGCTGGAAGATAGGGTCTTCACCTTGGCCAGCATGCTGGTTGAAGCCTTCGACAGTGCGCTGCAACTGCCCGGCATCGATCCCGCAACGCTTCGCCAACTGTGCCAGCGTAGCGCCGCTGCGCAGGTAGCCACAGCGTTGGTAAAAGCGGGTAGGGAAGGGAAACGGTTTGGCCCAGCCGATGCCGTAGCGGCGCTGCGCTGCGTGGTCGCAGATCAGCCAAGCTTCAGGCGGCTCGCCTTGCGGCGTGGCAGCGAACAGTGTGTTCATGAAGTCATGGTAGCAATCGGCTTCGTTGACGAAGCGTCGGCCATCGCGGCGCACGGCAATGAAGCCGGGTTTGGCGCGGTCGATCAGGTGCGGGAAATGGCCGAAGGTTCCATCTTTGCGTGGTACCCGCGAAACCGGTGCCCAAGCGCCGGCTTGGGCCAGCTCGGTGCTTACCAGGCCACCGGCCTGTTCGCCCAGGCGCAGGCCGTCGCCGCTGTTTTCTTTGGGCGCGGCAGAGTAATGCCGGGTGCCATCCGGCGCATGCGCCATCAATTGAGCGATGCGCTGGCGGTCGTGCGGGAAGCCGCCACAGGCCAGCACCACACCCCGGCGTGCGTGAATCGCCTGGCCATCGGCAAACAGCGCGCCGCTGACCCGGCCTTCTCCCAACAGGCGGCTGGCCGGCTTGTCGGTCAGCAGCGTCACACCCAGGTCCAGGGCGCTGCGCAGCAGGCGTGCCACGAGTGCGTTGCCATTGACCAGTTGCTGGCCGCGTCGGTGTAGCAGCAGGTCGCGCCCGTGGCGCAGCAGGCGCTTACCTACATGCAACGCTGCCTTGAACGAGCGCGTGGCATTGAAAAAGGCGGCCATGTCGGTGCCGCCGGCAATGCCCATGCCGGCCAGGCTGACGATGTCCAGCGGTGGGCGCAGCCTGTGCAGCCAAGGCCCTAGCAGGCGGCCGTCGTAGGGCAGTGCGCACAGTGAACGGCCGCCGTGTACGCTGCCGTCACCTTCGCGCATGTCGGGCATGCGGCTGCCGGACTGAAACTGCACAGCAGTGTGCTGCTGGAAAAACGCCACCATCTCAGGGCCGTAGCGCAGGAATGCCCGCTGACGTGGGTCCAGCTCGTGGGTGTGGGTTTGCGCACGCAGGTAGCGTTCTGGGGCATCGTCGGTTTCGACGATGCCTTCGGCAATGGCCAGCGGGTTGCGCGGTACCCATAGCCAGCCCCCCGACCAGGCGCTGGTGCCGCCCAGCTGGCTGGCTTTTTCCGCAACGATCACGCGCAGGCCGTGATGCGCAGCGGTAACGGCGGCTGCCAGGCCAGAAGCACCGGAGCCGATGACGAGTACGTCACATTCGAGGGGTTGCATGCAGGGGTTCCGCTCAGGGGTTGATAGAAGGTCGCTTACGGTTTACTTCAGCGGCGAAAAGCCGGTGGGCCGCATCAGTCGCGATTGCAGGCGTACTACCGCACCCAGTTCGCGGTTGCGCCGCGAGAATTCTGCCCAGCGCGGGTCTGCTGCCATCGCGGCGCGGCGCGCGATGCGCTCATCGAGGCTGGTATAGCTCCAGATGTGCACCACCTGGTTCACGTCGCCAAACTCGCTGGTAAAAAAGCCCACCAGGTTACCCAGATGTTCGCTTTGCACTTCCAGCGCATGGCTTTGGTACAGGGCCAGCCAGTCGGCCATTTTCAGTGGGTCGAGGGTGTAGGTTCTCAATTCGTAGTACATGCAGAGGTCTCCGTTTGGGTGGCCGGCGCCTGCAGGCGCGCGGTGATGTGGTTGGCAGCGAGCCAGCCGAAGGTGAGCGCAGGGCCCAGGGTGATGCCGGGGCCGGGGTAAGTGCCTTTCATCAGTGAGTTCATGTCATTGCCGACCGCGTACAGCCCGGCAATCGGCTGGCCGCTGCGGTTCAGTACATTGGCATCGGCGTTGGTCACCAGGCCGCAGGCCGACCCAAGGTCGCCGGTGTGAATGCGAATGGCGTAGAACGGCCCGCTTGCCAGTGGCGCCAGGCACGGGTTAGGGGTGTGTTGCGGGTCGCCCATGTAGCGGTTGTAGCTGTTGCCGCCTTTGCCGAACGCGCGGTCGATGCCATTGCGGGCATCTGCGTTGAACTGCTCGAGGGTTTGCGCAAGCACCTGTGGGTCAACGCCGATGGCCTGGGCCAGGGCCTCTGGTGTTGCGGCCTGGTACAGGTAGCCGGCGTCGATCAGCGCCTGGTTGTTTACCGGTTTAGGCCGCGCCAGGCCCAGGCCGTAGCGGTTCATGGCCTCGGCATCGCAGACCAGCCAGCAGCTGGCAATGCCGTTGGCGAACATGGTCTGCACGAAGTGGTGGTAAGAGTCCGACTCGTTGACGAAGCGCCGCCCGGTCGGGTCTACCGCGATCACGCCAGGCTTGGCGCGGTCGGTGACCAGGTGCGGGAAGCGTTCACGCTCGCCACTGGCATGGCGCAGTTCGGAAACCGGCGCCCAGAAGAAGTTGGCCGCCAGGCCCTCGCCCTGGGCTGCCGACACAGCCTGGCCAAGGCGCAGGGCAGCGCCGTCGTTGGCAGCGGGCGACATGGTCAGGTGCGGTGTTGGCTGGGCGGGCCGGTAGCCAGCGGCGAGCGCGCCCGCCGCGAACCCACCCATGGCGCACACCACACCGCCACGCGCCAGTACCCGCACACGGCGCCCCTCGTGTTGTACCACCACGCCCGTGACCACGCCCTGTTCAACGATCAGCTCCAGGGCCTCGCTGCGCAACCACAGTTGGGTGCCATGGGCGAAGGCACTGGTGGCCAGGCGTGCGATCAGGGCGTTGCCGGTAGTCAGTCGGGTGCCACGTGGGTGCTGCAGGCGGTCCCGAGCGTAACGCGCCATCAGTTTCAGGCAGTGCCACAGCGACCTGGGTGAGCGGCGTATGCTGAGAAAATGCTGGATATCCACGCGGTTGACCATCATGCCGCCGAACAGCAGCATCCCGGGCGGTGGCATCTGCAGGTCCTTGAAGCGCGGGCCGAGGTGCTTGCCGTCGTATTCGACCATTTCCAGCGCCCGACCAAACTGGGTGGCGCCGGGCGCATCGGGGTAATAATCCGGTGAGTGCGGGCGCAGGGCGTAGCGCAGCTCGGTGTGCTGTTCCAGCCAGCGCAGCGCCTGGTGGCCCTGCTCGATGAAGGCGTCTGCCAATGCAGGCTCGTAGCCATCGCCGATAACGTGCCTGAGGTAGGTGCGCATGGCCTCGGGGGAGTCCTTGGCGCCAGCGGCGCGGGCCTGGTCGGTGCCATACAGCCACACCGCCCCGCCGGAAATCGCCGACGTGCCGCCGAAGTGCTCGGCCTTTTCCACCACCAGCACCTTCAGCCCGCGCCGCGCTGCCGTGGCTGCAGCGGCAAAACCTCCGGCGCCGCTGCCCAGCACAATGAGGTCAAAGCGCTGCTGTGTGTTTTCGATAGTGGCCATGGCCTCAGATCTCCAGTGGCGTCACGCCCATGAAGGCGCCGAGGTGGCCCAGTTGGGCGAAGGCCATTTCCGGGCCAGTCTGGATCGCACAGCCAACCTGCCGAGCCCGGTGCAACAGCGGGGTGATCTCGGGCGAGGTGACCACGTCGGCGACCAGGGTGTCGGGCTGCAGGGTTGCCAGCAGCGCGGCAGACAATGGCAGCTCTGCGCTTGTACCCATACCGACGGGGGAGGCATTGGCCACAAGGTCGAAGTCTTCAAGCCCGCTGACCTGCGTGCTGATGCCGAGCCCGGGGAAGGCCCTGCCAAGCAGTTCGCATAGCGCGCCCAAGCGTGCAGCACTGGGGTCATGGAGGGTGATGCTGGCAATACCGGCCTCACCCAGTGCATAGCTGATGGCACTGCCGACTCCGCCGCAACCAACCACCAAGGCCCGCTTGCCCGCCGGCTCGAAGCCATGCTTGCGCGCAGCCCCCAGGAAGCCGGCGCCGTCCACGTTGTCGCCCAGCAAGCGCCCGCCAGGCTCGCGGCGAATCACATTGACCGACCCCAGGGCGGCCGCGCGCGCGCTCAGGCCGTCCAGGCAGTTGGCCAGGGCTTGTTTGTAGGGCACAGTGACCACGCAACCACGCAGGTTCTGCCAGCCGCGCAGGCTGTCTGCAAAGCTGCCCAGCGCTGCTTCGTGCAGGTCGATGGGCAGCATGGCGATGTTGCAGTTGTTGTTGGCGAACCAGGTGTTGAAGTTCTCGGGGGACTTCACCTGGGCGATGGGCGAACCGACGATTGCGACGAGTTCAGTGGAACCACGAATCATGCTGACCTCCTTATTGTTTTGTTGTGGAGGCAAGCGTGCTGCACGGGCGGGGGCGTCAACAATGCGCTGATCGGGCTTTTAGTGCGATAATCGCAATCATGAGCCGGTTATCGCAGTGAACGGCAGTTTTGCAACCCGTTATGAGCCAAAACAATGAACACGTCCGTCATCCACTCCCGGGACCTGATCGCCGGGTTGCAGAAAGGCCTGGCCCTCATGCAATTGTTCAGCGCCGAGCAGCCACGCCTCAGCGTGCCGCAGGCGGCCAGGTTGTCTGGCCTTACCCCCAGCGCCACACGGCGGTTTTTGCTGACCTTGGTGCACGAGGGATTTGCCGAAACCGACAGCCGCGAATACTGGCTGACACCCAAGGCTTTGCGTATTGGCCAGGCGTATGTGGACTCGGCGCAACTGCCGCGCATGCTGCGGCCGATCATCGAGCAGGTGGCGCGCCAGACCCAGGAACATGTGTCGGTGGGTACCCGCGATGGGGACGAAATCATCCACCTGGTGCGCAGCCGTTATAGCCATGTGGCTTCGTTGTCGATCAGGCCCGGCTCGCGGGTGCCGATGTATTGCACGGCCGGGGGGCGGATCTGGCTGGCCTGGCTGGGTGAGGGGGAACGGGAGGCGTACTTTGCACGCAACCCCCTGCGGCCGTTGACGCCTTATACGCTGACAGACCGGGCGCAGCTGGACGCGGAGTTGCAGCGGGTGAAGGGGCAGGGTTTCTGTATCGTTGATCAGGAATTTGAAATCGGCATGCGGGTGCTGGGTGTACCGTTGCTGGACCGGGCCGGTCAGTTGAAAGCGACGCTGACCATCACAACCCACGCTTCGCGGTTGAGTGTTGATGAAATCCGTTTGCGCTATCTGCCACCGCTTTATGAGGCGCAGGCGCTGTTGCGGCCGGTGCTGGATTGAGGCGTTCATACCGCAGGTAGCCCGCTGCGATCCGAGCTGCGATAGCTGGCCTGGCGCACGCGCGACCACTGTGGGAGCGGGCATGCCCGCGAACACCGGCGCAGCCGGTGCCATCCTTCGCGTCGCCTGCTCCCACACTGTCCGCGTCAGCTTCAGCTGAGCCTATTCAACCACCTCGGCCACGCCCTGGTCTTCACCCAGGAACCCACCACTCTGGTGCTGCCACAGCCGGGCATAGGTGCCATTCTTCGCCAGCAGTTCGGCGTGTGTACCTTGCTCGATGATGCGCCCTTCATCCATCACGATCAGCCGGTCCATGGCGGCAATTGTCGACAGCCGGTGGGCGATGGCGATGACGGTCTTGCCTTGCATCATTTCGTCCAGGCTTTCCTGAATGGCCACTTCCACTTCCGAGTCCAGCGCACTGGTGGCTTCGTCCAGCAGCAGGATCGGCGCGTTCTTCAGCATTACCCGGGCAATGGCGATGCGCTGGCGCTGGCCGCCGGACAGCTTGATACCGCGCTCGCCCACCAAGGTGTCGTAACCGTTGTGGCCCTGGCGGTCGCTGAGCTGGCTGATAAAACCATCCGCTTGTGCATTGGCTGCAGCGGCGCGGATTTGGGCGTCGGTTGCGTCCGGGCGCCCATAGGCGATGTTATCCCGAATCGAGCGGTGCAACAGCGAGGTGTCCTGGGTGACCATGCCGATGGCGCTGCGCAGGCTGTCTTGCGTGACGTTGGCGACGTTCTGCCCATCGATGCGGATTTCGCCACTGTCCACGTCGTAGAAGCGCAGCAGCAGGTTGATCAAGGTGGACTTGCCGGCGCCAGAGCGGCCGACCAGCCCGACCTTTTCGCCTGGGTGAATGTGCAGGCTCAAGTCGTTGAGCACCTGGCGCTCGCCGTTGTAGTTGAAACTGACCTTGTCAAAGCTCACCGCGCCGCCGCGGGTTACCAGCTCGGTGGCACCTGGCGCATCCTGTACCTTGGGACCGCGGGTGAGGGTGGCCATGCCGTCCTGCACGGTGCCGATGTTCTCGAACAGCGAGGTCATCTGCCACATGATCCAGTGCGACATGCCATTGATACGCAGGGCCATGGCGGTAATGGCCGCGACTGCCCCAGTGCCGACCTGGCCCTGGTGCCACAGCCACAGCGCGTAGCCGCCGGCACCAAAGATCAAGCCCACCACCAGTGCCTGGTTGACGATCTCGAACTGGCTGACCAGGCGCATCTGGCGAAAGCCGGTCTGCTTGAAGTCCTCCATGGCCGCGCGGGCAAAGTGCGCTTCGCGTTTGGAGTGCGAGAACAGCTTTACCGTGGTGATGTTGGTGTAGGCGTCGGAAATTCGCCCGGTCATCGATGACCGTGCGTTGGCCTGTTCTTGCCCGACCTTGCCCAGGCGGGGCACGAAATACAGCATGGCCAGCCCGAACAGCACGAGCCAGGCAATGAACGGCAGCATCAGCTTCAAGGCAAAGCCACCGGCCAGGGCGATGATTGCAATGAAGTACACACCGATGCCGGGCAGGATTTCGATGAGCGTGAACAAGACCTCGCGCACCGCCAGCGCCGTTTGCATCACCTTGGTGGTAACCCGGCCAGAGAACTCGTCGGAGAAGAACGACAGGCTCTGGCGCAGCATCAGGCGATGGAAGTCCCAGCGCAGACGCAACGGCAGATTGATTGCCAGCACCTGGTGCTGCACCAGGGTGCGCAGGGCCACCAGCCCGATGCTGGTCACCAGAACGATGCCAATCCCCCACAGTACGTGGCTTTCCTGTGTGCTTGCCGCGCCACCGGCCTGCCAGGCCGAGAGCAGGTCGACCACTTGGCCGAGAAAGGCAAACAGCCAGGCTTCGTAAATCGACACCCCGGCACTGAGCAGTGCCAGGGCAAGAATGTAGCCGCGGGCGCCCCGGGTGCAGGCCCACATGAAGCGCAGCAGGCCAACTGGCGGCGGCGGTACCTCGTCGGGGGGGAAGGGGTCTAGCCAGCGTTCAAAAATGCGAAGCATGCGTGTCTCCGGTAAATCAGCATCTGCCTGACAGGTAACCATACCGCACATCGGCATGTTCGACCTGCGCTACAGCAGGTTGACAGCTTGTCCGCCGCCCGAGCATTATCCAGCCATACCTACGCAACGGGTTTGCCAGCATGTCCATGTCCAACCACGCCATTTCCGCTTCGGGCTTCATTGCTCAGGCAGGTGCGTGCGTTGCCGTTGCCAAGAAATCCAAGAAACAGCCGCTCATCTGACCGAGGCGCGCTGTCTCGTCAGGTGGGCTGACGAGACAGAAGGCGCCAGGTATCCCTGCCAGACCACTTCGACTCTTCACCCGCTGACGCTGACTTTCGGTCAACATCAGGAGTTTATGCATGTCGAATTTTCGTGGTATCTGGATCGCCCTTGTCACACCCCTGCGCGCCAATGAAGTTGACTTCGCCGCCCTTGAAAAGCTGGTGAAGAAGCTGCTCGAAGAAGGCGTGGCCGGTTTTGTGGTGTGCGGTACCACGGGGGAGGCGGCGGCACTGTCCAAGGCCGAGCAACTGGCTGTGCTGGACGCCGTGCTGGCCTGGGTGGCGCCAGACAAGGTGGTCATGGGCCTGTCGGGTTACAACTTGCGTGAATTGCTGGCCTTCCAGGCCGAGATCCAGCGGCGCAACATTGCTGGGCTTCTGGTACCGGCGCCTTGCTACATCCGCCCTTCGCAGGCCGGTATCGAAGCCTTCTTCAACACGGTAGCCGATGCCGCCAGCGTGCCGCTTATCGTGTACGACATCCCTTACCGCACCGGCGTGCGCATCGAGCGCGAAACCTTGCGCCGGATTGTGCGCCATCCGCGCATCGCGGCAGTCAAGGACTGCAGCGGCGACAGCGAAACCACGATGGCCTTGATCCAGGACGGCCATGCCCAGGTGCTGGCCGGTGAAGACCTGCAGATATTCAACAACCTGTGCCTGGGCGGTGCAGGGGCCATTTCGGCCTCGGCCCATGTGCATACGCACCTTTACGTGCGCATGCTGCGGCAGGTCGATAGCAGTGACTGGGCGGCTGCGCGTGGCACGTTCTACCAGCTGCTGCCCTGGATCAGGATGGCCTTTGCCGAGCCCAACCCGGCTGTGGTCAAGGCGGCATTGCAGTTACAGGGCTTGATGACCGACGAGCTGCGCGAACCGATGCAGCCTTGCACTCAACCAACCAGAGACAAATTGCTGGCGGTGCTGGCGCTACCCGGAGCCCTGTAGGAGTAGCCTTTTTGCTGCGAGGAGGCCTTGAAGCCGAACAAGGCCTTCAGGCCCGGCGCGCCACGCGTGCCGACGGCGAGGTAAAAGCCCCTGCGCGCGTCGTGGACTCCCCCGCTGCGTTCAACAGTAGGGTGGGTGCGGTGCTGGCGGCCCTGCCGGGTTAAAGTGTCTTTACTGCGACTGAAGCTGGCATCGTGACTGGAGGCGTTGCAATGACAAAGACCGTTGTGAAAGCCCGCTTCGAAGCAACGCTTCTTCGTCCGGTAAACCCTGGGGATGATTCGTCATGGGCATTCGTGGTACTGCCAAAAGAGGCGAGTGCACAGCTTCCCAGGCGCGGAAGGACGACAGTTGAAGGCACATTGAATGGATACCCTTTCCAGGCAACCCTTGAACCGGATGGTCAACTGAGCCATTGGCTGCAGATCAGCTCTACGTTACTCGACGCTGCAAATGCTGCCATTGGCGACATCGTTACACTGGAGGTGAGCCCTGTGCCGAAGGAGCCCGAACCTGGCATCCCTCCCGATTTTCAGGAGGCACTGGCAGCCACGCCTGAGGCTCGTCTGGTCTGGACCAATACGACGACCCTCGCACGAGTAGACTGGATACACTGGATCACGTCAGCCAAGCAGGCCCAGACGCGCGCAAAACGAATCGCCAATGCATGCGATATGCTTGCCTCCGGCAAGAAGCACGTTTGCTGTTTCGACCCGTCTGGTTACTACAGCAAGGCCTTCCGTGCGCCTGAGGCGCAAGATTGAGAAACGCCGCCGCGGGTGGGAATCCTGAAGCACAAGGGGTCAACCACCCATCCCAGATGCCTCACTAGCAGCAAGCATACTCATGGATCGAAAAGCAAACCCGTCATCCACCCCTGACTGGGTCATACGCAGCACTACGCCTGGCAGCGTGGAGCGCATCGAAGCCTGGTTTGGTGGCCATGGCTACGACCCGCATCGTCATGACACATACTCGATAGGCCGTACCCTTGCCGGTGTTCAGAGCTTTCACTACAAGGGGGCGCTGTGCCACGGCGTGCCAGGCAATACCCTTGTGCTGCACCCGGATGAAGTACATGACGGCATGGCTGGCACGGAGGTGGGCTTTCGATACCGTATGGCCTACATCGACCCGTCGTTGATCCAGAACGTGCTCGGGGGCGAACCGTTGCCTTTCATCGCCGGCGGGCTCTCCTGCGACCCGCGTTTGTACCGCGCCAGCGAGGCGTTCGTACAAGCCTTGGACCATCCTCTGGAAACACTGGAGGAGCAGGACGCCGTGTATGACCTGGCCATGGCGCTGCGTGCCGTCGGTGGTAAGCCACGTGGCCGCAAACGCCTGGACTACCGCAGCGCCGAGCGCGCCAGAGCGTTCATCATGGAGCATCTGCACGTAGGCATCACGCTGGAGATGCTCGAACAGGCCAGCGGGCGTGAGCAATGGAGCTTGTCGCGGGACTTTCGCGCCCTCTACGGCACCAGCCCTTACCGGTTTGTCACGCTACGGCGCCTGGACTGTTTTCGCAGGCTGATCCTGGACGGCTTCACCCTGGTCGATGCCGCCCTCGCCGCAGGCTTTCACGATCAGAGCCACATGACCCGGCACTTCACTCGCACCTACGGCGTACCGCCATTGCGTTGGTTGGAACGCTTGCGTGCTGTTCGCTGAGTTGCAGGATCGTACAAGAAAGCCGTGTTTCCCATTCGATAGGCTGGTCGCTCCAACTAGAGAGGATCGGCCATGTCCGGCATACATCAGCAATGCGTACCGCAGCCTGTGAACCTGACTCAAAAAGCTTCGCTTATCGAGCAACAGTGGAGTCCACGGGTGGTCGCGGAAATGAACGACTACCAATTCAAGGTGGTTCGCATCGAAGGTGAATTCATTTGGCACTCGCACCCCGAGACCGATGAAGCGTTTCTGGTACTCGAAGGCCTCTTGCGCATCGATCTCCCAGAGGGCTGCGTGCATGTGAAGCCGGGCGAGTTGTATGTGGTGCCGCGTGGGGTAGAGCACAGAACAGCGGCAGAGACGGAGACGAAGCTCATGATGATCGAGCCGCGAGGCGTGTTGAATACCGGTCATGAAGGCGGGGAGCGAACGGCTGTGAATGACGTCTGGATCTGAGTTGACGTCCGTAATTGCAGGTTGCCCACCTCGTCATAGCGGTCTGCAGCAGGCCAGCGCTGTTGGTTTCGCTGAGCAATTGCCCGTTGGCGTCGTAGGTGTAGTCGAGTCGCTGTTGTTCTCCTTTGTTGTCCGTAAAGGTGATGGACAGCAGGTTGTCGGCAGCGCCGTAGCCGTAGTCGGTGGTGCCATCTTCAGTGCGCTTGCTGAGAAGACGGCCGATTGCGTCGCGCTCGAAGTCATGGCGGATGGCGGTCGTGCGTGTCGGCGGAGCGTTGTCGGACAGTGGCGGCTGTTCGTCAGGCGAGGGCACATGGGTAAGGCCAGTGACCTCATCCAGCACGTTGTAGGCATAGAGGTGGCTACTGCCATCCAGGTCCTGTTGCGCGACCAGCCGGTCCAGTTCATCCCAACCGAAGCGGTATGACTCGCCATTCTCGTTGGTGAGTTGCAGTAACCGACCATAGGCGTCGTAGCGGAACTTGACGCTGTAACCCATGGCGTCCTGCGTTCGACCAAGCGGCCGTTGCGGTCGTAGCAGAGCTGCGGGCCTTCAGGGCTTCATCGCCTGCACAAATTAAAGTCGGAGATCTCGGTAGCTCCTGATGGGGTAAATGCGCCAATGCGAGCGCCGGAATATAATAATTTGGGTCAGAGTTTTTTGTTGGGGGTATGATCTTTGAGATACTTGGCTGATACTCTACTCCACCATGGTTTGTCGGTATTTATTTGGCCGGGTAGATTGGTTATTCGTTTGTTTTTCAAAGACTTAATTATTAACTCGTCAGATTCCTTGATTATGTTGTCTTCATGGTGGAGGCCGAGCATTGTCATAATGTTTATGGAATCAAATAAATGCCCTATTTTTTCGCGCTCTTCGTATAATAGCTCCCCGTCATGGGTGGACAGGCGCTTTAGATATTCGAAGGTTAGTTTAATGGCGTCAGGGAATTTTGAGTTGTTAACGCTTGAAACAAATTCCGTTGCGAGTCCCCTGTCTGCTAGTTTGTCGCTGCAAAGCCATGTATAAATTTCGCTGGCCAGTATTTCAATGTCATGAGGTCTTCGGTATCCTTTTGTAATGCTGGTCATCATCTTTTGCTCAGGGGACATAACGTGTAGCCTCTAATTTGCAGTGCTGAATCACGGTAAGCGCCTTAAGTTTGGCCATGATTCAGGAAAGTGGGTTAAAATAATAGGTGCCTTTCCTGTCTGACTGGTTGCGGTAAATAACCCACTGTCAGGATCATAATAGCCGACTCTTGGTTTATTGGTGTACCGGTCTTTGTAGGTGAATTTTCTGCCATTCTGTATTGTGGTTCTTGCACTGAAGTCGTATTCTTTTACGGAGTTTGCTCCAACTTGAGAGCCATGTTTTTCGAAATGTTCTCTGAGGCTGGGCCCACTAATGTTTTGACGTGCTCTGTTCCATTTTGAGTTCTTGGCAACACCACAAAACAATCCAAGAGGGTCAATCCATGCCAGAGGGTTCGGTCCATACGCATATAAGTTTAATCCACCCTCCAGTTTAATAGGGTCCGGTTGAATAAAGTGACCAGTGGTAAAGTCGTAGAACCTGAAGGTGTTGTAATGTAGGTTTATTTCTCTGTCAAGATACTGACCTTGATATCGCAGGTTCTGTTCTCTGGCCTGACGTGGACTGTGCCACTCATCCCGCGTCTGCCCCCAGCCCTCATAATCACTACGCCAAGTCGCCTTGCCTTTCGCATCAGTCAGTTGCTCGGGCAGCCCGGCTAGGTTGGTATGAAAGTACTGTACCACCTCCCGACCCATCGACCCGTCGATCCGTGCCAGCGGTTCATAGCTGTCCGGAGTGGCATACACATACAAGCTAGCCAACCCACTCTGCACTTCTTGAAGCAAGCGCAACCCTTGCCAGTGAAACAGCACCCGCCGACGCGGCTCTGGATAGTCGCTCTGGTAAACCTCCTTGCTAATCCGCCTCCCCAACGGGTCATAGGCAAACACCACCCGCTCACGCTCGCCACTGCGGTACTGCTCCACGCAAACCAGCCGCTGCTCGGCGTCATACTCGAAATACTGCACCCAGTTGCTGCCGATCCGCTTCTCGCACAACCGCCCAAAGCGGTCATAGCGGTAGCGCTTGTCTTGATACACCAACACCCGGTTGTGCTTGATCAGGCCATTGAGCTTGGGCCCGTCGAACAGGTTACCGGCCTTGTCATACTTGAAATCCTCGACCTGCGTGGCTTGCCAGTGGGGGCGTGACTGTTGGACGGTTTGCAGTTGCTCGTTGAGGTCGTAGCCGTAACGGTTGCGTCCCGAGTGGCTCTTGCCGGTGTGGTTTGTATCACCCCATAAATGAAACGACCAATGCTCTCGATAATCTACGTGGCTAAAGAATAGTGAGTTTGTCGGGATGACTAGACGTTAACATTTAGCCGTCCTGAGCTTGAGCAGTTTAATCGTCGTAGTCCTCTACACACTTCCACGTGCCAGGGGTGGTGAGCTTAACTCTTATTAAGCGATTTTCTATGTTGCTGAACAGTACGTGGAGAGTGTATTGTGCAAAGTGCCAGACGGCGTATCCAGTTAAGTCGCTATTTCCTTGCTTTGAAGGGGGAGTGGATATTTTCAAAAAAAGGGCTCTTGGGCAATCCTCGAAATCAAGATCGTTGGGCAGACGACCACCCCAGCCCGCAGAGTCTTGATCACGATTTCTATGGAAAGTGATTGAGTGAAATAGTGCTCCAGTACTTGAAGTTACAAATTGTAGTGATAGGCCTAATGATTCTCTGAGGTCGAGCTCGGTATCGTTCTCGGAAGCTTGATGGTTTTTATCGTTTAATGAATCCGGCCAGAGCTCTCTAAATTCTCGACTATGAACAGCACATCCCAAAGCATTGTATATTGTTTCTAGGTTAGGGAAGTCGAGCTGTGTGGTGCTGCTTATTGGATTTGGCAGCATTCTACATGCGACTTTATCAATTGTGCGGTCATTATTTTTGTAGTTTAAAGTGAGTCTGTAGCCGTTCAAATCCCATGTGTCATTAACGTATGAATGTCGGGTGGTTTCGAATTTAGCAAGCTTTTCATTGGCTTGCTTGCGGCTATCTGAAAAGTTTAATCCTTCTGGTAAATTTCCCGGAAATTGCTTAATTTTATGATTTTCGGAATAAAAATAGGCTTGTGCGAGGATCAGCTTTCCATGTCCCCAACGAAAGCGTTCGGTGGCAGCCTGATACTCTTCATCTACGAAACCAAGCTCCAGTCCGAGCTTGCGAACTAAGATCCAATCATAAAATTCGAAGTGTGATGCGTTTGGTCGTTGCGGGCGACGCAGTGTGTTTAATTTGCGAAACAGGTTTATCACTCGCTCATCATCACTGGCGGCGCCAAAAAGGGATGTGAAATCTGTCGCGTTCATTTCTTATGCCTCTCTATGCTCGATTTCTATGCTCTCGGTAATGGCTTCGTTCCTAAAGCGGAAGCCCTACAGAGACGATGATTGCTCCTTCATTCTTACTGAGAGTCACGTGAATCCGGTGGTTTCCGCGTTTCCAACGCAAGCGAATTTCTTCTGGATTTCTCCATTCTGGGTCGCCAAGTAATGAAATGAGTTCAGATTTTTTTAGGCCAAATGTCAGCCCGTAAGGTAACGTGCCTTGATAGACGGAAAATGCTTCTATTTTCCTTCCATAGTATCGAATGTTTACCAGTACGAGCGCTCCGTCCGGGTAGTCGCGTTGAGGGGTGCTGAGTGATTCTGAATCCGAGAATGTTAATTCGATTCCAGTCATCTCGTTTGAAAGGTAGGTGTCTGTATCTCCCCGTGGAAGAATGGGAGGGTCATTAATGTCTAGCGCTGCCAGCAGGGTGTCAAGCTTAGTTTCGCCGTAGTAATATCCTAGGTATTCAAAGTGTTTCATTGCAGCTCTCGTAGTCCACGGTTGATGAGGTCATTAAGTCTTTTGTCAAACCAATCATTGTCTTTGAGCACTCTCTTGGCAGCCTGTATGTAGGCTTTTTTGCATCCTCCATCGGTGTCATACTCATCAATGCGTTCTAGCATCGCTTCGACGTCTCTGCGCGCAGAACCGGCAAGATCTTTCGCATCTCTTGCAGCATTGGCAGAAGTTTGCCCGTAGGTTGGGCTGATGTCTATATGTGCTTGTCGCGGAACTGCTATAGAGTTTCCCCAACGCTCTATAGCCTGCGCTTCAGCTTTGGTTAGTTTTTCACCTTTCAAAGCTTCTGCGCGTGCTTTCAGTGCTGCTTTGGAGGGAATATGGTCGCGATCGTATTTGCCCTTACCATTTTTCCTTTTCAGATCACCACATTTACCGTACTCGCCGCACTTTAGTTTTTTTCTTCCCTTGCTCTTTCCGCCTGGAGGTACTCTCTTTTTACGGTTCTTATTTTTTTTATTGGTGGCTTTGCTGGAAATGTTCTCAACTATTTCGTTGGCTGTCTTATCATTTGCTCGTTTCGCCATCTGATTGGCGGCCTTGGCCGAAGCTTCCGCAGCCGCTTTTGTGCCATATCGTCCGACTTTGCCTGCTGTGCCCAGGTAACCTACGAAGGGAATAGCCGAAAGCAGGGACAACGCCGCACCTGCATAGTCACCCCGGGATAGGCTGATGCCGGCGTTAGCGACATCGGCAATCTCGCCCACCACTGGAATCAGGCCAACAATATCCAGCCCTAACTGGATACCGTCCAGCACCTGTTCGCCCGTTACCCCTTCTGCCGGTGTCTCGCTGTCCACGTCAGCATTAGAGCCGTCGGCAGTCTTACCCATTGGGGGCGTTTCACCGTTCACGCGCCCCAGGGTGTTGCCATTGGGCGAGGTGATAGCGCCACCGTGATCTGCGGGTGGGTAGAGTTCAGTGTAGGTGGGTATGTCCTGCAGGTCAGCAAGTTCTCTCTGAAATGCCTCCTGACGCAATGCTTCATATTGTGCTTCGTCGAGTTCCAGGGCTTTGCCCCACTCGTTGACCCCATCGGCGAAATCAACCAGCACCTTGCCGGTGCCGTCAGTCTGCACGAACATTCGGTCCGGGCCTCCTGAGAACTTGCGTAGAGGCACTTCCTTTACCTGGACATGCAGTGTGTCCAGTTGAAGGGGCTGTTCACTCATGGCATCAGCTCCCATTCATCCAGAACAGGTCGCCATGACGAACCAGGTGACGCCCCTCGGCACGTACGGAACTGCTGTGCTCCAGTGGGTGACACTTGCCCTCGACAGTGCCGCTCTTGATGCCTTTGGCCTTGCCAGCTGCGTCGCCGATGGTTTTGGGTGTGAAGCTACGTTTGTAGACCACAACCGGGTGACCATTGGCGCGTACGCTCTTGGCAACCCCGGTGCTGGTATCGAGCTCTGCGGTAACGGGATAGGGCACGGGTGGAATGCTGCTGCCCATGGGCGTTTTGCAAACATCGGGGGCGATGCTGACGACCGTCCATTTGCCCTGTTGGCGGGCCATTACGTTGTCGGCCATGTCACAGCTGCTCCCTATTGAGGCGTTTTGCGCGCCGGATGATGGGAGCGTCAGGATTGGTCTCAAACCGCGCTTCGAGGACACGGATATCGAGCGACCCAGGCAGGCTGATGCGGTGGGTCATTGACAGCGTCATGGCATCGGTATCGATACGTAGCGTGTCGGTGAGCATGGGCAGCGGGAGCATCACACCGTTGGTCATACGCATGAGTACGAAAGGTCTGTGCCCAGGTAACTGGAAGTCACAGCGCCCGTCAGCGCTCAACGATGGGTCGGTCAGATTGAACAGCGTGATGCGCGCGTTGGGCGCCGGGTGAGTGATCTGTTGATCGGAGGGGGCGCCGTTCCAGTACGTGAAGTCGAAGTCTTGCGGCAGGCCTGGCCAGTGATTGTCTTGCCAGGTTTGATCATAGGTGCCGGCGAGTGCCAGACGTGGGGACCACGCCCGGCCGACGACGCCAAAGCCTGCGGGCGTGTAGCCATACCCATTGGCCACATCGGCCATGGCTGATGCATCCAACGGGCCCGCAGGGTGCCGTGTGCGAACGAGACGTTCAATGGGATCGTCCAAATGTTCTATTTGGGGGCCCCGCAAGCGCTCAAGGGAGTCGCCCGTCAGCTCGTAATGCAACTTTCCATGGCGGTGCTCTAGCCATCCACAGCCTAATGGGTTACTAAAGCAGACTTCGTTGAGTAGAAACTCGGGAGCATCGGGTGCGCGCCCAAATTGTGGGTTGGCGATTTGGCTCGATCCCCCAAAAGCCTGCTCCCAGCGCAGCGGAACGCGGGTAGCGAGTTCTGGTTCGGAAAAATGCCAACCGAGTAGGCCATGGCGAAACTCACGCGGGCCAGTAAAGCGAAGTGTTTTGTCCAATAACAACTGCGGCGTGCGCTGTTCCCTATTACGTCGCCGCACTTCCAGGATATTAGCCTGATGCTCTTGCAGTTCGGCGGCGGTGAGGCAAACACCCGGTGCACGCTTTGGCGGCGCTGGATCAGGGAGTTCGACTCTGGGGCGGGTGGATGTGATGCGTAATCCAGCCTCCCAAGTGTGTGCCGGACGTCCTGCAGGTGCATGTGTGTGGCCGACTACGATGACATCGCAGCGGGGTTTGAAGGGCGCCAGGTCGCTTTCTTCAAGTACGGAGCTGAAGCCGGGTTCACCATGGTAGGTATCGGCCGTACATAGTCGCAGCGGGTCTTCATCAATGACGATAGCGCGACAGTGTCCTGGCTGATTTTCAATCGGTTCAAGGCGGTAGCCGACCTTCATCGCGATAACCGGATGTTCCTGTCCGTCAGGCGCGAGCGCACTGAAGCACATGACGTCAAACGGCGTCAGGTTGCGAAATTCCATGTTGGGTTACCCCTTCAGTTGATATCGACGTCCTTGCCGTTGATTTGCACAGGCCCTGTGGCACTGAAGTCAAAGTTGCTGCCGTTGATCAACACGGTCCCATCGGACTTCATGACCAACGTGGATTTGCCCACCGTGATACTCAGCTCGTCGCCTGCGGTAATGTTGAAGCGGTTGCCGACGATCACGGACTTGTGGATGCCGACCTGTTCGCTTTGGCTAAGCCCAACCGTCGTGTTCATGGCCGCGCCGACACTGACCTGATACCTCGCCCCAATGCTCAACGCCTTCGCCAGTCCGATCGTCTCCGCCTTGGCCAGCGCGATGGTTTCGGTCTTGTTCGCACCGATGGTCACGCTGCGGTTGGCGCCGATGCTGATGGTTTCGTTCTTGCCAACGTCTTCGGTGCGGTGGTCACCAATGGAAATGGTTTCGTTGTGGTCTACGCGTTCGCTGCGGTTGTTGCCAACGAAGGTGGTTTCGTTATTTTTGACGATGTTGTTCTGATCTCTTTCGGCATGGATGAATACTTCCTGCCGGCCTAACTCATCCTCGAAACGCAGCTCGTTAAAGCCATCGCCCTTGTGGGTCTGGCTCTTGATGGTCATGCGCGTTTTGTGATCGGGCAGGTCGTAGGGCGGCAGTTGGTCACCGCAGTAGGTACGCCCGGTTATCATCGGCTGGTCGGGGTCACCATTGACGTACTGGATGATCACGTCCTGGCCGATGCGCGGGATGGCCATCGCGCCCCAGCTGCCACCGGCCCAGCTTTGAGACACCCGCAGCCAGCAGGAACTGAACTCGTTGTTCTGGCTTTCGCGGTCCCAGGGGAAACTGACTTTTACCCGGCCCCATTCATCGCAATAGATCTCTTCGCCCGGTGGGCCGACGACGGTCGCCATGTGCGGCCCGTCGATTCGCGGCTTTTCCAATGGCGCAGGGCGCCATTCGGTCCGACCGGGGACCAGCACGGCGGTCTGCTCGTAGCGCGTGCTTGCATCGACGTCGGCGGCTTCTTCCTGCAGGCTGGTGAACTGAGTGCCTTTATGGATGACCGTGTTCACCCGCCAGTGCGCATTGAGGTCTATACGCGGGTGGCCGGTCAGGGTGAAGCTAAGACCCGGCTGCAGGCGCACGTCATTACCCTGGACCTCGGCAATACGTACATCATGGCGCAGCGCTGTGATGCGGTTTTCAGTGAACGGTTTGCCCACGGCATCGCGCTTATAGCGGCCTGGGTAATCGAAGTATTCGTACTCTTTGGACTGATGCTCCAGAAAGGGCCCGGCGGCTCTGTGCTCCTGGCGGTAGGCAGGGTTGGTAAAGGTATAGTCGCGCTGCACCTGGCGGGCAGTACGCACTTGCTCGCTGTAGCGCAAGCGGCGAAGGCAAGGCGTGGCTTGATCGCCGCCGCTGTTGGCGTGGTACAGCACGCTGTCAGGCTCTGAAGGCTCGTCATCATCGCAGAAGCCTTCGTCTTCATCGTCGGTCTTGATGGCACCATGGCTGATCAGGCCGAAGGACTGCAGCCGATCGGTGATGATCAGCTTGTGCAGCTTTTCACTGTGCGCGAAGCGGTAGACGAAGCCTTCTTCAGCCGCCAGGCGGGCGATGAACGCCAGGTCCGTCTCACCGGCCTCAACGCAGAACTCGCGGACCTGATGGTCCATGCTGGCGCGCAGTTCGTACTGGTTGATACCTTGGCGCTGGAGCATCAGCTCAAGAATTTGCGGCACGGTCTTGTGCTGGAAGATGCGCCAGTTCGAACGCAGGTTGGCGCGGGCCAGCTGTGGCTCGATCAGCGCGTCATAGTAGGTGCGGTAGAAGCCACTTTCCGCCTGGCTGAAACGACTGACCAGTCCGTGCACGTAACGCACCGGGCGTTCCGCTTGCCAGATGGTGAAGAGCACGGGTTTGTCGAGCAGGTGGCCGAAATCGATATCGTTTTCGTAGCTGATCAACTTCAGTTCCAGTTCGAAAGGTGTGCTGATCCCTTCTCGGAGTTCGAACGACACCACTTCGAATTCAGCTTTGCCAACCAGCGGCTGGAAGCTGTAACGCAAATCAGATTGGCTAGGCATAAGCAATCCTTGTCCGCCGTCTGAGGTGACACAAAGTCCGGGCAGGTAAACCCGCCCGGCGCATTCATGAATATCAGGCGACTGGTGCGCGCCAATCATCAGAGCCACCGGTGCCCGCTACGGTGTGCTCCCAGACGATCTTTCGATAGGTCATCGCAACCTCGACCAACTGCGTGTAGTTCTCGTTCACCTTGTCTTGAGCGTGGGGGAGGACGGTGTTGATGCTGACAATAGTTGCGTCTTCAAGCGTGGTTGAGAAGAAGTGCTCTTGTTTGCCTTCCGTCGAGGTGCGGTACCAATTGACTTCGACTGTCGACAGCATTTCGCCTGTGACCAACGCTTGATACATCAGCGGCGTCGCCTTGTTGAGTGAACTGGTGAACATGAACGGCTTGTGTACGCGCTGGCCGCTCGGCTGACCATTCTGTGGATCAGTGGGTGTGGTCACTTCATGCTTGATTTCCTGAACCAGGATTTGATCTTCATGACCTTGCTGGTAAACGTTACCGACCGAGTCGGCAGTGAATGCACCAGCAGTGATCAGGCCTTGGTTCTGTCCAGTGATCTTGATGTAAGCGGGTGTTGGCATGGCAGTTTCTCCTGCATCCATGTGGATAAACACGCGCACTCAGGGTGGCGTGGCCATCGGAAACGATGGGCTTGTCAACGAAGCAATTGCCTCGTCAATTCGTTGAATTCAGTGGCGTCTGTGGGCGGCTGTTTACTGTTGCAAGATGCCGTTGAGCGACTCCAGTACCTCGGTGGTGATCAGGTGCAGGCGGTAGCTGTAAATGCCATAGGCCACCGCCATGGCAATGGCGGAAATCACTAACGGGCTCCACCACGGCCATTGCCGGTTCATGCGGAAATTGCGCGGGGCCACGTTGGTGTAGGGATCGCCGACCGACTCCGGCACGGGGCCGCGCAGTTCGCGGATGATCCCGTGAAGCTGGTGAATAAGCCCGTTCAGTGACTCTTCGCCTTTCGGCGCGATGGCGTACTTGCCCTTCAGGCCCAGGCACAGGGCGAAGTACATGAACTCAAGCACGTCCTGATAGCGCTCGGGCTCCTGCATCAGGCGCGAGAGCACAGTGAAGATTTTCTCCCCACCCCAGGTTTCGTCGTGGAAGATGCTGAGCAGGGGTTCCTGACTCCAACAGCTGGCCTTGCCCCAGGGCCTTTCCATGACTGCTTCATCGATGAAGAGGCACAGGCCGTAGGAGTACGCCAGCAGCTGAGTGGGTTCGTAGCCGTGCTGGCGTATCTCCTCACGAATATTGTCGATCTGGTTGCGTACTTGCTGGTGCACGTCCTTGATATTGGGCAACGCGTCCAGGGTGCGCAGGCGTATCACCAGGCCGAACAACGGGGCAGCGGCATCCAGCATCAGGTTTTCGTAACCACCGCGCAGCTGGAAGTCCGGGTCAGCTGCGTAGCCTGCATAAACAGGCTCTGACTTGGTTTTCTGATCGGAATCTTCAGCTTCAGCGGGTGCGGGTGAGTCGCCGGACAAGGACTCCTCAATCATCGTCTGCAGTTTTTTGCTTTCAATCTGTGCAGCATCAGTGGGGAAAGTCTTGTTATCTACCATGTCATTCACTCCTGATCGCCCAGAACTGCAGTTCAAGTCCAGGGAACTCGCCTGCGACATGAATACCGAAGCCATTGGAGGTGTTCATGGCCGCCCAGGTCGGGTCGCGGCGGTCCAGTTCGAAGTAGGTGAAGCCTGCATGGAAAGGCAGATCCCGCGGCGCCACGGGCAGCGGCACCAATGGAATACCGGGCAGTTGCAGCGGCACGACTTCGTTCAACGATTCCAATGAAACGACTTTGGCCTTTTGCACAAACATCTGGCGCAACGTTGGCGGTGGCAAATTGGCGCGCACGGCCAGGATGAAATCGGCTTGGTCGATCAGGCGACGGTCTTCCAGTGTGGTGGTCATCACCCCAAACTCCAGCGTCTCCAATGGCAGCGATACCGCCCTAGGTTGCAGTACCGTGCTAAGCGCCCGGCGAAGGGTGTCTTCCAAGGGCTTGAACGACGTGCGCAGCGCGGTGTGGTGATAGGCGGGATATTCCTGCGGCAGGCGGGTCTCGTCGGTGAAGGTGACGAACTCGCCACAGGCCTGGCTCATGCACAGGTACAGCTGCTCAGGATGGGTCTGGCCTTGCCTGGCCAGATGCTGGAAGCATGGCCACCAGCGGTTCATGGCCTGCAGCAGGTTGAAGTCGCGGATGTCCGCGATGCCGGACTGCCCTGAGGCACCAATACGGGCCGCGAGGTTGCGTGCCCGCTCGCGCAGGGAGTTGGTGATTTCTTCCAGGAAGCGTTGCAGCGCGGGTACGGCACGCACTGAAACGCTGGTGGGATAGAAGCCTTCGTCCAGTTGCAGACTCCCGTCCGGGCGGCGTTCCAATATGCGGGCCAGGGCCAGCCGTGTGTAAGCGCTGCTATCGTCAGCCTTGCGTTTGAGCTGCAGGTTTGGCACTGCCAGGTCAACCTGCACCAGGTCGCCGTCGGCGCTGTGCGTGTCCTTGATTTCCTCTGCCTGTGCGCGGTAACGGAAGTTGGCGGCATTGTCGGGCCAGCTCACCTCGCGGCCACCCTCGGTACGCAGCGGCAGGCACAGAAAGATCTCGCTGTCCTTGGCGCCGTCGTCCTCGATTTCCAACGGTGGAGGTGGCGGCAGGTCAGCAGGGATATCGAACACCGTGCCGTCCGGCATGATGCCGCGCGCGCGGGTGATGGCGATCTTGCCCAGGCTCAAGTACTCCTCGTTCAACTGCAGTTCGCTGAAGCCATAGAAGGCTGCGTTCAGGCTGCCAAGGCGCTGATGCAACGCTGCTTCGGCGGCACGGGCAGCCTGCTGAAAATGCTGCGGTTTGACGAATAGGCCCTCAGGCCACAAGACGGGATTACGTGAACTCATGAGCGCTCCATGTCAGCGTGAGTAAGCGAGAAGGGCAGGGTTAAAGGCGCCATCAGTCCTCCCCCTTGAGCAGAACCTGCGTGTCGTTGAGCAACACCGATAGAATGATCTGGTGGCCGCGAGGCGGAATGCTCAGCACCTGGCTCCAGGTGGCGTTTTCCTGGTTGCGGTAGTCGGCGATTACCGCGACGAAGCGCGTTTCGGGTTCGATGGGCGCAAAAGGGATGAACTTGAACTGGCCGGGGCGCAGCAAGTAGTCGTCATCGCGGATGTAGGTGCTTCGCAGCGCCTTGGCAGGGTCCTTGTCCAGCAGCTCATAAACGCTGTTGCGCAGCAGTGAATCGTCGCGCAGTTGCAGAATCTTGATGGCCATGGGCGTAGCGACGGGCTCCGCAGCCAGGGTGGTGGTGCGCGGCAAGGTCAGGGCGACGGTCGGATCGTCGTAGCTGCCGGGGGCATTTTCCTCCAGGGGGGAGCGCGCAGGCTCCTCGCCATCGTCCACTGGCATATCGACGGGCGAGATCGCTGGAAAGTGTTCCTGAAGGTATTCGAACAAGGCCCCGACTTTTTCAGTCAGCACATAGGGATCACCTGCGCTCAGGCTAACGGCATAGGGGTTGGGCTCGATGACGGTCTCCAACTCGGGCGCCATCACAACGCTGTTCGGATTGCCATTGAGTGTGGGGCTGGCATTGATGCTGAACGCCACTTGGGTAGGGTGATCCTTGGGCGCTCCGAGGGGTATCGAGGGATCCATGATCACTTGGCCGATTTTGCTCAGGGAGTTGCAACCCGAAATGCCGAGCAGTGCAATCATCAGACCGGCCACGAATGAATGACGCGTCATGGACGTTCTCCTGCAATCAGATGTTCCAGCGGGTTCTCTTGGGCTGCCCCTGTTACTTTGTCCAGTGCCGCCAAGGGGTCGTTGCCGATACCGGGCGCGAAGGCCGAGCAGATGTCTGCGGCAACGTGCTTGGCGCCTGAAAGGGGGCGCCAAGCGGTGGCTGGCGCTTCCAGTAGCCAGTGATCAAGGGTTCGCTGTTCATGACTGAACAGGTCCCCCAGAGAACGTGCATCGGCCTGCGAAAGTTGAACCTGCAGTCGATAGGCGCCAATGCGCAGTTGGTCGCCGTCCAGCAGTCGCCTGGGGGCGAGCGATCCCACGCTGTCGTGGCTGTCGTTCAGGTAGGTACGCTGACAGCGGTCAATGACGCAGAAGCTGCCCTCCGTCCAGCGAATCTCGCAGTGAATCGGCGCAACGGTCTGCTCACGATCGTTGATCCGCCAGGTGGCCCCGGCGCTGCCGAGGGTGCCGCCTGTGCGATCGAATCGATGTCGGGCAGTGACGTTGTGTTGCAACTGATCAAGGTTGATGATGCTCAAGATCAATGTGCTCATGAGCGCCCCCGGAACCGGACGACTGGGCTGATCTGGCCGTGGCGGTCATCGACAAAGCTGGTCCAGCCCAGGTAGGCGCCCTGGCTGCGGTGCAGGCAGAAGGGTGATAGCGCGTTCTGCTTTAGACGCAGCTCCAGGTCATAGGCCAGTCCGTCTCGCAACAGGAAATCGATCAGTGCACGCAAGCGATTGAAATTGAGGCCGCTGGGCAACAAGTCACGTAACTGTTCCTGATCGAGCTCGCTGATCACGATGGTGAACTTGCTGCTGCGGGTTCGCGTGCGGCTGCCGACCATGAACGAGCTGCCAAGCTCGCCATTGCTGCGGCCAAGGCTTACCAGCTGCTTGGTCGTGGTGGGAACCGAGCGGGTTTCGAACTCGCGGATGTGAACCTGCTTCAAGTCGAAACAATGGGCGATGATGCCGGCGACAGTGCCCGGTGCACGGCTGCGGCTGGCGATGACACCGGCGAAACTGAGCAGCCGGCTCCAAGGGAGCGGCGTGTCGCCGCGCAGTTGTTTGTCATTCAATCCGAGCAGGGCGAAAATGTACTGCGAGAAGCCATCGGTCGCGCCCGGCTGGAAGCGGATGTAATAGCGGTACTTGCGCCAGATGCGATGCAAAAGGCTCAGCAAGTAGTGGTTGAAGAAGTCGAAGAACGCCGGTCGTATCCCAATGCCGTGGGCATGCTCGTACGACACTTCTTCCAGGTAATAGGTAGGCAAGGGCGAGTCAGTGCCGTGCAGGCCCATGAAGGTGGTGCACACGCGATAGCGGTCGTCCGCTTCACGCATGCGTTCGGCCTTGTACACGTCGGACACAGGAAAGGTCAGCCGCGGATCGCTGGCAAGCCGGACGCGCCGTCGGATGGCGGGGTCGGGCCAGCGCGGTTCCAGGTCATCCCCGTGCAAGCCGTGCAGGCGCTCCAGCAATTGATAGAAGTTGTACTGGTGCGCCTCGGCGAGCAGCTTGTCGGCTAGATCAGCGGTTGTTTGCCGGTCTGGATTGGCCATGTGTAGTGCTCGTTGTTGGTGGTGTTGATCACTTCCAGTTGGTGGAAGGAATTGATGCTGGCGTACAGGGCAAAGAAGTGGGCGAGCACGCAACCGAACAGATACAGGTCGCCTTCGCAGAGGAATGCGCTTTGGTCCAGCTTCAGCCGCGTGCGCAGGCCGCGAATGGGCTGCCCCTTGATCAGCCAATCCAGGGGTTCTGTTTGAACGTCCCGGATGCCGTCGAGGCGCTTGCGGGTGGTACGGGTTTGCTGGATGTCATGCAGGGCGGCGAAGTCATAGGCATTGATGACCGCTTTAAGCGGCTCGGCAGAGAGCAGCGACAGGTAGTTCAGCGACATGTTGGAGATCAGGGCCCACTGCAACTGGCCGTCCAGCACCGGTCGATAGGGGCGGGTTGGGGCACAGATATTGGTGTAGGTGGCGAGGGGCGGCGTGACCTCGGAAATCACATTGATGTCATTGATAGCCAACGCCCGCGGCAGGTCGCGGTTGGTGCAGGTCAGGTCGATGGAGGCTGTTTCCAGCTCGCCGATGTAGGCGTTGGCGTCTGCGCGGACAAATGCGATGCGGTGAGTAACGCTATCCTCGCGCAGGGATTCTTCAAGCGTGTAGCGGTAGTACAGCGCTGTGCGCCCCTGCATATGCTCGATCTCATGGGCGAACGACTCGAAGGGCCGGAAGGTTCGCAGGTGTTCACCGGTACTGCCGTCTGTTGTCGTGCGGGTGCTGAAGACTTGATCGACACTGAAGATTTCATAGGCGTGTCGCGCCGCACCTCGGGGTGTGAGCTCAGCCTGGGCGGACTGGTTGGACAGGTCGATAGGCTCGGCGCTGTGGCTGAACAGGTTTACTGCAGGGGTGCAGAACAGGCTGAAGTCTGCGCTGCCGACACGCAGCGAATCAGGTAACTGTCGGGTGAAGTGAAATTCGAGGCTGACCTTCTGAGTCGTCTGATCGGGCCAGACTTTGTTCAGCCCGGCTACGCTGAAGAAGTGGAAACGCTCGGGGAATATGAAGTACTCCTGCAGAATCCGGTAGCCGTCGAAGACATTCTGTGGGTAAGGCAGCAAGGCTTCAACCGGGCTGAAACCTGGGAGGACGATGCTGCTGGCCGTCAGCCGACGGATCTCGCCATTGACCGTCACTTCGACATGTTTGAGGTATTGAGCAATCCACAGATACAGGGTGCGGGCAGTTTGAGTATCACCGCTCAAATGAAAATCGAGGCTGGCGCAGCCCAAGGTGTTCAATGGCCGCTCGACCAAGGTTCTCAAGTTAAGCCGAACCACCGAACTGTCGAGTGTCTGGGTAGCACTCACTGCGTCGATCTCGAACGGATGGATGTCCACCGCCGTGCAGGTTCGAAACTCGCAGGGCACACCATCCACAGGTTTGGAAAACAACCGCGAGCCCTTGGGGATACGCTGCGACTGGCTGAGCGCTTGCTTGCGCGGGGTGAACTGAATGATCGTGGTGCTCGGCAGAGGCCGCAGGTAATTGGGCCACAGCAGCTGCAGCATCGGGTGCGTCAGCTCCGGCAGGTCGTCCTCCAGCTTCAACCGCAGCTTGGCCGTCAGGAAGGCAAAAGCCTCCATCAGGCGTTGGACATCCGGGTCGCTACCACCCTTGCCGAGCAGACGGGCAAGTTGTGGGTTGTCCTGAGCGAAGTCGTTCCCCAGCTCATGGAGATAACGCAACTCTTCGCTGAATCGATCCTTTAGTGACATGGGTCACCTCACGCGGGTGTGGCGGTTATGGCCGTTGACCAGCAGCTCCAGTTGCAGCTGCTCCGTGTGGTTGTTGACCTGCACGTGGCAGTCCAGCCTGAAATGCAGCTCCAACGGGGCATGACCATCAGGCACTGCCTTGAGCGTTCGCACGTGCACACGTGGCTCAAAGCGCTGAATGGTGCGGCGGATGTCTGCGCTCACTTGCTTCAGGAGGTCGCCCCTGCTTACGTCGTGCCCGTTGAAGTCGCGCAGGCCCAGCTCAGGGCTGCTCTGTGAGCAACCCTGGCGAGCGTTGAGCAGCGTTTCGAGGTGGCGCTTGATGGCGGCGAACTTCTGCGTAGCGTTCTCTTGCCTGGACGGCACCTGGCTTGCGAACTGATTCGTCACCAAGTCATCGAAAAAGCCACTCATTGGGTATCAAGCCGACCAACCAGGGAGATTTCGAAATTCGCTCCCATGTACTTGAAGTGCGGGCGCACGGCGAGGGACACCTGGTACCAGCCCGGATCACCGGCGACGTCAGAAACCTCGACCTTTGCAGCACGCAACGGGCGACGGCTGCGTACATCGGCAGACGGGTTCTCCTGGTCGGCGACGTATTGCTTGATCCATTTGTTGAGCTCGGATTCAAGGTCCCGTCGCTCCTTCCAGCTCCCGATCTGCTCGCGCTGCAACACCTTGATGTAGTGGGCCAGGCGATTGACGATGAACAGGTAGGGCAGTTGGGTGCCGAGCCTGTAGTTGGTCTGTGCTTGCAGGCCTTCGGGTGTCTTGGGGAAATTTTTCGGCTTCTGCACCGAGTTGGCTGAGAAGAACGCGGCGTTGTCGCTGTCCTTGCGCATGGTCAGGGCGATAAAGCCCTCTTCGGCCAGCTCGAATTCCTTGCGGTCGGAGATCAGTACTTCGGTAGGAATCTTGGCCTGAAGCTGACCCAGCGATTCGTACAGATGCACCGGCAGGCCTTCGACGGCACCACCCGATTGGGGACCGATGATGTTGGGGCACCAACGGTAGCGCGCAAAGCTGTCGTTGATGCAGCTGGCCAGCAGGAAGGCTGAGCTGCCCCACAGGTAATTATCGTGCCGCCCGTCGATGTCCTCGCGGTAGTGATAGCTCTTGGCCGGATTGTCTTGCGGATGATAGGCAGAGCGGAGCATGAAGCGCGGTCCTGCCAGCCCAACATGGCGGGCATCCTCACTTTCACGAAATGCGCGCCACTTGGCATGCCGCGGGCCGGCGAAAATGTCCTTGATCTCCTTCAGGTTGGGCAGCTCTTCAAAGCTGCTGAGGTTGAAGAATTCAGGGGAGGGGGCTGCGAGGAATGGGGCATGCGACATGGCCCCGACGGAGGCCATGTAGCTCAATAGTTTGATATCGGGGGAAGAGGGGCCGAAGCTGTAATTGCCGAGCATGGCCGCAACGGGCTCGCCACCAAACTGGCCGTAGCCTGCGGTGTAAACGTGTTTATATATTCCGCTGCATGTGATATCGGCCGCGTTCTCGAAGTCATCAAGTACGTCTTCCTTGCTGACATGCAGCACTTCAAGCTTGATGTTCTCTCGGAAGTCCGTGCGGTCGACCAGAAGTTTGAGGCTGCGCCAGGCTGACTCAAGTTGCTGGAACTCAGGCTGATGCAGAATGGCATCCATCTGTTTGCTGAGGACCCGATCCAGCTCAGCAATCATCTGATCGACGCGATGTTTGTTAATGAGTTGATCTGGGTCATGGCTCTTCAGGATTTCGGCAATAAAGGCAGATACACCCTGGCGAGCGACTTGATAGCCCTCTTGAGTGGGCACCAACCTGGTTTCTGCCATGATCTGATCGAGCAGGGTAGCGTTGCTCAGTGTCTCCGTTGTCGATTCAACCGTGACGGTCGTGTTGTTTTGCTTTGGCATGGGACGCTCCGTTGTCTCAGTCTTCTTTCGGCGCTTCGAGCACCAGGTTCAGTTCTTGGGCCAGTTGTTTGCGCGCTTGCTCGTCATTCAGCAGATGCTGCAGTTGCTTGCGGAACGTGGGCACGTTGCCCAAGGGGCCTTTAAGGGCGACCAATGCTTCGCGAAGCTCCAGCAGCTTGCTCAGCTCCGGTACTTGGCGGGCGATGCTGTCTGGCCCGAAGTCGTTGATGGACTTGAACTGCAGGTTGACCGCCAGCTCCGCGTCCGGGGCTGTGTTGAGCGCAGAAGGTACGGACATACCCAGGCTGACATCGGCATCGTTCAACACATTGTTGAAGGTGTGTTTATCGATGCGCATGACCGAACGGTCTTCCAAGGCACGGGTGTCTTCCAGCCCGAAATCACCAAGCACCAGCATCTTATGCGGCAGCTCTACTTCGGCCTGTTCATCGCCCGTGGCGGGTACGTACTTGATGTTGATACGTTCTTTAGGTGCAACCGATCCCAGGGTTTTCGACATCGCAGAATATCTCCTTGGCATGTAGGGGTTTCCTGTGGAAGTTCTCTAAGTGTGTCTTAAGTGACGTGTAGGAAATTTCCCTGATATTGATGTTTCGTTTAAACAGGTCTGACGGGTTTTTATAAACAAAGTGGGTCGGACTTGATGGGTTCTTTAAAAACATGCGCTCGCTGGTGGGGGTTGGTCGAGCACGAAAATGTTAAAAAATATTTGTTTGTATCACCTGTTTTTTATGGGCTAGGCTCTTGTCAGTTTTGGGCGCTCAAAGTAGTCGGAGTTCTTGCTCTCGTCGGCTAAATGGGGCGTGTGTGTTATTGAGAGAGAATTTTCTTGCGATGACTGGTAAAAAAGCTTATGGAATAAGTCTTGTGCTGGTATTGAACTTTCTATCGATGCCCGCGTATGCCTATCAGGATTGTCGGCACATCGTTTCTAATCTGGAGCGTTTGGCTTGCTTTGATAGATCAGCCGGAACTCCTGCTCATCTTGTGCCTGTGCAATGGTCCGCACCGGAGCAGGACTCGACCACGTTGCGTCGTGTGCTGACCAATGAGGTGGGGCGGTCGCCAGAGGACCTGATGTTTCGCCTTAGGGCTGAAGATGATGGGCTGATGATATCGGCGCCTGCGATTGCTTCGGCTGCACAGCATTCCTATCTGGTGATCAGCTGTCTGCAAAACATTTCCAGGTTGCAATTGGTTGCCGCACAACCCATCAATACCGGCCGCGTGATCGTGCAATTGAAGGGGGAGCGTGGCTCAACTGCTCCTACCCCTTGGCAGGTGATGGAGAACGGTCAGGTGCTTGACGCCGGCAGGGGCTTGCCGGGCATCGAGCAGATCAAAAAACTGATAAAGGCCCATCGTATTCACGTCGAGAGTGACAACCCGGCCGTTCACGGCCTGGTCTTTGACGCTCAGGGGTTGGATCCACTCATCGATGAGGCGCGCAAAGCATGTCGCTGGTAACAGAAGTCAACCCGCAGGAAATTGCCCGGTTGCTTGCTCCCATCGACGCTCAGAGTCCTGCCGGCTTGTTCGATGTGGAGGACGAAACCTACCAGGCCATTGATCAGGAAATGGTCAAGCTGGGCGGGCTACAGGAGTCCTCAATCGACTGGGCGTACATCGAGGAAGCGTCCCAGCAGTATCTGGGCGTGCAGTGCAAGCATTGGCGCGTCGCCGCGCATCTGAGTGCCGCCTGGCTGCGCAGCCGGTGCTGGGAGCGCTGGGTTTTTTCCTTGGCGATGCTCGCTGGCCTGATCGAGCAATATTGGGAAAGCTCATACCCGAAACCTGGCCCTAAAGGCTTCCTGGGTAAACGCAAGTTGGTTGCCCTGATACTCAATCGTTTGACCGAAGCGCTACCACGGCTGGACCGCTTCACGTACACCCCCGCTCATGCGGCGGCGGCACAGGACGCGTTGCAACGGTTGCAACGGCAGCACGCTGCAGCGCAGTTGGATGAAGCGCTTTTGGGTGAACTTGAGCGCCTGCTTGGTAAATACACAGGGCTTGCCAACGGTGTGGGCGAACCGACTACAACCTCATCCTTAGCCACGCCCTCTACGGCGAGCAAGCCTGTGCCGCTGGCTGAGGTCATCGCTACACCAATGCCCCGCGTATCGCTGGGCAACGAGCGTGAATCACGCCGGGCCATTCTGACCATTGCCGAGCTGATCAATCAGCAGGACCCTTACGACCCGACGGGCTACCAGCTACGACGATTCGGCTTGTGGGCCCATATCCAGGCAGCACCTCAAACCAAGCAAGGCAACCGCACAGAGCTGATGGCCGTGCCACAGGATATCGCCGGCGATTATGAAGAGGCCATTGCAGGCACCGGGGTTGACGCGGCATTGCTCCTACGGATCGAAAAGAGCGTGACTGCTTGCCCCTATTGGATACGCGGCAGCTTCCTGGCGGCAACCGCCGCCAGCCGGCTGGCCATGGGCGAGGTAGGCGAGGCCATTCGCGCCGCAACCGCGCGGTTCGTGCAGCGCATGCCGGCATTGCAGGAACTGTGTTTCAGCGACGGCAAGGTGTTTGTCGATGATCAATGCCTGGCGTGGCTCAAGGGGGCAGAGGGCGCATCCGGTCAACAAGCGACCGCTTATGAGTTTGCCAGCCTGCGCGAAGAATTGGTCTGCCAGCTGGAAACAGGCGGCGTGGAACCCGTCTTGCTCAGGCTGCAGGGGATGCAGGCAGAACTTCACGCCCCCCGTGAGCGTTGCCATACCACCGTCATCGCCGCTGACCTGCTGGCAGCAAGGGGCGTGTCGTGGCTGGCCCGGGACTTGTGCGCAGGTGTAGCCAGGACGATGCAGGAAACCACCGCCAGTGCCTGGGAACCAGAGGTGTTTCAACGTCTTCAGCAGTATGCGGTACCGCAGATAGAAGCTGATTGGAACAAGAAACGGGAGTCACGATGAATCTACTATGGAAGCACCTCAAACGTTGGGGCTTGCCCCTGGTGGCTCGTATTGGTCTGGCCATGCCGCTGCTGCTCGGGCTGGGTGCTGCATTGATACTGGTCGCCATCTGGTGGCTCGGCCCGCAATGGACGTGGCGTGAACAGCAGCCGTTGGCCAGCATGGCCCATCGAGGGCTGGCCAGTCTGGTGCTCGTGCTGGTGCCGCTACTGTGTTGGCTCGTCGTGTTGCGCAAGCGCAATCGCCGTCTGCAGGCAGAACGCAATCAGACCGCAGCCGTCGAGCTGGACCGGGTGTTACCGTATGTTCAAGCGCAAGAGCAGGCGCTGGACCAGGGGCTTTCGCGATTTTTGCACAATGCTGGCGGCCGACGCGCCTTGTACCGATTGCCGTGGTATCTGGTGGTGGGTGACCAGCGCGCGGGCAAGACCAGCTTCATTGACCGTACCGAACAAAATTTCTCGCTGACTCGCATCGACAAGGCACAGAAGCGCGGCCGACAGGCGCAAGCGCTGGCCTACCCGATTGGTTGGTGGGTCAGCAACGACGCGGTAATCATCGATCCACCAGGCGCCTTCATCCGCCAAGATTCGCGCTCAATTTCGCCAGCCGAGGAAGCTGACACACTGGATGTACCACCCGCTACGCCGGCCAGGTTGTGGCAGCACTTACTGGGTTGGCTGGTGCGCAACCGCAGTCAGCGAGCCCTTAATGGCGTGGTATTGGTTATCGACCTGCCTGCGTTATTGCACGGCACGTCCGAACAACGCGTTGCATTGGCGCATGTGTTGCGCACCCGGCTGTACGAGGTGAGTAGTCAGTTGGGCTCGCGATTGCCGCTGTATGTGGTTATGAGCAAGTTCGATCTGGTGGATGGTTTTGACCAGCTTTACGCCGGACTTCCCGCCGCTTCGCGGGAAAAGATGCTGGGCTTCACGTTCAAACTGGATGCGATCGGTACGTTTGACGCTTGGCTAGAAGAATATGGCGAACAGTACGGTCAAATGATCAGCGAGTTGTTCGAACAGATGGTAGAACGACTGGATGCACTGGACGGTGCGCTGCTGCGAGCCCGCTTGTTCTCATTGCATGCTCAGTTGATCGGTTTGCGCCCGATACTATTGGGCTTCCTCAAAGAAACACTTGCCAGCGACCGTTACACAACGCCTGCTTTGGTGCGTGGCGTGTATTGGTCTTCGGTGGTGCAGCAGGGCGACATGCTTAACGCCTTTGTTCGGGAGGCGGCGCAGCCCTACAAGACGAAGCTTCCACTGCTTGAAGGCAAGGCGCCGGGCAAGGCTGTGGCCTATTTCATCCAGCACGCGTTCAGGCGCGTCATCTATCCGGAATCTGGACTCGCTGGGGACAACATCAAAGTGGCGCGCAACAAGCGCCAGCTGCTCTGGGTGGGCTCTGGTGTAGGCGTCCTGGCTTTGTGGGTTGGCATCGCCAGTTGGCAACGCTACTTCGATATCAATGGCGCCAAGGCCGCCAACGTACTCGCCAAGAGCAGGGAATACAGTCATCACGAAATCGACCAGCGACTGGACCCGACCGGGCGCAACCTTTTGGAGCCACTGGACCAGATCCGCGACGCGGTGACCGTGTTTGGCGACTATCGTGCAGCGTGGCCGGGTGTAGCTGATTTTGGTCTTTATCAAGGACGTGCCATCGGTCCACGTGTGGATGAGGCCTACCTTAGCCTGCTCTCCAAGCGTTTCCTGCCAGCCTTGGCCAGTGGGGTAATCGAGGCCATGGCCGCGGCACAGCCTGGCAGTGAGAAACAAATGGCTGCCCTCAGGGTTTACCGGATGCTGGAGGACCGCCAGAACCGACGACCCGAGTGGGTCGAGGACTGGATGGCTCGCCAGTGGCAGCAAAAGTTCCCAGGCCAAGGGCAGTTGCAACGCGACCTGATGCGGCATTTGAAGTATGCGCTGGCCTATGCCGATGCCGATCTGCCCCAGTATCGTCAGCGCATCGCCGAGGTGCAGCAGACGTTGCGCAGGGTCCCGCTCGCCGAGCGGGTCTATGCGAGCCTCAAGCAGCAGGCTGAGGAGCAGTTGCACACCGGCCTGGACCTGCGTAATCAGGTGGGGCCGGCCTTTGATGTGGTCTATCAGTCAGCTGGCCGCTCCAGGAAAGGCGATGATGTCGTGCTGGCACCGATGCTCACCGCTAAAGGTTTCAAGGAGTACTTCGAACCGCGTAGCCAGAAGTTTGCTGACATGGCGATGATCGACCAGTGGGCGCTGGGTGAGCGCGGCCAGCTTGAGTACTCTGACGCTGATCGTGAGGCGTTGAGCGAGCGGCTGCGTAATCTGTACAGCGCGGATTTCATCGACAGTTGGCGGCGCGCCTTGAACGCAATTTTGGTGACTGACTTCCGCGATCTGGACCATGGGGTGGCAATTCTGCAGCAGTTCACCGGGCCAGCGGCACCCCTGCATCGGTTGTTGGATACCGTCAAGGACAACACTTCGCTGTCACCAGCCGTGGGCGTTGAGACACCTGAAGCTGCTGAAGCGTTGGCACCGCCATCCAGCAAGCCTGAGCAGCAACAGGCCTGGGCCATCCAGCGCGCGTTTGCCGGGCTGAGTGCCATGCTGCGAGCAACCGGTGAGAAGCCCAGCTACTACGATGAAACCGTTGGAGCCATTACCGCCGTTCATGATTACGCCAAGGCGGTGCTGGACAGCCCCGACAGAGGCAAAGCTGCACTCCAGGCTGTGCATCAACGTTTCTCGATGACGGGGCAGGATCCAATCGGTACCCTGCAACGCGTCTCTACCGGCTTGCCAGAGCCGATCAACTACCAGGTCAGGAAGCTCGCCGATCAAACGGCACAAGTACTCAACGTCGAGGCCCTGCGCGAGCTGGAGCGGCGCTGGGATGCCGAGGTGTACAGCTTCTTCCAGCAGCGCCTGGCAGGGCGCTATCCCTTCATAGTGAGAGCACCTGACGCCTCCCTGGACGATTTTGAGGCGTTTTTCGGGCCTAAGGGGCGGCTGCAGCAGTTCAACGATCAGTACCTGAAGGTCTTCCTGAAGGACAACCTTGAAGCCCTGCAGGCCGGTCAGCAAGGGCGCTCGTTGATTCGCAGCGACGTGATCGAGCAGCTGGAGCGGGCAGATCGCATTCGCGAAACCTTCTTCGATCAGCGCGGCAACCTAAGCGTGCAGTTCAGCATTGAGCCATTGGGGCTCAGCGCTAACCAGCGCACCAGCCTGCTGGACCTCGATGGTCAGCTGATTTCCTATACCCATGGTCCGCGCCAGATCACCGGTATCGTTTGGCCCAATACCTTGGGCCAGCACGTGCGTAGCAACCTGACCTTGCTCAGACAGAACGGCAATAGCAGTAGCCTGGAGTACCGAGGGCCGTGGTCGATGTTCCGTTTGCTCAGCCGTGGCGCGCTCAACGGGCGCACGGCTACCAGCGTGGACCTGAGCTTCCGCACCGGCGATGGTGTAATGCGCTATCGACTGAATGCCGAGAAGGCCTTCAACCCCATCACGCAAGAGCCTTTCAAAGGCTTCAAATTACCGCGTGGGTTGTTGGAACAGTCGCCCAAGCTGACGCCAATCACGCAGGCCGGCCTATAAGCGATTTGAGGAGTAGTTCATGCAAACGGGAGAGCGAGTGAAACCGCTGAATTACTGTACGCAGGCCATCGAGCAATTGGAGCCAGGATGCGTCGTGTTCGTGAGGACATGCCCTGCAGGTCGCTCGCGCAGGGCGCTGAACACCCAGTGGCTGAGAAAAATTAACGACGCGATCTTCATGAGCAGCATTGGCTGGTGCTCGGGTTATCGGGTTGACTGACCCACCCATGCTTCAACCCTGGAGGCCCGGCAGGTAGGGCAGCAGTCGCTCGGTTTCTTTCTTCACCACCGCGTAGCATTCGCAGCTCAGCAGTTCCAGGCGTGCCCGGTCCAGTACCCTGATCTGCCCGCGGTTGTACTCGATCACCCCCAGGCGCTGCAACTTGCCGGCGGCGTCGGTCACACCTTCGCGGCGCACGCCCAGCATGTTGGCGATCAGTTCCTGGGTCATGCACAGGCGGTCACCTGGCAGGCGGTCGAGCGACAACAATAGCCAGCGGCACAATTGCTGGTCGATGGAGTGATGTCGATTACACACCGCTGTTTGTGCCATCTGGGTGATCAGTGCCTGGGTGTAACGCAGCATCAAGGTCATCAATTCGCCATGGCGGTTGAACTCGTCCTTGATCTTTTGCACGGGCAGACGGTAGGCATGCCCGGCGCTTTGCACGATGGCCCGGCTGGGCGTGCTTTCGCCGCCCATGAACACGGCGATGCCAACCACCCCTTCATTACCAACCACGGAAATTTCGGCTGAGGCGCCGTTTTCCATCACGTACAGCAGCGAAACGATGGCATCGACCGGGAAGTGGACATGGCGCAGGCTATCGCCGGACTCGTACAGTGCCTTGCCCAGGGGCAGGTTGACGTGCTCCAGGTCCGGCGCCAAACGGCTTAACGCCTCTGGCGACAGGGCAGCCAGCAAGTGGTTGTGTTGGGGTTTTACCGTGTGTTGCATGCGTGGGACCATCGATGGCAGCGGCTGTGGCAACAAGATTAGCCTAGCTGGGCCAAGGCTTGCGCAAGTGCGGCCGTGACGCGCCCAACGGTTCAGATGGCAGGCAAGGAGCAGCCCCGGCACTCGGCAATGACGTGGTGCTCGCATCCGTCATCCTTCAGCCGCAGCTTGGGTTCGACAAGCCGTTCGCCGTCCAGGCTCAGGCTCAGTTCGCTACCGTTGCCGTTGCGTACCTCGATGCGGTAGCGGGTGCTACCAAACCGGTAATGCAGGACATAACCCGGCCAGCCTGCCGGCAGCAGCGGTTGCAGGCGCAGGGTGTCGCCACTGCGTTGCAGGCCCAGCAGGCTTTCGACGATCAAGCGGTACATCCAGCCGGCAGAGCCGGTGTACCAGCTCCAGCCACCCCGCCCGGCGTGGGGCGCAACCGCATAGACGTCGGCGGCCATCACATAGGGCTCGACCTTGTAGGTATCGATCAACGCGTCGCTGCCCTGGCGCACCGGGTTGATCAGGCGCAGCAGTTCCCAGGCCTTGTCAGCGTCGCCCAGCTGCGCGTAGGCCATGCTCGCCCAGATGGCCGCATGGGTGTACTGCCCGCCGTTTTCACGCACCCCTGGCAGGTAGCCCTTGATGTAGCCAGGGTCCAGGTGGCCCTGGTCGAAGGGTGGGTCGAGCAGTTTGACGATGCCGATGTCACGGCGTACCAGGTGGCTGTCCAGCGCCGCCATGGCCAGGCGGGCTCGTTCGGGCGAAGCAACACCCGACAGCACTGCCCAGCTCTGCGACAGCGAGTCGATGCGGCATTCCTGGTTGCTCGCCGAGCCCAGTACCTGGCCATCGTCGAACCAGGCGCGGCGATACCAGCCGCCGTCCCAGGCGTGCGCTTCCAGTTTTTCGGCGAGTGCGGCGGCCTGGGTGGTGCAGCGCAGCGCAAAGGCGCTGTCGCCCTGGCGCAAGGCGACGCAGCCGAATGCCCGCAGCACCTCGTGGCCAAAGAAGCCAAGCCACACGCTTTCGCCTTGCCCTTGTTCGCCGACCCTGTTCATGCCGTCGTTCCAGTCGCCACTGCCCATCAACGGCAGGCCGTGTGCCCCGCACTGCAAGGCGTGGCCGAGGGCACGCTGACAATGCTGGTACAGGCCCTCGACCAGGGCCGAGTGGCCAGGCAGGTCATAGTAGGATTCTTCCCCGGCGTTTAGTGCGCGACCTTCCAGATAACCGACCGGCTCGTCAAGCACAGCATAGTCCCCGGTGGCCTCTACGTAGCGGCTGGCGGCAAGCGGCAGCCACAGCAGGTCATCGGAGCAGCGGGTACGCACCCCGCGCTGCAACGGTGGGTGCCACCAGTGCTGCACGTCGCCTTCGACATACTGACGCGCAGCGCAGGCCAGCAGGTGCTGGCGCGCCGCCGCCGGCGCGGCATGGACCATGGCCATGCTGTCCTGCAGCTGGTCGCGAAAACCGATGGCACCGCCGGACTGGTAGAAGCCACTGCGCGCCCAGAACCGGCAGGCGATCACCTGGTACATCAACCAGCCGTTGGCCAGCACATCCAGTGCAGGTTCCGGGGTCTCGATCTGCACGGTGTCCAGTGTGCGTCGCCAGTAGGCGCTGACCTTGTCGAACTCGTCCATGGCGGCCTGCAACCCCCGGTATTGCTGGACGCAGCGGGTGGCGGCGCGGGTGTCCCGGGCAGCGCCCAGGCGGAACACCACCTCCCGGCTTTCGCCAGGCTCCAGCTGCAGCGCCACTTGCAATGCCGCGCAGGGGTCCAGACCGCCGCCGGTCCGCCCCGACAGCCGTGACTGGCGCATGCCCAAAGGCGCCTGGCAATCGCCGTTGCGCCCCAGGAATTCGCCGCGATCACAGGTCAGGCCCTGTATCGGCAGGTCGCAATCGAGAAACGCCACGTGCGTGGAGAATTCCACCGAGTAGCTGTTGCGGGCGAACAGCGCGCCGCTGAAAGGGTCGGTCTCACTGACCACGTGCATGGCGGTTTTGCCAGGCAGGTCGCCCAGCACCCACTCGACGAAGCAGGTCACCGACAAGCGGCGTACCCGTGCTGACGTGTTGTGCACGTTGAGCCGGCTGAACTTGACCGGCGCATCCTGCGCCACATGCACCCAGAGCTCGCTGCGCAGGTCTTGTTCGACATATTCGAACACGCTGTAGCCAAAGCCGTGGCGGGTGCAGTAACGGCCAGGGCCTGGGCAGGGCTGCGGCGTCGGTGACCAATACTCGCCGGTATCCTCGTCGCGCAGGTAGAAGGTTTCGCCACTGGCGTCGGTAACGGGGTCGTTGTGCCAGGGCGTCAAGCGGTACTCGTGGGCGTTTTCGTACCAGGTGTAAGCGCTGCCGGCCTCGGAGAGCACGCTGCCGAACTGCGGGTTGGCCAGGATGTTGACCCATGGCGCGGGTGGCGGTGAGCCGGGTAGCAGCGCAATGACGTACTCGCGGCCGTCGGCGCTGAACCCGCCATAGCGATTGCCCAGCATCACCGTGGTTTGTTCGGTCGGTGAGGGGTTGGCAGGTGCCGGTCGGCGGCTGGCAGGGTTGGCTTGAACAGCCGCCGGGACCTTTGGCTGACGGCGCAGCTGCAGTTGCTCTTCCAGCGTGCCGAGCGTGTCGTCAAGCACCAGCCGGGCGACGGACAAGGTCAGCAGCCGGTCCTCGGCAGACAGTTGCTGCGCAGGCCTTACATAAATGCCGCCGGGGCGGTCGAGCAGGGCCGCTTCACTGCCGGAGGTGACGATCCCCATGATCAGGTCTTGCAGTTGCTGGCGGTAACCGGCCTGGTCTTCGTTCCAGATCAGCAGGTCGAGTGCGAGCCCTTTCTGGCGCCAGTAGGCATGGGCCAGCACCATTTGCTTGACCAGATGAATGTTGGCCGGGTCGCCGATCTGCACCAGCACGATCGGCAAGTCGCCCGATACCCCCTGGCCCCACAGGCCGGACTGGTTGCGCCGGTTGCTGGCCAGCAGCGCTGCGTTGGGCCGCAGGCTGGCGTTGGGGTACAGCACCGAGGCGGCCATCTGTTCGAACAGCCTGGCGTCGGCCAGCGAGCCGTTGAGCTGGTGCAACAAAACCTGGCTGTGCGGCCAGGCGAGGTCGAACACCCGGTCGGCCAAGTGCCGGTCGCGGTACTTGGCCACTTGCTGCAGGCAGGCGTCGCGGCTGTCGGCGATGCCTGTGACCAGGTCGACCGTGGTCGCATGGCCGGGCATCAGGGTAATGCGGCAGCGGATGGCCACGATCGGGTCCAGCACCGCCCCCGCGCTATCGGACAGCGTCTCGCTGTCTTGATCCATGGCCGCCGGCCGCGCCAGGGTGCGCCCGCGGCCGATGAAGCGGGCCCGATCGGTTTCGTAGGACAACGCCTCGATGTCGGCCCCGTGCACCGCCAGCACGTGGCACATCCACGGCACGGCGTCCAGCTGCGAGCGCGGCCGCCGCGTGCACAGAATGGCTTGCAGCGGGCGGATCAGTTCGGTCTGGATGAACAGCTTGCTGAACGCCGGGTGCAGGGCATCGCTCAAGGCCGGTGCCAATACCACTTCGGCGTAGCTGGTCAGCTCCAGGGTGCGGGGCTGGTCGCCATGGTTGGTCAGGTGCAGGCGTCGCAGTTCGATGTCGTCTTCGGGCGACACGGCAATTTCGGTATGGCAGTCGAAGTCGTGTTCGCGCACGCGAAACTCCGCGCGGCCGTCGCTGAAGATCGCTTCCTGGAGTTTGGTGCGGTGCCGTGTTGGCTGGTAGGAGGTGGACCAGTAGGCGCCGCTGGCGACATCGCGCAGGTAGCAGAAGCTGCCCAGGTCGTCGCGGCTGGCGTCTTCGCGCCAGCGGGTCACCGCCAGTGTGTTGCGCTGGCTGTAGCCACTGCCCACGTGGTTGACCATGACGTGATAACGGCCGTTGGACAGCAGTTGCACAGCCGGTTGGGCCCGGTTTGGCTCTTTGAACACCCGCAGCCGTGCCTCGGGGTCGCGTTCGGCGGCGTCCTCGGCCGGGGCCTGGAGGGTATGCAGGTACGGCGCAGCGGTTTTCGGCACGCGCTCCTGCAACAGCAGCATACTGGCCTGGAACCGCGGGTCGGAGGCGAAGCGCCGTTGCATGGGCTTGTTCAGCAGCAACGCGGTCAGGGCCAAAAAACCCATGCCCTGATGGTGGGCCATGAAGGAGCGGATCACGACGGCGTCTTGCCCGGGGGGCAGGCGTGCCTCGCTGTAGTCCACGGCCTCGTAGAGCCCGAACCGGCCAGCCAAACCAAGTGTGGCCAGCCGCTGCAGGTTATGGCAGGCGGCAGCGGGCGTCACCATCAAGGCCAGTGCGCTGGCATAGGGCGCCACCACGCGCTCTTCTCCCAGTCCACGCTTGAGGCCAAGCCCTGGTACGCCGAATGCCCGGTACTGGTAGTTGAACTGCGCGTCCAGCGCGTTGTAGGCCGATTCCGAGACACCCCAGGGCAGGCCCGACAGTTTGCCGTGTTCGATCTGCCGTTTGACGGCGGCATGACAGGTTTGGTCGAGGAGTGTGCCCTCATAGTTCGGCATCACCAGCAGCGGCATCAGGTACTCGAACATCGAGCCGGACCAGGACAACAACACAGGCACGCCGGCATTGCTGGTGAGCAGCCTGCCGAGGGCGAACCAGCTGTCCTGGGGCACCTGGCCCTGGGCGATGACGACGAAGTTGGTCAGGCGCATCTCCGATGCCAGCAGGTCATAGAACGCGGTGTCCAGGCGGTGTTCGTCGGCGTTGTAGCCGATGGCGAACAGGTCGCGGTGGCTGTCGTACAGGAAGGTGAAGTCCATGCTGGCCAACGCGTCAATGCGGTTGGCCAAGGCGTGTGCCTGGGCGATGCGCTGGCGGGCAACTGCCCGGACGTTGGCCACCGCCAGGCGCTCGGGGGGCGGCCACTGGTCTGCGTCAAGCTGTGCCAGCTGGCGCCAGGTCAGCGGAGCGTGGGGGGCCTGATCGTTACCGGGGGGCAATTGCAGCTGCTGCAGTTCGCGGTTCAGGTCCAGGCATTGCTCATTCAGGGCATTCAGCCAGAACGTACAATCGTCGGCCGCTTCTGTGCCAGGCGCCAAGGCAGCCCGTTGCGTGATCAGCGGCTGCAACTGTTCGACCAGCATCGGCAACAGCGTGGCGTATACGTCGCCCACTTGTCCATGAGCGAGCCGCACCTGCTCGCGCAGGGCCGTGATCGGTTGGGTGTCCGCGCTTGTGCGGGCATAGGCGGCCAGCAGAGTGTCGAAGGTGTCGAGCAACCCCTGGGTCAGTCGCCGGTCGAGCAGGGATGTGTCGGCCATTTCCAGCAGGCCGGGCCTGAGCGTCAGCAGCAGGGCGGCCAGGTTGCCGCTGTCCACGCTGGAGACATACAGCGGTGGCAATGGTTTGAGGGTCTGGGTGTCGTACCAGTTGTAGAAGTGCCCTTTGAAGCGTTCCAGGCGGGCCATGCTGTCAAGCATGCAGGCCAGGCGCTCGAACAGGCGGCCCGTACTGAGGTAGCCGAAGTCATGTGCCGCCAGGTGCGAGAGCAGGGCCATGCCCATGTTGGTTGGGGAGGTGCGGTGAGCGATGCTGGCGAAGGGCGGTGCCTGGATGTTGTCGGGGGGCAGCCAGTTGTCGGCAGGGCAGACGTAGCGGTCGAAGAAGGCCCAGTTGGCGCGGGCGAGGCGATGCAGGAAGACCATGTCTTCGGCGCCGGGCATGAGGGCGGTCAGGGCACTCGGGCGGCTGAGCCACCAGGCCAGCGCCGGGCCGAGCAACCACAGCGCAAGGATCGGCGAGGCCATCAGCAGTACCATCGGCTGCATCGCCAAGGCACCGGTCAGCACCGCCACCAGGGCCGGTTGCCCCCATTGCTCGCGATACACTGCCTGCAAGGTATCTGCACTGCTGCGTTCGTCCTCGCGCGAGGGGTTCCATTGCAGCAGGCTTCGTTTGCTGACCGCCAGCCGCCACAAGGTGCGAAGGATGGCATCCAGGCTGTACCAGGTCTCGAAGGGTAACCAGGCCAGCGACAGGCCGGCGCGCACGAAGTAGGTACCCGAGGTGCGCAAAGCGGCCAGCAGGTGCTCTGACAGAGGTACATCGGTGGCCTTGCCCAGCACTTCGAGCAGCGAATCCAGCACTGGCCGCGTCAGCAACAAGGCCAGCAGGGCCAGCGTCCAGGCGAGCGGCGTAGCACTGGCCAGCCAACCCCACAGCAGCAGGGCCAGCAGCGCCGCCGGCTCAAGGCTGCGGCGCAGGTTGTCGAAAATCTTCCAGCGCGACAAGGCGCTGAGCGGGCTTTGCGCCACGCTGTGGCTGCCCGTGTGCAGCCACGGCACCAGCCACGGCAGCAGTTGCCAGTCGCCGCGTATCCAGCGGTGTCGGCGCTTGCTGTCGGCACTGTATCGGGCCGGATAGGTTTCGAACAGTTGCACATCGCTGAGCAGGCCCGAATGCGCGTAACACCCTTCGATCAGGTCGTGGCTAAGTACACGGTTGTCGGGAAAACGGCCCTCCAGCGACTGCTCGAAGGCGTCCACCGCATAGATGCCTTTGCCAATGAAGGAGCCGCTGAGAAACAGGTCCTGATAAACATCCGAAACGGCCCGTGTGTAGGGGTCGACACCGGCGTCACTGCCAAACAGGCGCGCATAGCGCGAGCGCGACACGCTGGGCAGGCTGATGCCTACCCGCGGTTGCAGGATGGCGTAGCCTGCCTGGACCCGCCCCGTGTGCGCGTCGAACCGTGGGCGGTTCAGAGGGTGCTGCATGGCACCAACGAATTGCTGTGCGGCACCGCGAGGCAATTGGGTGTCGGTGTCCAGGGTGATCACATAGCGCACATGGCCGAGTGCTTGCAGGTCGCCGACAATACGCATGAAGCACGCGTGGCCGTGCCCGCGCAGCACCGCGTTCAACTCGGCGAGCTTGCCGCGCTTGCGCTCGCGGCCCATCCAGCAGCGCTCGGCGGCGTTCCATACGCGTGGCCGGTGAAACAGATAAAAGCGCGCGCCGCCCGGGCTTGGGTACTTGCGGTTGAGGGCCCGGATACCTTCACTGGCCTGCTCGAGCAGCGCCTCATCCTCGGGCCGGCTTTGTTCACGGGCATCCATGAAATCGCTGAGCAGGGCAAAGTGCAGGTGCTCGTCACGGTTGGCCAGAAAGCGTACTTCCAGCCCTTCGACCAGCTCTTCGACATCGCCGGCATTGGCCAGCAGGGTGGGCACCACCACCAGCGTGAGGGCGTCTGCGGGAATACCGGTGGTGTAGTCCAGCCTTGGCAGGAAGGAGGGTTTGACGGTCAGTGTCACCAGCCAGTTCACCAGGCCGATGGCCAGACGGCTGGTGCTCAGCAGAACCGGCAGGGCCATGGCGGCCAGCACTGCCAAAGGCCAGCCCTCCTGGTCAATGGCGCGCATGAAGCCCCACGCCAGCAGGCAGGACAGCAGTGTTACAGGCACAAGGTAGAACGCCAGCGGCGCCCGGTGCAGCAGGCGTTGCCAGCGCTCGGCCAGCGGCACCCGTACGGCCAGGCGCTGTTCCAGCAACGGCAGGCCGCCCCCCACCAGGTAGAAACCCACATGCTCAGCCGGTTCGCCCGGCGCGGTGCCTGCTGCCTGGGCCAGTTCGATAGCCGTGCGCGCCACCGCGACCTCGCTGAATGCGCTATGGCGCGCCAGGCGCTCGACGCTGTGCCGGTAGTGGTCACGGCTGGTGAAGTCCATGGCGGGGTAAATGCCCGTAGGGTCGCGGTTCAGCGCTTGTTCGACATGGCTCAGTTGCTCGACGAACAGCTTCCAGTCGATGGTCGACAGCAGGCGCAGGCTGCCGATGCTGTTGCTGATGGACACCTGGTCGATGGCCTGCTGCTGGGCATCGAGCTGCACATGGCCTTCGATGCTGCGCGCCGACTCACTGAGCATCTGTTCCACCCACAGCAGCGGCTGGGTCAGAGAGGCACTGTGGCCCTGTAGCCGCCTGGCCAGTTCGGCGACGAAGGCAGCGGTCATCGGCGGTTGCGAGCGGGCCATGTCGGCAACCACCAGTACCACGCTCTTGGCGTCGCGCTCGGCGGTTTCGCCAAGCCGGTCGGCCCAGACATTGGCCAGGTCGCGGTCAGCCCAGTTGGCCATGACCCGGGCTGCTACACGGCGCAGGTTTTCTATCAGGGCCAGGCGCAGCATGATCGGGATGGCCCAGAGCTCACCCAGGGTCAGGGTGCAGGCCTGCTGATAAGCCTCGACGAAACGACTGAAGCTTTCCGCGTCGATGCGCCCGTCACCGTGGGAAATGGTTTCCAGGGCAATGTCGTAGACACGCGGCAGGCCGGTCGAAGGGCCGTTGTCCAGTTGCGGCAGCTGCAGGCTGTAGTTGGCCGGCAGGTCGTGCTTGGCAATGCGGATATGGGTTTCGACCAGGTAAAAGTTGTCGAGCAACCACTGCGCGGCCGGTAACGCTGGCCGGGAGCTGGGCAGGGCGCCTGCGAGGGCAGTGCAACTGGCAGAGAGCATGCGTTCGTTGTCGGCCAGGCGGTCCAGCAGGGCGTCTTTGGCCGGCCGCAGGCTCAAGTGGTGCTGCTGGGCCAGCCGCAGGCCGTGCTCGGCCATCTGGTCGGCGTTGTACAGCTCCGAGCGCAGCAGGCTTTCATAGGTGAAGGTATGCCGGGGTGAACGCCAGCGCCCCGCGTGGGCGTACAGGCGTCGAAGGTAGCTGCGTGCGCGTAGCCAAGGATTGTCCATGGTGTGCCGGGTTGCCGATCTGGCCTTTCAGCACTCAGTCTGCGGCGGTTGCCCTGGCAGCGTCTGTACGTTAGCGAACAGACCCGCCACGGCGCTGCGCCTATGCTGAATCCCCGCAATCCCTGCACCCTTTTGCCATGGCGCGCGGTGCTTTCATGCCTGCCCATCCGGCAGGGGCAGCAATGCCCGCATCAGCTGAAAGCCAGGCATCCCTGCGCCACACGGGCGCGCCTACACTGTCGGCAGGCGCTTTTCCATTGGCTGGTAGACCAGTCCCGCAAATTCGCCCACTTCGCCTGCCAGGGTGAAACCGTAGCGTTGGTAGGCCGGCACCGAAGACAACGACGCCTTGACCGTCACCACGTCAACCCGGGCATGTTCCAGCGCTGCATTCATCAGGCGCGTGCCGATGCCCTGGCGTTGCCAGCCCGGAGCAATGAACAGCATCGCAACGTGGCGGCCTTCCTTGAGCTCGATCAGCCCCGCGATAGCGCCCTGCGCGACACAGGCGAGCATCAGGTTGTCACCTTGCATGCGCTCGGCAAAGGCTTGTGGCGCTGCCACCCTGGTGAAGGTTTCGACACCCTGCGCAGACAGCGAGGGTGCGACCGCCTGCGTGAAGGCGTCCAGGCACAAGGCGCTGACGTGGGGGAGGTCATCGGGGGTGAGGTTGCGTATTTGCATATTGCTCGTCCATGTCTGTAAACGTAATCAGGATGTCTTCGAAAAACGCCCCGATCGGTTCGGTGGGGTGGCACAACTGTATTTCCAGTACCCACACCACTTCGCTCGGGACGATTTCCACCTCGGCCAGCTTGTCCTGGCCATACAGCACGTGCGGGAAGTCGGCGACGCGATGCCCGGCCAGGTTGCGTTCCAGCTGCCAGCCCTTGGCCTGGGCACTGCGTTCGGCGAAGTCATAGAGCTCGCGTCCGGTCAACCCACGGCCCCACGCCAGGCGGGTTTCGTCGAACACCGCGTGCAGTGCCTTGACGCAGGCGTGGTGCAGCTCGTGCTGGCCAAACACGAAGGTGTCGCCATAGTCGCCTTCGTAGCCATCCCAAACCGGGCCGACATCGACCACGACAATGTCCGTAGTACGTAATACACGATCCGGGTCGATGCCTTGGCGCGGTGTACGTACGGTGTCGTCGCCAAAGCGGATGTAGGTGGGGTGCCAGGTGTGGGACGCGCCCATTGCCTGCAGTGTTTGCGCCGCCATCTCCAGTGCCTGGGCGGTGGTCATGCCGACGTGCAATTGGCTGGCGATCGCGGCCACGGCCCGTACTGACTGCTCGCGGGCAGCGAGCATGCCATCCAGTGAGTAACGCGGGCCGACCTTTTCCAGCTCTGGGTGCAGTGTGTTGGCGGTTGAAAGCTGGGGCGCCAGTGCGCCGCTGGCGACAAAGGCCTCCGCGACAAAACGGTGGGGTGGCACGCCTGCGGCGAGGCATTGCTCGCGGGCCTGGCTGATCATCGTGGCATTACCGCACGCGTAGACCTGGGTGTCGGCCCACCGATGCGCCTGGCCCAGCGCCACCTGCTGCACGCGTGCCTCAGCCGAGAGCACCGGGTGCCAGCGAAAGTGGGGGTATTCAAGGCTGGCCTGTTCGAGAAACGCGCGGTCATAGAAGTCCGCCGTCGATGAACCACCCCAGTACAGCGTGACCTCGGCAGCGTGGGCCATGGCCGTCAGCAGTAATGGCTTGATGCCGGCGTAACCTGTGCCGGTGGCGAACAGCACCAGCGGGCGTTGGTCTTCATGCTGCCAGGTACAGGCGCCCACCGGCCCCTCAAGCTTCAGTACAGCGCCTGCTTGCAGGGTGGGCAGCAGGCCTTCGGTGAACACGCCGCCGCTGACCTTACGGATGTGAAACACCAGTTGCCCCTGATCCTGAGCGGGCAGGTTGGCGATGGAGAAGCAGCGGCTGTCACCGTTGTCGAGCCGAAATCTCACGTATTGGCCGGCCCGCACTTCCAGTGGTTGAGCCGGTTGCAGCACCAGTTCGACGATATCTGCACTGAGTTTGCGCTTGCTGTGAACCTGTGCGTGAAACGCCAGCGACGGGGCGTCCAGCGACCAGCCGGGGATCTCCAGGCGCATGTCGCTGCAGGCGTGGCTCTGGCACAGCAGCATCTCATCGGCGGCCAGGGGGTAGGAGGGCGCGGGGGTGTCCGCATCTCGCTGCTTGGCCTGATACCGCCCCGACACGACTTTGACCTTGCAGGACCCGCAGGCGCCGCGGCGGCAGGAGAACGGTACCGGCAGGCCGCTGGCGAGCATGGCGTCGAGCAGCAGTTCCTGGCGGGTTTCGAAGGTTTTGCCCGAGGGCGACAATTCGATGACGTGGCGGTTTTGCATGAACACCTCGGGGCAATTGAAGGTTCGATTGTTGCTATAGTCCAGGACCAGCAGAACCTCCAGTTTTGGATAATTCACATGGTCCAGCTTCGCAAATGGCAGCCACTGCTCAGGCTCGATGGCGCGCAGGCTTCATACCGGCAGATCGTCGAAGGCCTGGTGGCCGCGATCAGCGAGGGCCGCCTGCGCCCTGGCACGCCGTTGCCGGGCACGCGGGAGATGGCGCAACTGCTGAACGTCAACCGCAAAACGGTGATCCTTGCCTATGAGGAAGCCGAAACCAAAGGCTGGCTGCAGAGCGTGCAGCGCCGGGGTACCTTCGTCAGCCAGCAGCTGGCGACTGGCACAATCACGGCGCCCGCCGCCTCGCGCTCCTTCGCCTTGGCGCTGCCAGAGGAGCCCGCCGTTGCCTATTTCGAGGCAAACGAACGGGCGGCAGCGCAGCAGGGGCGGCCAGAGGCCTTGTTCTTCGACAACGGTGCCTGTGACCATCGCCTGCTGCCCCAGGCTGTTCTGCATCGCTATTACCGCAATGCCCTGCGCAACAGCTTTGCCAGCAACAGCGTGCGCCACGGCAGTGATTGCAGCAGCCTCTACCTGCGCGCCGCCTTGGCCGACATGCTCAGGCACAACCGCAGCCTGAACGTTGGCGCCGAGCATATCTGCCTGACCCAGGGTGTGCAGATGTCACTATCACTGTTGGCCAGCGTGTTGCTCAAGCCGGGGGATGCGGTGCTGGTCGAGCGCCTGAGTTATCCGCCGGCGTGGGAGATTTTCCGCCAGCTGGGGGCCCGACTGGTGACCGTGGACCTGGACCATGAGGGTTGCCGGGTGGACCAGATCGATGCCCTGTGCCGGCAGCACAAGGTGCGGATGATGTATTTGACGCCCCATCACCAGTTTCCGACCACGGTCAGCTTGCCAGCCGGGCGCCGGCAGCAGTTGCTGGAGCTGGCGCGGCTGCACGATTTCTGCGTGGTCGAGGAAGACTACGATTACGAGTACCACTTTTCCGGGCGGCCCTATCTGCCTTTGGCCAGCGACCGGCAGCAGCGGCATGTGATTTACATCGGCACACTGTCCAAGCCCTTGGGCAGCACGTTCCGTTGCAGTTATATCGTCGCACCGGTGGAGGTAACGGCAGTGCTGGAGCGCAGGGCAACGCTGACCCTGGGGCAGGGCGATGCGGTGATGCAGCGGATGCTGGCGGACTTGATCAATGATGGCGAGCTGAAGAAGCACTTGCGCCGGGTCAACCGCGAGTACCGTCGGCGTCGGCAGACCCTGTTGGCTTGCCTGCACGATGCGTTTGGCGAGCAGATTACCGTGCAGGAGCCGGAAGGTGGGCTGGCGCTGTGGGTGCGGTTTGCCGACACGATCAATGTGGATCAGTTGGTCGACAAGGCACTGGAGCTGGACCTGGTGGTGCGCAGCGGTCGCCAGTTCTCGCCGTTTGGTCATGCCGAGAATGCCTTGCGCCTGGGTTTTGCTTCGCTGGATGTCGATGAGCTCCGGCAGGCCACCCAGCGCCTGGCGCAGGCAGCAGAAAGGTGATGTCACGACCACGGGGATTCAATTGTCTGGTGCCGCCTGGACTGGCCTCATCGCCGGCAAGCCAGCCCCCACAGCATTCCTGCAAGACTTGAGGTCAATGCGGTCCAGGTGGGAGCTGGCTTGCCGGCGATGGGCCGCACAGCGGCCCTGCGGTTGAGCAGGTTATCGGCGTTGCCACACCTCGCCTTGTTCGGTCACTACCCAAGGCCTGTCAGCCGCATCCACCAGCACCCCGCCAACCCAGCGCTGCGCAGGGTTGTGATCCAGCCAGTGGGCCTTGCCTGCAAGCACTTGCTCGGCAAGCGGCGTCAGCCGCAGCAGTCGCTGCGCCCAAGCTTCTCCCGGGCCTTCAACCAGCAGCGGGTGTGGCGCGTGGATCAACGGCTGCAGCAGCACATGGAACATCTGGTCACCGAGGTAAGGCAGCGGGTCATCCTGCATCATCAACTGGCCAAACACGCGGCCGGCCGGTAGCGCGCCGCGTGAAGCCAGCACGCGCAGCAGCAGGCGTTCGGTAAGGCTCAAACCGTCATGTGCCCCCGGTAGCTCCTGCAGCTGGCGCGCCAATGCCCCGCCCAGCAACGGCAAGGCCGGGTGTGCGTGGCCAGCGAGGCTCGCCCAGCCTTTTGGATTGGGTGCGGTGTAGGCCGCCCATGCCTCGCGGGCCAGGGCGAGTGCATCCTCACCCAGCGCGCGACGTTGCGGCCACAACCAAGCCAGCAGGTCGGGGGCCAGTTGCCCAATGCCGATAAAGCGCTCGATGCCGGGCACCTGGTCAATTTCGATCAGCTCCAGCCGACGCGGCAGGCCAGGCAGGCTGGCGAGTACGCGAATCAGGAACAGCTGGTCGTAAGCGTCGGCCTCGCACCACAGCACAATTTCGCTGTCGCGGTTAAGCCCTGCCAATGCGCTACGTTGTGCTGCCTGGCGCTGTTCAAGGTCTTGGGGGCTCAGCCGGAACGCTTGTTGAACGTAGGCGCTGCGAACCTGCCAGTACTGCTCATCAGGCAGTGCCGGTACAGGCCCCATCACCATGGGGTCGTCGAACATCTGGAAAGCGCCGGCAAACCCGGCGGTGCGCAAGCTGTGGACGATGTCGTTGCCGCAGCGCCAGTGCTGCACGTTAGCCTCGTCATCGGCAGAAAAACCGGGGTGGCGTGCTGCAAAAGCCACGGCATCGGCATGGGCCTTGAGCTTGGGCCAGCTGGCAAAACCGGCCTCGCGGGCCACCAGCCATTGGGTATCGGCAAGCCGGTAGTCGGGGCCGGGCAGGCCAAGCGTGCGCAATTGCTCGCGGGTGTCGTCGGCTTGGTGGGTTTTCAGTTCGGTCAGCAAGCGCTTGGCGCGTTTGCGCAAGGCGGGCAGGTCGAGCAAGCCGTGGTGGCGGGAAGCATTGATGGCGGGCATGCCAACTCCTTTGGGGCTCGGTCCGCCGACAAGCCGGGAGCTGGTATGGAAATGGAGTGAAGCATGGCTCGGGCAACCCCTTTGCGCGGACCGCAGGCGCAGCCGGCGCCCAGGCCCCGACTTTAACGGTGCAGCGCAGCGGGTTGCAAATGATAGTTTTCCCATGGGTTGCCGTGCGCTTTATAGTGGCGGGCTTTTCTCCGTTGAAGTCAAAGGAATGGCGACCATGCGCATACGCACCCTGCTTGCAGCAATCGGGACCAGCTTGTCGCTGGGCTCGGCATTGGCTGCGCCAAGCCAGCCAGTGCCTGTAGCGGGCGAACGTATTTCGGTAAAGATCGAGGGCACCGGGCCGGACGTCATCCTGATCCCCGGGCTGGCCTCTTCCCGTGAGGTTTGGGCGGGGCTCGCCAGCACACTGCGCCAGCAGCATCGCCTGCACCTTGTGCAGGTTGCAGGCTTTGCCGGTTCGCCTGCCGTGCCCGCTGTGGACGGGCGCGTGGCCGCTCCTGTGGCCGAGGCGGTTGCTGACTATATCCGTAGCCAGCGCCTTGAGGCGCCGGCCATCATTGGCCATTCGCTGGGCGGTGAGGTGGCGCTGATGCTTGGCGCACGCCACCCGGAGCAGGTCGGGCGGCTGATGGTTGTCGATGCGCTGCCGTTTTACACGTTATTGATGGACCCCACGGCCACTGCCGAAACGGCTGCACCCCAGGCTGCCACATTCCGTGATGGGATGCTGCTGGCCTCGGCAGCGCAGGCCGAAGCCATGCAGCGTGCGGCCATTGACCGGCTGGCCAAGACCGCTGCGGCCAGGCCCGCATTGGTAGAGGCCGCGCTGCGCTCGGACCGCAAGGCGGTAGCCGACGCTACCTATGAACTGATGACCACCGACCTGCGCCCGGAGCTTGGCGATATCCAGGCGCCGGTGCAGGTCGTCTATGCCTATGACCCCTTGTATGGCATACCCGCTACCAGCGTCGATGCAACCTTCGCAAACGCCTATGCCGGGACGCGAAACATCAGCTTCAAACGTATCGATGGCAGCTTCCACTTCGTCATGCTGGACCAACCGCAGGCCTTCGCGCAGACGGTAGTCAATTTCCTCGATCGCTGAGGTTGGCCGCGGCGCAGCCTGCGCCCGGCAACATCTGTTCGGTTATCGCCCATAACCTGCTTCCTGCGCCTCAAGCCTGCGCCGGTACCTCCGATAGCAGCACACCCACCGTCGAATTTCGACCAGAAGTGGTGCCAATAAGGAGTACTGCCCGCATGCTTGCCAACCTCAAGATACGTACCGGAATGTTCTGGGTGCTGTCGTTGTTCAGCCTGACCCTGCTGTTTTCCACCGTCAGTGCCTGGCGGGCAGCAGTGGGCAGCGGTCAGCAGATCACTGAACTGGACCAGACCGCACACCAGTCGGACCGGTTGAACAATGCGTTGTTGATGGCAATCCGTTCCAGTGCCAATGTGTCCTCGGGCTTCATCGAGCAGTTGGGCGGCCATGACGAGAGTGCAGGCAAGCGCATGGCGCTGTCAGTCGAGCTGAACGACAAGAGCCAGAAGCTGGTCGACGAGTTCGTTGAAAATGTCCGCGAGCCAGCCCTTCGCACGCTGGCAACCGAGCTGCAGGCTACCTTTGCCGAATACGCCAAGGCGGTAGCCGGGCAGCGCGAAGCGACCCGCCAGCGTTCGCTGGAGCAGTACTTCAAGGTCAACATCGATGCCGGCAATGCCATGGGCCGACTGCAAGCGCTACGCCAGCAGCTGGTTGGCGTACTGAGCGAACGTGGCCAGCAGATCATGCTGGAGTCAGACCGTCGTCTGGCGCGTGCACAAATGCTGAGCCTGGGGCTGCTAGGGGTGACCTTGCTGCTGGCTGCACTGTGCTGGGCCTTCATTGCCCAGCGAGTGCTGCATCCGCTGCGTGAAGCCGGTCGGCACTTCCAGCGCATTGCCGGTGGTGACCTGAGCGTGCCGGTGCAAGGGCAGGGCAACAACGAGATCGGCCAGCTGTTCCATGAACTGCAGCGCATGCAGCAGAGCCAGCGCGACACCCTGGGGCAGATCAACCACTGTGCCCGGCAGCTGGACGCAGCCGCCACTGCGTTGAACGCGGTTACCGAGGAAAGCGCCAGCAACCTGCGTCAGCAGGGGCAGGAGCTGGAGCAGGCAGCTACTGCTGTGACCGAAATGACCACGGCCGTGGAGGAAGTTGCGCGCAACGCTATCACTACATCGCAAACCACCAGCGAGTCCAACCAGCTGGCCGCACAAAGCCGCCAGCAAGTCAGCGACAACATCGATGGCACCGAGGCTATGACCCGCGAGATCCAGACCAGCAGTGCGCACCTGGAGCAATTGGTGGGGCAGGTCCGGGATATCGGCAAAGTACTGGAAGTGATCCGCTCGGTGTCCGAGCAAACCAACCTGCTGGCACTCAATGCTGCCATCGAGGCGGCCCGCGCCGGTGAGGCCGGGCGCGGCTTTGCGGTGGTGGCAGATGAGGTACGCACGCTGGCCTACCGCACCCAACAATCGACCCAGGAAATCGAACAGATGATCGGCCGCGTGCAGGCGGGCACCGAGGCGGCGGTGGCGTCGATGCAGGCCAGCACCAACCGCGCCCAGTCGACACTGGACGTGACCTTGGCCTCGGGGCAGGTGCTGGAAGGTATCTACAGTGCGATTGGCGAAATCAACGAGCGCAACCTGGTCATCGCCAGTGCGGCCGAAGAGCAAGCTCAGGTGGCGCGGGAAGTGGACCGCAACCTGCTGAACATTCGCGAGCTGTCGATCAACTCGGCGACAGGAGCGCAGCAGACCAGCGAGGCGAGCAAGGCGCTGTCGGGGCTGGTGGGGGAGATGACGGCATTGGTGGGGCGGTTCAGGGTGTAAGGGTAGCCGGGCGACGGGCGTAAAACTCGCACCTGATCGTTGTTACATTAAAAGTGGGTGAAACTTATTTAAAGTTCCCCTTGCGGGTTGACTTCGATACTACCCTTGAATAAAGTTCGATCGCCCCGAGAAAGGGCCTTTTTTCCATTCACTGAAGAATTCAATGGACACAGTATCTAGTCGCTGCCTGACCCCTGCCGTATGGCCTGGTCAGGCACTTGAACCGGAACACCGGTCCCGACACCCTGGTCGGGCAAGCCGCGCCAGAGCCTGATGCTCCGTCGTGACTTGCCGCCACCGGTGTCTGCCGGTTGGAGGCAAGCTCATGAACCTCACTTCATTCGCTTCACACCGCCTGTTCGCCGGCCTTGCGCCGCAGCTGGCCCGTGCCCGGCCGTGCCGCCTGCACGGGTACCCTGACGACAGCCAGGAGCCCCCAAGTAGATGCGGGCCGCTGGCGCTTCTTCATGCCCGCTTGAGCCCCCAGACTTCTCACTGAATAAAAGATATTCAGCGGTATCTTCCCTCCCGAACTTACTAAGTTGAAAGTTTGCCGGGTAACTATTGCCCCGTGTTTATGAAAAGGAATCAATCCATGGACTGCGCGAGTAGAAAGTTCGCTGCCGACACAACTTCCGACCCTCGGCAGCGGACAGACAACTGTCGGAAAAACCCAGCATTTTTCTGCGACCCGACATGCCTTCGTTCACTGGCTGAGTGAAACGTCTGTGTGTCGTGCCGCCGCAGCGGCAGGAGCACAGCAACATGACTGTCAAACACCGCAACACCTCATCGGCCAAGGCCGAACGCGAAACTCGCCTGTCTACCCGCGCCGCCCGTGAAGCGCGCAATGGCCTGGCCGTTACCCTCGCCAACCTCGATGCCAGCGAGCAGGGCCTGACCGAGCACGAAGCTGCCAAGCGCCTGGAGCGCGATGGGGCCAACCAGGTTGCCCACGACCCGCAACCCCACGCTCTGGTGCAATTGCTCAAGGCCCTGCATAACCCGTTCATCTATGTACTGCTGATTCTGGCCGGGATCAGCTTCGTCACCGACTACTGGCTGCCGGTCAGCGCAGGCGAAACGGACGACGCCGACCTGACCAAGGTCATCATCATCATGACCATGGTCAGCCTTAGCAGCCTGCTGCGCTTCTGGCAGGAATACCGCTCGAACAAGGCCGCCGACGCGCTCAAGGCAATGGTGCGCACTACCGCAACCGTGCTACGCCGCGAGCAGGTCGGGCAGGCCCCGCGCCTGCGCGAAGTGCCCATGGACAAACTGGTGGCCGGCGACATCGTGCAGCTATCTGCAGGCGACATGATCCCGGCCGATATCCGCCTGCTTGAATCGCGCGACCTGTTCATCAGCCAGGCGGTGCTCACTGGCGAAGCGCTGCCGGTCGAGAAGTACGACACCTTGGGCAATGTCGCCCAGAAGTCCGCCACCGGGCATGGCGCCAACCCGGACAACCTGCTCGAGCTGCCAAACATCTGCTTCATGGGCACCAACGTCGTCAGCGGCCGCGCGCGCGCTGTGGTGGTCGCCACCGGCCGACGTACCTATTTCGGCTCGCTGGCCAAGGCCATCGCCGGTTCCCGCAGCCAGACCGCCTTCGTTCGCGGCGTGAACAGCGTCAGCAGCCTGCTGATCCGCTTCATGCTGGTGATGGTACCGGTGGTGTTCATGATCAACGGTGTGGTCAAGGGCGACTGGGGGGATGCCTTCCTCTTCGCGCTTGCCGTGGCAGTGGGCCTGACCCCTGAAATGCTGCCAATGATCGTCAGCGCCAACCTGGCCAAGGGCGCCGTGGCCATGGCCCGGCGCAAAGTGGTGGTCAAGCGCCTGAACGCCATCCAGAACCTGGGCTCCATGGACGTACTGTGCACAGACAAGACCGGCACGCTCACCCAGGACCGGATCATCCTCGAACACCACGTGCGCTTCGATGGCCAGCGCGATCGGCATATCCTTGAACTCGCCTGGCTCAACAGCCACCACCAAAGCGGCATCCGCAACCTGATGGACCAGGCCGTGCTGCATTTTGCTGGCCAGGACCGCCAGTTCCAGGTGCCTTACGCTTACGCAAAGGTAGACGAACTACCGTTCGACTTCATCCGCCGTCGCCTGTCCGTGGTAGTGAAAAATGCACTTGGCGATCACCTGCTGGTAAGCAAGGGGGCGGTCGAGGAAATGCTCGCCATCGCCACCCATGTGCAGGAGGGCGACCGTGTCGTTACCCTGGACCCGCTCCGCCGCCAGCAGCTTCTGGCCAGCGCCGATGCCTACAACCAGGACGGCTTCCGCGTGCTGGTGGTCGCCACCCGCGAGATCCCGTCGGCCGAAGGCAAGGCGCAGTACCACACCAACGATGAGCGCGACTTGGTGATCCAGGGCTTCCTGACCTTCCTCGATCCACCCAAGGAAACTGCCGGCCCGGCCATTGCCGCCCTGCGTGACATGGGGGTGCGGGTGAAGGTGCTGACCGGCGACAACCCGGTGGTTACCTGTAAGGTCTGCCGAGAGGTGGGCCTGGAGCCAGGCCTGCCACTGCTCGGCCAGGACATCGAGCGCATGGACGACACCACCCTGAAGCTTCAGGTCGAGGAACGCACTGTCTTCGCCAAGCTCACCCCGCTGCAGAAATCACGTGTGCTCAAGGCCCTGCAGGCCAATGGTCACACGGTCGGCTTCCTCGGCGACGGTATCAACGACGCCGCCGCCCTGCGCGATGCCGACGTCGGTATCTCGGTGGACAGCGGCACCGACATCGCCAAGGAGTCGGCCGATATCATCTTGCTGGAAAAAAGCCTGATGGTACTGGAGGAGGGGGTGCTCAAAGGCCGCGAAACCTTCGGCAACATCATGAAGTACCTGTGCATGACTGCCAGTTCCAACTTTGGCAACGTGTTCTCGGTCCTGGTGGCCAGTGCGTTCATTCCGTTCCTGCCGATGCTGGCGATCCACCTGCTGCTGCAGAACCTGATGTATGACTTCTCCCAGCTGTCGCTGCCGTGGGACCGCATGGACAAGGAGTTTCTCAGCAAGCCCCGCAAATGGGACGCCCGCAACATCGGCCGCTTCATGCTGTGGATCGGCCCTACTTCGTCGATCTTCGACATCACCACCTTTGCCCTGATGTGGTTTGTGTTCGCCGCCAATAGCGTCGAGATGCAGGCGCTGTTCCAGTCTGGCTGGTTCATCGAAGGGTTGCTGTCACAGACCTTGGTGGTGCACATGCTGCGCACCCGCAAGGTGCCGTTCTTCCAAAGCACCGCTGCGCTGCCGGTGGTGCTGGCAACGGGGCTGGTGATGGCATTGGGTATCTACATCCCGTTCTCGCCGGTGGGCGCGATGGTGGGCCTGGTGCCGCTGCCATGGGCATACTTCCCTTGGCTGGTTGCTACCCTGCTGGGCTACTGCGTGGTCGCGCAAGGGATGAAGACCCTTTACATCCGCCGCTTCGGGCAGTGGTTCTGAGCCAGGCGAGGAGAGCAGAGCATGCGAGTACTGATCTGTGCGGGACGCAACTATGCCGACACCCGGCGCTGCCGCCAGGCCCTGGATGACGTTCAGCGCCAGCGGCCGATCCGGGTGTTGATCCACGGTGGCAGCCAGTTCCTGGGCGGCGAGATCGAAAGCTGGGCACGTGAGCACGGTGCCGATCTGGTGCGCTACCCGCCGAACTGGCAGTTGCACGGCAAGCAGGCCGAACGCCTGCGCAACCTGTTCATGCTTAACGACAGTCGCCCTGATCTGTTGCTTGCCCTGCCCGGGGGCGATGACACAGAGGAACTGCTGGCCAGGGCTCGCGGCGCGGAGGTTCCGGTGATTTGCGGCAGGCAACCACGGCGGCCCGAGCGGGATGAACCTGGCGTGGGATAAGCCTGCCTGCCACCAGTCCTGTGGGAGCGGGTTCACCCGCGAAGAAGACACCGCCGTGGATGGCACGGGCTTCGCCCGTGTTCGCGGGGCAAGCCCGCTCCCACAGGGATCGCGCCAGCTTTTAGAAGTTGAGCAAGACAGTTGCGCCCACAATGACCGCGCTAGGTTTCACGTTTTTTGCGAGACAGTCGCTGGTACAAGTACAGCGTGGGCCGAAGCCGGCGCTGTACTTGCGGCGCCTCGGTGCCGAGCTGCTCAGCCCGGCTGCGCAGCAAGGTTATTGCTCACGTTGCGCCCCAGCACCAGCACGGTGACAAAACCACAGCCCACCAACGCGGTAGCCAGGCTCAACAGCACCGCCGTGCCCATATGGTCGACCACCTGCCCGCCGAAGAAAGAGCCCAGCGCAATGATCACCTGGAACATGGCTACGAACAGCGGCATGCCACGTTCAACATCCTTAGGTGCCACCACGAACATCCAGATGTTGGCGCAGGCCGGGAACGCACCGAAAGCGAAGCCCCACAGCGCGATCAGCATGGCAGCGCCCGTCATGCCGGTGGCGAAGTGCGGGAACAGGGCGGTGCTGACAGCAATCATCAGCGCAACCAGCATCAGGGTATGCCGCACGCTGCGGTTGGCAGCGTAGCCCGCGAAAATGTTACCCATGAACCCGGCGACGCCATACAGCAGCAACAGCGATCCAATCGTAGGCCCGTCAAAGCCGGCATTCTGTTTGAAGAACGGGGCAACATAGGTGTACGCGGCAAAGTGCGCCAGGCCGATCAGCAGCACGGCAATCAGCCCGACCCGCGCTTGTGGGTTGATGAACAAGGCCGGCAGGTCGCTGATGCGAATGGCCTTTTCCGGCAGCAGCCGCGGCAGCAGGAATACCTGCGCCAGCAGCACAGGTATGCCCACCAGTGCGGTGACCAGGAACGTCATGCGCCAGCCCATCAGGCCGCTCAGCCAGGTGCCCACGGGCACGCCCACTACGGTCGCCAGGGTTACGCCGGCCATGATGATGGAGTTGGCCTTGGCTACGCCCATGCCGTCGGGGGCCAGGCGGCCGCTGAGGGCGATGGCGGTCGCCCAGAAGCCACCGATACTGACACCCAACAGCACGCGGCCGACCAACAGCAGGTTGAAGTCGACGGCGTAGGCCACGATGGTGTTGGCGATGATCATGATCAGCGTCAGGCCGATCAGCAGGTAGCGCCGGTCCAGCGCGCCGACCCCCACGGAAATCAACGGCGCGGCCAGCGCGGCCATGATACCGGGCAAGGTCACCATCAGGCCGGCAAGGCCTGCACTGATGCCGAGGTCACTGGCCACATCGTTGAGCACCCCCACCGGGAGGAACTCGCTGGTGACCAGGGCGAAGGCACCCACGGCGACCGAGAGGATTGCCAGCCATTGCTGTGTGACGCTCTGCTGATTATGTTCGGGAAGGCCGCGAGGGGCCTGGCGGTTGCTTGGCATGGGGGTCGGTTCCATGAGGGATGGCGCCTGTAGCAGGCGCAGGAGCGGAGGGATTTGCAGGCGATTATAGGGATGGCCTTGCCAGGCCGACAGGCAGCCCGCTTGATAGTCATCATCAGCGTAATCGATGAAACCCCTGGTTTAGAGCGGAAACTATTGTGTTGTGGGGCCACGAAGCCAGTTTCAGGGCGGTGTCACAGCCGTTTGCTTCACCGGTAAGACACCGCCCAGCACCATCTGGGTGACCGTGCGGGTGGCGCGATCAAAGTCCAACTTGTCAGGTATAGCCACGCCTCTGAGCTGCGACATTTGCCAGGCAAGATTGGTATAGGTACGCGTTGCCGACCAGATGAAAATCATCAGGTGTTCGGGGTCACAGGGCGCCAACCGGCCATCCTCGATCCAGTTGCGCAGGCAGGCGACGTTGCGCCTGGCTTCCTCCTGCAGCATGTTCTTGCACACCTCAGGTAGGCGTTTGCCGCCTGAGAGCAACTCCTGGCTGAACACGGCGGCGCTGAACGGGTGCTCTCGAATGATGCGTATCCGGGCTTTGACATAGGCCCGCAGGCCCACTATCGGGTCGTCGCTTTTTCGCAACGCTGCCGAGGCCCTGACCAGCGGCTCGATGAAGCTCATCAGCACCTGGACGTACAAATTCTCTTTTGTCTGGAAGTAGTAATAGAGATTGGCCTTGGGCAACCCGGCGCGCTCGGCAATTTCGTGCGAATGGGTGGCGGTGAAGCCGGTGACGGCAAACGCTTCGCTGGCCGCCTGCAGAATAAGCTTGTGATTCTTGCGCCGGATACCGGGGTTGCCCAGCGCGTGGTCGACCGAGCCGAAAGTGGCGTCAGCACCCTCGCTGGTCGTGTGTGGCAGGTCGGGTTGGGCGTACATCACGGTTTCATCTGGGCTTTTTGAGAATCGGTGTATAGAAAAGTATATAGCGAGTGTTATGCTTTTCTTCAGCCGTTGCAAGGCTGCCATTTACACACCAGGGCCAAACTCATGCATTTTTTGATCAGGCAGGCGACGGCCGCGGATTGTGATGCGATCAGCCAGGTCGCGGCACGCACTTTTGCGCTGGCTTGCCCGGCGAATACGCCTGCGACGGAAATTAGCGCCTACATCCAAGGCGCGTTGATGCCAGCCGACTTTGAACGCTTGAACCGGGAACCGGAAATGCGCCTGTCGGTAGGCCTGATGCGCCGTACGGTCGTCGGCTACAGCCTGGTCAACCTTGCCCCAGAGCCCCTGGGCATTCCGGCTGCCGATGGCATCGCCGAGCTCAGCAAATGCTACGTGCTGCCCGAATACCACGGGGCGGGTGTGGCCCAGCGGCTGATGGCTGATGGCTGATGTGCTGCAGGGCGTTGTGGGGGCTCTGCGGTTGACGGTCAATGACAGCAATAGCCGGGCTATTGCTTTCTACTTGCGCAACGGCTTTGCAGTGGTGGGTGAAACCACGTTCCAGTGCGGGGCGGATGTACATCGGGACCTGGTGATGCTGCACGCAGGCCGGGCAGCCCCCTGAGGGGGGCGGCCCGCCTGGTCTTGCGTGCTAGGGCGTGACCAGCACATCACACTGCGATTCGTTCAGTACATGCTTGGTAACGCTGCCAACCAACAGCTCCTCCAGCGCGCTCGCACCCTGCTTGCCGACAACGATCAGGTCGCACTCCAGCGCCTGTTCCTGCTCGGCAATGCGCCAGCCAGGGTCACCGTGCTCCAGAATCTGCCGTGCATCGGCAATGCCCGCGGCCTCACTCAATGCAGCGAGTTGTGCCTGTGCGTCCTTGCGGATGACATTGCGGTAGTGGGTGAGGGTGTCGTGGTCGATATGGGCGAAACGCACGCTGCCTTCGAATGGGGCTTCGTACACGTGCAGCAGAATGATTTCGGCCTGTGGGGCAATGGCCCTGGCCAGTTTGATGGCGCGCAGCGAAGCGGGAGAGAAATCGACCGGCACCAGCACCGTGCGATAGGTATCACGAGGGGCCGGCTTGACCACCAGTAAAGGGCAGGGCATGTGGTTGAGCATTTTCTGCACGGTCGAACCCAGCAGCAGGCGCCGCGCCACGCTCTGGCCCTTGGCGCCGCATACCAGCAGGTCGCTGTGTTTGTCCTGCACCACCCTGTTGATTTCCGTGATCACCGAGCCGCTGGCAACCTGCACGCCCGCGCAAATGTCATAGCGCTGGAACAGCAGGGCTGCCAGTGCGCGGGTTTTTTCGCCGGCGCTGTCCAGTACCCGCTTCAACAGGTCGTCATCAGGCGCCACCAACTGCTTGAGGCGCTCGAAGGGGGCCGGGTTGGCAACGTAGAGCAGGTCCAGTGAGGCCTGTTGCGCGTTGCTCAGGTAGGCAGCGCGCTCTGCGGCGTTGCGGGCATGGGGGGAGAGGTCGGTGGCTACTAGTATGTGTTTCAGCGGGTTCATGTGGAGCTCCTTGTCCATGGCCGCGCGCAGTGTTCGACGGTTGTGCACTGTGCGCCTGGCGGTGCTTGAGTCATTCCTTGCTTGCAGCCATCGTCGCGCGAACCCGGCGCGAGGGCTTGATTTGAGTCAATGGAGCGTAGATGCCGCAGCGGATCATGCCGGCAGCAACAGGCGCAGCCCCCCCGTCATCACGATGGTAAATACCACCACCGGCAAGAGGGAAAACCGCGTTGCTGCGTACACCGTAAGCCCCAGCGCAATCAGGTCGGCCGGTTGCCCGGAAACGAACTTGGGTGCGATTACGGCAATCAGCACGCAGCCGGGCGCGGCGTTCAGCACCTGCGTCAGTTGCGGCCCAAGGGTGCGGTTGCGCAGCAGTAAAAAGCCCAGCGCACGGGTCAGGTAGGTGACCACGGCCATGCCCACGAGGGTGACCAGTGTAGGAAGGTCAATCATGGTTTGGCCCATAGGTAAGCAGTGACCAGGCCGGCCACGGTGCCCGCGAGCACGTACCAGCCACCGGGAATCAGCAGGTAGAACAGTGCGGCGCTGAGCAGGCTGAACAGCCAGGGCACGGCGGCGTGTACGCCTTTCCACATGCCCTTGAGCAGCACCAGGAAGACCGCGGCAAAGGCCATGTCGAAGCCATAGCTGCGCAGGTCGCCGAGCAGCGGCCCAACCTGCGCGCCGAGGCTGGTGAACGTGACCCAGGTGGCCCACAGGCACAGCGACACACCCATGAAATAGCGCAGGCTGAACCCGCCGCGCTGGCGCGCATCGGCCAGGCCCATGGCCCAGCTTTCGTCACACATGAAGAACAGCGCCCCCAATGCCTTTGGCAGCGGCAGGTGGCGCATGTACGGCGCCAGGGTTGCGCCCATCAGCAGGTGGCGGCTGTTGACCAGCAGGGTCATGGCGATAATCACCCATATTGCCGGCGGTGAGGTCCACAGCTCGACAGCGGCAAACTCCGAGCCGCCACCGAAGTTAAGGCCTGTCATCAGAGCCACTTCGCCTGCTGCCAGGTGGTGCTGGGAAGCCTGCGCGCCGAGTACCAGGGCACAAGGGATGAACCCCAGCAGCACCGGCAGGGCGGCAACGGCACCACGGCGCAGTTCGCTTTGCGGCGTGGTGGCAGGGGGATCGTTCAGTACAGGTTCAAGGGTATTCATGGTCACCTCCAGTGGAGGTAAATTATTCCAATGGAGCGCTAGGACCCGGCCAAGGTCGCGCTGGGCCTCACCCTGTTCGTGCGGGTGTGGCTCAAGCGCCAGGACCAGGACACCACCGACGCGTTCGTCGAAGCCGTGCGCCAGTTACCCGAAGTGGTGGAGTGCCATGTGATGGCGGGCGATTGCGACTTGCTGTTGCGGGTGGTGGCGGCAGACCTGGAAGCCTATCGACGCTTCCAGATCAAGCACCTGACCAGCCTGAGCGTGGTGCAGAACGTCAAGACCGAAGTGCCGATGGAAAAGATCAAGCTGACCACCGAGCTGCCGGTGTAGTCGTGCTTTGGCTCAGGCTCGCCTGGCGCGTTCTGCAACACGCCTAACTGCTACTGGGCTGTCCGCCCTGCAAAAGCAGCTCGCTAAGTTTGTCCATGGCCGGTGTCGCTTGGCTGCCTTTGCGAGTGACCAACTCGTAAGGGTCGCTGACCGAGCCCATGGCCAGGGGCAGCATGCGTACTTGCTGGTTCATCGCGCATTGCCGGGCCACGTCAATCGACACCAACGCCACAAAGTCGGGGCGGTCCTGCAGCAGCGACAAGGTCGCCAGGATCGAGGTGGTTTCAACCAGGTGCAGCGGGAAGCGCAGCCCGGCGTCGTGGAATTCACGCTCCAGTTGCACGCGCATCGGCATGTTGGCCCGGTATACGATCCAGCGGCTTTCGGCCAACTCGGCAAGGCTGACGGTTTGGGCGTGTTTGAGCGGGTGGTCGACATTGGCGATGACCGCCAGCGTCTCATCCTGGACAAAGGTGCTGGCAAACAGCTGCGGCGCGTTGCTGACACTGGTGCGGCACAGGGCCATGTCCAGCCGGCCGCTTTCGATCTGTGCCAGCAGCGACTGGCTGGTGTCTTCGATGATCTCGAACGACATCTGCGGCTGGATACTGGCCAGCTGTGATACGGCCCGCATCAGCAAGGGCACGGCGCCCATGATGGCGCCCACCGCCAGCCGGCCGCCCACACCGCGCAGGATGGCATCCAGGTCATGGCGCAGGTTGGAAATATCGGTTTGCACCACGCGCGCGTAGCGGATGGCGCAGTGCCCGGCGGCAGTGGGCTCCAGCCCGCGGTTGGTGCGGTTGAACAGCACCGTGCCGAAGGTGGTTTCGATTTCCTGCAGCGCCTTGCTGGCACCGGGCTGGGTAAGCCCGACGCTGCCAGCCGCACCCAGCAGCGAGCGGTGCTCGTCCAGCTCGATGAGCAGGCGCAGGTGACGGGCGTGCAGCCTGGACATGATCGAATTGAGTGACGGGGTCATCTGGTATGCGTCCTGGTTATACCGATATGGATTGTTCTCAATACCATGGCCAGGCGCGCATTCCTATACTGGCGCTGCACAGTGTCGCATCCAGTGCGGCTAAACCGCCCAGAAAAACAAAGCCAGGAGCCTGCTGAGCCTTATGTCCCTGATCAACTACATCACCCAGATCCAGTTCGATATCGGCGCCATTGCCCTTTTGCCTGCGGAATGTGAGCGCATTGGTATAACCAAGCCTTTGATCGTGACCGACCGTGGCGTGCGCGCTGCCGGTATCGTCGATACGGCGTTGAACACCTTTGCCGACAGCGCTGCCCAACTGCCGATCTATGACGGTACCCCACCCAACCCCAACGAGACCGCGGTGCGCGAAGCCGTGGCCATGTTCAAGGAGTGTGGCTGTGACGGCATCATCGCCATCGGCGGCGGCTCGGCGATCGACCTGGCCAAAGGTGTGGCCGTGTGTGCCAGGCACGATGGGCCATTGAAAAACTTTGCGGTGATCGAGTGTGGCCTGGCGCGAATCACGCCGGCAACCGCGCCGGTGATTGCCGTGCCAACCACGGCAGGGACGGGCAGCGAGGTAGGGCGGGGCGCCATCCTTATTCTCGACGACGGGCGCAAGGTGGGCGTGATTTCGCCCCATGTGGTGCCCAAGGCCGCCATCTGCGACCCGGCGCTGACCCTTGGCCTGCCTGCACAACTCACCGCTGCCACCGGGATGGATGCGATTGCTCACTGCCTGGAAACGTTCATGGCGCCTGCATTCAACCCACCTGCAGACGGCATCGCCCTGGACGGCCTGTGGCGCGCTTGGCGCTTTATCGAAAGCGCTACCCGAGACCCGCAGAACCCAGAAGGCCGTATCAACATGATGAGCGCTTCGCTGCAAGGTGCACTGGCCTTCCAGAAGGGCCTGGGCTGCGTGCACAGCCTTAGCCATGCATTGGGCGGGATCAACCCGCGCCTGCACCATGGCACCCTCAACGCGATTTTCCTGCCTGCTGTCATCACCTTCAACCGCAAGGCCGCAACTGTGCTGAACGAGCACAAGACGGCGCGTATCGCCCAGGCGATGGGGCTGGCAGACGAAAACCAGATCGAACAGGCCATCCGCGACATGACCCGCGCGTTGGGCCTGCCGACCGGCCTGCGCGAACTGGGTGTCAGCGAAGAGCAGTACCCACGCATAATCCAGGGCGCGTTGGCCGATCACAGCCATCGGACCAACCCGCGTGAGGCGTCTGCCGAGGACTACCAGGGGTTGCTTGAAGCGTCGATGTAAGGCGCCAATCCGCTGTTCAATCAATAACAACAAAAGTGAACGCCCATGAATACCAAGTATGCGCAAGCCGAGCTTGCCCCCTCGGGGGAAGCGGTCGCCAGCCCGAACCCGTTCAAAAAGTACCAGGTCATCACCGTCAGCCTGTTGCTGGTGATCGGCATCATCAACTACGTCGACCGCAGTGCGCTGTCGATCGCCAATACGTCTATCCAGCGCGACATGGGCATCACGCCGTCGCAGATGGGCATTTTGCTGTCAGCGTTTTCCCTGGCGTATGCCTTCTCGCAGCTGCCGCTGGGCATGATCATCGACCGCCTGGGCAGCAAGATCTCGCTGGGGGCGGCACTGCTGGGCTGGTCAGTGGCGCAGACGGCCTCCGGCCTGATCAACAGTTTTTCCGCATTCATCGGCCTGAGGGTGGTGCTGGGGATTGGCGAAGCACCGATGTTCCCGTCGGCCGCGAAAGCCCTGGCGGAGTGGTTCGAGGCCGAAAAGCGCGGCACACCGACGGGCATCGTGCTGTCATCGACCTGCATCGGGCCATGCCTGGCGCCACCGTTGCTGACCCTGCTGATGATCACCTGGGGCTGGCGCGGCATGTTTATTGTCACCGGGGTGTTCGGCATCCTGGTCGCCGCCTGCTGGTTTGCCTTCTACAAGAGCAAGGCGCGTTACCTGGCCGAGCTGCCTGCAGAGGAACGTGAGCGGCTGCTGGCGACACAGGCCCATAAACAGCCGGTGGCAAGCGCCAGGCCGAGCCTGCGGGCACAACTGGCGGCCTGGACCGAGCTGTTTCGCCACAAGAGCACCTGGGGCGCCGTACTGGGCTTCATGGGGGTGATCTACATGCTGTGGCTGCACCTTACCTGGCTGCCGGGCTACTTCGAACGTGAGCATGGCTTGAGCTTGTACCAGACGGCCTGGGTGGTATCGCTGGCCTATGTATTCGGCGCGTTGGGCACCATTGTCGCGGGCCGTATCTGCGACCGCCTGGTGAAGAACGGCGCCAGCGTGTTGGGTAGCCGCAAGCGGGTAGTGGTGACGGCGTTGTTCGCGGCGGCGGCATTCACCGTTCCCCTGTCGTTCGGCAGCGGCTTCATGCTCAGCGTGGCGCTGCTGTGCTGCGCGCTGTTCAGCGTGAATATGGCCAGCTCGACTGCCTGGATGATTGCCAACACTGTGGTCGATAGCCAGCGCGTGGCCTCGTTTGGCTCGATCCAGAACTTTGGTGGCTACCTGGCAGGCTCGGTGGCACCGATCGTGACCGGGTTCAGCATCCAGCAGACCGGGTCGTTTGCCTCGGCGTTCCTGATCAGTGCTGCGGTGGCGGCGGTGGCAGCGATGGCTTATGTATTGCTGCTGAAGCAGCCGGTTTCTGCTGACCAGTGATCGTCAGGCCTGTGCGATCCCTGTGGGAGCGGCCTTGTGTCGCGATTGGGCCGAAGAGCGGCCCCAGGATCCTTGCAGGACCGTCGAGACCGGTGGGGCCGCGTTGCGGCCCAATCGCGACACAAGGCCGCTCCCACAAGGATCGCATCAGCTTCCAGAAGTCGTTTCATAACGGTTTGTGATGCCAGGCATCATGACAATATATTTATCCTTATCAATTCCAGGCCCTAGCATCGGTTGCCCGGCATCGCCCATTTCCATGAGGTCTTGATGAACAGTTCGCTTTTCGTACCCCAACGTACCGCGGCCCTGTTGCTGCAGCACTGGCGCAGCGGTGAATTGCTGACGGAACTGCCTGCCAGCCTCAGGCCCGAAACCTTGAAACAAGGCTATGACAGCCAGGATCAGTTCTTCGCCGCCGCCGCTGGTCAGCGTGCCGGGTGTAAGCTGGGTGTCGGCAGCCCCGCAGGCATGCGTGCGGCCAACCTGTCCCGGCCGCTGATTGGCCAACTGGAAGCAAAGCGCTGCCACGCGGATGGCGTGCACATCGAACTGCCGGCCGTGACCCCTGTGACCATCGAATGCGAGATCGCCTTCGTGCTTGACCGCGATATCCCCCCGCAAGCGGGACGCCTGCCGGCCAGCGAGGATATTCGCGCAACCTGCGTCACTTTCGAGGTGGTGCGCTCACGCTTCGTCGACCGCAAGCGCGTCGGCTGGCCAAGCTTCGTGGCGGACAACGTGGGCTTTGAAGCGTTGGTCGTGGGCAACAGCCTTGGGGCAGGCATCAACGTACCCTTGCTTGCAGACCTGGCCGAGACCACCGAGGTGTACGTAGATGGCGAGTTACGCGCCCGCGGCTTGTCTGGCGATGCTGCGACCGACCCGCTGGTGTCGCTGGCCCACCTGTATGCCCATGCTGCCGAACGCGGCCAGACATTGAAGGCAGGTGATGTGGTGACCACGGGGGCCATGTGCCAGCCGTTCGACCTGAATCAAACAGGCCATCAGGTTAGCGCCAGGTTCCTTGGCCAGGCGCTGTCGTTCACGCTGTAACCGCCGACCATTGATCAAACGCCGCCTGCATCCTCTGCCGGGTTTGTGGGTCGGCGGGGATCAGGTGCTCGATCCGCAGTGATTCCACGGTGATATCCAGCGGCATGCCGAAGGTGGTGAAGGTCGACAGGAACCTGAGCTCGCCATAGGGGGTGCTCACGCGGGTCAGCAACACGGGCGCGATACCTGCCGCCTGCTCTGGGTTGGCCGGGGTTGGAAGATTGCGCAAGTGTTCTGCCAGCGTCGGGTTGCCCACTGTCTCCCTGGATGCACGTTGCCAGGCAACGGCACGAATTTCCTGCGCATTGGCCAGATGATCGCCCAGGCCGCCAGGGCGCAGCAGTGTATCCAGAAGGTTAAGGCCAGGCGCCGCCTGCGCCGCAACACCCACCATCGCCAACAGCAGGCCGGTACTGGCATTGGCAGCGATGACCTGCCAGTTGCTGTCGATGACGATTGCAGGTGCAGGGTTGTTCGCCTGCAGGATGTGTTCGATGGCGGCATGCACCAATGCCAGTTCAGGCGCGTCGAGCGGCGAGGCCGCGTAGCGGGGCGCGTACCCGGCGGCAATGAACACTTCGTTGCAGTGCTCCAGTGGCGCGCCAAGGGCCGAAAGCAGGGCATGCAAGGTGCCAGGGCTGGCCTTGGCGCGCCCGGTTTCCAGGCAGCTCAGGTGGCGCTGCGATACGCCAGCCAATAGCGAAAGCGCCAGCTGGCTGAGCCCGGCCTGCTGGCGCAAGTGACGCAGATGCTGGCCTGCCGAAGTATCCGGCGCAGGGCTTTTGCGATGGAACAGATGATGACTCATGCCTTGATCCTTATCGTCCTTGATTGCAGCGTCCATGACCTCACAGGTCATTGAGCGCAGGCAACCCTATCACTACTCTGCCGGCAAACCCTACAGAGGAAAGGACGATGGGCTTGCGTATCTGCGCGCTGGCGTTGCTGGTGCTGTTTTCGCTGTATACCGGCTGGACGATGCAGATTGCCGAGCAGTCGCTGCTGGCGTTCGGGCTAACGCTGCTGTCGCGGCCAGACACTGCTCAGGTGGTCATTGACCTGTATCTGATGGCGGGGCTGGCCTGCGTCTGGATGGTGAGGGACAACCGTATGCGGGGCGGGAAGGGGATATCGTTGCTGCCCTACCTGTTGCTGACGGCTGTGTTCGTTTCGGCGGGGCCGCTGTTGTATCTCGTCAACAGAGGCGTTGCCGGGGTGCGTCAGCCATGAGCAATGCCTTGAGTGTTTATGCGCTGTGGATGCCATCGGGGCTGTCTGCCTGTTGGGTTTCTGCGCACTCATTACCGCGAGCATAGGTAAATGAACCAAAATATTGCATGAGTCATCTTGATGCTTTGACATAAGGCTACTAATACTTAAGCACTGCCGAAGAGGGACGATCATGCAGACGCGCTTCGTTGTGGTGCCCGCAGTGCCAGTAAAGCGAGAGGTTTACCCTCGGCGTCTTGGCTTTCCCGCCGCCCTGGGAGAGGGTTATGACCTTTACGACACCCAGGAAAAGATGCGCTTGAGCCTCAACTTTGTCACACGGGCCCAAGCCGAGTTCGAGTGTGCGTGCCGCAACCGCAGCCAGGAAGGCGATGAAGCGGGTATTGTCGGTATTGGCTGATTCGGTGAAGCCCAGATAAGGGACGGGATAGCTTTAATGATGGCACCGGCGCAGCCGGTGCCAGCCATCGAGCCCTCAACCTTGTTTGCGCAGCGCTTCTACCAACTCTGCCTTGGTCATGGTGGAGCGGCCCTTTATGTCTTTGCTGCGCGCTTCCTTCATCAGGCTTTGCTTGCTCTGGCTTTCCAGAGAAACACCCGAACTGCGCGAATGACCCTGACGTGACTTGGCCGCGCGTTTGGCTGAGTCGGAGCGGGCTGTCTTCTTCTCGCTGGCAGCCGTGTGGCTCCCCGAGCCACCCTTCTTGTCGCCACCTCCGGACTGTTTGTTGACGGTGGCCCAGGCACGGGCTTCGGCCTCTGCTTTCGACAATCCCCTGTCTTCGTAACTCTCCTCTATATGCTCGGCCTTGCGCTTCTGTTGGTCTGTGTATTTGTCCTTGTCACCGCGTGGCATGGTGTTCACTCCTGCTGGATTTGCCTGCACGGTTGAGGCCAGGCGTCCATCGAGAGTGCCGGACCATGGACGAGCGGTGCGTCATGGCACAGGCAAAAAGCTCTACCGTGCGGCTTGCCACTCAACAGTCACAAAGCTGTAACACAGCTGATGCAAAGTGTGCCGGCCATCACAAGGAGCACTTTTTGATGAAACGCCTGATGAAGTCTGCTGCACTCGCCGTTGCGGTCTCCCTTTGCGCCACTTCGGCAGCCTTTGCTGCAGAAAACGTTCGCCTGACAGGTTCCGGCGCCAGCTTCCCTGCACCGATCTACCTGACCTGGTTCAAGGACTTCAGCAAGAACACTGCTGGCGTCACCGTTGACTACCAGTCCAAGGGCAGCGGGGCGGGCGTTCAGGACTTCCTGAACAAGACCGTCGACTTCGCCGCCAGCGACTCGGCCATGAGCGAAGCAGACATTGCCAAGGTTGGCGAAGGCGTGCAGTTGCTGCCAATGACCGCCGGTGAAATCGTCCTGGCCTACAACCTGCCGGGCAACCCTAAAGGGCTGAAGCTGCCGCGCGAGGTGTACTCCAACATCTTCCTGGGCAAGATCACCCAGTGGAACGACCCGCAAATCGCCGCGGCCAACCCTGAGCTGAAACTGCCAGCTACCCCGATCACTGTGGTCGTGCGTGCCGACTCCAGCGGTACCACTGCGGTCTTCACCAAGCACCTGTCGGCCATCAACGCTGACTTCAAGCAAGGGCTGGGTGAGGGCAACACCGTCAACTGGCCGGCCACCGACAAGTTCATCAAATCGCCGAAGAACGATGGCGTAACCGCCACCGTCCGCCAGACCCCGGGCGCCATCGGCTACATCGAATACGGCTTCGCCAAGCTGGCCAAGGTCGACTTCGCCGTGTTGCAGAACAAAGCTGGCCAATACGTCGTGCCAAACGCAGAGAGCGGTGCCGAAGCACTGGCTGCGGTAAACATGCCGGAAAACCTGGTGGCCTGGCTGCCTGACCCGGACGGTGCCAAGTCCTACCCGATCACTTCCTACACCTGGATGATCTTCCGCAAAGACAACGGCAACCCGGCAAAAGCCAAGGCCATGCGTGAAATGGTCGAGTACAGCCTGACCAAAGGCCAGACCATCGCCGACTCGATGGGTTACATCCCGCTGCCTGCGTCGGTTGTCGACCAGGTGCGTAAAGCGTCTGCCAACATCCAGTAATACCCAGGCGCTCCCGGTATCGGCATGAAGCCATGCCGGGGGTGTTTGTCCCTAGTCCCGGAACTTGCCCATGAACACACCCTTTGCCATACCGGATAACCCCGATTCCGCGTGCCAGCCACCGTCTGCGAAAGACTTCCTGGTCGATCGCACCTTCCGTGCGCTTGCACGCATTGGTGTGGTGCTGGTACTGGCGCTGGTCTTCGCGCTGGTCTACGAAGTGGGCCGCAAGGCACTGCCCGGCATCGAAAAGCATGGCTTTGACGTGCTGTTCGGCAGCGTCTGGGACGTCAACCAAGGCAAGTACGGTATTCTGCCAGCGATCTGGGGCACGCTTTACAGTGCCTTCATTGCCCTGTTGATCGCCGGTTTCTTCGGCGTCAGCATGGCCATTTTCCTCACCCAGGATTTCCTTCCGGCCAAGCTCGCCGCAGTGTTCCGCACCATCGTCGAACTGCTCGCCGCCATCCCCAGCGTGGTCTACGGCCTGTGGGGCATCTACGTCGTCATCCCGGCGATTCGCCCGCTGACCGCCTGGTTGAACAGCGAGCTGGGCTGGATCCCGTTTTTCGGCACCTCCCTGAGCGGGCCCGGCCTGCTGCCTGCTGCGCTGGTACTGGCGATCATGATCCTGCCGACCATCGCTGCCGTTTCCCAGGATGCGCTGACCAGCGTACCGATGAAAACCAAGCAGGCTGCCTACGGCATGGGCACTACCCACTGGGAAGCCATCCTCAAGGTGATGGTGCCATCGGCTGCTACTGGCATCTTTGGTTCGCTGGTACTGGGCCTGGGCCGCGCGCTCGGTGAAACCATGGCACTGGCCATGCTGGTCGGCAACGCCAACACCATTTCCCTTTCCTTGTTCGCCCCGGCCAACACCCTGGCGGCGCTGCTGGCGCTGAACTTCCCGGAAGCCGGCCCGAACGAGGTCGAAGTGCTGATGTACGCGGCACTGGTCCTGATGTTCATCACTCTGCTGGTGAACGTGCTCGGCTCGATGATCATGCTCTACGCCCAGCGTGGTAACAAACAATGACTGACTTGACGACCCCTGTAGCCGCATTGCCCAGCCTGCAACGCAAGCTGGAAGGCCGTGCCCTGCGCAGCGTGCTTTTGACCACCCTGGCATGGCTCGCGGCGCTGGTGGCCAGCGTGCCGCTGATTTCCGTGCTGTACATGCTGATCACCCGCGGCGGTGCACGCCTGAGTCTGGAAGTGTTCACCGAGCTGCCGCCGACCGGCTTCGAGATGGGTGGCGGTTTTGGTAACGCCATGGCCGGTACCTTCGTCATGGTCGGCATTGCCGCCGCCATCGCGGTACCGGTCGGTATCCTGGCAGCAGTGTTCCTGGCCGAACTCGGCCCCGACAGCAAGCTGGCCAACGCCGCGCGCTTTGCCGCCAAGATGCTCACCGGCCTGCCGTCGATCCTGGCCGGGGTGTTTGCCTACGCCCTGGTGGTGATGACCACCGGAACCTACTCGGCGCCGGCTGGCGGTGTGGCCTTGGCAGTACTGATGCTGCCGATCGTGGTGCTGACTGCTGAAGAGTCGATGAAGATGGTGCCCAAGATCATGAAAGACGCCGCTTACGGCATGGGCTGCACCCGTGCCCAGGTGATCTGGAAAATCGTCCTGCCCACCGGCCTGCCGGCCATCCTCACCGGCGTCATGCTGGCCGTGGCCCGCGCCGCTGGCGAAACCGCGCCATTGCTGTTCACCGCATTGTTCAGCAACTACTGGATCTACCATGACGGCAGCCTGGCGGTCATGAACCCTACGGCTTCGCTCGCCGTACTGATTTACAACTTCTCCGGCATGCCATTCGACAACCAGCTCGAGCTCGCCTGGGCGGCCTCGCTGGTGCTGGTCATGATCGTGCTGGTCATCAACATTCTGAGCCGAGTCTTCGGCAAGCCCAAGTATTGAGAAAGGGAGCATCCAACTTGAACGTATCCACTGCGCAAAGAGCCGCTCCCATGGTCAATGAAGCCACCCCGATCGTCATGGACTGCAAGCTGGACAAGATTTTCTACGGCAACTTCATGGCCGTGCGTGACAGCCATGTGCCGATCAGGAAGAACGAGATCACCGGCTTCATCGGGCCGTCGGGCTGCGGCAAGAGTACCGTGCTGCGTAGCCTCAACCGCATGAACGACCTGGTGAAGGGCTTCCGGTTTGAAGGCCATGTGCACTTCCTGGGCCAGGATGTCTACGGCAAGGGTGTTGACCCGGTGGTCGTGCGCCGCTACATCGGCATGGTATTCCAGCAGCCCAACCCGTTCTCGATGAGCATCTTCGACAACGTCGCCTTCGGCCTGCGCCTGAACCGCTACAAGGGCGACCTGGGTGACCGCGTGAAGCACGCCTTGCAAGGCGCCGCGCTGTGGGACGAAGTGAAGGACAAGCTCAAGGTCAGCGGCCTGTCGCTGTCCGGCGGCCAGCAGCAGCGTCTATGCATTGCCCGGGCCATTGCCACCGAACCGGAAGTGCTGCTGCTGGACGAACCCTGCTCGGCACTCGACCCGATTGCCACCCGTCGCGTGGAAGAGCTGATGGTCGAGCTGAAGAAGGACTACACCATCGCCCTGGTCACCCACAACATGCAGCAGGCGATTCGTGTGGCGGACACCACGGCGTTCTTCTCGGTCGATATTTCCCAGGGCAGCCGCACCGGTTACCTGGTCGAGATGGGCCCTACGGCGCAGATTTTCCAGAACCCACGCGAGCAACTGACCAGCGACTACATCAGCGGCAAGTTCAGCTGAGTCAGGCACGCCAAGGTGGCCGGGTGTTGCAGCCAGGGAAGTTGCAGCAACCGGCCGCGTTACCTTCCGTTAAAGTGTTACCCGGGATTTCCAATGCGAGCAACGCGTCGTCTTGATCTTTCAGCGGTAGAGCGCGCACTGCGCGAGGTGCAAGGCCGCTTTGCCGAACTCAGCCGGCATTTCACCGAACCGCGGGATCCGTTTACCGACGAGGTGCTGCTGAACGTACTTGAAGGCTATGCACTGATTGACGACTATGTCGCTCGCGGTATCGACCTGTTCGACCTGCAGCAGCTGAACCTGATGCTGGAAATCAACGCCACTGTGCTGTGCGGCAGCGACCCGGCCCGTCGCCTGGAATATGCCCCGCACCTCGCCGCAACCGAGGCGCACTTTTTCAACAACGTCGAAGGTGGCATCAAGGACTTGTACAACTGGTACTGCTCGTACCGCAGCGATTCGATCTGGAAGCGGGCAGCCGGTGTTTATGTACGAATCCTCAGCAAGCCGCAGTTGTTCATCGAAGGCAACAACCGCACAGGTTCGCTCATTGTCAGCTACCTGCTGATGCGTGCCGGCTTGCCGCCTTTCGTGCTGTCGCTGGACAACGCCGAGGGTTACTTCAACCCGTCCTCGGTCATACGCAACTCCGCTAAACACGGTGTCAAGGCTTTGTACGAACTCCCCAAGATCAAGAAAAAGTACGCCGCTTTCCTCGAAGAGAAGGCGCCTGAGCCCGGCAAGTTCTTCCTGAGCGGCACGCCTGTGCCTGTCTGTGAGGGGCGCCGCTGATGCAACGTTACTCCATGTTCGCACGCGGGCGCCAAGCCCTTGAACGCAAGCTCAAGCGTGGCCAGGTACGCATTTCGTTCGATATCGACGACACGCTCGCCTGCCTGCCCGAACACGCTGCCGCCGAAGACAGCAAGCTGCCGAATTTCGTCCATCGCTGGTTGGGCGAGCCCCTGCGCAGTGGCACCCGCTCGCTGATCCGCGACCTGCGCCGCCAGGGCTGCAGCATCTGGATCTATACCTCGTCGGGGCGCACCCCGGCCTACATCCGGCGCTGGCTGATGCTTTATGGCATCCATGTCGATGGTGTGGTCAACAGTGACCGGCACCAGCATATCCTGGCCCAGAACGGCCTTGAGCATTCGCCTTCGAAGTTGCCATCGGCGTTCGATATCGATCTGCATGTCGATGATTCCGAAGGCGTGCGGCTTGAGGGCGTCGACCATGGTTTTCGCGTAGTGGTGGTGTGCCCGAAAGACGAAAACTGGGCCCAGAAGGTGATGGACGCGGCGGTCGACGTGCAAGCACGGCTGGCCTGGCAGCAACCGCACCGCTATGAGATGCCCGAGCGCCAGCGCTCGCAGGCGCTTGCTTCCTGAGGGCAGTGGTCAGCGCAACAACGGGGCCGCAGGGCGGCCCCAGTTCGTACAGATGTACTGATACCCGCCTGCTATTCATGCGTACACCCTAAGTCTTGCCTCCTGGCCAGACCTGGTACCGCGACCAAATCATCACGCCGCATTCGCCAGCCCAAGGCCGCTACCCGCTCGCCCGAAAGCAGCGTATCTGGCCATTTGGCCACTTCCGATAATCGCCTCCGACATCCTGTCCCCGTTTGGAGCGCGCCATGCACAACAACAATAAGCACCTGCCGCCTCGTTTCCTAGCAGCCGCCATCGCCAGCTTTTCTGCCCTGGGCCTGAGCGGCGTCGCCGAGGCCGAGATCATGCTGTACGACAAGGACCAGACAACGTTTTCCACCGACGGTTACATCAATGCCTTCTACGTCAACAGCAAGGTCGACCGTGAGGGCGAACAGTTCGACCGCCGCCAGTCGCGGGTGAAAATGGGCTTCTTGCCTAACTACCTGGGCTTCAACATGGGCAAGCAGGTGGATGACCTGAAGCTCGGCGCGCGTGCCTCGTTCTGGGTAACCATCAACGACAGTGAAACCAACGGCACCGACACCGCCATCGACGTGCGGCAGTTCTACGGCACCGTGGCCAACCCCGCGTGGGGCGAGGTGTTGATCGGCAAGGACTTCGGGCTGTTTGCCCGCTCCAACATCCTGCTGGACGAGCTGCTGGCAGGGTATGGCCAGGTCAGCGACACGCTGGGGCTGGTGGACGGCGGCGGGGTGTCGTTCGGCAACATCGGCAGTGGTTACCCGTACCCGTTCCCCACCTCGCAGATCACCTACCGCACCCCGGTGATGGACGGCCTGCGAGTAGCAGTGGGCATCATGGACCCGGTAGACACCAACGACAGCAGCCCGACCGGCAAGGCCTACCAGGAAAACCCGCGCACCGAAAGCGAGATCACCTACCAGTTCGACCTGGGCGGGGCGCAGATCTACAGCTGGGTCAACGGCAGCTACCAGACCTCGGACAATACCGATTCGACGGTGAAGTCCGTCACCTCCAAAGGTGTCGGCTATGGCGTGCAGGCCAAGATGGGGGGCTGGTCGCTGACCGGCTCGGGGTTCCAGGCAAAGGGTATCAACCCGTTCTTCACCAACAACGCTGGCGAACCGGTGTTGCGCAATGTCGACAGTGACGGCTACCTGCTGCAGGGCTCGTACACGTTCGGCAAGAACCGCGTGGCGCTGTCCTATGGCAAGACCAAGGACGATGGCAATGGCGCGGTGGGCAGCGGGGCAGACTATGAAACCCGCGGCGTGGCGCTGTTCCATGATGTGAACGACAACCTGAAGCTGGTGGCTGAGTACAACCAGTTTTCCATCGACGGGCATGACACCCGTGCGCAGAACGAAGACACCGATACCTTTGCGGTGGGTGCGGTGTTGACCTGGTGAATCCCTGGGGCCGCAAGGCGGCCCCAAATGATGCGGGCTATTACGCCCATGGAACCGCCCACCCGCTACCCAAGTAGCATTCGTCCCCCTTGCTCACCTTCGTACACTGACCCCTCAGCCACCCCGCGCCGGAGACCACGATGCAGCAGGCTCAAAACGACGGTGTGGTCCGCGCCATGTCCCAGGCTAACGACGCACGGCAGGCCGCCCAGGACCTGGCGCGCCAGTTGCTGCACCCGCACCTGGGTTTCGTGCTGTTCTTCTGTTCCGCCGAATACGACTTGCAGGCCCTGGGCGAAGCATTGGAGCAGGATTTCGGCGGCATCCGCCTGGTCGGCTGCACCAGCGCTGGCGAAATCACCCCGCTGGGCTACGGCCGCAATTGCGTGACGGCGGTGGGCTTCGATCACCGGCACTTTTCGATTGCCACCGAATTGATCGATGAAATGGAGCACTTCAGCCTGATCGACGCGCAGCAGATGGTCGAGCGCCTGGTCGGCACCTGTCGCAGCAACACCCTGGCACCGATCAAGGGCCACAGCTTTGCCCTGACCCTGCTCGACGGCCTGTCCAGCCGGGAGGAGATGGTGCTGGCCGCCCTCAGCGCAGCCTTGGGGGACATCCCGCATTTTGGTGGTTCGGCAGGCGACGACAACTACCTGACCCGCACCCATGTGTACTTCGGTGGCGTGTTCCACAACGGTGCCGCTGTGGTGGTGCTGGTCAACACGTGGCTGGATTTCGAAGTGTTCACCACGCACCACATCCTCCCACGTGAGGAAAAACTGGTGGTAACCGGCGCCGACAGCGGCCAGCGTCGCGTCTTCGAGCTGAATGCCGAGCCTGCTGCGGAGGAGTACGCCCGCCACATCGGCGTGCCGGTGGCAGCGCTCGACTACCGGGTATTCGCTGCCCATCCGCTGGCCGTGCGCATTCATGATCAGTATTACGTGCGGGCGATCCAGCAGGTGCACCCGGACCTGAGCCTGAGTTTCTACTGCGCGGTGGAAAACGGCATCGTGCTTACCGCCATGACTCCAGGCCCGCTGTTGCCGAACCTGCACCAGCTGTTCGACGGCTTGCAGCAGCGCCTTGGCCCGCCGCTGCTGACCATCGGTTGCGATTGCTTTCTGCGGCGCCTGGAGCTGGAAGACCGGCACGGCCTGGAGCCGGTCGGTGCGTTCTTGCGCGAGCAGCGGGTGATCGGCTTCAACACCTACGGAGAACAGTTCAATGGCATGCATATCAACCAGACCTTCACCGGGGTCGCCATTGCCCGCAACCGGCCTCCTGTCGGGCGCTGATCTGCAGGCCGAGGTCATCCGGCTGCAGCACGAAAACCACAAGTTGCAGCGAATCAACGGCGCGTTGATTGAACGCATCGAGTCGGGGGTAACGCGGGGTAACGACCCCTATGCGGCGTTCCAGCATTCGGTGGTGCTGGCCGAGCAGGTACGTGAACGCACTGACGCCCTGAACCAGGCCATGGCTGAGCTCAAGGCCGTCAACCGCCTGCTCAGCGAGGCCCGACAGCGGGCCGAGACCGCCCACCAGCACCAGATTCGCCTGATCACCGACAATGTCCCGGCGCTGATCGCTTACCTGAATGCCGATCTGGTCTACGAATTCACCAACAAGGTTTATGAAGAATGGTATTGCTGGCCGCACGGCGTGATGCTCGGCCAGAGCCTGCGAGAAGCCCACAGCGAGCAGCATTACCAGCGGCTGGAAGCCTACGTGGCGCGGGCGCTGGCGGGTGAAAGCGTCACCTTCGAATTTGCCGAAACCAACATCAATGGCCAGGAGCGCTACATGCTGCGCTCCTACGTACCGAACCGCCTGGCCAATGGCGAGGTGGTGGGCATTTTCGTGTTGATCCGCGACATTACCGAGCGCCGCAATACCGCTCAGGCGCTGCACCAGGCCTATCAGCACCTGGAGCAACGTGTGCGCGAACGCACCGCGGAACTGACCAGCCTCAACGACCAGCTACTGCGTGAGATCGAGGAGCGCAGCCGGGCCGAGTCGCGCCTGCGGGAGGCCAAGCGCGAGGCCGAGCAGGCCAACCTGTCGAAAACCAAATTCCTCGCTGCGGTCAGCCACGACCTGCTGCAACCGCTGAACGCGGCGCGGCTGTTCACCAGCGCGTTGCTCGAGCGCCGCGAGCTGCAAGACAGTGCCCACCTGGTTCGAAATGTCAGCAACTCGCTGGAAGATGTAGAAAACCTGCTAGGCACCCTGGTGGACATTTCCAAGCTCGATGCCGGGGTGATCAAGGCCGATGTGGCCCCGTTCGCCCTCAGCGAGCTGATGGACAACCTTGCCGCCGAATACGCCCAAGTGGCGCGCAGCGAAGGGCTTGAACTGCATTTTGTAGGTTGTTCGGCGGTGGTGCGCAGTGACACCCAGCTGCTGGCGCGGATCCTGCGCAACCTGCTCAGCAATGCCATCCGCTACACCCGCAGCGGGCGCGTGGTGCTGGGCTGTCGGCGCCAACGTGGCGGCCTGCGGATCGAAGTGTGGGACAGCGGTATCGGCATTGCCGAAGAACACCTGGAAGACATGTTCCAGGAGTTCAAGCGCGGCGACGTCCAGCGGCCGGACCAGGACCGTGGCTTAGGCCTAGGCCTGGCGATCGTGGATAAGATCGCCGGCATCCTCGGCCACCGGATCCGGGTGCGCTCATGGCTCGGCAAGGGCTCGGTGTTCGCCGTCGAAGTGCCGCTGAGCGCCACCGCGCCCAAGCCCCAGCCAAGCCAGGTGATCTGCGAGCCGATGCTTGACCGCCTGGGTGGGGCGCGGGTGTGGGTGCTGGATAACGATGCGGCGATCTGCGCAGGCATGCGCACCTTGCTGGAGGGCTGGGGCTGCCAGGTGGTCACTGCGCTGTCGGAGGAAGACCTGGCGCGGCAGGTGGACAATTACCACGCCGAGGCCGACCTGCTGATCGCCGACTATCACCTGGACAACGACTGCAACGGTGTCGACGCCGTGGCGCGGATCAACGCCCGCCGCGCCCAGCCGCTACCGGCGCTGATGATCACCGCCAACTACAGCAACGACCTCAAGCAGCAGATCCGCGAGCTGGGGCACACCCTGATGCATAAACCGGTGCGGCCGATGAAGCTCAAGACGGCGATGAGCCACTTATTGGCCAGCAGCCTGACATAGCCGCTGGCCTTTTCGCAGGCTTCTGTGGGAGCGGGTTCACCCGCGAAGAGGCCGTTACAGGTCAACGCCTCAAGTAATCGGCAAAATCGATATCGCCGGCACTCAGGATCGCCTGCACCCGATTATGCACGTTCAACTTGCGCAAGATCGCCGAGACGTGCGCCTTGACCGTGGTTTCGGCGATATCCAGCGTGTAGGCGATCTGCTTGTTCGATTCGCCCTTGGTCATGCGCTCGAGCACCAGCAGCTGCTTGCGGGTCAGGGCCTGGAGCATTTCCGGCGGGAAGCTCGGGGTATCGTTGTGGCGCCGGCTGGTACTGCTTTTTTGCGCGCGGATGATGTCGGGTGGCAGGTAGACATTGCCATTGAGGATCTGCTCGATCGCTTCGATCATCTGCGAGCGCGGCGAAGACTTGGTGATGAAACCCACGGCACCGTAGGTGATGGCCTGCAGCACGATCTGCTTTTCCTGCTCGGCTGAAACGATCACGACCGGCGTGGTCGGCGCCTCGTTGCGCAGGGTGATCAGGCCGTTGAGGCCGTGCATGCCGGGCATGTTCAGGTCGAGCAGGATCAGGTCGAGGTCGTCGTGCGCCTGGGTCAATGCCAGGGCGCTGTCCAGGTCGGCCGTCTCCATGACCTCGCTGCCTTCAAAACCATCGCTGATGACGTTGTGGATGGCTTCGCGAAACAGCGGGTGATCGTCGGCAATCAGAATTTTGTACATGGCCTTTTCACCTTGTTTTTATTGGATGGGCACGCGTTCGCAGGCAAGTGATTCAGGGAAAGGGCACGGGTTGCGCCGGCTGCAGCGGCAAGTTGGCCTGTTGCCAGGCGTCCAGGCCGTCGCGGTACCAGTACAGGTTGTTATAGCCCAGGGCCTTGGCGCGTTTTACCGCGTTCCAGCTTAACCAGCAATCGGAGCGGCAGTAGAAGACCAGCGGTTGCTCTGGCTGCCCGGCGGTGGCTTTTTGCAGGTTACGCATGAAGTAGTCCTGCCAGGCCGGGCTCAGTTCACCGTCGCCGGTGTTGGCCAACCACAGGCTGCCGGGGAGGTTGCTGTGCGGCTCGTCTTCGATGAAGCGGCCTTGCAGCCATTGGCGGCGATAGACGTCCACCAGCACCGGCCTGGGGGCCTGGCCTAGCAGGCGTTGCAGCGTGGCGGTGTCGATGACCTGGCCACCTTCGACCTGTTGCGGGGTGGGGCTGCGGTAGAGCGTGGTGCGATAGCCTTCGGCGGAGAACAGTGGGGTGGTGTCGGCCTGGGCAATACCCAATGACAGACACAGTGAAAGGGCAGCCAGCAAGGGGCGCAGGGCACGTGGCATGGGGATTTTCCTTTTTGTTATAGGCCCATTACATGCCAGTGGCGGTGCTTTGTGAATGCGACGATTAGACAGCAAAGGCAGTACTAAAGTAGTAGCTTGCGGTTAAAAAGAGAGGTGCCACTTCAGCCCTGACGCTCCTGCACAGAGCAAGCAACAGAAGCTCAGCGGGGCTTGCGCAGCGCCGCATGCTGGGGGTTGAAGGTGAGTACCGCCAGCAGGGTAAACAAGGCGGTCAACCCCAGGCACACCGCCAGCGCCAGCAGGTTCAACCGCTCATAAAGCGCAAACCTCACCAGTTCCACGGCATGGGTAAACGGGTTAACAGCACACAGCCAGTACAACCACTGGCTGGCCTCGCGCATCTTCCACAGCGGGTACAACGCCGACGACAGGAAAAACAGCGGAAAGATCACGAAATTCATCACCCCGGCAAAGTTCTCCAGCTGGCGGATCGCGTTCGACAGCAACAGGCCCAGGGCGCTGAGCATGAACGCCACCAGCAGCAATGCCGGCAGCGCCAGCAGCAAGCCCGCGGCAGGTGGCTGCACGCCGTAGAGCCAGGCGATGGCGAGAAAGGCATACACTTGCAGCAGGGAAATCAACGAGGTCGCCAACAGCTTGCTGCCCAGCAGGAACGGCCGCGGCAATGGGCTGGTCAGTAACACGCGCATGCTGCCCATCTCCCGGTCATAGACCATCGACAGCGAGCCCTGCATGCCGTTGAACAGCAGAATCATGCAGGCCAGTCCCGGAATGATGTACACCTCGTAAGGAATATAGGTGTCGTAAGGCTCGATGATGGCAATGCCCAGCGCCGCGCGAAACCCGGCGGCGAACACCAGTAACCACAGCAGCGGGCGCACCAGGGCACTGAGCAAGCGCGTGCGCTGCAACACGAAGCGCAGCCATTCGCGCAACATGATGCCGTTGAAACATTGCCAGTAAGCGTTCATCGGGCGTCGGCTCCTGAGTGGGCGCTGGTCAGGCGGGCAAAGGCGTTGTCGAGGTCGCCGCCGTGCTCCAGGCTCAGCGCATCGGCGGTACCACGGGCTACCAGGCGCCCGTGATGCAGAATCAGCAGGTCATCGGTGGGCTGCACTTCGTCCAGCAGGTGGGTGGTCCACAGCACACTGAGCTGTTGCTCGCGGCATAACCGGCGCAGGTGCTGGTTGAGCGCCAGGCGGCTGGCCGGATCGAGGCCGACGCTGGCTTCGTCGAGCAGCAGCACGCGGGGTTCATGCAGCAGTGCGCGGGCAATTTCCACCCGGCGGCGATGGCCGATGTTCAGCTCGCGCACACGATCGCGACGGCGTTCGCCAAGCCCCTGGCGGGCCAGTTCGGCTTCGACCCGCAGGTTGCTCTGGCGCCGCGACAGGCCATGCAGCGCGGCGTGGTAGCGCAGGTTCTGTTCAACGCTCAGGTCCAGGTCCAGGGTGCTTTGCTGAAACACCACGCCCAGCTGACGCAAAGCCGGGCGTGCAGCGTTGCGCAGCGAGCAGCCGCACACGCGGATGTCGCCGTGTTGCAGGTCGTACAGCCGGGTAAGCAGGGCGATCAAGGTGGACTTGCCGGCGCCATTGGGGCCCAGCAGCGCGGCGAAGCGCCCGGGCGCCAGGCTGAAAGCCACCTGTTTGAGCGCTTCGCGCTGGCCGTAGGCGAAGCTCACATCAATGACGTCGAGGGCATTCATGGTGTTACCACCACGCCCCAGGGGTAGCGCCCGACCTTCACCGACTTGAGTACCTTGAGGTTCTTCGCGTCGATCACCGAAACGTCGCCACTGACGCCGTTGGTGGCCAGCAACTGGCTCTGGTCCGGGGTGAACGCCAGCTGCCAGACCCGCCGCCCGACCAGCAGGTAGTCGAGCACATCAAAGGTCGTGGCATCGACCACCGCCACATGGTTGGCCGGCCCCAGCGCGACGAACGCGTACTTGCCGTCGGCGCTGAGCTTGATGCCCACCGGTTGCACCTTGTCCGGGTGAACACCCTTGATCTGGAAATTCAGGGTTTTCAGCACCTGGCGCGTGGCCACGTCGAGGATGGTCACCGTGCCACCAATTTCCGCCGAGGCCCACAACCGCGAACCGTCCTTGTTGAACTCGACGAAACGCGGCCGCTGATCGACCAGGGTGCTGTCGGCCAAGGTCTGGGTGCTGGTGTCGATCCAGTGCAGCATGTTGGTGGTCTCACTGGTATTGACTGCCCACTTGCCGTCGGGGCTCACCGCCATGCCTTCGGGTTCGATACCGACGTCGATCTGCCCCAGCACCTTGTCGGTGACGGTGTCGATCACCGTCACCAGTGCGTCGTCCTCGTTGGACACATACAGCCAGCGGTCGTTGGGGTGCAGGGCAAACTGCTCGGGGTCCTTGCCGGAGGGCAGCTCCTTGATGATCTTGCGGGTGGCCACGTCCATCACCTGTACCCGGTCCGAGTCGCTGGCGCAGATGTACAGCAGCTTGTTGTCGTGTGACAGCAGCAGGCCGCGCGGGCGCTGGCCCACCGGCAGGGTCTCGGTGACTTCAAGGGTTTGCATGTCGATCAGGCTGAGGCTGTTGTCCTTCTCGTTGGACACCCAGGCAGTGGCGGCCATGGCGTGCCCGCTGGCCAGCGCCAGGGCGCCCGACAGCAGGCTGGGGTAAAGCAGGGCCCGGTGGAAGAGGGGGCGGCGCATGGCGAATTCCTTATTGTTGTGGTTATCGGGTCAGGGGTAGCTGCAGGTCACTTCGGGTTTGTCGTAGCCCAGGCTGTCCATTTCGTTGAAAGGGTGCAGGAAGCCCTCCTGCGGCGACGTGCTGACCAGGGCGCGCGGCTGCACCAGCGCGATTGGCTGGCGCAGTTCGCCGTTCCACGGGCGGTAGCTGAGCTTGCGGCCCTTGAAACCATCCAGTGGCAACTGTTCGCTGAGCAGCAGTTGTTGTAGCGCGCGGGGTTCGGCCTGGCGCAGCTTGCTGGCCGCGCTGGCAATGCTGCGCACGGCCATCCAGGCAGCAAAGTCACGGTCATTCATCCAGCGCCCGGCCTGGGCTTCGAAGCGTTTTTGCAGCTGCGCGGCGCCAAAGGTTTCCACGGTCTTGTGCCAGCCGGTGGGGGTGAGGCCCTGGGTGCCGGCCACGGGACGGGGGTACCAGGTCTGGTAGGGCAGGTACTCGCCAAAGTCGCCGCGCTCGTCGGCCACCAGTACAACGTCGTATTCGGCGGTTTGGGTGAACAGCGGCATGTCGGCCTGGGCGCTGCGGCGCTGGTCGTTGTCGAAAGTCCAGGTCTTTTCCGCGACCAGTTGCAGGCCAAAGCGTTTCATTGAGCGGCGCAGGGCTGCGGCGTAGGCCTGGTCGTCTTCGGTCTGGCCGGCCACCAGCAGCGCCCGCTGCCACTTGCGCAGCACCAGGAATTGCACCAGCGCATCGGCCAGCATGGCGCGCCCCGGCAAGCTGTGCAGCACATTGCCCAGGCACTGGCTGCTGCGCAGGCCGTCGTCGGGGCTGCCGGCGTTGAACAACAGGCTGTCGGGGAGGGCGGCAGACAACGCGCGCAGGCTGGCGGCCGGGGCATTCACCACGAACAGCCGCAGGCCTTGGTCGTGCTGCGCCCTGGCTGCCTGCAACAAGGCCTCGGGGCTGTCGACTGTGGCGGGGGTCAGCTGGAATTGCTGCTTCAGGAAGCGCCCGGTGCTGTTGCTGTCGACAACCGCCAGCTCGGCGCCCTGGCGCCCGGCATCGGCAGGCTCAGGAATGATGTTGGACAGCAGCGGGCCGGGATCGGGGCGATAGCCCAGGTAGCCGATGCGTACGTTTAGCGCGTCTGTGGGCTGAGCGGCGGGCGCCAGGGGCGCAGCCAAGGTCGCGGCCAGGGCCAGCAGGCAGGTCAGGGCAAGGTGGGCAGGCTGGCGCATAACACACTCCACGGCAGATGGCGCCAGCATAGGAAGCCCGCCGTGAGGGGGAAATATGCAGAAAGTAGCGCCAGGCCGGTACCAAGGTAGTAATTCGGCGCGGCTGTTGCGGTTTTACGATGGGCCACAACGCCCCGAGGAGAATCGCCTGTGCGCCTTGTCAACCTGTCGGCCCTGTGGCGGATCAACCTGTGGGTCACGTGCTGTTTCGCCCTGGTGACGCTGGCCTGTGCCGGCGCGCTGTTGCACCAGGCGGTGGCGGATGTCGAGCGTGAATTGCAGTCTGCCGAAGCGGTGGTGGCGTACCTCGGTGACACTGCCGAACGCGACCCGGCAAGCCTGCAACCCCGGCTGACCCAGAGCCTGCGCCATGTGCGGGTGCACTGGCTAGCGGCGGGTGAAGCGCTGCGGCTACCGGCGCGGAGTGGCCTGGATGCCTGGTTGGGCCGCCAGCTGTTTGACGAGCGCCACAGCAGCCGCCGGCTGCTGGACCTGAATGACGGGCGCCGGGTGTTGATTGCTGTCGATCCACGGGATGAGATCGATGAAGTCTGGGACTCCCTGCAGCAACTGCTGGGTTTGTGTGGCGTGGCCTGGCTGTTGAGCCTGCTGACCATCCGCTGGGCGGTACGGCGGGCCATGGGCCTGCTGGATGAACTGCTGTGCGCCTTGCGTCAGGTTTCGGGCGGGCAGTTGACTGCGCGCTTGCGCGAGGCTGGCCTGCCGGAGGCACGCCAGCTGGCTACCTACTTCAACCACATGACCGCAACGCTGGAGCAGGCTCGGGCCGACAACGCCCGACTGACCCAGGCCCTGCTGGCGGCGCAGGAGCAAGAGCGCACCCAGCTGGCGCAGACCCTGCACGACGACCTTGGGCAATACCTGGCCGGTATTCGTGCCCAGCTCTGTCTGTTGCGTATGGTGGCTGAGCAGCCTGCGGTGGTGACACAGACGGCGCACGACCTCGAACTCAATTGCGAGCGCCTCCAGCAAGGCTTTCGCGCGCTGGTGCACAACCTGTACCCGGTGGCGCTGCACTACATGCCGCTGGCCGAGGCTTTCGGCCTGCTGGTGAGCCAGTGGCAGGCCAGCCAGGGTATCGAATGCCGGCTGCGGGTTGGCGAGCACTTGCCGGCGCTCCCCGGGGCGAGCAGAACGCACTTGTACCGCTTGCTGCAAGAGGCACTGACCAACGTCGCTCGGCATGCCGGCGCAAGCCAGGTGCGGGTGCGCCTGCAGCGCAGTGCCAAGGGTTTGCGCCTGTTCATTCGCGACAATGGCCGCGGGGCGCACCCGCCCCAGCGCCCAGGGGTAGGCCTGCACTCGATGGCCGAACGCGCCCGTAGCCTTGGCGGGGAGCTGCGCATCTTGAGCCGGCCGGGTAGCGGCTGGGCACTGGCCCTGAACATTCCCAAGGAGGTGTGATGAATATCCTGTTGGTCGATGACCATGCCGTGGTCCGCCAGGGCTATGCCAGCCTGCTGCGGACGGTGTTGCCGGCGATGCAGGTACGAGAGGCGGCCAGTGGAGAAGAGGCCTTGACCCGTGTGCAGGAGCAAGTGCCGAACCTGGTGGTCATGGACTTCGGCCTGCCCGGTATCAGCGGCCTGGAAACCACCCGCCGCCTGCGCCAGCGCCTGCCTCAGCTGCGGGTGCTGTTTTTCAGCATGCACGACGAGCTGCCGCTGGTGCGCCAGGCGCTGGAGGCGGGGGCTTCGGGCTACCTGACCAAGAACTCGGCGCCCCAGGTGTTGATCGAGGCGGTGCAGCGGGTGTTGGCCGGGCATGCCTACATCGAACAGCCCTTGGCTACGCAGTTGGCGTGCACGTCACAGCAAGGCAGCAGTGACCCCCGCTTGCAGCGCATGACCCAGCGTGAACTGGAGATTTTCACGATGCTGGCCAAAGGTACGCCGATGCGGGTGATTGCCGAGCAGCTGTGCATCAGCGCCAAGACTGTGTCCAATCATTTGACCTTGCTCAAGAGCAAGTTGCAGGTCAGTTCGCATGCCGAGCTGGTGCACCTGGGCATCAACCTGGGGGTGGTGCGGGTGGCGGGGTGAGGTGTGTCAGCTGCGCTTGCTGGGGCTGCTTCGCAGCCCATCGCGACACAAGGCCGCTCCCACAATGACCGCGTACACACAGCAGTTGGTATGTACGCGGTCATTGTGGGAGCGGCCTTGTGTCGCGATGGGCCGCAAAGCGGCCCCTGCTAACTGAACTCATTTGTCCCATGTATCCGGGCATCCCTTGCACCCCTCCATGTTGGCCTCCTGGAAGTTCCCGTAATGCTGCCGCGCCCCGCGCAAATCCGCACGCGCCAGGTTGCTCTGGCCAAACTTGGCCTCCTGCAGGTTGGCATCGCTGAGGTTGGCCCCTTGCAGATCAGCCTTGCTCAGCCAGGCCATCTCCAGGTCCGCCGCCTGCAAGTTGGCCTGCTGCAGCTTCGCCCCGGACAACCTGGCGAACTGCAAGAAGGCAGCACTGAGGTCGGCCTTTTCAAACTGTGCCCCTTGGGCGAACAAGCCCCAGCCCTGAATAGCCACCAGCTTGCTGTTGCTCAGGTCCGCCACACGCAGGTTGCTCTGTTGCAGGCTGGCACGGGTCAGGTTGGCGCCCTGCAGGCGGGCTTTTTCCAGGTTGGCCAGGTCGAGCCGGGCATGGCGCAGGTCGGCATCACGCAGGTCGGCGCCGGCCAGGTTCATCTTGCGCAGGTCCTGGTTGGCCAGGTTGGCACCGCGCAGGTTGGCCCCCGGGCATTGGCTGGCTTCGGCAATGACGCAGCCGTTGATGGTCAACGGGGCATCGTTGCCATCGTCGTCGGCGCTCACGGCCAAGGCAGGGGACAGTACCAACAGCAAGGCAAATGGCAGGTAGTTCATGGTGAAAGGCTCTCAGTTGGAACAGGGCAGTTGTGGGGCGGACCTGAATGCATTCGGGATAAGCGTTATGGGGCCGCAATGCGGCCCCATAACGCTTTACCTCAGGCAGTCAACGCTGCGCAGTCTTGTTGTCCCAGCTCGGGATCTTGAACACCCAGAACGAGCCGCCCTGAGCCACCGGCTTGGTCAGCTCGGCCATGTCGCCGCCCCACAGCGGCACCGCGCCGCCGTAGCCCACGGTCACGCCGATGTACTGCTCGCCGTCCTGCTCCCAGGTGATGGGCGGCGAGACGATGCCGCTGCCGGTCTGGAACTTCCACAGCTCCTTGCCCGTCTTGGCGTCGAAGGCCTTGAAGAAGCCGTCGCCAGTGCCGGTGAACACCAGGTTGCCCTTGGTTGCCAGCACGCCCGCCCACAGCGGCAGGTGCTCCTTGTGCTCCCACACCAGCTTGCCGGTGGTGGGGTCCATTGCCCGCAGGGTGCCGACATGGTCGTCGTACATGCGCTTGATACGGAAGCCCATGCCCAGGTAAGCCGAGCCCTTCTTGTAGTTCACTTCCTCGGTCCAGTATTCCTCTTTCCACTGGTTGCCCGGGATGTAGAACAGGCCGGTGTCCTGGCTGTAGGCCATGGGGTTCCAGTTTTTGCCACCCAGGAACGGCGGCGAGACTTCCACCGGCTTGCCCTTGGTTTCACCGGGCAGCGGTTTGGCCGGGCGTTGGCCGGGGTTTTCCACCGGGCGCCCGGACTTCAGGTCGATATGGCTGGCCCAGGTGATGTTGTCGACGAAGGGGAAGGCGTTCTGCAGCTTGCCGTTGTTGCGGTCCACCACGTAGAAGAAGCCGTTGCGGTCGGCGTGCCCGGTGGCCTTGACCACCTTGCCGTCCTTGTCCTTGTAGTCGAACAGCACCAGCTCGTTGTTGCCGGAGAAGTCCCAGGCATCGTTTGGCGTGTGCTGGTAGAACCACTTCACCTCGCCGGTGCTGGGGTCGACACCGACCTGGCCTGAGGTGTAGAGGCTGTCGTAGTCGTGGGGGTTGCCATCCTTGGAGGTGCGCGCCCAAGTGTTCCAGGGGCCGGGGTTGCCAGCGCCAACGATGATGGTGTTGGTCTCGGCATCAAAACTGGCGCTTTGCCAAGGGGCGCCGCCGCCGTGGCTCCAGGCTTCGACCTTGCCGGTTTCGGTGGTCGGGTCGTCTGGCCAGGACGGCGCCTTGACGTCGCCGGTCGGGGTGCTGTCCTTGCCGTTCAGGCGGCCCATGTGGCCTTCGACGAAGGGCCGCATCCATACCTCTTCGCCAGTGTCCGGGTCGCGGGCGAACAGCTGGCCGACCACGCCGAACTCGTCGCCGGAGCTGCCGTGAATCAACAGCACCTTGCCGCTGGTCTTGTCTTTGATCAGCACCGGGGCGCCGGTCATGGTGTAGCCGGCGCTGTGGTCGCCGAACTTCTTGTTCCACACCACCTTGCCGGTGTTTTTGTCGAGGGCGATGAGCCGCGCGTCCAGGGTGCCGAAGTAGATCTTGTCGCCGTAGATTGCCGCCCCGCGGTTGACCACGTCGCAGCACGGGCGAATGTTGTCGGGCAGGCGGTGGTTGTAGGTCCACAGGCGTTTGCCGGTCTTGGCATCGAGGGCAAATACCCGCGAGTACGAGCCCGTGACGTAGACCACGCCGTCGCTGACGATGGCCTGGGATTCCTGGCCGCGCTGCTTTTCGTCGCCGAAGGAATAAGACCAGGCCGGGGTCAGCTTGAACACGTTCTGGTCATTGACCTGGGCCAGCGGGCTCCAGCGCTGGGCATTGGTGCCCATGCCGTACTGCAGCACGTCCTGGGTGGTCAGGTGGTCGTTGGCGATGTCTTCCCAGGTGACGCTTTTGCCGGCAGGTGCAGCAGGTGCGGTGGCCGCTGTTGCCACATTGCCCAGGGCCAGGCTACCGGCCAGTAGCAGGACGCGCACGCTCAGGGCCAGGGGGGAAGGGGCGGGTAGCGATCTTATTGTCATGGTTGCAGTTCCCAGTGGAGGTTTTGGCCTGCACAGGGTGGGGCGGGGGCGCTGTCGCGGGATACGGAAAAAGTCCCGCCCTTGCCGGGAAGACTTCCCGAACGGCACCTCAATTGGCCCTTCGCCACAAGCCCTACTACCAAGGGAGTAAGGCCCGGCCACCAAAGCAGCATTCGAGCGTCCGCAGGCTGTTTCTAAGATGGCGGCACGGCCTCTGTGGTTGAGGCTTTGCGTGCAATGGTGAGGGCATAACAATGACAACAAAACGCAATGTGTTGCTTGCTGCAGGGCTGCTGGCCGCAGCGGTGCTGACCGGTACGGCCTGGGCTCATGGCAACGTGGTGCCCCAGGCGGTGGAGACCAAGGGCCTGACCCCGATCAAGGACGCCGGCGTAAGCCTGGACGGCGACGGGTGGGCTGCAGTAAACCCTTACCGCAGCTCGCCCGAGCACGACAAGGCCGTGGAAATCGGCGCCTCGGCCTACAACCAGAACTGCGCTGCCTGCCATGGCCTGGAGGCCAAGTCCGGCGGTATTGCCCCAGACCTGCGCATGCTCGATGCCGGTGACGCCGGGGATGAATGGTTTGTCGAACGGGTACGCCATGGCGCGGTCCGCGATGGCCGTGTGTACATGCCGAAGATGGCCGACTACCTCAGCCAGGAAGCCCTGTGGGCGGTGCGCACCTACCTGGACAGCGTGCACGTCGAGGAGTGACGGCCATGCGTCTGTTTGCCGTGCTGTTTTGTAGCCTGCTGCTGTGGTGCGCGACGGCCCAGGCGCAGGTGCGCAACTACGACGCGATCATCGCCGCCGGTGAGCTGAAAGTGGCGGTGTACAAGGATTTCCCACCTTACAGTTTCGAAGACCACGGCAAGCCCCGCGGCGTCGATGTTGAACTGGCGCAGGCGTTGGCCTCGGCCTTGGGGGTACGTTTGCAACTGATCTGGGCACCGCCCGGGGAAAAGCTCGATGACGACCTGCGTGACTACATCTGGCGCGGCAGCCCGCTGCGCCACCAACAGCTGGCCGACCTGATGATGCGGGTGCCCTACGACCAAGCCTACGCACAAAAGCGCAACGAACTGGGCGAGCTGGAAAACGCCCAAGTGGCGATGTTCGGCCCTTATCAGCAAGAGCGCTGGCAGGTGGCCTACGACCGTCGTCGCCTGGCGTCGGTGGCCAGTGTTGCGGTGTTTCAGCAGCACCCGATCGGGGTCGAGGTGGACAGCGTGCCGTCGTTCTACCTCACTTCGGTGTTCAACGGCATGCTCAGTGCCAACACCCACCACTACCCCGGCGTGCAGCAGGCGTTCAGCGCCATGCAGGCCGGCCAGGTGGACGCGGTGATGGCGATGCGCGGCGAAGTTGACTGGCAGTTGCACCAGGCCGCAGACCCGCAACTGGCCCTCGCGGAAAACGCCTACCCCAACCTGGGCAAGCAGGCCTGGGAAATCGGCATGGCCGTGCACGAAAGCAACCGGCAGTTGGCCTATGCCGTGGAGGAAGCCCTGGAGGCGATGATCCGCGATGGCCGGCTCAAGGCCATGTATGCCGCTTACGGCCTGCGCTACGAGGTCCCTGAGATGTATCAATAGCGGGGCACACACCTTCCCTGTGGGAGCGGGCATGCCCGCGAAGAATGCAACGCGGTGTCTGGCACCGGCTTCGCCGGTGTTCGCGGGCTTGCCCGCTCCCACAGGGTCTCGCTGAATCAGTGGCTTATGTGTTGTTCAATCAGGAGCAGGCCATGAACTGGCGAGCGACTTTCCTGCTGGCCTGCTGGATGCCTTGTGCAGCCCAAGCTGCCACCCCAGCCCCCCAGACGGACCCGGTGCCCTCGGTGATGTGGGACTTCTACCACAAGCAGCTGCTGGGCCAGGCCGGGTTCGTCTTCGATGACCGCGTAAAGCTGCTGGCGCCGCCCTTTGCCGAGGACGCACGGCAGGTCCCGCTGGAGATCGACGCCCGGGCATTCGCTGGCGAGGTGGTGCGGATAATTGCCTGGGCCGAACTCAACCCGCTGCCGCGCATTGTCGACTTTCAGCCCGGCGAGCGCGTGTTGCCCTGGTTGTCGATCCGTATCCGTATCGAACAGGCCACCCCGCTGCGCGCCGCCGTGCTGACACGCGATGGCCTGTGGCACGTCGGCTCAACCCTGATCGATGCCGCCGGTGGCGGATGTACCGCGCCCAGCGTGGTGCGCACCCAACCCGGTTGGGAAGACCACCTCGGAGAGGTGCTGGGCGGGCGCTACCCGCGTGGCGACAGCAGCCGCTTGCGCCTGCAGGTGGCCCACCCGATGGACAATGGCCTGGTCAGCGGTATTCCCGAGTTCTTCCTCAACCATGCCGAGTTGCTGGACGCGAACGGCCAGCGCCTGGCCAGCCTCGAGCTGTACCCGGCGGTCAGCGAAAACCCCAACCTGGGCTTCGATATCCAGGGTGCCGGGCCGACCCGGCTGCTGTTGCAGGACAACAGCGGCAACCAGTTCGAAGCGGCGGTGCCCTGACCGCGCTGCCGCATTTTACCCCTGACCAGAGGCACCCTTCATGCGTTGGATGATGCTGTTGCTGCTATGCCTGGGGCTACCGGCCTGGGCAGACCTGGACTACCGTCTCACGCCTCGGCAGATCGCCGAGGGCACCTGGCTGCTGGAGGGCAGCACCGACAACTTCGCCAAGGCCAATGGCGGCAATATCGTCAATACCGCGTTCATCGTCACCGACAGCGGCGTGGTGGTGATCGACAGCGGGCCGTCCAAACGCTACGGCGAAGCATTGCGCCAGGCCATTGCAGCCACCACCGACAAGCCGGTGCTTGAAGTGCTGCTGACTCATCATCACCCTGACCATGTACTGGGTAACCAGGCGTTTGCCGATGTACCTGTCGGCGCTTTGGCCGGTACCGGCGACTTGCTGCGTCAGCAGGGCGAGGCCATGGCCGAGAACATGTACCGGCTGGTCGGCGACTGGATGCGCGGCACCGAAGTGGTGCTGCCGACCCGGGTGCTGCAGCCTGGTATCCACGAGGTGGGCGGGCACCGCCTGCGGTTGCTGGAGTTGAGCGGGCATACCGGCGCCGACCTGGCGATTCTGGATGAGAAGACCGGCGTGCTGTTCGCGGGCGATCTGGTGTTCTACGAGCGTGCCCTGACCACCCCCAACAGCCCGGGGCTTCAGGTGTGGCAAAAGGACTTGGACACCCTGCAAGCCTTGCCCTGGAAGCAGCTTGTGCCCGGCCACGGGCCGCTGGCCAGCGATGCCCGGCCGTTTGCACAGATGCGTGATTACCTGGGCTGGCTGGATGGGTTGATGCGCGACGGCGCGGCGCGTGGCGACGACATGGCCGAGATGATCCGCAGCCCCATCCCCGAACGCTTTGCCGGGATCAACCTGACCCGTTATGAGCTGATTCGCAGTGTCAGCCATCTGTATCCCCGCTACGAACGCCAACAACTGCAGCGCGTCGACGCCAACCCCTGACGCATTCCCCTGCAGGAGCGCAAGTCGAGGGGATGCGGCCCCGTACCAAGGAACTAGAAAACTCCGCACTGCGGGTAATTGTTGGCAACCGGGTCGGGACCAAGAATTCCCGGCACACCGGGAAATTTTCCCGGGCACAACAAAAAAACCAAAGGTAGCCGTCATGACCCGATCCCCGCGTCGCCCCTTGTTTGCCGTGAGCCTGGTGCTCAGCGCCATGCTGCTTGCCGGCGCGGCTCACGCCGCTGTCAGCAATGAAGAAATCCTCCAGGACCCGAAGAACCCGCAGCAGATCGTGACCAATGGCCTGGGCGTCCAGGGCCAGCGCTACAGCCCGCTGGACATGCTCAATGCCAACAACGTCAAGGAGCTGCGGCCGGTCTGGGCATTCTCCTTCGGTGGTGAGAAGCAGCGCGGCCAGCAGGCACAGCCGCTGATCAAGGACGGGGTGATGTACCTGACCGGTTCCTACTCGCGGGTGTTCGCCGTGGATGCCCGCACTGGCAAAAAACTGTGGCAATACGATGCACGCCTGCCGGATGACATCCGCCCTTGCTGCGACGTGATCAACCGCGGCGTGGCGCTGTACGGTGACCTGGTGTTCTTCGGCACCCTGGACGCCAAACTGGTCGCCCTGAACAAGGACACCGGCAAGGTGGTGTGGAGCAAGAAGGTGGCCGACCACAAGGAAGGCTATTCCATCAGCGCCGCGCCCATGATCGTCAACGGCAAGCTGATCACCGGCGTTGCCGGTGGCGAGTTCGGCGTGGTGGGCAAGATCCAGGCCTACAACCCCGAGAACGGCGAGCTGCTGTGGATGCGCCCCACCGTCGAAGGGCACATGGGCTATGTGTACAAGGACGGCAAGGCAATCGAAAACGGTATTTCCGGCGGCGAGGCGGGCAAGACCTGGCCCGGCGATTTGTGGAAAACCGGCGGCGCTGCGCCCTGGCTGGGCGGTTACTACGACCCGGAAACCAACCTGATCCTGTTCGGCACCGGCAACCCGGCACCGTGGAACTCGCACCTGCGCCCCGGTGACAACCTGTATTCCTCGTCGCGCCTGGCGCTGAACCCTGACGACGGCACCATCAAGTGGCACTTCCAGAGCACGCCGCATGACGGCTGGGACTTCGACGGCGTCAACGAACTGATTTCGTTCAACTACAAGGACGGCGGCAAGGAGGTCAAGGCTGCCGCCACGGCCGACCGCAACGGTTTCTTCTACGTGCTGGACCGCACCAACGGCAAGTTCATTCGCGGCTTCCCCTTCGTCGACAAGATCACCTGGGCCACCGGCCTGGACAAGGATGGCCGGCCGATCTACAACGACGCCAGCCGCCCAGGCGCACCCGGCAGCGAAGCCAAGGGCAGTTCGGTGTTCGTCGCCCCGGCCTTCCTCGGCGCCAAGAACTGGATGCCGATGGCCTACAACAAGGACACCGGGCTGTTCTACGTGCCTTCCAACGAGTGGGGCATGGACATCTGGAACGAAGGCATTGCCTATAAGAAAGGCGCAGCGTTCCTCGGCGCCGGCTTCACCATCAAGCCGCTCAACGAAGACTATATCGGCGTACTGCGTGCCATCGACCCGATCAGTGGCAAGGAAGTGTGGCGGCACAAGAACTACGCGCCGCTGTGGGGTGGGGTGCTGACCACCAAGGGCAACCTGGTGTTCACCGGCACGCCGGAAGGCTTCCTGCAGGCCTTCAACGCCAAGACCGGCGACAAGGTCTGGGAATTCCAGACCGGCTCTGGCGTGCTCGGTTCGCCCGTGACCTGGGAAATGGACGGCGAGCAATACGTGTCGGTGGTCTCTGGCTGGGGGGGCGCGGTACCGCTGTGGGGGGGCGAAGTGGCCAAGCGGGTCAAGGACTTCAACCAAGGCGGCATGCTCTGGACCTTCAAGCTGCCCAGGCAGCTGCAGCAAACGGCAAGCGCCAAGCCGTAAAGCAGTGGCCTGAGGCAAGCGGCCCTACTACCAAATGACGAGAGCCCCGCTGCCAACGATGCATTCGCCTGGCACGCGGGGCTTTTTACCATCGGTCCATCGCCTGTCGTGGGACAGGCATCGACCCGCAGAGGCTCAGCATGATCTACGCACAACCCGGAACCCCAGGCGCCGTCGTGTCCTTCAAGCCACGTTATGGCAACTTCATCAATGGCGAGTTCGTGCAGCCGTTGGCTGGCCAGTACTTCACCAACAGCTCGCCGGTCAATGGCCAGCCGATTGCCGAGTTCCCGCGTTCCACTGCCCAGGACGTCGACCGCGCCCTGGACGCCGCGCACGCAGCCGCCGAAGCCTGGGGCAAGACCTCGGTGCAAGACCGCGCCCTGGTGCTGCTGAAGATTGCCGACCGTATCGAACAGAACCTGGAAGTGCTGGCCGTCACCGAAAGCTGGGACAACGGCAAGGCGGTGCGCGAAACGCTCAATGCCGACGTGCCGCTGGCAGCGGACCACTTCCGCTATTTTGCCGGTTGCATCCGAGCCCAGGAGGGCGGCGCGGCCGAAATCAACGAGGGCACCGTGGCTTATCACATCCATGAGCCGCTGGGCGTGGTCGGGCAGATCATCCCCTGGAACTTCCCGCTGCTGATGGCTGCCTGGAAGCTTGCCCCGGCCCTGGCCGCCGGCAACTGTGTGGTGCTCAAGCCGGCCGAGCAGACGCCTCTGTCGATCACCATTTTTGCCGAGCTGGTCGCCGACCTGCTGCCGGCGGGCGTGTTGAACATCGTCCAGGGCTTCGGCCGTGAGGCCGGCGAAGCGCTGGCCACCAGCAAGCGCATCGCCAAGATCGCCTTTACCGGCTCTACGCCTGTGGGGTCGCACATCATGAAGTGCGCGGCCGAGAACATCATCCCGTCCACCGTCGAACTGGGCGGCAAGTCGCCGAACATCTTCTTCGAAGACATCATGCAGGCCGAGCCCGCGTTCATCGAGAAGGCCGCCGAGGGCCTGGTGCTGGCGTTCTTCAACCAGGGCGAAGTGTGCACCTGCCCGTCCCGGGCGCTGATCCAGGAATCGATCTACCAGCCATTCATGGCCGAGGTGATGAAGAAGATCGCCAAGATAACGCGGGGCAACCCGCTGGACACCGAAACCATGGTGGGTGCCCAGGCCTCGGAGCAGCAATACGACAAGATTCTGTCCTATCTGCAGATTGCCAAGGAGGAGGGCGCGCAGCTGCTCACCGGCGGTGGTGCCGAGCAGCTGCAGGGCGACCTGGGCAGCGGTTACTACATCCAGCCGACCCTGCTCAAAGGCAACAACAAGATGCGTGTGTTCCAGGAAGAAATCTTCGGCCCGGTGGTGGGCGTGACCACCTTCAAGGACGAAGCCGAAGCGCTGGCAATTGCCAACGACACCGAGTTTGGCCTGGGCGCCGGCCTGTGGACCCGCGACATCAACCGCGCCTACCGCATGGGGCGCGGCATCAAGGCCGGCCGCGTGTGGACCAACTGCTACCACCTGTACCCGGCGCATGCAGCGTTTGGCGGCTACAAGAAGTCTGGCGTGGGCCGTGAAACCCACAAGATGATGCTCGACCACTACCAGCAGACCAAGAACCTGTTGGTAAGCTACGACATCAACCCGCTGGGCTTTTTCTAGACCGCGTCGCGGCCTCTTCGCGGGCATGCCCGCGAAGAGGCCGGCACAGGAAACAAACTCCCCTACCAACGCACCCCGCAAGCTCCTTCCAAAGTAGCATTCGGCCCTGGCGCCCCCCGTGCATTAATGCATCTACCGGACTCCCCCGGCACAACAAGAGGACTGCCCATGTGGAATAAACCCGCCTTTACCGACCTGCGCATCGGCTTTGAAGTGACGATGTACTTCGCCAATCGCTGATGTGCCACCCGGCCACTACGGTGGCCGGTTCCTCTGACTGCCCGTGGCTGAGCCAGTGCTGCTCATTGGTCTGGTTGCTTTCGCTGCGGGATGCTTTACGCTGGCGGTTACCTTCCAGAACAATAAGAACAGGCTTGCCAATGAGCCAGAGTTTCAGCCCGCTTCGCAAGTTCGTATCGCCTGAAATCATCTTTGGTGCCGGCTGCCGGCATAACGTCGCCAATTACGCGAAAACCTTCGGTGCCCGCAAGGTGCTGGTGGTCAGTGACCCGGGCGTTATCGCCGCCGGCTGGGTGGCGGACGTGGAGGCCAGCTTGCAGGCCCAGGGCATTGATTACTGCCTGTATACCGCCGTGTCGCCCAACCCGCGGGTCGAAGAGGTGATGCTCGGCGCCGAGATCTACCGGCAGAACCACTGTGACGTGATCGTCGCCGTCGGCGGCGGCAGCCCGATGGATTGCGGCAAGGCCATCGGCATCGTGGTTGCCCACGGGCGCAGCATCCTCGAATTCGAAGGCGTGGATATGATTCGCGTGCCCAGCCCGCCGCTGATCCTGATCCCGACCACGGCCGGCACCTCGGCGGATGTGTCGCAGTTCGTGATCATCTCCAACCAGCAGGAGCGCATGAAGTTCTCCATCGTCAGCAAGGCGGTGGTGCCGGACGTCTCACTGATTGACCCGCAAACCACCCTGAGCATGGACCCGTTCCTGTCGGCCTGCACCGGTATCGATGCGCTGGTGCATGCCATCGAAGCCTTTGTTTCCACCGGCCACGGCCCGCTGACCGACCCCCACGCGCTGGAAGCCATGCGCCTGATCAATGGCAACCTGGTAGAGATGATCGCCAACCCGGCCGATATAGGCCTGCGCGAGAAGATCATGCTGGGCAGCATGCAGGCGGGGCTGGCGTTTTCCAACGCGATTCTGGGTGCGGTTCACGCCATGTCCCACAGCCTGGGCGGCTTCCTCGACTTGCCTCATGGCTTGTGCAACGCGGTGCTGGTGGAGCACGTGGTGGCGTTCAACTACAGCTCGGCGCCGGAGCGCTTCAAAGTGATTGCCGAGGTATTCGGCATTGATTGCCGCGGCCTTAACCACCGGCAGATCTGCGGGCGCCTGGTGGAGCACCTGATTGCGCTGAAACACGCCATCGGTTTCCATGAAACCCTGGGGCTGCACGGCGTGCGCACTGCGGACATTCCGTTCCTGTCGCAACATGCGATGGGCGACCCGTGCATCCTGACCAACCCCCGTGCGTCGAGCCAGCGTGATGTCGAGGTGGTTTATGGCGAGGCCCTCTGAAGAACAGCAGCGCGCGCTGGCCGGGCTGTTGGGGCTGGGTGACCATTCGGCACGCAAAAGCCATTACCCGGAGCTGGCGGCCCGCCTTGACGAACTGGAAGCCGAACGCAACCGTTACAAATGGCTGTTCGAAAACGCCGTGCACGGGATTTTCCAGGCCAGCCTGCAGGACGGTATGCGTGCCGCCAACCCGGCGCTGGCGCGTATGCTCGGTTACGACGACCCGCAAGCGGTGCTGTTTTCCCTGACCGACCTGGCCGCCAACCTGTTTGACGGCGGTGCCGAAGAGTTGCAGGCGATTACTGCGGTTCTCGCCCGTGAGCGCAGCCTGCACGGTTACGAAACACGCTTGCGGCGCAAGGACGGCAGCCACCTTGATGTGCTGATGAACCTGCTGCTCAAGCCTGGGCAGGAGGGCCTGGTGGAGGGTTTTGTCGCCGACATCACCGAACGCAAGCTGGCGCAGCAACGCCTGCAACAGCTCAATGACGAGCTGGAGCAACGGGTTGCTGCGCGTACCGATGAATTGCTGGAGGCCCGCGATGCTGCAGAAGCTGCCAACCGCAGCAAGGACAAATACCTCGCTGCCGCCAGCCATGACCTGCTGCAACCGCTGAACGCCGCCCGCCTGCTGATCTCCACGTTGCGCGAGCGGCCATTGCCAGAGGCCGAGCATGTGCTGGTGGAGCGTACCCACCAGGCTCTTGAGGGCGCCGAAGACTTGCTGACCGACCTGCTGGACATTTCCCGGCTCGACCAGGCAGCGGTGAAGCCGGACGTGGCCGTGTACCGCCTCGACGAGTTGTTCGCACCCCTGGTCTCGGAGTTCCGCTCGGTGGCCGATGCGCAAGGCCTCAAGCTGCATGCGCGCATCCCGGACTGCGCCATCAGCACTGACCTGCGGCTGATGACACGTATCCTGCGCAACTTCCTCAGTAACGCCTGCCGCTACACCGACGAAGGCCGGATCTTGCTGGGGGCAAGGCGCCGGGGTGGCCATTTGCGGCTGGAAGTGTGGGATACCGGGCGGGGTATTGCCGAAGACCGGTTACAGGCGATCTTCCTTGAGTTCAACCAACTGGACGTCGGCCGCGCAGCGGATCGCAAGGGCGTGGGGCTGGGGTTGGCCATCGTCGAGCGGATTGCCAAGATTCTCGGCTACCGGATTGAGGTACGTTCGTGGCCGGGGCGTGGCTCGGTGTTCAGCATCGAGGTCCCGCTGGGTAAAGAGGTGCCGCTGGCCGCTCACCAGGCTGTGCCGCTGCCAAGCGTCGGCAACCCGTTACCGGGCCGCCGCCTGTTGGTACTGGACAACGAAGTGAGCATCCTCGAGAGCATGGGCGCGCTGCTTGGGCAGTGGGGCTGCGAAGTGGTGACCGCGACCGACCAGGCCGGTGCCTTGCTGGCCTTGCAGGGGCAGGCCCCGGAACTGATCCTGGCCGACTACCACCTGGACCATGGCGTGGTGGGTTGCGAGGTGGTCAGGTATTTGCGTGAGCATTTTGCCACCGCCATACCTGCGGTGATCATCACCGCCGACCGCAGCGATCAATGCCGGCGGGGCTTGCAGAAACTGGGCGCGCCGCTTTTGAACAAACCGGTCAAGCCTGGGAAATTGCGCGCGGTATTGAGCCAGTTGCTGGGGTAAACCCATGCGGCATGGCACAGGCCTGCTTGGTGCTTTGCGGGAGCGGCCTTTTATTGCGACAGGGCCACGCCTAAAGTTCAGTGCATGCCTCTTTCACCAGCCAGTCGATCAATACCTGCAGGCGTCTGGGCATCGGGTCATGATGCGGGTAGACCAGGTAATAGCCATAGTGGGGGGTGTCGACGAACCCCCCGAACGGCAAGACCAGCTCACCTTGTGCAATGCGATCCTTGACCAGTTGTTCCCGGCCGATGGCGATGCCTACGTGATTCAGGGCGGCGAGCGTGCAGAGGTCGGAGCGATCGAATGTGAGGAACCGGCGCGCAAGGCTGACGCCAGCGCCTGTGGTGTCCGCCCAGAGTTGCCATTCTGCATCGAATGCAGCGTTGTCCCAGGCTGCTACGTCATGCAGGGTGGTGCAGTGATCCAGCGGTTGCAGGTCGCCGTTCAATGCATGGGTTTCTGCGTAACGGGGGGAGCACACCGGGGCGATCCGCTCGTTCATCAAGTGAATGCTCTGCAGGCCGGGATGATGGCCATCCGAATAACACAGGACCAGGTCGATCTTGCGTGTGCGGTAATCGATGCTCTCGTTGCCCACCCTGATATCCAGCTGAATATCAGGGTAGCGGGCGGTGAACTGCGCCAGCCGCGGCACCAGCCAGCACTGTGCTACTGAGGGGCGAACGTAAAACGTCAGCTGGCCGGCGATCTCGGCGTGAGCGCGTTCCTGCACGGCCTCGCTGAGCTCATCCATGGTCCGCTGCATGACCGCGAACAGGCGCTCGCCGTCTTCGCTAAGGCGGACCTTGCGCGGCATGCGGTGGAACAGCTTGAGCGCCAGCTCATCTTCCAGGCGATTGATGCGATGGCTGACGGCACTGGCCGTCAGGCATAGCTCATCGGCGGCGCGTGAGAAGCTCAAGTGCCGTGCGGCCACCAGAAAGACATGCAGGCTGCCCAGGTGCGAGCCATTGAGTTTCACGGCGCCGCCGCCGGGCTTTTTCATTGTTCAATCCTTCCTGCGCAGTTCACTGATTGCGGTTACAGGCTAGCCTGCGTGCTGCGCCCTTTCGCCAGATAAGCGTTGAATTCCTCCTCCGGCACCATGCTGCCACCCGTCCCCCAGACGAGGTGGGTAGCCTGCTGCAGCTGGGCTGGCGTGAAGCCCTGGCGAGCCAGGTACTCGCCTGCTTGCAGCACCCGTAGCATACCGGGTACGCCTGCCAGGGCAGAGGGTTCGAGTTTGACCTTGTCCTGCTCATGGGCAATTACCATCAAGCGGTACAGGGCTTCGTCAGTCACGGTGTAGTAACCATCGATAAGCCGCTGCATGGCTTTGCCGACAAACCCTGATGGGCGTCCGACCGCCAGGCCGTCGGCGGCGGTGATGTTGTCGATGCCGAAGTCCTGCACGCTGGTTTCATCATGCAGGCCGGTGTACACCCCCAGCAGCATGCAAGGGGAGTGGGTGGGTTCGGCAAAGACGCAGTGCACCGCATCGCCGAACACCAGCTTCAGGCCGAATGCGACACCGCCTGGGCCGCCCCCTACGCCGCACGGCAGGTACACGAACAACGGGTGATCTGCGTTCACCTGGATACCCGCCTGCTCGAATTGCCGCGCCAACCGTTCGGCGGCCACGGCATAGCCGAGAAACAGCTGCGGGGAGTTTTCGTCGTCGACAAAGTAACAGCTGGGGTCTGATGCCGCCTGCTGGCGGCCTTGCTCGACCGCCACGCTGTAGTCGCAGGCGTGTTCGACCACCGTGACGCCGTTGGCACGCAGCTTGTCCTTTTTCCATTGCCTGGCGTCAGACGACATGTGCACGCTCACCTGGAAGCCCAGTTTGGCGCTCATGATGCCAATCGATAGCCCCAGGTTGCCGGTCGACCCTACGGCGATCTTGTACTGGCTGAAGAATGCGCGGGCCTGGTCGCTTGCCAGTTTCGTGTAGTCATCCGCTGGCGTGATCAGGCCGGCAGCCAGGGCCAGGTCCTCTGCGTGCTTGAGCACTTCATGGATGCCGCCCCGGGCTTTGATCGAACCGGAGATCGGCAAGTCGCTGTCCGCCTTGAGCCACAGGCTGCCTGCGTTCTGCAGCGATCCTTCCTCGACAAGCAGCTGGCGCAGCTGTGGCAGCGGGGTAATGTGCGACTCGATGACCCCGCCGGCCGCTGCCGTCTCGGGGAACACGGTGGCCAGGTAAGGCGCGAACCGTTGCAGCCGCGCGCTGGTGGCTTGCACGTCGGCCGCTGTAAGGCCCACATCGTGCAGGGCTTCTGCTGCCTTGGCGATGCCAGGGTTGAACCAGCTGGTTTGTTTCAGGGCAACCAGCTCGGCGATAATCGGGTGGCTTTGTTGCCAGGCTTCCAGGGTTTTTCCGTGAATCATGATTTCACCTGTAGTGCGGTATGTGCAGAGTAGATCAGACAATCTTTGAAAGGAGCAGGGTCAGGCACAAGGCGACTACCGAGGCCAGCACTGTCGCGGCAGTGAATTTTTTCAATGCATCACTCAGGGAAAGGCCCAGGTATTCCTTCACCACCCAGAACGCCGAGTCGGTGATGTGGGTCCAGCCTATGGCGCCGGCACCGATGGCGATCACCAGGATTTCCCGGTTGTATTCCGGGTGCTGGCCAAGGATCGGCATGACCATGCCGGCCGCGCTGATCATCGCGACGGTGGCCGAGCCAACGGCAAAGTGCATGATCCCGGCGATCAACCAGGCGAGGATGATCGGGTTGAGCTGCGTCTGGTTGAGCACATCGGCCAGTGCCTTGCCGATGCCGCTGCCCACGAGCATGTCATTGAAGGCACCGCCTGCACCGATGATCAGCAGAATGCCGGCCAGGGGAGGGAAACAGCGCTGGGTCAGGCTCAGCAGGTCTGCCATATCAAGGCCGCGACGCAAGCCCAGGGCCCAGTAGGCAAACACCACTGACAACGTCAGGGCAATCAGTGGGCTGCCCAAAAAGGCCACCCACTCGTACAGTGCAGCGCCCTTGTCCAGGACCGTGACGGCCAATGTTTTGCCCACCATCAACACCAGCGGCAGCAGTACGGTGGTGAGTGTGATGCCGAACGCGGGCATTGCCTGTTCTTCTGCTGGGGTCACCGTGCGTGCAGAAAGGAAGGCCTGCTGGGAGTCGCTGGCTTCGCGTCTACAGGTAAAGCGAACCCACACCGGGCCCGCGATGATAGCGGTTGGAAGGCCAACGATCAGGCCGTACAGGATGACAGTACCGATATCCGCATTGAGCATGCCGGTGATGGCCGTGGCGGCCGGGTGTGGCGGGAGAATGCAGTGCACCAACATCAGCGAGGTGGCCAGCGGCACGCCGAGGTACAGCATGCTGATGCGGGTTTGCCGTGCGACCACGTAGATCAACGGAATCAGCAGGACAAAGCCGACCTCGAAGAACACCGGGATGCCGGCGATGAAGCCGACGAGCATCATTGCCCATGAAGCATTGCGTTCACCCAGCCTGTTCAATAGCGTGGTGGCGATGCGCCTGGCGCCTCCGGATTCCTCCAGCAATTTGCCGAGGATACTGCCCAGGCCGATGATGCCGGCAAGAAAACCCAGCGTGCTGCCCATGCCTTTCTCGAAGGCGGCCACGATTGCCGTGGGTGCCATGCCGGTGCCGACACCCACTACCAGGCTGGCGGCCATCAAGGCCAGAAAGGGGTGTACTTTAAGCTTGCTGATCATGACCACGATCAGGAGTATCGCAGTGCCCAGGACGAGTAATGAGAACGTTGGAGTCATCGTGTGGTTATCTCTATCGCTGATCGCTTCCGTGCGAGCTTCTTGTTGGTTTGCACCCATTAGATTTCAGCGATTTGATCGACTCAAACGATCACTCCTCACCCCATAGGTGAGCCCATGTCATGCATGGCGCCGGCACTCAATGCCGTGCCGACAAGCCACAATTCAACGCTGCCACCGCAACCGCCAGTGCCGCCCCGGCATAGGCCCAGATCGCCGGTACCTGGGGCAGCAATACCCCCGCAAGCATCGGCCCGAGCCCGGCGCCGATGTCGCGCCATATGGCATTGCCGGCCAAGGCCTGGATGCGTTGTTGCGGGTTGCGCAGGGCGACCAGTGTCATCACCAGCGGCAGTTGCAGGGCACGCAGCACCAGTACGAAGAAGGCGCCGATGAACAGCCAGTGGCTGCCAAACAGCAGCAGCGCCATCGACGTGGCCAGTGACAGCACTACCAGCATGCGCAGCGGCCCGAAGCGGTCGGCCAGGCGCCCACCGAAGGGGCTGAAGAGCATTTCGCTCAGGTAGCGCACCGCCATCAGCACACCCGCTGCCAGCACGCCGGACTCACCCAGGTGGGTTTGTGCGTACAGCGAAAGGCCAAAAATGAACAGGCCGTCCAGGGTCACCCCTTCGATGAAGGACCAGGTGGCAATGCTGTCTGGCAGGCGCAGGCGTCGGCCACCCCGGCTGGCAACCGGGTGGCCGGTGCTGGGCAGGGCACGCGCACGCCACAGCCCGAACAGGGCACTGATGCAGAGCACAAAGAACACACTGCGCGGGCCATAGGCCTGAGCCATCAGCGCGCCTAGCGGCAAGGCCAGCATTGGCCCGATGGAAATGCTCGCCCGTGAACGCCCGGCGCGCCGCGCCGCGCCTTGTGCTTCAGCGGTGGCGAGGGTCTGGGTGCTGAGGTTGAAGGTGGCAAAGCACAGGCCCCAGACCAGGCGCAGCACCAGCAGCGCGGCGAAACCGGTCAGCACCGCATTGCCCAATGCACACACGGCGGCGGCGAAGGCGGCAAGGCTGCACGCCGCGCGGTCACCATGGCGAGCGTAGAAGCGCACAACCCAGCCGTAGCCGATGATGCGCACCAGGCGGTTGGCCGCCAGCAGAATGCCAGCCTCGGCCAAGGTCACGCCGAAATCGGCTGCGTACATCGGCAGCAGCAGGTAGAGCAGAACGTCACTGGGCAGGCACAGGCTGAGCACCTGGGCGGCATTGCGGGAGTCTTGGTCGGCGCGGTGGGTTTGCACCGGTGTGGCAGCGGACGACATGACAGCCTCGTGACAGGGGTGAGGGGGGCAGGATAACCCACAGCGTCTCGAATATTGCACATTGGCTTCACTGACGTGTTGCCTGTAATGGCCTCTTCGCGGGCTTGCCCGCTCCCACAGGTACTGTGCAAATATTCAAGATTGTGATGATCCTGTGGGGGCGGGCGAGCCCGCGAAGAGGCCGGTACAGGCACCAGAGGATCTGAACAGTTTGCTCATTCAGCCATAAGGCGGCGCTGGCAGTTCGGCCAGCAGGTTTTTCAGACCGTCACTCCACTGCCTGCGAATCTGCTGGTAATAGGCATCGTCGCTGGTAATGCGCTTGGGCGTCATGCTTTCCAGGCTGTTAGTGCGGTACACCAGCAAGTCCAGCGGCATGCCCACCGACAGGTTGCTGCGGATGGTGGAGTCGAACGAAATCAGGCCGCAGCGCAGCGCTTCATCAAGCGGCGTGCGGTAATCCAGGTTACGGTCCAGTATTGGCCTGCCGTACTTGCTTTCACCCAGCTGCAGGAACGGCGTATCCGGCGTGGCCTGGAAGAAGTTGCCTTGCGCGTAGACGTTGTAGATGGCCATGGGCCCACCGGCTATCTGGCCGCCGACAATGAATGAGCTGCTCAGGTCGATGTCGGCCGTCAGCTTGCTGCGGTCTCGGCTGACCACTTCACGCAGGGTGTCGGCAACCAGCACCGTTGCATCGTACAGCGTGGCAACGTTCTGCAGGTGGGGGCCGCTGCCTTGGGTGCGCTGGCGCAGCAGGTTCACCACCGATTGCGAGGTTGCCAGGTTGCCGGCGGTCTGCAGCACGATCAGCCGCTCGCCCGGTACGCTGAAGATGAACAATTTGGCAAAGGTGGAGATCTGGTCGATGCCGGCATTGGTGCGTGAGTCGCTGATGAAGACAAGCCCGTCCTCCAGGTGCATGGCGACACAGTAAGTCATGGGGTTTCCCTTGTGTTGCGTGTGGGGTGATCTTGCCGCAAACGCGCGGCAAGATCGGCCTGCAGCAAACCCGTCACTGGCGGTGCACGTGGACGCTGGCCTGCATCGCTTCGGCGCCACCGCCGCGGCGTACGCCCCTGACCGGGCAGGCGTCCAGGTAGTCCAGGCCCACTGCCAGTTTCAGGTGACGTTCTGGGCGTGTCAGGCGGTTGGTGATGTCGAAGCTGTACCAGGCCTGGTCAACCCAGGCTTCGGCCCAGGCATGGCTGGCCAGGTGCTGTTCGTCCTCGGTGCACAGGTAACCAGACACATAGCGTGCCGGTACCCCAAGGCTGCGGGCGCAGGCCAGGAAGGCGTGGGTGTGATCCTGGCACACACCGGCGCCACCGCTGAATGCTTCGATGGCCGTGGTGCCCACCGAAGTCGCCCCAGGGCTGTAGGGCATGTGCTCGGCCAGGCCTTGCATCAGCCCGATCAGCGCTGCCCGGTCGCGGTGGCTGCCGCATTGCCTGGCGGCAAATGCGATGAGCGCGCCATCGGCCTGGGTCAGGTGGCTGCCGCGCAGGAAGGGCAGGGGGGACTGCTGTTCGGCTTCGTGTTCGCAGTCCGGGTCGATCTCGACCTGGCCGCGGGCAGTCAGCGCCAGGTGGCCATGGGGTTTGTCCAGGGTCAGTACATGCAGGATGTTGCCATAGGGGTCGATCTGGCTCCTGACCTTGCAAGGCAGGTCCAGTTGCCAATCATTGATGCGCTGGCGTTCGCTGCTACGCGGGGTCAGGCGCAGAAACTGAATGCTGTTGCTCACATCGCTGGCGTAGCTGTAGGTGGTGTCGTGGCGGATGGACAGTTTCATACGACCTCCAGGTAGGAGTGATGGACGGCCTGGCCCAACTGGTTGATGCGGCCGATGAAGTCGCTCAGCCAAGGGTGGAGGCCTGCGTCGAGTATTTCGTCGATGGCGGTGTAGCGCAGGCGCGCGTTCAGCTCGGCGGCCATGCGTTGGGCGGCGCGGCCGCTGCTGCCCGGCAGGCCGGCCAGGATCAGGTCCAGCTCCTCGATGCAGGCATGCAGTGAACGCGGCACGTCCACCCTCAGCAACAGCAGCTCGGACACCGGCCGGGCACTGGGCGCGGCGCGGTAAAGCTCGTTGAAGGCTTCGTACGAGGTCAGCGCGCGCAGCAAGGCGCTCCACTGGTAGTAGCCGCGGGCGGAGCTGTCGCTGACCTCTTCGGAGGCCTCGCCGAACATTTCGTAGCGCGCATCGAGCAGGCGCAGGGTGTTGTCCGCGCGCTCCAGGAAGGTGCCCAGGCGAATGAAGCTGTAGGCGTCGTTGCGCATGATGGTGCCGGATGTCGCGCCGCGGAACAGGTGCGAGCGTTCCTTGACCCAGTCGCAGAACTGGCTGATGCCGTAGCGGCCAAGCCCATTGCTGGCGATGTTGCGCATTTCGATCCAGGTGGCGTTGATGTTCTCCCACATGTCGGCGGTGATCCGGCCACGCACCGCATGGGCGTTGGTCCTGGCGGCCTGCAGGCAGCAATAGATGCTGCTGGGGTTGGTCGCATCCAGGGCGAAGAAGTGCAGCATGCGCTCGGTGTCGAGCTCGGTGTGGCGGCGGATGTAGTCGTCCAGCGTGCCAGAAGCCAGCAGCGACATCGCCAGCTCGGCATGGCCGTCGCTACGCCCGGCCTGGGGCATCAGTGACAGCGAATAACTGACCTCAAGCATGCGCGCGAGGTTTTCTGCACGTTCCAGGTAGCGGGACATCCAGTACAGGTCGGAAGCGGTTCGCGAAAGCATGGTTCAGTCCTCCACCACCCAGGTGTCCTTGGTGCCGCCGCCCTGCGACGAGTTGACCACCAGCGAGCCTTCCTGCAAGGCCACGCGGGTCAGCCCGCCGGGCACCAGGCGGGTTTCGCTGCCCGACAGCACGAACGGGCGCAGGTCGATGTGGCGCGGCGCGATGCCGCTGTCGACGAAGGTGGGGCAGGTCGACAGGCACAAGGTGGGTTGCGCGATATAGGCATGCGGGCGGGCTTTGATACGCGCGCGGAAATCCTCGATCTGGGCGCTGGTCGATGCTGGCCCCACCAACATGCCATAGCCGCCGGAGCCCTGGGTTTCCTTGACCACCAGCTCGGGCAGGTGGGCCAGCACATGGGACAGGTCTGCGGGTTTGCGGCACTGCCAGGTCGGCACGTTGTTGAGGATCGGCTCTTCGCTCAGGTAGAAACGGATCATGTCGTCCACATACGGGTAGATCGACTTGTCGTCGGCCACGCCCGTGCCGACGGCGTTGGCCAGCACCACATTGCCGGCGCGGTAAACCGAGATAAGGCCCGGTACGCCCAGCGTCGAGTCAGGGTTGAAGGACAGCGGGTCGAGGTAGTCGTCGTCCAGCCGGCGGTAGATCACGTCCACCTGCTGGGGGCCGGCCGTGGTGCGCATGTAGACATGCTCGTCACGCACGAACAGGTCTGCACCTTCGACCAGCTCGATGCCCATTTCCCGGGCCAGGAACGCATGCTCGAAGTAGGCGCTGTTGAAACGGCCGGGGGTGAGCAGCACGGCAGTGGGGTTGTCCAGCGGGCTGGCGCTCTTGAGCGTGTCCAGCAGCAGGTTGGGGTAGTGGTCGATGGGCGCGATACGCTGGGCGGCAAACAGTTCGGGGAACAGGCGCATCATCATCTTGCGGTCTTCGAGCATGTAGCTGACGCCGCTGGGGGTCCGCAGGTTGTCTTCCAGCACGAAGTAGCTGCCATCGCCGTCACGCACCAGGTCGACACCGGCGATATGGGCATACAGCCCACGGTGCAGGTCCAGGCCCTGCATGGCGATCTGGTAGCCCTCGTTGGCCAGTACCTGCTCAGGCGGGATGATGCCGGCCTTGAGGATGCGCTGGTCGTGGTAGATGTCCTGCAGGAACAGGTTAAGGGCCTGCACTCGCTGGATACAGCCACGCTCGACCGTGCGCCACTCGCTGGCGCGGATGCTGCGCGGGATGATATCGAAGGGGATCAGGCGCTCGGTGTCCTGGCTATCGCCGTACAAAGTGAAGGTGATACCTGCACGGTGAAACAGCAGGTCGGCCTCGCGCCGGCGCTGTTCCAGCAGCTCCAGCGGGGTGTTGGCCAGCCAGCGGGCGAACTCCTGGTAATGCGGGCGGCAACTGCCGTTCGCTTCGTACATTTCATTGAAAAAAGCCCGGGACATACCCACTCCTTGCCGCCGTCGCCGGCAGCTCATTGCGTTTCTCTAGCGGTCTTCTGGGTGTGGCCTTGCTGGTTGATGGGCGCTGTGTCTCGTGTGAGCCTCTGTTGCGTTTGATTGCCTGTGCCTTGCGCACAAACAGCCTTTGCAATGACAGTGCCGAAAACGCTTGGCAGTGCCGGGAATGCGGGAAATGCGAGGGGCATTGCGGACCGGCGCTGTCGGGGGGCTCTGGCCGATGCATCAAAAAAGGGCGGTTTTGATCAGGGAGAGGGTATTGAACCGAGATGGGGCACGGGCCGGTGCCTGGCGGGGAAAAAAGGAAGTGTTCCGGGTGCATGTCTTGGGGTGTATGTGATGCGTATATCGAGCGCCGCGCGCGCGGCGCTCGATCGTACAGACGCTGAAAACCTCAACGCCCTCAAAGGCAGGCGTAAACCACCAGTTCCACCAGCATTTCTTCGCGGGCCAACCCTGCCACCACGATCGCCGCGCGGTTAGGGTAGGGGGCCTGGAAATAGTCGGTATACAGGCTGTTGACGGTAGCCAGGTATTTACGGTCGGTCACGTAGATCAGCACCTGGGTCACGGCATCCAGCGAGCTACCGGCGGCTTCCAGGGTATGGCGCAGGTTGTCCAGTGTCTGGCGGGCCTGCGCCTCGATGCCGCCTTCCACGACTTGCCCCTGTGCATCGATGGGTATCTGGGCGGTGTAGAGCGTGCCATTGCCCACCACTGCCCATTCCAGAGGGGCTCTGGAGGCGAACAGCTCGGTCTTGATTGCAGTTTTCATGGGGTGGTTTCCTGAGTGTTTAACCGCTTCAGTCAGCATCGCTGCCGCCGCCTGCGCCATGGCGGCGCGAGGTATCGGTGCTTTCGACGAGGATGTTTTCGGCCAGCTGCTTGAGCCGTTGCCAGGTGCGTTCGTTGACTGTAAAGCCTTGCTGCAAGGTGCTCTGCGCAGGGGCGCACGCCGGTGCGGTCTGGCCAGGCCGGCTGAACAGCACCGTGACGCTTTGCTCGGCCGCATCCATGGCGCCGGGCCGGCCTTCGCTGCGCAGGTCCGGGCGCTGGACGCCGGCGGTAAAGTCGGCCATGTGGCACTGACGGGCGTCCTCCCAGCGGGCTTGCACGTGCAGCCCCAGCACCGCTGCCCGGCTTAGGTACCCCAGCAGCAGCAAGCGGTTGTGGCAGTGCCGGATGCGCAGTTCGGCCTGACCACGGCGCATGGCCTTGGCTGCCGCCAGCTCCACCACTGTCGCAGCGCAGCGCAGCACGCTCTGGCCTTTGGCGTCGATTACCAGCAGGGCGCTATCCTCATGGCACAGGGTGTACGGCTGGGCAGCTTCGGCTTGCAGGTAGAGCAGGGCTTTTTCCAGCGCACCGACGCCATCCAGACCCTGCAGTTGCAGCCAGCCCACCAGCTCGGCGGCATCCTCGCAGTCGCCAGCGGCAAAGCCCATGCCTTCGAATGCCTTGCGGCACATCACCTGTATTTCGTTTAGCGATACGCGCATGGTCAAAGCTCCCCTTGCGGCATGACCGCAAAATTCCAGTCGTCTGCGAACGGCTGGCCGATGTCACTCACCAACGGTGCGCCTTGGAACAGGGTAATACGTACCCAGCGGCTGGACTTGGGGTCGAACTTGCCCGCGCCGAAAAACGCCAGTTTGCAGCGCAACAGGTGAATCGGCAGCATGTCCCGGGCCAACAGGTTGGCGCGGATTTCACCGTAGGCAGTCTGTGCCATGCCTTGCAGGCGGCGCACTGTGCCTTTGAACGCCGGTTGCGCGATCAGGAAGTGCGCGGTCAACGCCTGAGGCTCTAGCTGCAGGTGTTGCAGCAGCGCGGCATGGCACTGCTGGAGATTGCGGGCAATGCCCAGCTGCATTTCTTTGTCGGCCCCCGGTTCCTCGGCGCGCATGCCCAGGCGCGGCTCCTCTTTTTCGGCCGAGCGGTACCAGAAGAAGTGCTCGGCATCCACCGCACCGAAGTCGTAGCCCAGCGCCCAGCCGTACTGCTGCTCTATCAGCTGGCGCAGTTGCTCAAGGGGCATTTGGGCATCCAGCTGCCAGCTTTCGTTGACACCCATGTGCTCGGCCAGGGGCGTGACCTGCGCCGGGTACAGCTCCAGCAGCAAGCTTGCCAGCAGCTCCTGGCAGCCCACCCCGGTGTGCGCCTGCGCCCAGGCCTGCAAACGCGGCCAAAGGCCCTCGCCGGCGGCTTGCGCGTCTAGCCAGGTGGCCACCAACGCAAGCTCGGTCACGGTTTGCCGGTTCTGCTCATGCTGGCGCTGGTCTTCGGTCTGAGTCTGGATCACGTGCACGCGGGCCCGCGCCAGCAAGCCCTGCAGGCGCGCTAGCTGGTCAGGTTCGGCCGCCTGCGCCAACACCACGGCCAGTGCCGTTTCCCGCGTGTGGATCCAGCGTTCCACCAGTTGCGGGTGGTTGATCAGGAACGGTGCCATGCCCAGCCCGGTCGCGTTGCCGACCCCCAGGTAGCGTTGCAGGGCCGGCGCCAGTTGCACTGCCCGCTGTGGATCGAGTGCCTGGGCCATGTGGTTGATCTGCTCGATGCTGAAGTGGCGCAGCAGGTAGACCGTGAACATCTGCGCGCTGAACGGCTGGTTGAAGTCCGGGTTGTCTTGCAGGCAGCCAAAGTCGGCGATGCCGAACTTGCCGTTGCCGTAAACCGCAGTGGTGCGATACAGGTAGCCGACTTCAGCCAGTTGCTGTGGGTCGGGCTGGCGGCCTTGCGCCAGCGCCGTCAGAAACCGGTCGAAATTGCGCAAGCTACGGTTGGCCCGTGACAGCACCAGCACGCGGGCATCGAAGCGGCCAGCCTCCTGCAGCGGCACGTTGCGCTGCAGGTCGGCCAGTTGCGCCGCATCGACATCGCCATTGACCAGCACGAAGGTGACGTCCCACTGGTCGGCGATCACCCGGTCGCTGCGCTTTTCTGGCGGCAGGTAGGCCGAGAAGATCACGCAGTGGTAATGGCCATTCGGCGTGTCGATGCGGTAGATCGCGGTGCCGAAGCCTTGGCCGTCAAGGTCGAAGCAACAGCGCTGGATGCGCCAGTGTTGCTGCATCATCCGGCGCATGCTGCTGCGCACGAAGCTCAGCGGGCTCTGGAAGTGGCTGCCCAGCCGGGCCAGGTCCATGACCTGGCTGGCAGGGCGCAACACCGGTATTGCAGGCACGTTGGCGGACATTGTTGTTGTACCTGGATGGATCATGTTCAGACGCCTTGTTCGCGGGCCATGTGCCGGGCGATGCGCACTGCATCCCACAACGCTGGCAGGATCACCAGCGACACCGGCACTGCGGTAATGACAATGAAGGACTGCAGGGCCGTCACACCGCCTGCGCCGATGGTGATCAGTACCACCGCCGCCAGGCCCATGCCGATGGCCCAGAAACCGCACAGCCATTTCTTGGGTTTATCGTTGCTGGACATCGCCAGCGCCACGGTGAAGGCCATGGCGTCGCCATTGGTGGCCACCGAGATGAAGCTCAGGAACAGGAACAACGCGCTGATCAGGCCTCCCAGTGGCAGGTTCTGCGTCACCCCCAGCAGCAGGTCTTCGGGCTGGGCGCCATGGGCGGTGACGATGCCTGGCGTTTGCAGCTCCAGGCCGATACCGGTGCCGCCGACCACGGTGAACCAGAACATGGTCACCAGCGGCGCGATGATCGACAGTGTCATGATGATCTCGCGAATGGTGCGGCCGCGCGAGATCCGCGCGACGTACAGTGCCACCATAGGCGCGTAGCCGATGAACCAGCCCCAGTAGAACACCGTCCACCAGTCCAGCCACTTGGGGTCGGCGCGGAACATTGCCATCGGCAGGAAGTGTTCCACATGCAGGGCAAAGGCCGCCGGGAAACCGCCGAGGATGAACAGCGTCGGCCCGAACACCACCATGAACAGCGCCAGGCCGATCATCAGCCAGACGTTGATCTCGCTGACAAAGCGGATGCCTTTGAGGCCCACCAGGCACGAGACGGTGTACATGGCCGTGACCAGCACAATGGTCAGCGACTGGGTGACGATATCGTTAGGCAAGCCCCACACCGCATGCATGGCGCTGCTGATCTGCAGGCCGAGAAAGCCGATCGGGCCGATGGTGCCGGCCACCACGGCGATGATCGAGCTGGCGTCGGCCAGGGTGCCGATCGGGCCTTTGAGCGCCCGCTCGCCGAACAGCGGGTAAAGCAGGGTGCGCGGCGCCAGCGGCAGGCCTTTGTCGTAGTGCAGGTGCATCAGCACGATCGCCAGCAGGCTGCCCAGCACGGCCCAGGCCAGAAAGCCCCAGTGCACGAACGATTGCGCCAGTGCCGCGGTCGCTGCAGCTTCGCTGTGCGGTTGCAGGCCGGCGAAGAAGGGCGGCGGGCTGGCAAAGTGCATCAAGGGTTCGGCAGCGGCCCAGAAGGCACCGCCACCTGCCAGCAGGGCGCACATGATGACGGCGATCCAGTTGAAGGTGCTGATGTCGGGGCGTTGGGTAACGCCGCCCAGGCGTACGCGTCCGCTTCTGGAAAAGCCGATGAACAGGCTGACGGCGAAGGTTGCCAGCATCAGCACTTGCCAGTAGAGGCCAAAGAACCTGGTCGACCAGGCGAACAGCGTGTTGACCAGCGCCGACACGCTGTCGATATCAATCAGCGCCGCCAGCAGGAAGGCGCCGAGGAAGCCGCCGCTGATCAGGAACAATGGCCAGTCGATGTCGCGTGCCATTGGCAGGCCCATGGCCTGGCCTTCAGCCTGCAGGGTGGTTGGGTTTTTCATGAAGCCTCCGGAACCTGCGATTGTTGTTATTGTTGATGGTGTCCGTGCAAGGGGCTCAGGCCTGTGCCGTGGTGGCGGTTTCCAGCAGGCGCAACCAGTTCAGCCCCATGATGTTGGCCACGTCCTGTTCGGCAAAGCCACGGGCGCGCAGGCCCTGGGCGATGTTGCCGAAATCGCGGCTGTCGCGGAACCACTGCAAGGGCGCCGGCCAGTTGGCGTTGTCCTTGGAGCCTTCGCCGTAGTCCTTGTCCTTGCTCCAGCGGCCGTTGCGCATCCATTCCAGCACGGCCAGCGGTTGCGCCTGGCACAAGTCGGTGCCGATGCCGATATGCGCCACGCCCATCAGGTCGGCGGTGCGCGCGACCATGTCGCAGAAGCTTTCCAGGCTGCACTGCGAAGCACCCTTGAGGTGGAACGGGTAGGTGCTGAAGCCCAGCAGCCCACCTGATGCTGCGATCCCGCGCAGCACCGCATCGGACTTGTTGCGTTTGGCGGCGTGGAAGCTGGCCGGGTTGGCGTGGGAGATGATCACCGGTCGGCTGGACAGCTCGATCGCCTCCAGGGTGCTGCGCTCGGCGCTGTGGGACATGTCGATGAGCATGCCGACCCGGTTCATTTCGGCGATCACCTGGCGGCCAAAGCGGCTGATGCCGTTGTCTTCGCGCTCATAGCAGCCGCTGGCCAGCAGGCTCTGGTTGTTGTAGGTCAGTTGCATGACAAACACCCCGAGCTGGCGGAAGACCTCCACCAGGGCGATGTCGTCCTCGATCGGCGAGCAGTTCTGGAAACCGAAGAAAATCCCCACCCGGCCTTCCTCGTGCGCCAGGCGGATGTCGCTGGCCGTGCGCACCGGGCGGATCAGCTCGGGCCAGGTCTCGAAGCGGCGGTTCCATTCACCCAGGCGTGACAGGGTTTCGCGGGCGTTTTCGTGGTAGGCGATGGTGGCGTGTACCGCACTCAGGCCACCGGCCTGCATCTGCTGGAAAATTTCCGGGCTCCAGTTGGAGTACTGCAGGCCGTCGATCATCAAAAGGTCATGCATGGCGTGTACTCCTTCAGGGCCGCAGGTAGGTGGTCTTGACCACGGTGTAGAAGTCACGGGCGTACTGGCCCTGCTCCCGTGGGCCGAAACTCGAAGCTTTGCGGCCGCCGAACGGCACGTGGTAGTCGGTACCGGCGGTCGGGAGATTGACCATCACGCAGCCGGTCTGGGCACGGCGCTTGAAGTGGCTGGCGTGGCGCAGCGACTGGGTGATGATGCCGGCGGTAAGGCCGTATTCGGTGTCGTTGAGCGTGGCCAGCGCCTCTTCGAAGTCACGTACGCGGATCACGCAGGCGATGGGGCCGAACACCTCCTCGCGGTTGATGCGCATGTCGTTGCGGCTGTCGATGAACAGCGCCGGGCGCATGTAGTAGCCGTCGCTCTCCAGTTGCAGGCGTTCGCCACCTTCGATCAGGGTGGCGCCTTCGGCCTGCGCCAGCTGCAGATAGGCCAGGTTCTGTTCCAGCTGGCGCGCGTCGGCAACCGGGCCGATCTGCACGCCGGCCTCCAGGGCATGGCCGACCTTGAGCTGGCGCATGCGCTGGCGCAGGGCCTCGACGAAACGGTCGTGGATGGCGTCGCACACGATCAGCCGTGAAGACGCGGTGCACTTCTGCCCGGTGCCGAAGAAGGCGCCGTTGAGGGCGCATTCCACGGCCAGTTCGAGGTCGGCGTCATCCATGACCACCAAGGCATTCTTGCTGCCCATTTCCAGCTGGCAGCGCACCAGGTTACCTGCGGTGGCGACCGCCACGCGCCGGCCAGTCTGCAGCGAACCGGTGAACGTCAGGGCATCGATGTCAGCGGACTGCACCAGCGCCTCGCCGACGTCGGCGCCGCTGCCCATCACCAGGTTGAAGGTGCCGCTGGGCAGGCTCTGGCGGCTGATGATCTCGGTGAGTGCCCAGGCGCTGGCCGGCACCAGGTTGGCCGGCTTGAACACCACGGCGTTGCCGAAGGCCAGGGCCGGGGCGATTTTCCAGGCGGCGGTGGCCATGGGGAAGTTCCACGGGGTAATGATGCCCACCACACCCACCGGTTCGCGATGCACTTCGATGTCGATCCCGGCGCGCACCGAGGCGGCGGTCTCGCCCATCTGGCGCAGTACTTCGGCGGCGTAGTAATGGAAGAACTGGCCGCTGCGGTTGACCTCGCCGATGCCTTCGGCCAGGGGCTTGCCTTCTTCTCGCGAGAGCAGCTCGCCGAGCTCCTGCTTGCGCGCAATCAGTTCATCGCCGATGGCCATCAGCACTTGCTGGCGGGCTTCCAGGCCGCTGGCGGCCCACAGGGGCTGTGCGGCACGGGCGGCCTGGATGGCCTGGCGGACCTGTTCGGCGCTGGCCTGCTGATACTGCCCGATCAGGTCGCCGGTGTCCGAGGGGCTGTAGTTGCCCAGGGTGGTGTGGCCTTCGCACCACTGGCCATCAATGTAGTTGTTGTAGGGCTTGTGTGACATGGATGAACGCCTCTGTTTGCATGGCATTCATGATGCGAGCAATATGCAGCAAATAAAAATTAATAAAAAAAATGCTTTGATAAGGAATGCTAACCATGTTGCCCGAGCTGAAGATCGCCCAGTTGCGCTACTTCGTACTGGTCGCTGAACTCAAGAGCTTCCATGCGGCCGCCCGACAGGCCTTTCGCACCCAGCCGGCGATATCCCTGGCCGTGCGTGAGCTGGAGCAAAAGCTGGGGCAGGCACTGGTCGAGAAGGGTGGGGGGCGGGTAGAGCTGACGCCATTCGGCGAGCATTGCCTGCCGTTGTTTCGCGGCTTGATCGAGCACCATGACCGCATTGCCCGTGAAGCCACGCTGCTTGCCCGGCATGAAATCGGCCAGGTCAGCATCGCCACCGTGCCTTCAGTGGCCAGCCGCATGCTGCCAGGGCCGCTGGCCCGCTTCGTGGCCGCGCACCCGAACGTACAGGTCAGCATCCAGGATGGCACGGCCGAACGTGTGCAGCAGTTGCTGGCCCAAGGGCAGGTGGATTTCGGCATCAGCAGCCTGTGGGTGGACGATGAGCAGCTCGAATTCGCCCCGATCGTGAATGATCAGGTGGGCGTCGTGTGCCGCAGTGACCACCCGTTGGCGCAGGCGGGTGATGCCCTGCACTGGGCGCAGTTGCAGGGCGAGCCGATGATTCGCAATGGCACCTCGCAACTGCTGGCCGGCACCGAGGCCGAGGGGTTGCTGACGCACAGCCGGCTGTTCATTTCCAACATGATTTCGTTGATCGCCATGCTGGAGGAGGGGGTGGGGATCAGCACGCTGCCGTACCTCGCCTTTCCGCAGGAGAACGAAAAGCTGGCGTTCGTACCGCTTGTGGAGCCCAAGGTCGAGCGGCATATCGGCATGCTCACCCGCAAGGGGCGCAGCTTGTCACCTGCGGCAGGGGCATTGATGGCGTTTCTGCAGGTGCAGCTGGCCCAATCCGGCTGAGCCTGCGGCTCATGGCACCCCAGGCTGGCTGGTGCAGGCCGCCAGGTCCTCCAGAAAGGCCTGCAGGATGGGCGGGCGCGACACTCCGCGCCGGGTCACCACTTCGAAGGGTGAGCTGAGGTTCAGCGTGCTGGCCCCCAGGCGACGCATTTCGCCCGTCTTGACCCACTGCTCGGCAAAGTGCTCGGGCAAAAAACCGATGTAGGCCCCGGAAATGATCAGGATCGCCGCTGCCTCGATGTTCTCCACCGTTGCGTCGGCCTTGGCGATGCCCAGTTGCTCCAGGTCGTACTGCTGCATGTAGCCACGCACCACGATACGGCTCTGGCGCACGTCTTCCATCAGCCGGCCGTTGGCTGCATTGCTGGCGAACAACGGGTGGCGCCGGCCACAGTAAAGCCCCAGGGCCTCGTCATACAGCGGCAGGTAGGACAAGCCAGCCACCCGTAGCGGGAAATGGCCGATGGCCAGGTGCAGCCTGCCATCCAGCACGCGCTCTTCGAGTTCTGCCGGGGCACCGATGTAGATGTGCAGGTGGGCATCGTGCCCGCGTGAAACAAAGCGCTGGGTGGTGCGCGGTAGCGGCGAGACGGGGTCGGTCAGGGTGGAGTCGATGATGCCCAGGTTGAGCTTGCCGCTGATGTGCTGCTTGAGCACGTCGGCGTCCAGGCAAAAGCTCTCCACGGCACTGAGCAAGCGCAAGGTTGCCTCATGGATCGCCACCCCTTGCTCGGTCAGGCGAAAGCCGCTGCGCCCGCGTTGGCACAGCTTGACCCCCAGGCGGGTTTCCAGGTGCGTCATCTGTTCGCTGATGGTCGACTGGCCGGCATTGAGTGCCGCCTGCGCGGCAGAAAAGCCGCCGCACCGGACGATAGTGGTGAATACCCTGAGCAGCTTCAGGTCGACATCGTGGAGCTGGATCACCTTAGCCTCCCGGCCGGGCCTCACATCGCCCGTGCTGATATGAGCGCCCGTGCATTGTTCTTGTTGCGCAAGCTAACCATGAGTGCCAGGCCGCTGCAATGCCTGGCGTTGCCCGCCCGTATCGCCTTCGGATACATCGGAAGGGGCGATGTATGTATCTGCACTTGCGCATTTTTCCCTGCCCCGGTGGTTGCCATAGTGGCTGCAACGGTGGTCGAGCAGTCGCCCCGTCTCCTGACATACAACAAGAAGTGGAGAAACCAGAACATGGCAAAACACGGTTATGAGTCCGGCCGCCTGAACCTGCCCTTCGTGGGCCATTGCACGTTCGCCAAGGCGCCGGTATGCACCGACTGGGAGGCTATCGACGCCGACGTGGCGATTTTGGGCGCGCCCAACGACATGGGCACCCAGTGGCGTTCAGGGGCGCGTTTCGGGCCGCGTGGCATTCGCGAGGCATCCACCCTGTTTTCCTTCGGCCATGCCGGTGCCTACGACTTCGAGGATGACGCCACCTACCTGACCGAAGACCAGGTGCGCATGGTCGATGTGGGCGATGCCGACATCGTGCACACCGACATGGTCAGCAGCAACGCCAACATCGAGGCGGCCGTCAGGCAGATCCTCGCAGCCGGCGCCATGCCGGTGGTACTGGGCGGTGACCATTCGGTGCATGCCCCGGTGATCAAGGCGTTCGAAGGCCACGGGCCGATCCACATCGTGCATTTCGATGCCCACCTGGACTTCGTCGACGAGCGCCATGGCGTGCGCTATGGCCACGGCAGCCCACTGCGCCGCGCCTCGGAGCTGGATCACATCGTCGGCATGACCCAGATGGGTATCCGCAACGTGTCGTCATCCAACCGCGACGACTACGACGCCGCTCGCGAGGCCGGCTCGCAGATTCTTTCGGTACGTGACGTACGCCGCCTGGGCTGCGAGGGGGTGCTGGCGAAAATCCCGGAAGGGCGCAACTACTACATCACCATCGACATCGACGGCTTCGACCCCTCCATTGCCCCTGGCACCGGCACGCCGAGCCATGGCGGGTTCCTTTACTACGAAGTACTGGAAATCATCCAGGCGCTGGCCAAGCGCAGCCACGGCCGCATTGTCGGTATGGACCTGGTCGAAGTGGCCCCGGCCTACGACCCCACCGGCATGACCTCGATCCTTGCCGCGCAACTGCTGATGAACAGCATCGGCTTCATTTTCCACGCGCGCGCCAAAGCCCGCTGACCCGGAGACTGTACTGTGGACAACAAGGTAAAAGCCTATTTGCAGGCCTTTGGTGTTAGCGAGGCGACCCAGCGCTTTCTCAGCAAGCCGCAGCGCATGTTCATTGGGGGTGCCTGGCTGGAAGCCAGCGACGGTGGCAGCGCCGAGGTGGTCGAGCCCTCTACCGAAGGGGTACTGACGCGCATCCCCATGGGTACCGCAGATGACCTTGACCGTGCGGTGCGCGCCGCGCGTGCGCAGTTCGACGGTGGCGCCTGGAGCCAGCTGAAACCGCTGGAGCGCGAACGCCTGATCCATCGCCTGGCCGACCTGATCGAAACCCACGGCGACGAACTGGCGCAGATCGAAGCCATCGACATGGGCAAGTCGGTGGTGCAGGCGCGTGCTGTCGACATTCAGGGCACGGTCGACACCCTGCGCTATTTCGCCGGTTGGGCCAGCAAGATTCATGGCCGCACCGTCGAGCCTTCGCTACCAGGCAATTACCTGGCATACACCCGCAAGGAAGCGGTAGGGGTGGTCGGCGCCATCGTGCCGTGGAATTTCCCGCTGCAAACCATGGCCTGGAAACTGGGCGCAGCGCTGGCCACCGGCTGCACCGTGGTGGTCAAGCCGGCGGAGCTGACCTCGCTGTCGGCATTGCGCTTTGCCGAACTGGTACAGGCGGCAGGCCTTCCCGACGGGGTGGTGAACATCGTGACCGGGCGCGGCAGCGTGGTCGGCCAGGCGATGTCCAGCCACCCGGGCATCGACAAGCTGAGCTTTACCGGCTCTACCCCGGTGGGTTGTACAGTGGGCAAGACGGCGATGGACCAGATGAAGCGCCTCACCCTCGAACTGGGCGGCAAGTCGCCAGTGATCGTGTTTGCCGACGCGGACATCGAGGCGGCGGCGCAAGCCGTGGCCAACGGCGTATTCTTCAATTCCGGGCAAGTGTGCGACGCCGGTACCCGTGCTTACATCGAGCGCAGTGTCTACCCGGCATTTCTCGAAGCGCTGGCGCGCTACACCGCGACGTTGAAGATCGCCCCGGGGCTCGACCCTGAGTGTTTCATCAGCCCCATGGTGTCGCAGCAACAGCAGCAGCGGGTGCTGGATTACATTGCTCTGGGCAAGGCTGAAGGCGCGCAGGTGCACTATGGCGGCGAGCCGCTGGACGGCCCGGGCTTTTACGTGCAGCCGACAATCTTCGCCCACTGCCGCAACGACATGCGCATCGTCAGCGAGGAAATCTTTGGCCCGGTGCTGGTCACCCAGCCGTTCGATACCCAGGAGCAGGCCCTGGCCCTGGCCAACGACTCGCTGTTCGGCCTGGCCGCGGCGATCTACTCCAACGACCTGGGCAGGGTGCACGGGCTGATCCCGCAGTTGCGGGCCGGTACCGTGTACGTCAACGCCCACAGCACCCTCGACCCGGCCATGCCGTTCGGTGGCTACAAGCAGTCGGGCTATGGCAAGGACCTGGGCGCGGAACAACTGGAGTTTCTGCTGGAGACCAAGGCGGTCTGGATCACCTTGCCCTGAGGTTCAGGGCCTGTCTGCGTCGCTGAGGTTTGGCGAGCGACGCAGGTTCAATCAAGCATCGAATTTCAAGAACAAGAACCTGTCGAGGTGATGCCGATGAACAGCCAAGTGGATGTGGAGCGTGCGCAGGACCTGGAAAGGCGCCTGTGCGCCTACGAGGAATTGGAGAAGCGTGTGCAGTGGCCGGGCGCCTTGACGGCGGCTGACGTGGTTGCACTTACCCTGCTGGTGCTGGTGATGATTGCTGGCGCGTACTACCTGGGAGGCCAGCCATGAGCGCCTCCCGCGAGCAGGAGTTTCGCCTGGGTGCGGAACGTGGCGACACCCCCTTGCTACCCGGTGAGCGGGTCTGGGGCTTCTGGGGCTTTGCCTACGCCAACTCGGCGCTGGCGGTGGCCACCTGGGTGTTCCTGATCGGCGGCGCCACGGCGCTGTTCGTCGGGCCCTTGCAAGGGATTGCGGCGATCATCATCGGCAACATTATCGGCGTGGTGCTGGCTGCCTCGTCCACCTGTCTGCCCTGTGGCAAGTACGGCGTCGAGCAGTTCACCTTCCTGCGCAGCATGTTCGGCCTCAATGGCAGCCGCCTGGTCTACTTCCTCTCGGTGGTGGTGCTGACCATGGGGTGGCTGGCGGTGCTTGGGCTGATGTGCGGGCGGGCGCTGGACAACCTCGAGACCCTGGTGCAACAGCGCCAGCCCGGCGCAGACGGTTGGCTGGTAACCGCCGGGGCTTTGCTGGCCATTGTGCTGGCGGCCCTGGTTGCCATGCGCGGGCCGGACATGATCCGCCGCCTGAGTGCGGTGATCGCACCCAGCCTGATCCTGATCATGCTGGCACTGATGTACTTCATTTCCCGGCGCTACAGCCTCGACGAACTGCTGGCCATGCCGCCCTTGCAGCCACCCTTCGAGAACCCGCACGTCAACTTCATGGTCGCGGTGGAAATCAACATTGCTGCGGGCTTTTCGTGGTGGCCCTACATCGGCAACCTGTCGCGCCTGTGCAGCAACCAGCGTACGGCCTTCTGGCCCAACCTGGTGGGCATCTTCGGCGCCGCTTCGCTGGGTGAGTCGGTCAGCCTGTTCGCGGCCACCACCCTGGGCAGCAGCGACCCCACGGCGTGGATGCGCCTGGCCGGTGGCATGGGCTTCGGTATCATCGCCTTGAGTTTCCTGGCGCTGGCGAACCTGACCGGCATGGTCAACATCCTCTACACCGCAGTGATCGGCTTGCGCCAGCTGGCAGGCGAACGCCTGCGCAGTGTGGGTTGGGGGGTGTTGATCGCGCTGTTCTGCATCATCCCGGTGGTTATCGTGGTGTTGCTGCCGGGGATCTACGATGGCTTCTTCATCTTCCTGGTGTGGACCTCCGCCCTTAACAGCGCCCTGGCCGGTATCGGCATCGCCGATTACTTCGTCCTGCGCAAGCAACGCCTGAACCTGCGGCATATCTACGCCGAACAGAGCGTGTCGCCCTTGCGCTACTGCAAAGGCTTCAACCCCGTCGCGCTGGTGGCGCTGGTGGCGGGCTTTGCGGTCTACGTGGTGGTGTTCAACCCGCAAACCCTGGCCCATACCGACTTCTTCACCTTCGCCACGGCCTCGCTACCGTCCTGCCTGCTGGCCGGGCTGGTGCACTACGGCCTGACCCGACTGCTGGCAGCACGCCTGGGTTGGGGCGGCTACCCAAAGCGTAACGCACGCAATATCGAGGCCGTAGGCCTTCGCGCACAGGACTAGAACAATGACCAAGCGATACGACTACATCATCATCGGTGCGGGCTCGGCCGGCTGCGTGTTGGCCAACCGCCTCAGCGAAGACGCCGGTACTTCGGTACTGGTACTGGAGTTCGGCGGCAGCGACCGCAGCGTGCTGATCCAGATGCCCAGTGCGTTCTCCTTGCCGATGAACACCAAAAAATACAACTGGCACTACGAGACCGTGGCCGAGCCGCACCTCGACAACCGGCGCCTGCACTGCCCACGGGGCAAGGTGCTGGGCGGTTCGTCGTCGATCAATGGCCTGGTGTACATCCGTGGCCATGCCTGTGACTTCGATGAGTGGGAAAGCCTGGGCGCGAAAAACTGGAGCTACCGCAATTGCCTGCCGTATTTCAAACGTGCCGAGCAATACAAATTCGGTGGTGACGACTACCGGGGCGGGGCGGGGCCGCTGTCGACCAACAACGGCAACAACATGAAAAACCCGCTGTACGGTGCCTGGATCGAAGCCGGTGCCGAGGCCGGCTACATCAAGACCGACGACTGCAACGGCTACATGCAGGAAGGCTTTGGTGCCATGCACATGACGGTGAAGGATGGCGTGCGCTGGTCCACCGCCAATGCCTACCTGCGCCCGGCCATGAGCCGGCCGAACCTGACCGTGATCACCCATGCCATGACCCGGCGCATCTTGCTGGAGGGCAAGCGGGCGGTGGGCGTGGAGTACGACCAGGGCGGGCAGACGCACAAAGTCATGTGCAACCGCGAGGTGCTGGTGGCGTCTGGCCCGATCGGTTCGCCGCACTTGCTGCAGCGCTCCGGCATCGGCCCGGCTGCGGTGCTGAAAAACGCCGGTATCGAGGTGCGCCACGACTTGCCTGGGGTGGGCGAGAACCTGCAGGACCACTCGGAAATCTACATCCAGTATGCGTGCAAGGAGCCGGTAACCCTCAACGGCAAGATGAACCTGTTGGGCAAGGCCCTGATCGGCTTGCGCTGGTTGCTGTTCAAGGACGGCCTGGGGGCCAGCAACCACTTCGAGGCGGGCGGCTTCATCCGTTCGTCCAAGGGCCTGCGCTGGCCGGACATCCAGTTTCACTTCCTGCCAGCGGCCATGCGCTACGACGGCGACAAGCCCTTCAAGGGGCATGGTTTCATGGTGCTGACCGGGCCCAACAAGCCCAAGAGCCGGGGCCATGTGCGGGCGTTGTCGGCCGACCCTTACCAGCACCCGCAAATCCGCTTCAACTACCTGGCGAGCGAAGAGGACCGCGAGGGCTTCCGCCGCTGTGTGCGGCTGACCCGCGAGATCATCGCCCAGCCGGCCATGGACCGCTACCGCGGCGAAGAGCTGGCGCCGGGGCCGCAGGTGCAGACCGACGAAGAAATCGACGCCTTCGTGCGCGCCAACATGGAAAGCACCATGCACCCGTGCGGCTCGTGCCGCATGGGCGAGGATGACATGGCAGTGGTGGACTCTGCGTTGCGTGTACACGGCTTGCAGGGGCTACGGGTGATCGACTCCTCGGTGTTCCCGAGCGAGCCCAATGGCAACCTCAACGCCCCGACCATCATGCTGGCCGAGCGCGCCGCCGACCTGGTGCGCGGGCGCCAGCCGCTGGCACCGGCTGATGTGCCGGTTGGCATGGTGGAGGGCTGGGAGGAGCAACAACGTAGCCGCAAGCCGGTGCGCGAGATGCCTGTCCGGTAAACTACCGGTTGACGCGGTCAATGTGGGAGCGGCCTTGTGTCGCGAAAGGGCTGCAAAGCAGCCCCAGGATTTCAGCGCAGAAGCACAAATTGCTAGGGCTGCTTTGCAGCCCTTTCGCGACACAAGGCCGCTCTCACAGAGGCCAGTCCAGGCCATGAGATTGGACTGAATGCGCTCCATTGGAATGATTTCGATACAGGGGGTGCAAGTACAGCGCTGGCGATGCCTGGGGCAGCACAACGGCCTGATTGACGCAAATAGATGGAGTGACTTCTTTACAGCCGGTCCAGCCCTTTTCGCCAGAACCCCTCTAACTCGCAGTATTTGCGCTTGGCACAGACCTTGCTCCCCCACCTTGCACTCGCTCGGCACTGAACGTTGTTCATCCGGTCCCGAGGGTTGAACTTGTGACGTTATAAAAACAATTAAACCAGCAAGGTACATAACAATGACTAACTTGCCGCACGGTCACTGCCCGCCTGAAGGTGACGCACACGCACTCAAACGCAACCTGTCCAACCGCCATATCCAGCTGATCGCCATCGGCGGTGCCATCGGCACCGGCCTGTTCATGGGCTCTGGCAAGACCATCAGCCTGGCTGGGCCTTCCATCATCTTTGTCTACATGATCATCGGCTTCATGCTGTTCTTCGTCATGCGCGCAATGGGCGAGCTGTTGCTGTCCAACTTGCAATACAAATCGTTCATCGACTTTGCTGCTGACCTGCTAGGGCCGTGGGCGGGGTTCTTTACCGGCTGGACCTACTGGTTCTGCTGGATTGTCACCGGCATTGCCGATGTGATTGCCATTTCTGCCTATACACAATTCTGGTTCCCCGACATGCCATTGTGGATACCGGCGCTGACCTGCGTGGGGCTGTTGCTGACGTTGAACCTGATGACCGTCAAGATGTTCGGGGAAATGGAGTTCTGGTTCGCCATGATCAAGATCGTGGCCATTTGCGCGCTGGTCTGCACCGGCTTCTACATGGTGGCGGCGGCCTATCAGTCGCCGGCCGGGCATGCCGCAGCGCTGGCCAACCTGTGGAACGACGGCGGGATGTTCCCCCACGGCGCCATGGGCTTTTTCGCGGGCTTTCAGATAGCGGTGTTTGCCTTCGTCGGCATCGAGCTGGTGGGTACGACCGCGGCCGAAACCAAGAACCCGGAGCGCAACCTGCCGCGGGCGATCAACTCGATTCCGGTGCGCATCATCGTGTTCTATGTGCTGGCGCTGATCGCCATCATGGCCGTTACCCCGTGGCGTGAAGTGGTGGCCAACAAGAGCCCCTTCGTCGAGTTGTTCGTGCTGGCCGGCCTGCCGGCAGCCGCAGGCATCATCAACTTCGTGGTACTGACCTCGGCCATGTCGTCGGCCAACAGCGGCGTGTTCTCGACCAGCCGCATGCTTTACGGCCTGGCGATGGACGGTGATGCGCCTGGCAAGTTCGGCGCACTGTCCCGCCGTGCCGTGCCCTCCAATGGCCTGATCTTCTCGTGTATGTGCCTGACCGGCGGGGCGCTGGTGATCTACCTGGTGCCGAACATGCTCGATGCCTTCACCCTGATTACCACGGTATCGGCACTGCTGTTCATGTTTGTCTGGTCGATCATCCTGCTGTCGTACCTGGCGTACCGCAAGCAGCGCGACCCGTTGCACCAGGCGTCGAAGTACAAGATGCCGGGCGGCACCGTGATGTGCCGGGTATGCCTGGCGTTCTTCGCCTGCATCCTGGCATTGCTGGCATTGGAGGCCGACACCCGCATGGCGTTGTACCTGGTGCCGGTGTGGTTTGCCGTGCTGGGCCTGGCGTACCGGTCCATCCGCCAGAAAAAACAGGCGACGGCGCAGTTGTCGTTTGACGCTGATTGACCGGCCCATTCATGTGTTGCCCAAGGGGACGGCGCGCTGCGCTGTCCCCTTGTTGTCTTGTTGCCAAACAGGGATTTTGGCTGAGGAGCTTAGATGAGAATCCACGTCAATTTTGTCGACCGTGTCGGCATCACCCAGGAAATCCTGTCGCTGCTCGGGGCGCGCAACCTCAACCTGGACGCGGTGGAAATGATTCCGCCGAATGTCTACATCGATGCCCCGACGCTGTCCCCGGTCGTGCTGGATGAACTGTATGCCGCCTTGTTGGGGGTGGACGGTGTGCAGGAGGTGTCGCTGGTCGACTTCCTGCCCGGCCACCGCCGGCGCTTGCAGCTGGAGGCCTTGCTGGCCGCCATGAGCGACCCGGTGCTGGCAGTGGACCCCACTGGCCATGTGCTGCTGGCCAACCCGACGCTGGTCAGCCTGGTGGGCCACGAGCCGGCGGGTGAGCCGTTGAGCAAGCTGTTTGCCGAGCCGAACCTGGCGCAGAACCTGATCGACAAGGGTTTTCGCCTGCCCATGTGCGAGGTGAGCTTTCAGGACCAGTCCCTGCTGCTGGAGGCCACGCCCATCAGCGGCGGCGGCGAAGGCCTGGTGGGGGGCTTGCTGACCCTGTACCCACCCAGCCGCATCGGCGAGCGCCTGGCCTCGCTGCTGCATGACAACGGTGAAGGGCTTGGGGCGTTGCTGGGGGAATCGGCCGCGCTGCAGGCGCTCAAGGCGCGCTTGCACAAAGTGGCGAGCCTGGAGGCGCCGTTGCTGATCCAGGGCGAGACCGGTACGGGCAAGGAGCTGGTGGCCCGTGCCTGCCATGCGCTCAGTGCCCGGCACGATACGTCATTCCTGGCGCTGAACTGCGCAGCGCTGCCCGAAAGCCTGGCCGAAAGCGAGCTGTTCGGCTACGCCGCCGGCGCCTTCACCGGCGCCCAGCGCGGTGGCAAGCCGGGCCTGTTGGAGCTGGCCGATGGCGGTACGGTGTTTCTCGATGAAGTGGGCGAGATGTCGCCCTACCTGCAGGCCAAGCTGCTGCGCTTTCTCAACGACGGCAGTTTTCGCCGGGTGGGGGGTGGCAACGAGGTGCGGGTGAATGTGCGGGTGGTCTGTGCCACCCACCGTAACCTGGAAAACATGGTGATGGAGGGCAGTTTTCGCGAAGACCTGTACTACCGGCTGAACGTGCTCAACCTGAAGGTGCCGCCCCTGCGCGAGCGCGGCAAGGACATTCTGCTGCTGGCCGAACATTTCCTGCGCCAGGCCTGTGCGCAGATACAGCGCTCACCCTGCCGGCTGGCGTTGGCCACCCATCCGCTGCTGCTGGGCAATCGCTGGTCAGGCAATGTGCGCCAGTTGCAGAACGTGATTTTCCGCGCAGCAGCCATCAGCGAAGGCGAGGTGATCGACTGCGACGACCTGGAACTGGCCGGCACCGCATTGAGTAGTCAGCAGGCCGAGGGGGCGGAAATCGTCAGCCTGGAGGCCGCCGTGCAGGCCTTTGAAAAGGCCTTGCTGGAGAACTTGTACCAGAGCTACCCCTCGACCCGGCAACTGGCCGTGCGGCTGCAGACTTCCCACACGGCCATCGGTCAGCGCCTGCGCAAGTACGGCATCGCCAGCCGCGTCTCGTAGCTGACCCGGTTCGAATGCGCTCCACTGGAGTGATTGCGCTCCGTTTTGCTGTGGAGCCCGCATCCAGTGGCGGGCCCCACAATCGATGATTGCCGGGCGCTGGCGGTGGAGCGAATACGCTCCGCTGCAGGTACTTCGAAACGTTCGATCGCATGCTCCAAGCTACTGATAAATATAGAAAATACTGAGTTGGCATCGCCCTTGCTCTTGTATCTGGCAGTCCCGCACTGGGACCCACCCGATAACAAGAGAGGAACGTCCATGAGCACTCTGCGTTTTACGCCCGAACACGAATGGCTGCGTCTGGAGGCGACCGGCGAGCTGACCGTCGGCATCACCAGCTATGCCCAGCAGGCGCTGGGTGACGTGGTGTTCGTGCAACTGCCGGAGCCTGGCGAGTACGGGGAAGGCAATGAAGTCGCGGTGCTCGAGTCGGTAAAGGCCGCCAGCAACATCACCATGCCGGTGAAAGGCACGGTGGTGGCGGTTAACCAGGCACTGGCCGACGACCCTGAGCTGATCAACGCCTCGCCCATGCAGGACGGCTGGTTCTTCCGTATCCAGGCCAGCAACCCTGCTGACCTCGATAGCCTGATGGACCAGGACGGCTACGACCGCTTCCTGGCCGACAACGCCTGAACCGGGGTGGCCGCCATGAACAACCCGTGTATCCCGCTGGGCACGCTTGATGAATTTGTTGCCCGTCACATTGGCCCGCGCGAAGGCGATATCGCGGCCATGCTGGCGCTGACCGGCCATGATTCGCTCGACGCGCTGGTCGACAGCGTCATCCCCGCCAGCATAAAAGGCAGCAGTGTGCTCACGCTGACCCCGGGGCAGGGCGAGGCAGAGGCGCTGGCCGCACTCAAGGCGATTGCCGCGAACAACCAGCTGTATCGCAACCACATCGGCCAGGGCTATTACCCTTGCCATACCCCGGCTCCGATTCTGCGCAACCTGCTGGAGAACCCGGCCTGGTACACCGCGTATACCCCGTACCAGCCGGAAATTTCCCAAGGCCGCCTGGAAGCACTGCTGAACTTCCAGACCCTGATCAGCGACCTGACCGGTATGGAAATCGCCAACGCCTCGTTGCTCGATGAAGCCACCGCTGCCGCCGAGGCCATGACCTTCTGCAAGCGCCTTGCGAAGAACAAAGCCCCGGCGTTCTTCGCCTCCCGCCATTGCCACCCGCAAACCCTCGATGTGTTGCTTACCCGTGCGCGGCCACTGGGTATCGAGGTGGTCATCGGTGATGAGGCGGCGCTGGAGGGCCAACCCCTGGACGGCTATTTCGGCCTGCTGTTGCAGTACCCGGCCAGTACCGGTGCAATTGTCGATCACCGCGCCCTGGTGCAACGCGCCCATGCAGCGGGCGCGCTGGTTTCGGTATCCGCAGACCTGCTGGCCCTGACGTTGCTGGCGCCCCCGGGGGAGTGGGGCGCAGACGTGGTCATCGGCAGTGCCCAGCGCTTTGGTGTGCCACTGGGTTTCGGCGGCCCGCATGCGGCGTACTTTGCCACCCGCGATGCGTTCAAGCGCGACATGCCCGGCCGCCTGGTCGGCGTGTCCATCGACCGCTTCGGCAAACCGGCACTGCGCCTGGCCATGCAGACGCGCGAGCAACATATCCGCCGCGAGAAAGCCACCAGCAACATCTGCACCGCACAAGTGCTGCTGGCCAACATCGCCAGCATGTATGCGGTTTACCACGGCCCCCGAGGCCTGGCACAGATCGCCCGGCGGGTGCATCGCCTGACGGCGATCCTGGTGCAGGGTTTGCGCCAGCTTGGGCATCATGTCGAACAGGCGCACTTCTTCGACACCGTCAGCGTGGTAACCGCCAGGCCGTTGGCCGATGTGCTGGCGGCGGCCAACGCTGCCCGGCTGAACCTGCGCCTGATCGACGACGTTCGGGTTGGCGTCGCGCTGGATGAAACCTGCGAGCAGGAGAGCGTCGAGGCCCTGTGGCAGGTGTTCGCGGGCGCCGGGCAGGCGCTTCCGGAGTTCGCCGCTTTGGCTGCCGACGGTGCCGATTGCCTGCCGTCGGTGCTGCTGCGTGACACGCATTACCTGCAGCACCCGGTGTTCAACCGTTATCACTCTGAAACCGGGCTGATGCGCTACCTGCGTCGCCTGGGCGACAAGGACCTGGCCCTGGACCGCAGCATGATCGCCCTGGGCTCATGCACCATGAAGCTCAACGCTGCCAGCGAGATGATCCCGATTACCTGGCCCGAGTTCGGCGCCCTGCACCCGTTCGCCCCGGCCAGCCAATCGCTGGGCTACCGTCAACTGACCGATGAGCTGGAGGCCATGCTGTGTGCGGCCACCGGGTATGACGCCATGTCGTTGCAGCCCAATGCCGGGTCCCAGGGCGAGTACGCCGGCCTGCTGGCCATACGCGCCTACCACGCCAGCCGTGGCGAGGCCGGGCGTGATGTGTGCCTGATCCCGTCGTCGGCCCATGGCACCAACCCGGCCACGGCGCAGATGGCCGGCATGCAGGTGGTGGTGGTCAACTGCGATGAGCGCGGCAATGTCGATGTGACCGACCTGCAGCACAAGGCCGAGCAACACAAGGCCAAGCTGGCGGCCCTGATGATTACCTACCCCTCGACCCATGGTGTGTTTGAAGACGGCATCACGCGAATCTGCGACATCATTCATGCGTGTGGCGGCCAGGTGTACCTGGACGGCGCGAACATGAACGCCATGGTCGGGCTGTGTGCGCCCGGCAAGTTCGGTGGCGATGTGTCGCACCTGAACCTGCACAAGACCTTCTGCATTCCCCACGGTGGCGGCGGCCCCGGCGTCGGTCCGATCGGCGTCAAGGCACACCTGGCGCCGTTTCTGCCGGGGCACGGCCACCTGCCCAAGCAGCAGGGTGCGGTCAGCGCGGCGCCGTATGGCAGTGCCAGTATCTTGCCGATCACCTGGATGTACATCCGCATGATGGGCGGGGCAGGGCTCAAGCGTGCCTCGCAGCTGGCGATCCTCAGTGCCAACTACATTGCCCGGCGCCTGGAAGAGCACTACCCGGTGCTGTACACCGGCGAGAACGGCCTGGTGGCCCACGAGTGCATTCTTGACCTGCGCCCGCTCAAGGACAGCAGCGGCATTGGCGTCGAGGATGTGGCCAAACGGCTGATCGACTTTGGCTTCCATGCCCCGACCATGTCCTTCCCGGTGGCCGGCACGCTGATGGTCGAGCCGACCGAGAGCGAGTCCAAGGAGGAACTCGACCGCTTCTGCGCCGCGATGATCTGCATCCGAGAAGAAATTCGCGCGGTGGAAAACGGGACCCTGGACGCGCTCGACAACCCGTTGAAGAACGCCCCGCACACTGCCAGCGAACTGGTCGGTGAATGGGCCCACAGCTATAGCCGGGAACTGGCGGTGTACCCGCTTGCCGACCTGCGCGAGAGCAAGTATTGGCCGCCGGTGGGGCGCGTGGACAACGTTTACGGCGACCGCAACCTGGCCTGCGCCTGCCCGCCGCTGTCGAGCTATCAAGACGCCTGACCCTGCTGACCCGGAGCCGCTCCGGGCCATATTTGCCGACCAGACAATCAAGGAATCACACCCATGTTCCATAAAAGCCTGACCCTGTCCGATTTCGACCCTGCGCTGTCCGGGGCCATCCGCCGCGAAGTGCAACGCCAGGAAGACCACATCGAGCTGATCGCTTCGGAAAACTACACCAGCCCGCAGGTGATGCAGGCCCAAGGGACCGAACTGACCAACAAGTACGCCGAAGGCTACCCCGGCAAGCGTTATTACGGTGGCTGCGAGCATGTCGACGTGGTCGAGCAGTTGGCCATCGACCGCGCAAAACAACTGTTCGGTGCGGGTTATGCCAACGTCCAGCCGCATTCTGGCTCCCAGGCCAACGCTGCGGTCTACCTGGCCTTGCTGCAAGCCGGCGACACCCTGTTGGGCATGAGCCTGGCGCATGGCGGCCACCTGACCCACGGTGCCAAGGTGTCGTCCTCGGGCAAGCTGTACAACGCTGTGCAATATGGCATCGATGCCAACGGCATGATCGACTACGACGACGTCGAGCGCCTGGCCGTCGAGCACCAGCCGAAGATGATTGTGGCGGGCTTCTCGGCCTATTCGAAAACCCTCGACTTCCCGCGTTTTCGGCAGATCGCCGACAAGGTCGGGGCCTACCTGTTCGTCGACATGGCCCACGTCGCCGGGCTGGTAGCGGCGGGGTTGTACCCCAACCCGCTGCCGTATGCCGACGTGGTCACCACCACCACCCACAAGACCCTGCGCGGGCCACGTGGTGGCCTGATTCTGGCCAAGGCGGACCCGGAGCTTGAGAAAAAGCTCAATTCGGCGGTGTTCCCGGGCGGGCAGGGCGGGCCGCTGATGCACGTGATCGCGGCCAAGGCGGTGTGCTTCAAGGAAGCTTTGGAGCCTGGCTTCAGGGACTACCAGCGCCAGGTCATCAGCAACGCCCAGGCCATGGCACAGGTGTTCATGCAGCGGGGCTTCGACGTGGTTTCAGGCGGCACCGACAACCACCTGTTCCTGGTCAGCCTGATCCGCCAGGGCATTACCGGCAAGGACGCCGATGCTGCGCTGGGGCGTGCGCACATCACGGTGAACAAGAACGCCGTGCCCAACGACCCGCAGTCGCCGTTCGTGACCTCGGGCCTGCGCATCGGCACCCCGGCGGTGACGACCCGTGGCTTTAAGGAAGCGGAGTGCCGTGCCCTGGCGAGCTGGATCTGCGACATCCTCGACCACCTCGGTGATGCTGACGTCGAGGCCCATGTGGCGGGCCAGGTCTCTGAATTGTGCAAGCTGTTCCCGGTATATCCGGCCTAGCAAATGGGGCCGCTCTGCGGCCCTTCGCGGGCTTGCCCGCGAAGGCTGCAAAGCAGCCCCTGTGATGCTGTCGGTCAATATCAGCCCAGAGCCAGGAGCCAGCCATGCCAACCGAACAACTGCAACACACACCACCGCGCCCGCAGCCGTTGCAGGCCGGGGTAAAACTGCGCGGCGCCGAAAAGGTGGCGCGTATCCCGGTGAAAATCCTCCCCACCGAGGATGTGCCACGCAAGCCCGACTGGATCCGCGTGGCCATCCCTACCACGCCTGAGGTAGCGCGGGTCAAGGCCCTGCTGCGCAAGCACAAGCTGCACAGCGTGTGCGAGGAAGCCGCCTGCCCGAACCTGGGCGAGTGCTTCTCTGGCGGCACGGCGACATTCATGATCATGGGCGACATCTGCACCCGGCGGTGCCCGTTCTGCGACGTCGGCCATGGTCGGCCCAGGCCGCTGGACGTCGACGAGCCGAAGAACCTGGCCATCGCCATCGCCGACCTGGGCCTGAAGTACGTGGTGATCACTTCGGTGGACCGTGACGACCTGCGCGATGGCGGCGCCGGGCATTTTGCCGATTGCCTGCGCGAGATCCGCAGGCTGTCGCCGGGCATTCAGCTGGAAACCCTGGTGCCCGATTACCGCGGGCGCATGGAGGTGGCCCTGGCCATCACCGGGCAGGAACCGCCAGACGTGTTCAACCACAACCTCGAAACCGTGCCGCGCCTGTACAAGGCGGCCCGGCCGGGCTCGGATTTCGAGTGGTCGCTGGACCTGCTGGAGCGCTTCAAGCAACAGGTACCGAGGGTGCCGACCAAGTCCGGGCTGATGCTCGGCCTGGGCGAAACTGATGAAGAAGTGATCGAAGTGATGCAGCGCATGCGTGAGCATCAGGTCGACATGCTGACGTTGGGGCAGTACTTGCAGCCGTCACGCAGCCACCTGCCGGTGCAGCGCTTTGTGCACCCGGACACCTTTGCCTGGTTTGCCGAGCAGGGCTTGGCAATGGGGTTCAGAAACGTGGCGTCCGGGCCACTGGTGCGTTCGTCCTACCATGCTGACCAGCAGGTGCAGTGAGCGGAACGGGTCGTTGCCGGTTGAGCGTTGTGCGCTGATCGGGGTAAAGAAAAGGGAGGGAATTCAAAGTTGGCATGAAAATCTCATGTACAGCGCTTGGCATGCGATTTTCGTAACCTTGCGTTCACCCTCCATGGACAAAAACAACAGGGGGCTTACATGAGTTGTCTGATTTGCGCAGGGCAGGCGCAATCCGTTGAATGCACCCATGGATGGGAAGAGCGGCATTGCTCCCAGTGTGGATGTTACCGAATGTCACAAGCGCTCATCCTGGTGATGATGGAAGAGGGGCAGATTTTCGATACGGCGCGCATGCGGGAATGGCTGGCGGCTCGGCGCGTGCTGGTGCCTGTTCCTTCCATCGATCATACCCAGGCAATATTGGCGCGTTGAACGCATGTAGCCGCGGGCATGGTGTACCTGGCTTGGTGGACTGCGGCATCATAGCGTGCCCGGCCATCAACGCACCCAGGAGACCACGATGATCAACACTGGCGATCTATTGCCCGACGTTACGCTGTACGCGTACAACAATGACGAAGGCGCCTGCGCGATCGGGCCGAATGCCTTTTCCGTTCACGAGCGCTGCAAGCATAAAAAAGTGGTTGTTTTCGGTTTGCCCGGCGCGTTCACGCCTACCTGTTCCGAACGCCACGTCCCAGGTTATGTGGCTGAGGCACAAGCGTTGTTCGCCGCGGGCGTTGACGAAATCCTCTGCGTGTCCGTGAACGATGCGTTTGTCATGAATGCCTGGGGCAACAGCCTGCAGGTGGGCGAAAAGGTCAGGATGATTGGCGATGGCAACGGCGAATTCAGCGACGCACTGGGCTTGATCCAGGACCTGTCCGCGCGTGGATTGGGGCGCCGTTCCCTGCGTTATGCCATGGTTGTCGACAACCTGGTGGTCAAGCATGTTGCTGTCGAAGCGCCTGGCCAGTTCGAGGTCAGTGATGCAGCGAGCGTGCTGGCGGCGTTGCGTCAGTTGTAAGCGCCAGGCCTTTCAGTCAAGGACTGTCAGGGGCGCCGAAGAATATGTTCAATCCGACCCGATAACAACAAGGTATACCCGGTTGAAACTTCACCAACTCAAGGCGTTGGTCGCCATCCACAACGCAGGCAGCATCCTTGAGGCTTCCAAGCTCATGCACATTACCCAGCCTGCGCTGAGCCGTTCGATCAAGGAGCTGGAACGGGAAGTCGGCTTCAGCCTGTTGCAGCGGTCGCACAAAGGCATGGCCCTTACCGAGGAAGGCAAGCGCGTCATCCGCCACGCCAACCTCGTGGTGGAGAGCATCCGTCGACTGCAGATCGAAGCGGCGAGCATTCAGGATGCCGCGCTGGGCGCGGTGTCGATCGGGGTGACCTCGCTGACGGCGATGCTCGATGGTGTCGATGAAAGCATCCTGGCCTTCCGGCGCAAGTACCCGCGGGTGAAGATCACCATCACCGACTTGCGTCCCAGCCAGATCCTGCAACGCCTGCGCGACGGCAGCCTGGACTTTGCCATTACCTCGCAGCAACCCCTGAGCCGGCTGAGCCTGGACTGGGAGGCGCTCGGCAGCATCAAGGGCAGGGTGATTTGCCACGCGTCCAATGCACAAAAGTTTTCCAAGTCTTTGCGCACCTTGCAGTACGGCCACTGGATCAGCCTGGATGAGCTGTCGGACCAGGCTTCGCAGTTTCACCAGCTGTTCGAGGTCAACGGCCTCCAGGTGCCGCACAACACCGTTGAATGCACCTCGGTGATGATGGCGCTCAAGCTGCTGAAGAATACCGAATCGTTGATGACCATCAGCGAGCTGGCGGTGGACCAAGGGTTTACCTTTAGTGTGGATGGCGAGTACGTGGTCATGGCCGTGCAGGAGTTGATTCCGGACTACCCCATCAACCTGGTCTGTATCGACCGCCACAGCCTTACAGCGCCTGCCCAGGAGCTGTTTCACAGCTTGCGCGGGCAGGTGCTCAGGCAAACCCGTCCCGTGGCCTCAGAAGTGGTAGTACATGCCTAGCGAGACATTGCTGGGGTTGTCGCCAACCTGATCCACCGGGGTGCCAGCGTAGGTGACCGACGACGCACGCTGGTTGGCAATCAGGCCCAGCCGGCCATAGATGGCCCAGCGTGGGTTGATGAAATGGTCATAGCCAATCATCACGCCTGCTGCGTCCTTGTCGCGGGCGGTAACCTGGCGCTGCATCACGGCCAGGCGCAGCACGTCCCGCTCGCCGACCGGCGCCATCACCCCGAAGGTGTACAGCGTGGTACTGGGCGTGCCGGCCTGGTCTACGTCCTGGCGTTGCCAGGTCAGGCTGGTGGCCAGTGGGCCGAAATCGTAGAACGCCGATAGGCTCTTGTAGTAGTTGGCGGTCTGACGCGAGGTGCCAGCGTCGTCCCAGGGGTCGCTGTAGTACAGGTTGTAGGAGGCCAGCAGCATCACCCGGCTGTTACGATACTGCAGCCGGGCGCCACCACCGCGCACGGTGCGCCCCTGGCTGGCGGCATCGTCGAAGCCGAAGCTTAGCGCGGTGCCGATGCTGAAACCGTTCAGGTTCGGGCTGGTGTAGGCCAGGGTGTGCTTGGGGCGCAGGTCCAGGTAATAGGCGCCCTTGCCGGCGGCAGGCAGGGCCAGGTAGGTGTAGGGCGAGCCATATGTGGCCAGGAACGGGTCGGCGTAGGTGGGCGTGCCCATGCTGTAGGTCTTGCCGAACTCAAGCTTGCCCAGGGTGCGCGAGCGCAGCGCTAGCGTTGCCAGGCGCAGGGTGCCAATGGTGTCCCAGGTGCCCTCCAGGGCTTTGCCATTGACGTTGAAGCCTTCCTCGACGTCCAGTTCCAGTACGGTGTCAGGGGTAAGCCCCTTGCGGGCATACAGCCCGACCTTGTTGGTCCAGGCGCCGCCGCCGGCCAGGCGAAAGCCCGAGTGGTGCTGCGAGTCGTGATAGCTGGCGAATGCATCCACGGTGCCGTAGACCTTGAGCTTGTCATCGAAACCGTAATCCACCCCGTAATAGCCAAAACCCGGTGCAATCCGGCCGAGCGTCGGAAAGCCCTCGGCCTGTGCCTGCACGGCAAGGCATGCCCCTTGGATCATCAACAACAACGACGTAGTGCGAGTGTTCATTCACGACTCCAGGCCAGCACAGTGATGTGGTGGCTGTAGCGTCGGTGAACAGCACGTTGCAGCGTGATTGCTTATTCGGCCATGTCATGCCGTTTGGTTAATCAAGGCCCCGCGGGGCGTTACGGTTGGCGAGAACGACTGGAGTAGACAGGCGCTGATCACGCTGCGGGGCCGCGCTCCATGCCCGGATGAGTGAGCATTATCGGGGCAGCGCGCAGGGGCAAGGCAATCTGTGCGCCACGTTAGGGCAATTTGGTCAATGACCGGGTCGGTCAATTAACCATCGGTTAGCCACATGCCGAAACTGCAAGTGTGTTGGGTGCCCGATTGGCCGATATTCGCTGCACGCCGCGAATTGCCATCGGAGATAACAATGACCACACCGCTACCCGCACCGCCCCTTATGCAGACGGGCGCGCATTCAGCCGCGCAGGCATCTTCCTCACGTAAAACCTTGATTGCCTGCTCGCTGGGCAATGCACTGGAAATGTACGACTTCACGATCTACAGCTTCTTCGCTGTGCTGATCGGCAGGCATTTCTTCCCCTCCGAGTCGGCAATGGCATCGTTGTTGATGTCGCTGGCCACCTTCGGCGTCGGTTTCCTGATGCGCCCGGTGGGGGCGATGGTCATCGGTCGCTATGCCGACCGGCGCGGGCGCAAGGCGGCGCTTAGCCTTACCATCGGGCTGATGACCTTGGGCACAGCGCTGATCGCGTTTGCGCCCACCTACTCGCAGATCGGCATTTTTGCCACGGTGCTGCTGGTGGTCGGCCGGCTCATCCAGGGTATGTCGGCAGGCGGGGAGGTGGGTACTGCGTCAGTGTTCCTGATGGAGTCCAGCGCGGTTGGCAAGCGTTGCCAGAACGTCAGCTGGCAGGCCGCCAGCCAGGGCTACGCCGCCCTGCTGGGCGCCGGCTTCGGCTTTGCGCTCAGCCAGTTGCTCGACCCCGCTGCCCTGGAAAGCTGGGGCTGGCGCATACCGTTCATCTTTGGCCTGCTGATAGGCCCGGTCGGTTGGTACATACGCACGCGCTTGCCGGAAACCCACGAGGCCGCCGCAGCGCACAAGGCCGAGGCGGCGCTGGACGCCGAGGTGCTCAAACGTATCGCCCAAGGCATCGGCCTGATGGCCAGCTCGACCATCGGCATGTACCTGTTCGTGTTCTACATGCCCACCTACCTGACCACGGCCTTGCACTACCCGCCAGGCAGCGCAATGGCCATTGCCTGTATCAGCAGCGGCTGCATGGCGATCATCTGCCCGCTGGCGGGCAAGTTCGCCGACAGGTACCAGCTGCGCAAACGCCTGCTGGGGTGGACGGTAGCCACGCCAGTGGTGCTGACCCTGCCGGTGTTCTACCTGCTGGGGCAGGTGCAACACATGGGCCTGGCCATGATGTGCGTAGCGGTGCTGATCCTGCCTACCTGCATCGGTGCTGGTGCGTTCTTTGCGCTGATGATGGAGGGCTTCCCCAAAGCGCAGCGCTCCTTCGGTACCTCGGTCAGCTACAGCCTGGGGGTGACCATCTTCGGCGGGTTTTCGCCGCTGGTGGCGACCTGGCTGATTGCGGCGCTCGGCACCCCGTTGGCGCCGGCCTACTTCCTGCTGGCTGGCGGCGTTCTCAGCCTGGCCTGCCTCAAATACTTCCCCGAAAACACAGGATGCGAATGACATGGGCACTTTGAACATGACGGTCTTCCAGAATGATCAACCTCAGGCCCCGGCAGCAGAGCCGGATGAGTTCGTCGTGATCCGCCGGCAGATTCACGCCGCGCCGGAGCTTGGTGGCGACACGCCTGACACGGCGGCGCTGGTAGCCGACAAGTTGCAGGCCTGGGGTTATGAGGTGCATCGCAACGTGGGCGGGCATGGGGTTGTCGGGGTGTTGCAGGTAGGGGAAAGCCCTCGCAGCATTGGCCTGCGAGCTGACATGGACGCACTGCCCATGAGTGAGAAGAACCCCTTTGCGCATGCCAGCAAAATCCCCGGCCGCATGCATGCCTGTGGGCATGACGGGCACACCGCGATCCTGTTGGCAGCTGCAGCACAGTTGGCGGCAACACGCAATTTCAACGGCACGTTGAACGTGATCTTTCAGCCGGACGAAGAGGGCCTGGCCGGGGCCAGGGCGATGATCGACGACGGCCTGTTCGAGCGCTTCCCGTGTGACTCGGTGTACGCGCTGCACAACATGCCCGGCATGCCAGTGGGCACCTGCGTGGTGCAAACCGGCCCAACCATGGCGTCCTCCGAGCGCGTCAGCATTCGTATCACGGGCAAAGGTGGCCACGGGGCGATGCCGGAACTGTCGGTGGACCCGGTAATGGCGTTGAACAGCCTGATCAGTGGCATCCAGACCATCAAGTCGCGCAACCTGAGCGTCGAGGACTATGCCGTCATCAGCATCGGCATGATCCAGGCCGGTACCGTCTACAACATCATTCCTGACGAGGCCAGCATGCTGCTGAGCGTGCGCACCGACACGGCCGAGACCCAGCAAAAGATCAACAGCCGCATTGACGCCCTGGCCAGGGGGCACGCCGAAAGCTTTGGCGTGGAGATCGATGTGCAATTCACTCAACTGGCGCCCGCGTTGTGCAACAGTGATCACGAAAGTGCGTTGCTGCGTGAAAGCCTGAGGCCATTGTTCGCCGACGGCTCGTTACTGGACAAGATGCCGAAGAAGGTCATGGGCACCGAAGACTTTGCCTACATGTTGCAGGCGCGACCTGGCTGTTACTTCATGCTGGGGAATGGTACAGGCGAGTTCCATGGGTGCTCGGTGCATAACCCGCACTACGATTTCAATGATGCGTTGGTGAAGATCGGCGCCGATTGTTGGGTAAAGTGGGTGCAGGACTACCTGCGTTGATGCCGTTGTCGGGGGGCCACGGCCCCCACAGCCCCTGCGAGCGCTGCTTCACCCTGTGGTAGCAGCTGTTTTGCACAGCGCCTGAAAGCCTGCGCGATCACGGTGGGAGCAACTGTCTTGCTCAACTTCTAAAAGCTGGCGCGATCACTGTGGGAGCGGGCTTGCCCCGCGAACACGGGCGAAGCCCGTGCCATCCAGCGCGCAGCCTGCTTCGCGGGCACGCTGCTCCCACAGCAGCCAACCCTGCCACGTGCTACAGCAATTGAACGTCCCGCCACGCCAGGGCTCTCACAAGCAAAGGGTACAGCGAGGCCACCTTCATGAGCATCGAGCGCAGCATTCCCGAACTGAAAGCCTGGTACGCCCAGTACGATGACATCAGTTACCGGCGCGAGTCACCGGATGCCTACCACCATGAACTGGTTCGTACCGCAGAAGCCCTGCGCGACGATGGCACCATCGACTGGGATGACTGGCTGGCGCTCAAGGCGCTGGCCGATGAGGCGCATATCCGCGCCCTGGAAGATGCCGTGCAGGCCCATGTCAGCGACCCTGACGCATGAAAGCGATGAAAATTGCCACCTTCAATATCAATGGCATCCGCAGCCGCTTGCCCGCGCTGCTGGCCTGGCTGGAGCGCGAGCAGCCCGATATCGCCTGCCTGCAGGAGCTGAAGGCGAGCGACCAGCAGTTCCCTCGCGCGCAGTTGGAGGCGGCAGGTTATGGCTGCCTTTACCAAGGGCAACCCTCCTGGAACGGGGTGGCCATCCTGGCGCGGGGCAGCGATCCGCTGGAGGTTCGGCGCGGCGTGCCAGGCATGGAGGATGACAGCCAGAGCCGCTATCTGGAAGCGGCGGTACACGGGGTGCTGGTAGCGTGCCTCTACTTGCCGAACGGCAACCCGCAGCCAGGGCCCAAGTTCGATTACAAGCTGCGCTGGTTCGAATGCCTGATCAAGCATGCGCATAGCCTGTATCAAAGCGGCCACCCCACGCTGCTGGCCGGTGATTTCAATGTCGTGCCCACCGACATGGATATCTACAACCCCCGCTCCTGGCTGAAGGACGCCTTGCTCCAGCCTGAGTCGCGCGCGTGTTACCAGCAACTGCTGGACCAGGGCTGGGTCGATGCCATACGCCATCTGTACCCGGACGAGCGTGTCTACACCTTTTGGGACTATTTCCGAAACCACTGGCCGCGCAATGCCGGGTTACGCATCGACCACCTGTTGCTGAACGCCGAACTGGCCCCCTACCTGAAGCAGGCGGGGGTGGATGCCTGGGTGCGCAACGAGGTCAAGGCCAGCGATCATGCACCCGCCTGGATAGCGCTGGGTGCACGTCGCGCCCGATCAAAGAACGTGTGAAAACGCCTGGCCCGCGCAGCTGCGCGGGCTCTGTTCGGGCGTCATTTTTTGCCGGGCAGCACTGAGCTGAGCACTTGCTTGGCCGTCTGCACAATGACCCCGGCCTGGTTCGGGTCACCCTTGAGCAAGGTGCTGGCGAACTTCTTTGCCTGCTCCAGCTTGATATGAGGTGGCAGAGGTGGCACGTTCGGGTCGGTCTTGAACTCGATCAGTACCGGCCGATCAGCGGCCAGTGCGCGCTCCCACGCTTCGGCGACGTCCTCTTCGCGGTCTACGTAGATCCCTTGCAGGCCAATGGAAATGGCGAATAAATGGTAGGGAACGTCAGGAATGGATTGCGAAGCCTCGAACTTGGGGTCGCCCTCCATCACCCGTTGCTCCCAAGTGACCTGGTTGAGGTCTTCGTTGTTGAACACTGCGCAGATCCACTGCGGGTTGTCCCACTGCTGCCAGTACTTGGCCACCGTGATCAATTCAGCCAGGTTGTTCATCTGCATGGCCCCATCACCTACCAGGGCAACCACCGCGCGCTGCGGGTGGGCGAACTTTGCCGCGATCGCATAGGGCACGGCCGCGCCCATGCAGGCCAGGCCACCGGACAGCGAGCACTGCATGCCCTGGCGGATCTGCAGGTCGCGGGCAAACCAGTTGGCGCAGGAGCCAGAATCGCTGGTGATGATGGCGTGCTCGGGCAGGCGCGGGGACAGTTCATGGACCACGCGTTGTGGGTTGATCGGGTCAGCCTTGACCAGGGCACGTTTGGCCACGGTCTTGTCCCACTGCGCACGCCAGGTCTCGACCTTGTCCCGCCAGCGCCGTTCGGTTTTGTGTTCGAGCAGTGGCAGCAGTGCGCGCAAAGTTTCACTGGCATCGCCGACCAGGTTGACCTCCATCGGGTAGCGCAGGCTGAGCATGTCGGGCTGCAGGTCGATCTGCACACCGCGCGCCTGGCCTTCCTTGGGTAAAAACTCGGAATAGGGGAAGCCGGAGCCGATCATCAGCAACGTGTCGCATTCGGTCATCAGCTGATAACTGGGTTCGGTGCCCAGCAGGCCGATCGATCCGGTAACCCACGGCAGGTCGTCTGGTAGAACAGCCTTGCCCAGCAGTGCCTTGGCCACGCCAGCGCCGAGTGTTTCGGCCACCGCAATAACCTCATCAGTCGCCTGCAGGGCGCCAGCGCCCACCAGGATTGCCACCTTGCGCCCGGCATTGAGCACATCGGCGGCGCGCTGCAGGTCTTCATCGAACGGCAACATCCGGGGCTTGCTGTAGCCGATGCCGGAATGCACGGTACCGTGAGCCCTCGGTGGTTCGTGGTAGGGCAGGTCCTGCAGGTCGTTGGGCAGGATCACGGCGGTGACGCGGCGTTCGCCGACGGCCGTACGCACCGCGCGGTCGAGCAGGTGGCGCACCTGCTCCGGGGTCGAGGCTTGTTGTACGAACGCGCCAGCGACGTCCTTGAACATGGACACCAAGTCGAGCTCCTGCTGGTAATGCCCGCCCAAGGCCGCACGGGCCTGTTGGCCGACGATGGCCAGCACCGGCTGATGGTCCATACGCGCATCGTACAGGCCAGTAAGCAGGTGCGAAGCGCCCGGGCCGGAGGTGGCCATGCAAACACCGAGCTCGCCGGTGAACTTGGCATGGGCGCTGGCCATGAAGGCGGCCATTTCCTCGTGGCGGGCCTGGATGAATTCAATCTTGCCGTTGGCCCGGCTCAGCGCGCCGAACACGCCGTTGATGCCGTCGCCGGGGTAACCGAAGATGCGCCGCACGCCCCATTGATACAAACGCTCCACCAGAAAGTCGCCTACCGTGCCGGTCATTGCCTGCTCCCGTTCCGTGATTGATAGGTGTCTGGACTTGGCACGCGTCGATAAAGTTTCAACGGTGTGCACACTGCAGTGAGCGGTCTGCAAGACGTGGCATCAGCGCCACCCTGTGCCTTTCTCCGGTCGCGCCCGATCTGGCGAGGCGCCTTCTCCTCATGCAGCCCGCTGCTCACCCTTGAGCAGTTTTTTCTGGGCTTCCATGGCAGCCCCCAGTTCGTCCAGTTGGTCTTTACCAAGAAGCTTTTTCGCCGTGGGGAAAAGCGCCTCTTCCTCTTCCTCGATGTGATGTTCGAGCAGCTCCTTCATCACCTTCACCCGACCGGCGAATTCAAGGGTGCCGGTGTCCGTATTGAGCAGATCAGGGAGCACCAGGGCATCGACAGTCCGGTGTTCTTCCTTGGCTTCGTAATACATCTTGGCTTCCTCCTTGCCACCGGCCTGCTTGATGGCGGGGTAGAGGATGTCTTCCTCAAGGGCCGTGTGAACCTGCAATTCCTGCTCGATGCGGTGGAGCAGATCGGCGCGCTTCTTTACGGCACGCTCAGTGGTCGAGGAGAGCTCTTCCAACAGCTTCTTGACCAGTTTGTGGTCTTGAATCAGCAGATCGATAGCATTCATGGTGTCACCTCGTTGCGGGCGAATGGATAATGGCTTCCTTGGTGTTGAGTGGCAGTGGCGGGCAGGGTTCAACGATGTTGATGTCTGGTAGCACAGGCGCGATGCGTTATCGCCTGTGCTCTTGAGCGACTGGGGCCGTCGTGCGGTTCAAAGGATAGGTTTGCCCCCTGTAACGCCGTAGCGCGAACCCGAGATGTAGCTGGCCTCATCCGAGCCCAGCAATACATAGATCGGCGCCACCTCGACCGGTTGCCCCGGCCGCCCCATGGGGTAACCTGAACCGAAGTTCTTCACCGCTTCATCAGGCATGGTGGCCGGGATCAATGGTGTCCAGATAGGGCCGGGGGCCACGCTGTTCACTCGAATCCCTTGCTTGCCCAGCAACTGGGCGAGGCCAGCGGTGAAATTGGCGATAGCCCCTTTGGTGGCGGCATAGGCCAACAGGCTGGGTGACGGGTCGTCGGAGTTGACCGAGCTGGTGTTGATGATCGAACCGCCCTTGGGCATGGAGGGCAGAGCGCGCTGGCAAATGCGGAAAATGGCAGTGATGTTGGTGTCGAACGTCATCACCCATTCATCGTCGTCAATGTCGGCCAGGCTCTCGTGGGCCATCTGGAACGCGGCGTTGTTGACCAGGATATCGATGCGCCCGAACTGTGCCACGGTCTTGTCGACAATGTCGTAGCACTGCTGTTTCTGTGCCAGGTCGCCGGGTAGCAGCAAGCATTGGCGGCCAGCGGCCTCGACCCAGCGCGCCGTTTCCTGCGCATCTTCGTGTTCATTCAGATAGGCAATGGCCACGTCAGCACCCTCACGCGCATAGGCGATTGCCACCGCGCGCCCGATGCCGCTGTCGGCTCCGGTAATCAGGGCGATCTTGCCTTCGAGCCGGTTGTTGCCGGTGTAGGTCTGCTCGCCACAGTCCGGATACGGCTCCATCTTGCGTTGTGAACCGGGAACGCTTTGCGGTTGGGATGGGAAGGGAGGGGTAGGGTAGTCGCTCATGGTGGTCACTCCAGCAGTCGGAAACGTTCGTTACCGTTCGAGGGGGCAGCGCTGCCGGTGTTGAAGTGGATACTGGCTTTGTGCGACGGGCGGTTGTCCCATGCATTGCCAATGAATTTTCGTTGCCTGGACAGCTCTACCGCTGACCGGTCTTGCGCTGTCACGGGCAAGGCTCACGCATTCAAGGAGTACCCCAGTGCCTCGAATCATCACGCCCAGCACACCTGAACATGAGATCGATCAGCAAAATGCAAGGATGTTCGGTACGCCGAAAGAGCGGCTGGACTTCTATCGACGCGAAATTCAGTACGAGACCAGCATCCTGGCCAACCGCACTGATGCCTATCTCACGGCGCAGTCGTTTCTGGTCATCGCGTACGTCTCGGCGATGAATAACCTGAACCAGGGCTGGGGCGAGATGTTCACCTTGATGGTGCCGGCTTTTCTGGCACTGCTCGGTGTGCTCAGTACACTGAACGCCTGGCCAGGCATTCGCGCGGCGTTCCGCATCATCGAGCACTGGCAGTTGAAGCAAAGCCACTTGCTGCGCAGCGAGCCAATGATGGGGTTGGCTTATGATGAATCGCCGCTGTTCTGCGAGGCTGAAACTTCTCAGGCGGGCCACCGCAAGTCGTTGCTGTTTTCCTTGCGTACGCCCTGGATTTTTCTCGGGTTCTGGATCTTGCTGGGCAGCTATTCGGTTTTCATCCAGCTGGCGTGACCAGCGCCTCCTGGTCGGCAACCGGTGCGACCAGGAGACGGGCTGACGATGATCAGACTCAGCCTGCCAGCGCCTTGATCAATTGTTCATTGAAGGCAGGAATATCATCCGGCTGGCGGCTGGTGATCAGGTTGCCATCCACGACCACCTGTTCGTCCACCCACGTGCCGCCGGCATTGCGAATATCGTCCTGCAAGGTCTTGTAGCTGGTCATTCGCTTGCCTTTGGCCAACCCGCTCGACACCAACAGCCACGCGCCGTGACAGATGACGGCCAGCGGCTTGCCCGCCGCATCATGGCTTTTTACCAGCTTTTGCGCGCCGGGGATCAGGCGAATCGTGTCGGAGTTCTGCACGCCGCCGGGCAGCACCAGGGCGTCGTAGAGGTCAAGCTGCGCGCTGTCGAAGGTAGCATCCACGTTGAATTCGTCGGCGGGTTTGTCATGGTTCCAGCCCCGTACGGTGCCTTCCTTTTCGCCCAGGATATCCACCACCGCGCCACTGTTTTGCAGCGCCTCACGCGGGCCGGTCAGTTCTACCTGCTCGAAGCCATCGGTGACCAGAAAGGCCACGCGCTTGCCGTTAAGTTGTGCACTCATCATATGTTTCCTCGTACTGATAGGCCTTCCATAAGGGCCCACAAACAGCGAGCAAAGTTCCTGCTAGATGCTCGGCGGGTCATCCAGCCATGACGAGCAAGCTGCATGAGGTAGCAACGCCCCCTGCTAAATTGGCTACAGTTAGCGTCACAAAAGATGGCGCAATGAAATTATTGACCGGCCGCACAACTATTTTCACCGGTAGATGTCATTTTCAACGCCGGTACGAACGTCGTTCAGCCGGCCAGGCATTTTTCAGGAGCGAAGCGCATATGGCAGCACTGCAGAACAGCACGTTGGAAGCAATTGTCGGTGGTCAGGGGCAGTTGTTGGCGGAGTGGCTCAGCGCCCTGGAGGCCAACGGCGCGACGCGCAACATTCGTGAACATGACTTGCGCCAGGAAACCCGTGACTTCCTGCAGTTGGTGATCGACGGGCTGCGCAAAGAGGCGGGTACGCACATTGGCGCAGAAGGTTGGGAGGAGGCCCGACGTTTCCTCGAAAAACTCTCTGCCAGCCGTGCCCAGGTGGGGCAGGAGTCGCACCAAACGGCCTATTTCATTTTCGCCCTCAAGGGGCCGCTATTCAGACTGTTGCAAGCCCATTACGCAGAGCACCCTGCGCTGTTGGCCGAACAACTGTGGGAAATCTCCCAGCTGTTCGATGCATTTGGCCTGCACACCATCCGCACCTATCAGAAAAACCGCGAAGGCGTCATCAAGCGCCAGCAGGAAGAGTTGCTCGAGCTTTCCACCCCGGTGGTCAAACTCTGGGAGGGTGTACTGGCACTGCCGTTGATCGGCACACTGGATTCGCAACGCAGCCAGACAGTGATGGAGTCGCTGCTGCAACGCATTGTTGATACCGGCTCCGAGATTGCCATCATCGACATTACCGGGGTGCCTACAGTCGACACCTTGGTCGCGCAACACCTGCTCAAGACGGTAACGGCTATCCGCCTGATGGGCGCCGATTGCATCATCAGCGGTATTCGTCCCCAGATCGCCCAGACTATCGTGCACCTGGGCCTCGATCTGGGCACGCTGACTACCAAGTCCAACCTTGCTGACGCCTTGAAGCTGGCGCTTTCGCGTCTGGGTACCAGTACTGGCGAGAAGGTGTGAGGCGATGGAGCGTATTCCCATTCTGCAAATGGGTGAATTCCTGCTGGTAACCATCCAGGTCGACATGCACGACCAACTGGCGCTGCGCCTGCAGGACGATCTTACTGAGCGTTTAGACCATACTTCGGCCCGCGGCGTGCTGATCGATATTTCCGCGCTGGATATGGTCGATTCGTTCATTGGCCGCATGATCGCCAGTATTTCTGGCCTTTCGCGGATAATGGATGCCGAGACCGTGCTGGTCGGCATGCAACCTGCGGTGGCCATCACCCTCGTGGAGCTTGGCCTGACCTTGCCCGGGGTAAGCACGGCATTGAATGTCGACCGCGGCATGCATCTGTTGCGGCAGCGGGTAGGCCACTCATGAGCATCCGCCAGAGTGGCAGCCAGCCGGTGCGCGTGGAGCAGGACGTGGTACTGGCCCGGCAACTGACCCGCAAGCTCGCCACCGACTGCGGCATGCGGCTGGTCGACCTGACCAAACTGGTCACGGCTGTCAGTGAGCTGGCACGCAACACCGTGGTATACGGGGGGGGCGGGGATATGGACTGGGCGGTCATCGAAGAAGCCGGGCGCGTAGGCCTGCGCCTGTTGTTTCGTGACGAGGGGCCGGGCATCGCCGATGTCAAACTGGCCCTCACCGATGGCTGGACGTCGGGTGGCGGGCTTGGCCTGGGCTTGACCGGCGCTCGCCGGCTGGTAGACGAATTTGATCTGGACACCACTCCCGGGCAAGGCACCCGGGTAACGATCACCCGATGGGCCTGAACCTGGCAGCGAGTTTGACGCAGGTGCTGCACATTGATGAGGCCAGCCAGGTCGGCCATGCCCGGCGTGTGGTCCAGAAGCTGGCCGAGCAGCTGGGTTTCTCTGCCGCCGACGCTGGCCGGGCAGCTATTGTTGCCACCGAGCTTGCCAGCAATGTGCTCAAGCACGCCGAGCGTGGCGAATTGCACCTTCGCGTGCTTGCGCATGGCGCCCACCCGGGTATGGAGCTGGTGGCGGTGGACCGTGCCCAGGGGTTCGACCTGGCCAGTTGCCTGGCTGATGGTTATTCCACCGGCGGTACCCAGGGCATCGGGCTAGGGGCGGTCAGCCGGCTGGCACAAGTGTTTGACGTGCACGCCGACGCGAAAGGCGCTGTGGTACTCGCGCGTATTTACCGGCAAGAGCATACGGCCGGGGATATACGCATCGGCGTATCCCAGCATTCGCTGCACGATGACCCCGCCTGCGGAGACAGTTGGCACGTGACGCTTGCCGAGCAGCGTTTCAGCGCCGTGATGATCGATGGCCTCGGCCATGGCGAAGAGGCCGAGCGTGCGGCCAAGGCGGGTATCCAGGCTTTTGCTTTGGCGCCATTCAGCGCGCCGGAGCACGTGCTTGGCGAAATGCACCATGCCATGGCCGGAACCCGTGGCGGTGCGGCTGCCATTGCCCAGTACGACGGCGCGGGTGACCGTCTGTCGTTTATCGGCATTGGCAATATCGGCGCAACCCTGGTCGGTACAGACCGGCCTCGCGGCCTTGCCTCACACCCGGGCATCGTCGGCGGGCAATACCGCAAGGGCCAGGTGTTCGACTACGCTCACGTGAAAGGAAATCTGTTGATCATGTTCAGTGACGGCCTGCAGTCCCGTTGGAATCTGCAAACCTACCCCGGGCTTGTTCACCGCCACCCGGCGGTCATCGCTGCCATATTGCATCGCGATTTCTGCCGTGGGCGGGATGATGTGACGGTGTTGGTCATCGACCTGGAGACTGTGCATGGCTGAACCCTCATCGAACAACAGCGTCGAGCAGGCCGACCTGATCGCCCGCTTGCAGGCCGAAAACCAGGCGTTGTGCGCTGAACTGGAGGACACCAACCAAGGGGTGCTGGCACTGTATGCCGAGCTGGACAGCCAGGCTGAGCAGCTGCGCCAGGCGTCGGACCTGAAAAGCCGCTTTCTGTCCTACATGAGCCACGAGTTCCGCACGCCGCTGGGTTCGATCCTGAGCATCACCAGCCTGCTCGCCGACGAGGTGGACGGGCCGTTGAGCAAGGAGCAGCAGTTGCAGGTGGCGTTTATCAATACCGCAACGCGTGAGCTGGGCGACATGGTCGACGACCTGCTGGACCTTGCCAAGATCGAGGCCGGCCGCATCACCATATCGCCGGCCTGGTTCGATATGCTCGACCTGTTCGCGGCCTTGCGCGGCATGTTCCGCCCGATCGTCGACACCGGCGCGGTGGATTTGATCTTCGAAGAGCCCCAGGGCCTGCCGAAGATGTACACGGATGACAAGAAGCTGGCGCAGATCCTTCGCAACTTCATCTCCAACGCCTTGAAGTTCACCACCCGCGGCGAAGTACGCGTGTCGGCGCAACTTCTGGGTACTGACCAGGTCCGTTTTGCCGTGAGCGATACAGGTATCGGTATCGCCCCTGAGCTGCTCGGCAGCTTGTTCGAAGACTTTGCCCAGGTCGATTCGCCGCTGCAGAAGCGCTTGCGCGGCACTGGGCTGGGGCTGTCGCTGTGCAAGCGTTTTGCCGCGCTGCTGGGCGGCAAGGTAGGGGTGGAAAGCACGCCTGGCAGCGGGTCGTGTTTTTTTGTCATCCTGCCGATGGCGCTGGCCCCGGAGAGCGCTGATGAACGCTGACATCCGCCTGCTGATCGTCGACGACAACGTTACCACACGCTATGCGCTGCGCCGCCGCCTGGCACTGCATGGGTACACGGTGACGGAGGCAGGCACCGGTGGCGAGGGGCTGGCGTTGATCGGCAGCGGGCAGTTCGATGCGCTGATCCTGGATGTCAACCTGCCGGACATGAGCGGCTTCGACATCGTCCGGCTGCTGCGTGCCAGGCCGGAAACGGCCTTGCTGCCGGTGATCCATGTATCGGCAGCGTCGATCCAGAGGGGTGACATCATTACCGGGCTCGATGCAGGCGCGGACGCTTATCTGGTCCACCCTGTGGACGCTGATGTGCTGGTGGCCACCCTCGGCACCCTGCTACGGGTGAGGGACACCGAACGGGCCTTGCGGGAAAGCGAGGCCAGTTTTCGGGAAATCTTCACCAATGTGTCAGCCCCGATCGCCGTGGTTGATGCAGGGCTGAAGGTGCATGAATGCAACCATGCCTTCGAGCAGTTGATCCAGGATAATCGCAACCCCGATGCGTTGCAGGAATGCTTCGCCGATGACCAGCAGACCGCCATCGCCGATTTGCGTCAGCACCTGCTTGCGGGGCAGCGCTGGCGTGGCACGTTAGCCATGCACGTGGGCGGCATGCCCCGGGATACCGAATGGCAGCTATCGCCCTACCGGAAGCCGGGATTGTGCCTGGTGTTTGTCGAGGACGTCACCGAGCATCGCCACCGCGAGCGCTCGCATCTGGCGCGGCTGGAGGATGCCAACACCCAGTTGGCGCGAGAGACGGCCCAGCGTGAGCAGACCGAGGCGCAACTGTTGCAGCTGCAGAAGATGGATGCGCTGGGCAGCCTGACAGGCGGTATTGCCCATGACTTCAACAACCTGTTGACCGGCATCATCACCAGCCTGGAGCTGATCCGCAAACGGGTAGCAGAGAACCGGACCGAAAAGGTCCCTGCCTACGCCGACGCGGCCTTGACCTCTGCCATGAGCGCCGCCTCGCTGACTCACCGTCTGCTCGCCTTCGCACGGCAGCAACCTCTGGACACGCGGCCAGTGGACATCAACGAGCGGGTTCGTTCACTGGAGGAACTGATCAATCGCACCATTGGTGAGCGAATCGTGCTGCAACTGCAGCTGTCACGCGAGCCCACCACCGCGCTGGTCGACCCGATCCAGCTGGAGAGCGCGGTACTCAACCTGGTGATCAACGCCCGCGACGCCTTGGCCAAGGGCGGGCATATCTGGGTGAATACGGCGGCGACCTTCTCACTCGGCGACCCCAACCTGCGCGATGGCCCTTATGTGGCGGTGACGGTGCGCGATGATGGCTGTGGTATCGCGCCGGAGCTGCTGGAAAAGGTCTTCGATCCATTTTTTACTACCAAGCCGGTAGGACAAGGTACCGGTCTTGGGCTATCGACCATCTACGGTTTTGCCCGCCAGTCGGGCGGGCACGTGTCGATCCACAGCGCGCCGGGGGTGGGCACCGAAGTCACCCTGATGTTGCCTGCCAGCGACGAGCAGGAGGCTTGCGAGGCGCACAGGCCGCAAGTCGACCAGCAAGGTGCCGGTGAATATGTGCTGGTGGTCGAGGACATGGCGTCGGTGCGCCTGTCAGTGGCAGAAGTACTGACCGATGCAGGATATCGTTGCATCCTGGCCCAAACCATCGAGCAGGCACTCGATCATCTGCGTGGAGATAGCGGCATTCAGTTGTTGCTGACCGACGTTGGCCTGCCAGGCATAAGCGGCCGCGAGCTGGCCGATATGGCGCGGATCTACCGGCCAGGGCTGCCGGTACTGTTCATGACGGGCTACGCGGAAACCGCTCTGGACCGCCAGGCGTTCCTGGGCAGCGGGATGGACCTGCTGATCAAGCCGTTCCAGATCAGCGAGCTGCTCGTCAAGATACGCCGGGCACTGGGTCATGCGACATGAGGTGCACTTTGCAGCAACTGCCTGCATAAGGCCGGTCAATATGGCCCCGGCTGCGCCGGGGTTCGCGGGGCAAGCCCGCTCCCACAGGTACGGCGCATGAGTTGCACGCAATGCGGTCCATGTGGGAGCGGGCTTGCCCCGCGAACACGGGCATAGCCCGTGCCAACCACCACACAGCCTGCTTCGGGTGCAAGCCCGCTTCCACAGGTTGTTTACAGGGAATCGGTTATCGCAGCTGAACGACCCGTCGCCATTGAACGTCAAACCATCATCGAGCACTTTACCAAGGCTGCTGCGCAGATGACCTTCATCGTCTGGTTCGCCATGCTGGGCGCAGTCTTGCTGCTGCTGGCGCTCTCTTCCTCCTATTTACGCTGGATTCCGGTGACTTCCTCGGTGGTTTGTCTGGTCTTGGGCATCGGCCTGGGAGCGTCCGGGTTGGGTCTTCTCCACCTGGATGTCAGCGGTTCCAAGGGATGGATGGAGCACCTGACCGAGGTGGCGGTGTTGTTTTCGCTGTTCTTCAGCGGCTTGAAACTGCGCTTGCCCTTGCACGACCGCCGATGGGGGAGCGCGTTTTACCTGGCGGGGCCTGTGATGATGCTCTGCATCGGTGGCGTCACGCTGCTATTGCACTACGGCCTGGACCTTGAATGGGGTATTGCAGTACTGATCGGGGCAATTCTTGCACCCACAGATCCCGTGCTTGCAACACTGGTGCAGGTGGCTGATGCCCAGGACGATGATCCTGTGCGCTTCAGCTTGTCCGGTGAGGCTGGCCTGAACGACGGAGTGGCCTTTCCCTTCGTCATCCTTGGGCTGTTGTTGCAACAGAACAGCGGGCATGCCTGGCTCGGCGACTGGTTGATCAAGGACATGCTCTGGGCAGTGAGTGCGGGTCTGCTGCTTGGCTACTGGATGGGGCGCGGGCTGGGCAAACTCACTCTGTTCCTGCGCCTGCGCAACGACGACAGCACTGTATCGCCCAACGATTACCTGGCCTTGGCACTGATCGCGCTGGCCTATGTGTTTGCCGAAACGATCCAGGCCTATGGGTTTCTCGCGGTATTCGCCGCTGGGCTGGGCTTGCGCCAGGCGGAGGCCAGTACCTCCAGCAGCCCTGGGCAGCCGGCTGCCGAACATCTGGTGCAGCCGGTAGTGGGCCACCAGCATGTGGCGCCGGAACAGGCCGTCAAAGGTGATGTTCGCGGGCTGGACGATTCCCAGGTTGCAGCAGGGATCATGCTCGGGGACATGCTGGCCTTCGGCAGCTTGATCGAGCGGGCAATGGAGGTTTTTCTCGTGACCTTGCTCGGGGTGGTGTTGATAGAGCATTGGGACTGGCGGGCATTGCTGGTCGGCGGAGCACTGTTTCTGGTGATTCGTCCCTTGAGCATTTTGCTGTTTCCGATTCGGGGGATGCTGGGTATTCGAGAACGTGGGCTGCTTGGATGGTTTGGCATCCGGGGTATCGGGAGTTTTTACTACCTCTTCTACGCCCTTAACCACGGGCTGCCTCCTGGTTATGCGGCCCAGAGCACCAACCTGGTGTTGTCAGTGGTGGCGTTGAGCATACTGCTGCATGGGTTGAGCGTTCAGCCGCTGCTTGCCCGATACGAAGCGTGGAAGCAGCGGACGTCATGAGGGCGCTTCAAGCCCTTTGTCTTCGATGCTCAGCGGTCAACGCTTCGGCGGCGCTGGCGCTGCAAGTGAGTGATCGCAAACCCGGCAATGGCGCCGAGCACGGCGGCGCTCACCAACACCAGTGTCTTGTCTTTTCGGGCTCTCCAGCCACCGTCCACACTGCGCCGGTCACTCGGGGGTTCAAACAGGTTCCCCGGTGATGTTGCGGCGCTTGGGCTACGGCTCAAGCCCCAACGGGTCAGCCATCCTGAAAGCAGCGGTAGCCCCGGGACGAGGTAGCTGGCCAAGTGTGCAAGGCGAGCGGTTGCCCCGACCGTGGTGCGCGCGCGCGGGGAGATGGCGCAAGCCACCATGGCCTTGGCCACCCACTCCGGGTCATAGACTGGCCCGGGGGGCGTCAGCGTGTGGCCAGTGTAGTTGCCACCATCCCTGAAACCAGGGGTGTCCATGACCGCAGGATAGATATCGCAGACATGAATGTCGGGGAACGCCGTCAGTTCTCCGCGCAGGGCGTCGGTCAGGCCACGCAGGCCGAATTTGCTCGCCGAATAGGCCGCTGCATAGGGTTGCGCGATCCAGCTTCCGAGTGACAACGTGTTGATCAGGATGCCGCTGCGCTGCGCCTTGAAATAGGGAAGGGCGACGTAGGCGCCACGAAGGTAACCGATCAGGTCGGTTTGGATGACTTGCTCGTGCGCCTCCAGTGGCGTGTCCTCAAAATTGCCGACCGCGCCGACGCCAGCGTTATTGACCCAGATATCGATTCGCCCATGGCCAAATTCGGCAGCCTGCGCTGCCAGCGCCTGCACCTGATCGCTGCGGCTGACATCGGTAGCGATTGCTACGGCGTCCGTACCGCAATCAGTGCACTCGTCCAGCACATCGAACAACGCTTCCTCATCTCGCGCAGCAAGCACCAGCCGAGCGCCTTTGCAGGCAAAGGCATGCGCAGCGGCCCTGCCTATGCCACTTGAAGCGCCAGTGATGACCACGACCTTGCCGCGCAACGGGCCTTGTGTTGATACAGCGGCGGCCGGTGGGGCAGGCTCGGCAGCCTGGGCTGGCGTGAGGTCCTCAGGCGCAGGCGCAAGGGTGGCGCTGGCTTCTATCATCGAGAGCTCAAGGGCGGTGCCGTCGACCAGCACCAGTTTCAGGCCCTCGACAGTGCCCGCTACCCTGTCCGCGTACACGGGCTCGCCCTCTGCATCCAGGCTGTCATAGATGAATCTGGTCCCTTCGAGCCAGCCGACTGCAGTCAGCAGTTCCGGGCCCAGGAAATATTTGCCGTCCTGAAAGAAACCGGGAAATTGATGGGCGCGTTCGATGTTCTCCACGCAGTAGCGTTCGCCTGGTTTCATGCCTGTCGCTTGATCAATCATGGTGCAGAACCCCTTTCGAAGTCTGTCAGCTAGCGTTCAACCTTCGTTGTGGACAAAGGCATCGAGTAAGCAGGGGAATGCGTGGGGCGCTGTAAAGTTCAGGTCGAGGGCTTCAGTGGCGTGCTGAATGACAAGGTGACCGCCGGTGTGCTGCGCGTGAACCTGTCGCGCTACCCGAGCCTCGACCAAGAGAGTGAGGACCAAGCGATGCCCGCACTCATCGAGAAACGGCTCGAGCAGGCCCGCACAGCCTTGCAAGCGGTGCTCATGGGTGATGGCCTTGGGCAACTTGACGGAAAAACGAAAGTGCTCAGGCACCGACGCGGCCCACCGGGCATAAGTTTGCGATCGATGAGCACGGTAAAACGAGGAGTTGATTTCTACCGCGTTCAAGCGCGCCGCGTAACGCTGCAAATGAGCCCCCTGCCGGGGAAAATGAAACACCGCAATCGCAGCGGCCCCGGGCGACGCGCTGGTTACCGAGGCCTGCTTGCAAAGGCGCTGAGCTGCCCGTTTACAGCACCTTGTCGAGGGTGATCGGAAACGCTCTCACACGCTTGCCAGTGGCATGGTAGACAGCGTTCGCCACTGCTGCTGCCACCCCGACCACGCCGATCTCGCCCACCCCCTTGGAGCCCAGCTCGTTGACGATGTCATCGTTCTCTTCAACGAAAATCACCTCGATATCGCCGCTGTCGGCGTTCACCGGAATGTGATACTCCGCCAGGTTGTGGTTGACGATGCGGCCCAACTGGTGATCGGTCAATGCTTCTTCGTGCAGGGCCATGCCCACGCCCCACACCACGCCCCCCAGAATCTGGCTACGCGCGGTTTTCGGGTTGACTACCCGCCCTGCTGCCACGGCGCTGACCACACGGGTGACCTTGATCGCGCCAAGGTCTTCGTCAACATGCACCTCCACAAAAACCGCCGAATGTGTGGCGGTGGAGAAGGGTTGGCGTTTGGCACCTGGCTCGGCTTCTATCTGCGCTTCAACATTTCGCCCCGGGGTGCTGGCGACGATCTCGGCCAGGGCCAGGCGATGGTTGCCCGCATGCAGGTAGCCATCGGCGAAGACAATCTGCTCTGTCGGGGTGCTGGCCACTTCAGGGTACGACTTGCGCGCATGTTCCAGCAGCTTGCTGCGCAGCACCAGGCAGGCCTGGCGCACGGCCGAGCCCACCGACGACACGGTGAAAGAGCCACCCTGTAGCGGTGCTGTCGGCAGGGAGGAGTCCCCCAGCAGGAAGGTGACATCCTGAACCCTGGCGCCCACCGCATCCGCTGCTATCTGGGTCATGACGGTGTAGGTGCCGGTACCGATATCGGTGGTGGCGCTGCTGACGGTCAGGCGCCCTTGGGCATCGATGTGCGCCTTGGCGCTGGCCTTCATTTGCAGGGCCTCCCAGACGCCGCCAGCCATTCCCCAGCCGATCAGCTGGTGGCCATTGCGCATGCTGCGCGGTTGCGGGTCGCGGTTACGCCAGCCGAAACGCTCGGCACCTTGCTGGTAGCACGCCAGCAGCTCCTTGCTGGAGTAGGGCTTGCCCTCGTTGCCATTGTTAGCGGCGAAGTTGCGCCGGCGCAGGTCGAGCGGGTCGATCTGCGCTGCACAGGCGAGCTCATCCATGGCGCATTCGAGGGCGATCATGCCTGACGCGGCCCCGGGGGCGCGCATGTCCAGTGGGGTAAAGACATCGAGCGGCGCCAAGTGATAGCTGAGCGCAACGTTGTCACACTGGTAGAGCATGCCGCTCCATTCGACCAAGTGTTCGGTAAAGTCCTCGAAGCGTGATGTCTGGCCCAGCGCATCGTGGGCGATCGCCAGCAACCGCCCGCTTGCGTCCGCACCCAGGCGCAGGCGCTGCTCGGTACGGGGCCGGTAGCCGAAGGTGAACATCTGCTGGCGGGTCAGTGTGACGCGCACCGAACGTTGTAAATGCAGCGCCGCCATCACGGCCAGCGGTAACTGGTACTGCGGGCGCAAGCCCGAGCCGAAGGCGCCACCCACGAACGCCGCGTGCACGCGTATGTTGGCCTTGGGCAGGCCAAACACTTTGTGCAGGTAGTCCTGGCAATTTTGCGTGCCTTGGGTCTTGTCGTGGATTTCGAGGCTGCCGTCGGCTTTGTAGTGCACGGTGGAAGCATGCGGCTCCATCGGGTTGTGATGCTCGTTGGCCGTCAGGTAGGTGGCATCTACCTGCACCGGCGCGGCGGCAAACTGCCCGGCAAAATCGCCACGTGGTGCCGGTGTTTCGGCGGGGGCCTCATGCGACTGCCGGGTAGCACCCAGGTCTGTCTGGTGGGCCTGCTCAGCATAGTCGATTCTGATCAGCGAACCTGCGTACCGCGCCAGTTCGAGGGTTTGGGCGACCACCAGGGCCAACGGTTGGCCGCTATAAAGCACGCGGTCGTTGAACAAGGGGCGAAACGGCGACCCCTCGGCCGAGTCGGCGTCACTGTAATCGTCGTCATAACTGGAAATGTGCGGCCGATGGCCATGGTCCAGCACAGCGATGACCCCGGGCACGCGCATTGCCTGTGTACTGTCGATGGCGAGCACTCGACCACGGGCGATAGTACTGCACACGACGCTGCCGTGTAGCAGCCCGGCTTGAGGGTTTTCACCTGCGTAGCGCGCCTGCCCGGTGACCTTGGCGACGCCGTCCACGCGGTCCAGGGGCGTGCCGACAATGGGTGTGGTGTCGATCATGGTCTTGCCCCTCTGGCTGAGGCACCGAGCACTGCCTCGCTCAATGCCCGAACGATTGCACGCTGCGCGAGTGCTACCTTGAAACCGTTGTGGCTCAGGGGTTGGGCCCCTTGCAGCACGGTGTGCGCGGCCTGGGTGAAAAGCGCTTGCGAAGGCGCCTGGCCGGTCAGCATCCCTTCTACAGCCGTGTCCCGCCAAGGCTTGTGGGCAACGCCACCCAGCGCCAGTCGAGCCTGCTGGATCATGCCGCCATCAAGGTTCAAGGCCGCGGCGACGGACACCAGCGCGAACGCATAGGAGGCGCGGTCGCGGATCTTCAGATAACGGTAATGCTGTTCGAATGCAGGGGGCGGCAACTCGATGGCGACCACCAGTTCATCAGTTGCCAGTTGATTGTCGCGCTCCGGGGCATCGCCGGGCAGGCGGTGGAAGGCCGCGAAGGGTATCTGGCGTTCAGCGGCAGGCCCCTGTACATGTACTACCGCTTCGAGCGCCGCCAACGCCACGCACATGTCCGAGGGGTGGGTGGCGACGCAGGCATCGCTGGCGCCGAGAATCGCATGGATACGGTTCAAGCCCGTACGCGCGGGGCAGCCGCTGCCCGGTTCGCGCTTGTTGCAGGGTGTGCCGGTGTCGTAGAAGTAGTAGCAACGGGTGCGTTGCAGCAGGTTGCCGCCGGTGCTGGCCATGTTCCGCAACTGAGGCGATGCCCCGGCCAGAATGGCTTCGGACAGCAGCGGATAATGCTGTTGGATGATCGGGTCCCAGGCGAGGTCGGCATTGCTCACCAACGCACCGATCAGCACGCCGCCGTCGGAGGTGGCCCGAATGCCGTTCAGCCCAAGGCCGGAGATGTCGATCAGGCGGTTGGGGCGGACCACGTTTTCCTTCATCAGGTCGACGAGGTTGGTACCGCCGGCAATGAAGCGCGAGCTGGCATCTGCCAGGTTGATGGCTTCGCTGACTGATGCGGGCTTGTGGTAACTGAATGGCGTCATGGGGTCGTCCTGCCTTGCTGCCGGGGCACGTCCTTCATCAACGGCATGGCTTCCTCTACTGCGGCGACAATGTTGCCGTAGGCACCACAGCGGCAGAGGTTACCGCTCATCTGCTCGCGAATGGCCTCACGGGAGTCGGCATGCCCTTCGTGTACAAGACCGACTGCGGAGCAGATCTGCCCTGGCGTGCAATAGCCGCATTGGAACGCATCATGGCGAATGAAGGCGCGCTGCAGTGGGTGAAGTTCACCGTCGCTGGCCAGCCCTTCGATGGTCACCAGTTCGGCCCCGTCGCACATGATGGCCAGCGTGAGGCAGGCGTTGATACGTTTGCCGTCGCGCAACACGGTGCAGGCCCCGCACTGGCCATGGTCGCAGCCCTTTTTGGTGCCTATCAGGTCTAGCTGCTCACGCAGCAGGTCGAGCAATGTGGTCCAGGGCTGCACCTGCAGTGATCGAGGCTGACCATTCAGGGTCAGGTGGATGGGGTGTTCTACGACACCCTCGGGGGCTGTTGCGCTCATGGGAGGTCCTCACGGTCGGTCTTGCACTTGACTGCATCTCTGTGGTGCGACCGGGCCGGCTGTGCAAACGTTCAGCGGAACTGGCCAAAAACCGCCCGTGCCTTGTCTCGAAGCTTGTACAGTCCCTGTGGGAGGCTACTCATCCCCTGTGGGCTGCGCTGTCACGCAGAGAACAATGGCTGGTGTGGGAGCGGGCTTGTCCCGCGAAGCAGGCAACGCTGTGTATGGCACCGGCTTTGCCGGTGTTCGCGGGGCAAGCCCGCTCCCACAAGTTGAAGCCAACTCAATACGTTGTTCTATGAGGGCGGGCATGCCCGCACCCACAGGGCGCTCGCTAGCTTTCGGAGTTTGAGCTGCTCGCACGCAGACTTGGATGGGTTGGGTCAACCGCCTGAACCACCGCCACTACCGCCAGCGCCAGCGCCAGCGCCGGAACCGGAACCGCCCGAGCCTCCGCTGCCGGCGCCCGGGCCAGTGCCGCTCCCTGCGGCGCCACCCGTACCGTTACCGGCGCCTGTGCCCGTGCCCGAGCCGTTGTCGGTGCCGTCACCCCCGGTATTGTCGGTGCCATTGGTACCCGTACCGCCAGACCCGGTTCCCATGCCATCCCCAGGCGTGCCGGAGCCAGTGCCATCCAACGGGCCGTTGTCCTGTGTCTGCGCCCCAGGGGCGCGTTGGTCGTTCATGTCGGTGGCTGCCAACACCAACGGTGTGCTGGCACCGAGGCACAGGGCGAGCAGCAATGAATGGGGCTTGATGATGTTCATGCGCAATCACCTCTTTGCGTTGGTCACTTCTTCTTCGTCCTGCGCGTGCAGCCAATTGTGCGTCGGTACTGACGAACGGAATGCCCTTACTGGCGCTGATTACCACCACGACCAAAGCTTTTGGGGAGGAGCCCGCTAGCGGTTACGGGCGTTGACCGATGCAGGTGGCCACACCGTGTGACCGCTGAGCGCGGCTGCAATCGAAAAAAACTGAACGGTGGCATTGGCGCGCCAGTCAGAGCGTTTAACCTCATGAAAAAGGATGTTAGCGATGAAAGCGATGACTCGACTGCTCACCGGCCTGGCCATGGCTGGCGCATTGGCAAGCACTACAGCTTGGGCAGATCAACCGGGCGCTGACTGGAAGGTGAACAAGGATCAGGCCGAAGCCACCCTCAAAGGTGCCGGCTACACGCAGATCACCAAGATCGAGGCCGATGATGGGCATTGGGAAGGTGAGGGGATGAAAGCAGACGGCAAACAGTACGAATTCCAGGTCGATCCCCATGACGGCAAGATCATCAAGGATCAACTGGATAACTGATGAGTTGTCCACCCGTGGCATCAGCGCGCTGCCCGTTTCACGGGTAACGCGCCCGACCTTACTGTAATGGGATGACGGCTCAGTCCGTCATCACTTCATCGATTGCCTGCTCCAGGGTGCTGACCGTACGCTCGATATTGTGCAGTTTTTCGAGCCCGAACAGACCGATGCGGAAGGTCTGGAAGTCGGCTGGCTCGTCGCATTGCAACGGTACGCCGGCCGCAATCTGCAGGCCGTGATCGGCAAATTTCTTGCCGGTCTTGATGTCGGCATCATCGGTATAGCTCACCACGACGCCTGGGGCCTGAAAGCCGGCTGCGGCCACGCTCTTGATACCTTTGGCGGTCAACATGGCGCGCACCCGATCACCCAGCGCCTGTTGTTCGCTGCGCACCTTGTCGAAACCGTAGGCTTGCATCTCGTTCAACACGTCGTTGAACCGGGCAAGCGAATCGCTGGGCATGGTTGCATGGTAGGCATGTCCGCCCTGTTCGTAGGCCTGCATGATCTGCAGCCACTTCTTCAGGTCGCAGGCAAAGCTGCTGCTCTGCGTGTGCTCGATGCGCTCCAGGGCCAAGGCGCTGAGCATCACCAAGGCGCAGCAAGGGGAAGCGCTCCAGCCTTTTTGCGGTGCACTGATCAGCAGGTCGACTGCGCACTTTTCCATATCAACCCACAGCGTGCCAGAGGCGATGCAGTCTAGCACGAACAGGCCACCCACCGCATGCACGGCGTCACCGACGGCCCGCAGGTAATCGTCGGGCAGGATGATCCCGGATGAGGTTTCAACGTGGGGGGCGAAGACGATCTGAGGCTTGTGCGCCTGGATGCTTGCCAGCACTTCCTCCAGCGGCGGGGGCGCGTAGGCAGCCTGGTGCCTTGTGTCGACCGGGCGGGCTTTGAGCACCGTGGTGGCCGCCGGGATGTTGCCCATATCAAGGATCTGGCTCCAGCGATAACTGAACCAGCCGTTGCGTATCACCAGGCATTGCTGAGCGGTGGCAAACTGTCGCGCTACCGATTCCATGCCGAATGTACCGCTGCCCGGCACTACCGCAACAGCCTGGGCGCCATAGACCTGTTTCAGCGTGCTGGAAATGTTCCGCATCACGCCTTGAAAGGTTTGTGACATGTGATTGAGCGAGCGGTCGGTGTAGACCACCGAGTACTCGATCAGCCCCTCAGGATCATTACTGGGATAAAGCGTAGACATGGGCGACTCCTAGGCAGAGATGTCAGTGGTATCGACCCTGCCCGAACCCTTGGCAAATGACAAGACAGATCGGGGCTGATTGCGCTGAAGCCCTTCCGCCGTGTGTCCGAAGCAGGCACCCGGAGCCGGCGAGCCCGGCTCCCACAGGTATAGCGCAGGCCTCGGTGGCTGATGACCTTCCTGTGGGAGCGCGATTGAATTCAGTCCGGAGTCTGCGCCGCCGTGATCTCGGCGGCGGGGGCCGCAACAGGCGCTTTTGCCTTAGCACGATTGCGACGTTCCTGGCTGCGATGCCGCGCAGCTTGTTGCTTGGCATGGATCGCCTGAGTCGCTGTCACTGTGCCAGCGACTTGACCATTCAAGTCCAGGCGCGGCGCATTCTCCACCATGCTTGCCCAGTACCGGGTACCCCGGCACCAGGTAGAAATGCCCAGCTTGAGCTGTTCACGGGTGATGCCGAGCAGCTCAAGGTGCTGCTCGGCATCCTTGAAAATGCCCTCTTTGAGCGGAACCTTGGGGGCCGGATTGACAGGGAAGGCCAATGGAAAGTGCTTTTGCAATGGCCAGATCGCTGCCACCGCCGGGTCCTGCTCACGAGGCTTTGCCTGTGGCGGGGACTTGCGCTTGGGTTGTTTCGGGCTATCGGCCTTTTCCTGCACTTTTTCCGCCCGCAGACGGTCACGTAGCTCAGCTAGTTGTTCAAAACCCATTGTTCAATTCACTGCTTCGAAGTTGATTGCGAGGCATAAGGATATGCCATGCAGCGCCACAGATCAGCTTAAACAGATGAATTGTGCCAATTTTCCTGGCCGAGGCATCCCCATTCATCAGGATGCCGGCTCATTCCGGATGCTGTGGCATATCGGTATTTAGCGCAGCTCAGTATCAGGCCCCTGCATTTGGTATCGCTCATCCGAAAGGCTGTGAATAAATACATCCACGTCAGGCAAGCCGCAGTCGTACGAACACACAGGCCTTTCTGTGTCTGACTTGAGGTAAGCGATCATGGCTAATAACCAAGACAAGGGCGCCAACCAGGGCAATGCCAGTGCAGGCGCCGGGAACAACACGGCGGGTACCGGCCAGCAGGGTGGTCAAGGCTCGGGCGGTGGCATGCCCAACCACCCGCAACAAGGTCAGAACCAGCCGGGGCAGAAGCCCGAGGACAAAATGAACAAAGACTGGGGCCGCGATACCGGAAGCAAGGGCGGTCGGCAGGAAGACAGCATGACTGACAAGGAGAACCCGGCGGATAAAGACCGCATGGGTCAGCAATCGCAACGCGATAACCCGCAGGGCGAACAGGACCGCTGATCATTGCTGATGCGCACCAGGGTGGGCAAGCCATCCTGGTGCAAGCGGGCCGCATGGCGGCTTCAGATTGAGCGCTGATTGACGCGTGCAGATAGCTGTTCGGCGGTTTCCTTGCGCTCTGAATAGCGATCCACCAGGTAATCCTGACGATCACGTAGCAGCGCGGTGAATTTCACCAGTTCCTCCATCACATCAACAACGCGGTCATAGTACGGCGAAGGCTTCATCCGGCCGGCATCATCGAACTCAAGGTAAGCCTTGGGTACCGAGGACTGGTTCGGCACCGTGAACATCCTCATCCAGCGGCCAAGCACACGCAACTGGTTGACCACGTTGAACGACTGCGAGCCGCCACACACCTGCATCACCGCCAAGGTCTTGCCTTGGGTGGGGCGCACGGCGCCCAGCGCCAGGGGAACCCAGTCGATCTGCGCCTTGAACACTGCAGACATCGCCCCATGGCGCTCTGGCGAGCACCAGACCTGGCCTTCCGACCATTGCACAAGTTCACGCAATTCCTGCACCTTGGGGTGCTCAACCGGCGCATCGTCAGGCAGCGGCAGGCCCGAAGGGTCGAAGGTTCGTGCTTCGGCGCCGAAGTGTTCCAGCAGACGCGCGGCTTCCTCCACCAGCAAGCGGCTGAAAGAGCGTTCGCGGGTAGACCCATACAACAGCAGGATGCGTGGTTTGTGCTCGCTTGCCACGGTTGCCGTTGGGGGCAGCTCGAACAATGCGAGGTCGAGGTTAGGGAGATGCTCGGACATTTTTGACTCCTGCTTATTGCGTGCCGATGCGATCCAGCTCGTGCTTGAGCTGATCACGGTCGAGGCGATCGAAGGGAAGGGCGAAGAAAGCGCGGCAGCGCGATGCGATGTGGGCCAGCGTGGCGTGGAAAGCCGCGTCGACTTGCGCCTCTTCACCCACGACATCGGACGGGTCCTGCAACCCCCAATGCGATTTCAGCGCGGGGCCGAAATAGACCGGGCAGGCTTCGCCGGCGGCCTTGTCGCAGACCGTAATAACGACGTCCGGCGGGCTGTTTTCGAATGCGTCGTTGCCCTTGCTGCTCAGGCCAGCAGCCGAAATACCGGCCTGCTCCAGCGTGCTCAGGCTACGGGGCAAAACCTGCCCCTTGGGGACGCTCCCGGAGCTGACTGCCTCGAAACCGGCAGGGGCCAAGTGGTTGAAAAGTGCTTCGCACAGGATGCTTCGGCAACTGTTGGCCGTGCACATGAACAGGACTCGCATGGAGGGCTCCTCCGCCTTGTGGCGGACGTCAGAGGCGCTGGCGCTTGGGCCAGAGCCGAAAGGGTGATTCAGCAGCAGGCGGCATCGCGCACGGGGCGGTCGTCCATGCACGTGAGCCGACGTGTGTTGTCGGCCAGCCAGTGCGAATTGGCCTGCAAGGTGACCTGCAGCATCTCGTGAACCCAGGCCGGTAGCGCCGGGTTAAGGCGGTAATACACCCACTGACCCTGGCGCCGGTCCAGCAACATGCCATTGCTGCGCAGTTGCGCCAGATGGCGACTGATCTTCGGCTGGCTTTCGCCCAGCGCGCACATCAGCTCGCAAACACAGAGTTCTCCCAAGCTGGCGATGAGCAGGGTGGCGCGAGCGCGGGTTTCGTCAGAGAGGCTCTTGAAGACATCGGGCGGGGTAATCATGGCTGCACCAGAACATATGGATAATCGAATATACGCATTACCATATGTTCAGGGCAAGCCTCATGACACGCGCGTGCTGCCTGGATCGACAGCTATCGTTCACCGAGGGCTGCAATGGGCGGATAGCGAAGCGTGTACAGCCCGTTCAAGGTGGGTGCCTTGTCATGAGCGTGGCTAAAGGTTCTGTGAAATCAATTCAGTTCCATCGCCCAGTACCCCAACTTAAACTACGGGCCAATTATAGAACATATGGATATTTGAGTGGGCGCCCCGCCATGACCAGTAATGACTTCAATTTTTTCATCAAGAGCATCCGCTTTGACGAGCATTATCAACCCTCCGAAAAGACGCGCCTCACTACCAACTTCGCCAACCTGGCGAGGGGTGTGAGCCGGCAAGAGAACTTGCGCAGCACCTTGCAGATGATCGATAACCGCTTCAATGCATTGGCGCATTGGGATAACCCCAAGGGCGACCGTTATACTGTTGAGCTTGATATTATTTCTGTCGAGATGGGTATTGAGGCTGAAGGCGGCAATCAGGCGCTACCCCTGATTGAAATGTTGAAAACAAGCATTATTGACCGACCCACCGGCGAGCGCTTTGCGGGCATGGTGGGGAATAACTTTTCTTCCTACGTGCGGGATTACGATTTTAGTGTGCTGTTGCGTGAGCATAATGCAAACCAGGCTGTATTCAGTACGCCAGACCATTTTGGTGAGCTGCATGGCAAGCTGTTCAAGTGCTTCATCAATTCAAGCACGTACAAGGCGCACTTCGACAAGCCGCCCGTCATCTGTCTGAGTGTTTCGAGCAGCAAGACTTACTCTCGAACGGATAATCACCACCCTGTGTTGGGCTTTGAATACCAGCAGGATGCGTATTCCTTGACGGATACGTATTTCGAGAAGATGGGATTGCACGTGCGTTACTTTATGCCGCCCAACAGTGTGGCGCCGTTGGCGTTCTATTTTTCCGGCGATTTGCTCAGTGATTACACCCACCTGGAGCTGATCAGTACCATCAGTACCATGGACACGTTCCAGAAAATCTATCGACCTGAAATCTACAACGCCAACTCTGCCGCCGGGAAATGCTACCAACCCAGCCTGCAGCATCAGGATTACTCCCTGACGCGCATCGTGTATGACCGAGAAGAACGAAGCCGGCTGGCCATTGAGCAGGGGCGCTTTGTCGAGGAGCACTTTATCAAACCGCACCACGCGCTACTTGAGCAGTGGTCCAACCACTACGCCTGCTGATCAACTGAATAGATAAGGTCTTCCTTCGTGAACAAATTGTTACCCACTTCGACTGCCGGCAGTTTGCCCAAACCCGCCTGGCTCGCACAACCCGAAACGCTCTGGTCACCCTGGAAACTGCAAGATGAGGCATTGATCGAAGGCAAGCAGGATGCCCTGCGCTTGTCATTGCAGGAACAGCAAGACGCCGGCATTGATATCGTCAGTGATGGTGAACAAACGCGCCAACACTTTGTGACGACTTTTATCGAGCACCTGAGCGGTGTTGACTTCGAGAAACGCGAGACCGTCAGGATCCGTGATCGCTATGATGCAAGCGTACCCACCGTAGTAGGCGCTGTTGCTCGGCAAAAGCCGGTATTTGTCGACGATGCCAGGTTCTTGCGTCAGCAGACCCGCCAGCCCATAAAATGGGCGCTGCCAGGCCCCATGACGATGATCGATACGCTGTATGACAGCCATTACAAAAGCCGCGAAAAACTGGCCTGGGAATTTGCCAGGATCCTCAATCAGGAAGCCCGGGAGCTGGAGGCTGCCGGGGTTGACATCATTCAGTTTGATGAGCCCGCCTTCAATGTGTTTTTTGACGAGGTCAATGACTGGGGGGTTGCCACCCTGGAGCGGGCCATCGAAGGCCTCAAGTGTGAAACTGCCGTGCATATCTGCTATGGCTATGGCATCAAAGCCAACACCGACTGGAAAAAAACCTTGGGGTCAGAGTGGCGGCAATATGAAGAGGCCTTCCCCAAACTGCAAAAGTCCAGTATCGATATCATCTCGTTGGAATGCCATAACGCTCATGTGCCCATGGAGCTGCTTGAGTTGATTCGCGGTAAAAAGGTGATGGTAGGCGCAATTGATGTGGCGACCCACACTATTGAAACACCCGAGGAGGTTGCCGATACCTTACGCAAGGCACTGCAATTTGTAGAGGCTGACAAGCTCTACCCTTGCACCAACTGTGGCATGGCTCCCTTGCCGCGTCGGGTGGCCAGCGGCAAGCTCAGGGCTTTGAGTGCCGGTGCAGAAATGGTTCGCAGCGAGCTCTCGGGCAATGACCATCGGGCATCATGGTGACCCGATCACTCGCGTTGTGTGCTGCTCATGATTGACTTGAGACACTTGCGCACACTCCATGCCTTGCGTGAAACGGACAGCCTGCCCGAGGCGGCCGAACGCCTGCACCTGACCCAGTCGGCGCTGTCGCACCAGTTCCGTGAGCTGGAAAGCCGCGTTGGCATGCCTGTGTTTGTGCGCAAGTCCAAGCCGGTGCGCTTCACCACTGCGGGCCTCAAGCTGCTGCAGCTGGCCGACCAGGTGCTGCCGCTGATCCGCACAACGGAGCGCAACCTGAGCAAGCTGGCAGGCGGCACGGCCGACCGGCTGCACATCGCGATCGAGTGCCACAGCTGCTATCAATGGCTGATGCCCTCACTGGACGAGTTTCGCTGCGCCTGGCCGGAAGTTGAACTGGACCTGGCGTCGGGGTTGTCGTTCGCCCCACTGCCGGCCCTGCAGCGTGGTGACCTCGACCTTGTGGTGACCTCCGACCCGATGACCCTGCCGGGTATCACGTACGTGCCGTTATTCGGGTACGAGGCAATGCTGGCCATCGACAAGCATCATCCGCTGCGTGATAAGCCCTACCTGGAGCCTGCCGACATCGCCAGCCAGACCTTGATCACGTACCCGATCGAACGAAACCGCCTGGACATCTTCACCCGTTTCTTCGACCCCGCCGACATCGAACCTGCGCGGATACGTACGGCAGAAATGACTGTGATGATGATGCAGCTGGTGGCCAGCGGCCGTGGTGTTTGCTGCCTGCCGAACTGGGCGGTGCATGAGTACTCCTCCCGCGGCTACGTGTTGGCCAAGCGCCTCGGCGAAGCAGGGTTGCAGGCCACCCTGTTCGCAGCGGTACGCAGCGACATGCTCGAAGTGCCCTACATGCGTGATTTCCTGCTCACGGCGAAAGACATTTCGTTTGCGACGCTGGAAGGCGTCAATGCGGTGTCAGGGCGCGCCGCGGGGGCGCCGGGCGCCTGACAGGGCGTCAGAAACCTTCCAGGACGATTTTGCCGCGTGCTTTTCCACTCTCGATCATGGCGTGGGCGCGCTTGAGGTGCTCGGCATTGATCGTACCGTAGTGCTCGCCGAGGGTGGTTTTAAGCACGCCATCATCGACCAGCTGCGAAACGCGATCGAGCAGTTGATGCTGTTTGATCATGTCTTCGGTCTTGTACAGCGAACGCGTGAACATGAGCTCCCAGTGCACTGACAGTGACTTGCGCTTGAGCGGCATGACATCCAGTTGCGCCGGGTCGTCGATCAACGCGAGCTTGCCTTGTGGGCGAAGCACCTCCACCAGTTGCGGGAGGTAAGTGTCAGTGTGGGTCAGGCTGATGACGTAATCGACCGGGCCCAGCTTGAGTGCTTCCAGCTGGGGCGCAAGCGATTCGCGGTGGTCGATCACGTGATGGGCTCCCGCTTCCTGAACCCAGGCCTGAGTCTCGGGCCTGGAGGCGGTGCCAATCACCGTGAGCTGTGTCAGCTTGCGGGCAAGTTGAACCAGAATCGAACCAACCCCGCCGGCAGCACCGATCACCAGAAGGCTCTGGTTCTTGCCACCGTTTTCTTCAACGCCCAGGCGGTCGAACAGCAGTTCCCAGGCGGTAATGGAGGTCAGCGGCAAAGCGGCGGCGCTTGCGTTGTCCAGGCTGCGAGGCTTGTGCCCGACAATGCGTTCGTCCACCACATGCAGTTCGCTGTAGCTGCCAGGACGGTCAATGGCACCGGCGTAGAAAACCTCATCGCCCGGTTGGAACAACGTGACCTGCGGCCCTACCTCGCGGACCACGCCAACTGCGTCCCAACCGAGCACTTGTGGTTGCTCGCCACCACGGCTTGCTCGGATCTTGGTATCAACCGGGTTGACGGCAATTGCCCTGACTTCGACCAGCAGATCACGGGCACCTGGCTGTGGCGTGGGCAGTTGCGCGTCATACAGCGATTGGGGGTCCTGGATCGGCAAACCGGGCTGGGTATAAACGACTGCCTTCATTGGCGCTGCCTCTTGGGGATGCGAAAAGTGGGTTCAGACTATCCGTTTCGATTCACACAAAAAACCGCCTGAATGGAGTAAGACTTTCTCGCTTGCAATGAAAATGGTGCGCAGCACCCGAGACGGGGGTTGGCCGCTGCTCTGCATCCTCGAGCACGTCTGCTTCAATTGCCGATCCCTGCGTTCTTCACCCTGTGCTGCAAAGGGCGCATCCAGACTAAACCTTCGCCCGTGCCGTCAGTCAGTTCCAGTAAGGGGTCCGTCCACTGAGACCTTGGGAGGTGGCTGATGAAACTGCTGTGCTTGTTGCAGGGTTGCCAGTGGCACTGCGTGCCGAACCATGAACCGGGCGAGCTCCAATGCCAGTGTTGCCGGCGCTGCGGCGCCGTGCGCCATCGGCGGGCCGTCACACTGTCAAAGGCATAGGAGGTCGACATGGCGCGGGCCATCTGGAAAGGTGCAATCAGTTTCGGGCTGGTGCATATCCCCGTTTCGCTCAACGTTGCGGTGAGCTCCGAGCGGGTGGATTTTGACTGGCTCGACAAGCGCAGCATGGAGCCTGTGGGCTACAAACGGGTGAACAAGGTCACCGGCAAGGAAATCGACAAGGACAACATCGTAAAGGGCGTGGAGTACGAGAAGGGCCGCTACGTGGTGATCAGTGAGCAAGAGATCCGCGACGCCCGACCGGAAGCGACCCAGACCATCGATATATTCTCGTTCGTGCAGGCGGGCGAAATTCCGCTGCAGCACTTCGACACCCCCTATTACCTGAGCCCCGACCGCCGCGGCGGCAAAGTCTATGCACTGCTGCGCGACACGCTGGAGAGCACCGGCAAGGTTGCACTGGCCACCGTCGTGCTGCATACGCGCCAGCACCTGGCGCTGCTGCGGCCACTGGAAGATGCCTTGGTGCTGATTACCCTGCGCTGGCCCGAGGAAGTACGCGGGGTGGAAACCCTTGAGCTGGACAAGAGTGTGACCGACGCCAAGGTCGACAAGCGCGAACTGAGCATGGCCAAACGCCTGGTCGAGGACATGAGTGGGTCATGGGCGCCGGATGAGTACCATGATGCGTTTCGACAGACCATTCTCGACCTGGTGGAAGAAAAGGCCAGCAAAGGCAAGATCGAGACGGTGGATAAAGGGGAGGGCAAGGGCGTGGAAAAAGGCGCGGATATCCTCGACCTCACCGAACTGCTCAAACGCAGCCTCGGCGGCAAGCCAAAGGGCGGCAAGCCTGCCGCCAAACGGCCCCGCAAGGCTTCATGAAGGTGGATCCCCCTGGCATCCGACAAAGGAGCTCAACGCAGTCCTATTGCCCGATCCAGTGACAACGCACCGGCTCCTCGTGCGATCAACAGTAGCAACAAGGCTGCCCACGTGAGATGTGTCGGCCAGGCGTCCGGGTAGACGAACACTTCGATCACCGTGGTCATGCCCAGCAGGGCCAGGGCCGACAGCCGGGTGAACAGGCCAAGCACCAGCAACAACGGGAACAGGTGTTCCGCATAGGTTGCCAAGTGGGCCGCCAGCCACGGTGACACCAGCGGCAGGGCATATTCGCTCTGGAACAGGTCATAGGTACTGGGTGTGATGCTGAGAAACCCTTCGACCTTGGTGCGGCCGGACAGAAAGAAGGTCGAGGCGATGGCCATGCGCGCCACCAGGCACAGCACGTTGTCGCTGAGCAGTTGCTGTGCACGGTCGGTGAGGTGGTTCCAGCGTTGGCGCAGGCTCTTGTCGGGGCGGGTGACGTGGATGATGTCCATGGTGCTTCCTTCAGGCGAATGCAAGTGGACGAAAGGCCTGGGCTGCCAGCAGCCGGCCGAGCAGGTCGGTGAAGTCCAGGTCGGGTTGACTCGCTTGTGCAATCAGTGAGGCCTGCGCCAAAGGCAAACCTTGGGCGCATGCATCGAGAAAGGCGCAGCCGCCGACCTCCAGTGCCTGCAGGGCAACACCTTCGTCGGTGCCGCTTAATACCGCACCCTCGGCCACCCACGGGTGGTCATTCGGCCATGGCTGGCCTTCGCGGCTGTACCGCCACAGGCTGAAGGCCGGGTGCTGCGCGAACCAGCGCCAGAGCACGCTGCTGCGCGGCGCCAGGTAACTGTTGGCCAGGTCGGCAGCTGTCATGCCGGCCAAGTCTGCAAGTGCAAGGCAGGGCTCGCGGGGGGCGCTGAACACCTCGCACCAGGCAAAATCCAGGCGTGCCACGTCGGCCAGGTACGGCAGGCCGTGCTGGGCCTGGATCTGTTCAAGAAAGTCGGCGAACGCCGCGCCATAGTGGATCAGCCTTGGGTCGTCGGGGGGCGTTGTTTTCGCATAGGCCGCAGCGGCATCCTGCATCCAGGCCGGGCCTGTCAGCGCTTCGACACTGGGGAAGTTTGCACGCAGGGCATCGGTGCAACCTGCTAGCACAGTATTGCGATACACCGCGAATGCAGCATGCTGGGTCAGCGCGCCCAAGTGCGGGGCCGGGCGGTGATACAGCGCTTCGACGAAGGCGGCCTGAAACTGGCCAAGGGAAAGCGTCATGGGCGTACTCCTGCCTGATCGAGCAGTGCCTGAGCGGTACCGCGTTCGGCCAGCAACTCGGTGAACGCCGGCAGGTTGCCGTCACGCTCGATCAACGTCGGGCGCGGGCCGATGCGGGTGATCAACTGCTGGTACAAGGCCCAGACCGGTGCGGCGATGGCGGCGTCATGGGAGTCGATCAGCAGGCTGGCCCGGGCGTCGTGGCTGTGGCCAGCCAGGTGTATTTCAGTGATGGCCTGGGCCGGGAACCTCGCCAGGTAGGCTGAAGCGTCGAACCCGAGGTTGTGGGCGCTGACGTGCACGTTGTTGACGTCCAGCAACAGGCCACAGCCCGTGCGCCGCGTCAGTTCGGCCAGAAAGTCGATTTCGTCCCAGTCGTGCCCTTCCATGGGCAGGTAGTGGCTGGGGTTTTCCAGCGAGATGCTGCGCCCCAGCGCATCCTGTGTGCGCTGTACATTGTCGCTGATACGGACCAAGGCCTCGTCGCTGCGGGGGAAGGGCAGCAGGTCGGGGAGGTATTGCCCGTTCCAGCTTGACCATGCCAGGTGCTCCGAGACCAGCGCCGGCTGCACCTGGTCGACAAGTGCCCGCAGGCGGCGCAGGTGTGTGTCATCCGGCGCGGCGTCCGCCGCGAGCGACAGCGCAACACCGTGCAGCGACAGCGGATGGTGTTCGGCTATGCGCTGTAGCCAGGCCATGCGTGGGCCGCCGAGCATGTAATTTTCCGGGTGTACTTCGAACCACAGCCCATGGGCCCGGCACGCCCAGGCCTCGGCATAGTGGTCAGCCTTCAGCCCAAGCCCGGCACCTGAAAGGTAAGTCCCGTTCATGATCGGCGGCCTGTGCTCAGGACTTGAGCGGGGTCAGTGAGCCCATGCCGTTGGGCGTCTTGATGGAGGTGCAGGTACCTGCGGGAACGTTCTTCCAGTGCATGCCGTCGTAGTCCATCTTGGCACTGCCAGCGCAGCTGGTGCCGGCGCCGGCCTTGCAGTCGTTCTTACCAGCCATGGCGACGCCGTAGCATTTTTCCATGGCGGCACCGGTGGTGGCTGGTTTGGTCGCATCGGCAGCCTGGGAAATACCGGCCAGCGAAGCCAGGGCGAGCGCGGCAGTGGCGAGGGCGAGGGTTTTCATGATGTATCTCCGGGAAGTGGGGCCGTGGTGGTTTACCGGCGGCTCATGGAGTAGTTCGCAGCCTGGGTTGAACGGGTTACAGCAGCTGCAAAATTTTTTTCCGGCGGTGCGTCAGTCGCCTACCGTATGAAGGCGACACGGGTTGAATGGAAAACTTTCACGCTCGATGTAACCGGGGAGGCTGATGGCACGAACTAATACTCAGCAGGCGCTCAGCGCGCGCGAGGCCCAGTTGCAGGCTTTGCTGCTACAGGGGCTGGCGGGGGACGCGGCGGCCTATCGGGCGTTCCTGGCGGCGCTGGCGACGCATGTGCGTGGCTTTCTGCTGCGGCGGCTGTGGCAACGCCCCGCTGATGTCGAAGATTTGCTGCAAGAGGTGTTGCTGGCGGTGCACAACGCCCGCCATACCTACGAGGCACAGCAACCGTTGACCGCCTGGGTGCAGGCCATTGCCCGCTACAAGCTGGCGGACCACTATCGCAGCTACGCTCGCCACGGTGCGTTGCACGAGGAACTGAACGATGAAAGTGATCTGTTCGCGCCCGGCGAGGAGGAAGTGGCCCAGGCGACACGTGACCTGGGCAAGCTCCTGGAGCGATTGCCAGCGCGCCAGCGGCTGCCCATCGTCCATGTCAAACTGGAGGGGATGTCGGTGGAAGAGACCGCGCGCATGACCGGTCTTTCCAGTTCGGCGGTGAAAGTGGGCATCCACCGTGGCCTCAAGGCACTGGCCAAACTGATTGGAGGCAAGGGCAAAAATGAAGACTGATGACTTGATTGCCCTGCTGGCGGCCGGGGAAGGGCCGGTGAGCCGTCACGCACCGGCGCGGCGCTTGGTGCTGGCGCTGGTGGGCGGCGGATTGGGCGCGGTACTGCTGACGGTGGCCATTTTCGGCGTGCGCGGTGACCTGGCGCAGGTGGCGCACACCCCGCTGTTCTGGGCCAAGCTGGCCTTGCCCGGCAGCCTGGCGCTGCTGGCACTGTTGCTGACTCAGCGGCTGGTCAGGCCGGGGGTGAACGGGGGGCGGCTGTGGGGCCTTATGGGGCTGCCGCTGCTGCTGGTCTGGCTGGGTGCGGCGGTGAGCCTGCTGGGCGCGCCGGTGGATGCCCGGGCGGACCTGCTGCTCGGGCGCACCTGGCGCACCTGCCCCCTGAACATTACCTTGCTTTCGGTACCCACCTTCATCACCGTGTTCTGGGCAATGCGCGGCCTGGCACCCACCCGCCTGCGACTGGCGGGTGCTGCAGGAGGCTTGCTTGCGGGTGCCACCGCAACGTTGGCTTATTGCCTGCATTGCCCGGAGATGGCTGTGCCGTTCTGGGGGCTCTGGTACGTACTGGGTTTGCTGGTGCCGACGGCCTTGGGGGCGGCGCTAGGGCCACGTTTTCTGCGCTGGTGATACCGGTTTTTCGACGCTGGGCCTGCTGGGGTACCGCGTACAGACGTGCTTGCGCCATGGTGGTTTCTCAGTCAGCCTTGACTGGTTTGAGTTCAGCGATGGCATAGCTGCCCGCGGACCCCAGTTCGAGCGCACTCAGTGCTGGCATGTCGAGGATCTCCACCAGCCGCCCCCGCAGGTTGACGATACCCAGCCCGCGCAAGTGAGCGACCGAGCGGCATATGGTTTCCAGGCGTAGCCCGAGGTAGGAGGCGATGTCTTCGCGAGACATGCACAACATGAAACCGTTGGATGAATACCCGCGGCTGACGAAGCGTCGGGAAAGACCGAGCAGGAAACTGGCAAGCCGCTGTTCGGCAGAGAGGTTGCAGAGCATCAGCACGCGCTCATGCTCGCGGATGATTTCCCTGCTCATCAGGCGGTTCAAGCTCTGTTGCAGCGGAGGAAACTCACGCGCCAGGGCTTGCAGACGATGATAGGGCACCGGGCACACTTCGCTGTCTTCCAGGGCGATGGCATCACAGACATGAAGCTCGGTGGCGATGGCATCGAGCCCGAGGACGTCCCCCGGCATCCAGAAATTGATGATCACACCCTGGCCTTCGGCGTTGTTGAGGTTCGTCTTGAAGCTGCCTGAGTACACCGAGTACAGGTGACTCAAGGGCACATTTGCGTTGAACAGCGCAGCCCCCTTTCTCACCCGGATGCGAGGGCCGATCAGGGTGCCGAGGTAACGGTTGTCGTGCAGGGGCAGACCCGTGGGCAAGCACAAGTCGTTGACCCGGCACTCATTGCATCGGTATGCCAGGGGGTTCAAATGAAGGGGCAGCGGTGCGCGCGCTGGCACAGGCTGCTCGAGCAGTGGAAAGTCGGTCAGGCCCGACATTTCATGCCTCCTTCGAAGGGCGGAGTGCTGCGGTGGTAATCGTGTTCAGCAAATGAGGCGCGTTCAGCCGGGCGCTCAGCACGCTCACGAACTGCTTGGCTTCAGACGGGGTTCGGAAACTCACTCGCCAGTCGTCCATGTGTACCCACCAGCGGTGGGAATTCGCAGGTCGGTGCTGTATACGCCCAGGCTGGAGAACGTACCCCCGGGGCGCAGCACGCGCAGCGCCGATTCGAACGTGGTCTGGGTGCCCAGGGCTTCGATGGCCACATCCACGCCACGGCCATCGGTCAGCGCCATGATGCGTTCCACCACATTGCCTTGCTTGAAGTCGACCACGTGCGACGCACCCATTTCGCGTGCCACACGCATGCGGGCCGGCACGCTGTCCACGCCGATGAGGGTGGTGGCGCCCAGCATTTTGGCACCGGCGACTGCGCACAGGCCAATCGGGCCCAAGGCGAATACGGCGACGGTATCGCCGATCGTCACTGCGCCACGTTCTGCACCGGAAAAACCGGTGGACATGATATCGGGACACATCAGCACGTGTTCGTCACTGAGCCCGTCAGGAATGGGGGAGAGGTTGGCCATTGCGTCCGGTACCCGAACGTATTCCGCCTGGCAACCGTCGATGACATTGCCGAGCTTCCAGCCACCGATGGCCTTGAAACCATGCACGGTATCGGCGCCGTCCTGGGCGCCGCAGCCGCACAGGCAGGCATTGCTGTGGCCGCTGGGGGTGATGGCGCCGGCGATGACGCGTTGCCCTTCATGAAAGCCCCGAACCTCTGAACCCAGTCTTTCGATGACACCCACTGGCTCATGGCCGACGGTGAGCCCTTTTGCCACTGGATACTCGCCACGCAGGATATGCACATCAGTGCCACAGATTGTCGTGGTGCTGATGCGCACCAGCGCATCCAAAGGGCCGATCTCGGGGATGGGCTTGTCGTCCAGCACGATGCGGTTCTTTTCGACGAAAATAGCCGCTTTCATGAGCGCCATGGCTAGCCTCCGGGGCATCGCTGATTTTTGTTGGCAACTACAGCCTGCGCCCAAAAAGCGCAAAAGTCTTGATTCGCGTCAATGGCGCGGCACGCGGCGGTAGCCGTTGGTCAGTGCCCTGGGCTTTTGATAAACATCAAACCGGGCAAACGCACCTGGCAGATCATCGAGGTACTCATCGAGCCCGCAGAGGTGTGCCATGACCAACCCGCAAAGACTTCTTCTCATTGCTTCGCCCTTGATGCGCCGCACACCGGTCTATGACCGTGCAGCTGCGCTGGCCAAAGCCAAGGGCATGCCATTGCACATCGTCGCCTTCGACTACCTGGAGGGTCTTGCCACGGCCGGCCTGGTCAACGAACAGGCCTTGGCGGTCATGCGGGAGGGTTATGTGCAGCAACACCGTGAATGGCTGGAAACCCAGGCATTGTCGATGCGCCGCAACGGCGTGACGGTGACCATCGAGGTGTTGTGGGTGCAGCGCCCGCTGGACGAGATCCAGGTGCACCTGCGTGAGCAGCCGTTCGCCATGCTGATCAAGGGGCTTGAGCATGAGCCATGGTGGATGCGGGCAATGTTCACCTCGCTCGACGTCCAGTTGTTGCGCGACACCCGTTTTCCGTTGCACCTGGTCCACAACGCCAGCAATGCCCTGCCGCGCCGGATATTGGCAGCAGTTGACCTGTCGCGCCCGGAGGATCAGTTCGAAGGCTTCAACGACCACATCATCAGTGAAGCGCTCAAGCTGGCCTTGCAATGCAACGCCCAGATCGAGCTGCTGTATGCCTATGACATGGGCGCCATGTACCTGAATGCCGAAGACAACCGGGAACATTCGTTCCTGTTTGATTCCAACCTGTCACGCACACTGCACGAGGCCCAGGCCGACGCCTTCCAGGCATTGGCCGAACGTAACGGGATCCCCGCCGAGCACCGCCACATGCGGGTGGGGGACCCGACCAAGGTGCTCGCGCTGTTCATGGACAGCAATGACATCGATGTGCTGGTGATGGGGAGCTACCACCATCACGGCATCGGCTGGTTCATCGGCAGTACGGCCGAGCGGATCCTGCATCGGCTCAGCAGCAGTGTGCTGGTGATCTCGCCCGAGCATTCGCAAGGTTGAAGTACGAGGCCCGCAAGGGCCTTGTTTCAGGCACGCAGGTCAAGCTCATGGAGGATTTCGCTGACATCGCCGCCCAGGTAGCGCGCGGTGAACCCCAGGGCCTTGGTCAGCCGGTGCATGGCGTAATTGCCAGACAGGTCCCTGGACACCATGCACTGGTAACCATTGCGCCGAGCCGCTGCTATCAGGTGCTGCAGCAACAGCTTGGCCAGCCCTTTGCGCTGCCATTGCTCGCCAACAGCGACGGCGCATTCGCAATTGTGGCTACCCGGGATCGCCGCATAGCGGCTTACGCCAAGCTGATGCAGCTGGCCGTTTTCATGGGCCAGCGCGACATACGCCATGCGCTGGTGGCTGTCGATCGGCATCAACTGCGTATCCAGGCTGGGCAAGCCACCGCTGAGCCCGGCGATAAAGCGAAAGCGCCGGGCCTCGTAGGTAATTGTGCTCACAAAGCGTCTGTCCCGTTCATGATCGTCAGCGCGCAATGGGCGAATCAGCACAGCTGTGCCGTCAGCAAGGGTGTCTATCCAGTACTCGCTATTGCCTGGGTCTTGGAACAGCTGCTTGTTCATGGGGCCTCCAGAGGGCGTGATCAACGTGGCTGTACTGGTTGTACCGTGAGGCGTCGGTCCGGTTCTGACATTGATCAAGTTGGTGGGCGGCTGATGACTTTCTGATCTGCAACAAACCCGACATCGACCCACACTCGGCGGCCTTGCGCAGGCACATGCCAGCGGCGCGGCGGTGCATATCCTTGGGCTGTTCGAACCCCGCGCAGAGCATGTGTTACGCGAGGCAAGGCTGAATGAAGCCGAGGCACAGCGCCAATTTGAGCACTATCGTGAGTAGCTCGAGGGGTTGACAGCACGGCACCGGGCCAGCGGTACGTGTCTGACTGTGCGCTAGCACCGCACCGGAGTTTTTCAAGGACCTGCAAGCAAGGGCAAGGCTCAACGGCTGGGCAAAAAGGCCCGGGGAGGGGCGACCGCAGCCGATGGGCGGCAGTGTCAGAGGCACCTCGGCCTGCTGCCGGAGGCCACTGCCGCGGCATTGCCTCAGGCCAGCGAAAGCTGGTGAATCAGCTGGCTTGGGTCATCCGGATCTCTGGCGCTGGTAAACCCCGCTGCCTGAGCCAGCTCGCGCATTGCCACATTGGCCGCAGCGTCCATGGAATACATGTGTCGCAGGCCCTGGGCGCGTGCGTGATCGATCAGGTGCTGGAGCAGCAATGTGCCCAAACCGTGGCGCTGCCAGCTATCGAGCACGGTGACAGCACACTCGCAATCTTCACCACCGGGGCTGGTGGCATAACGGGCAATACCGACTTCCTGCAGTTCGCCGTCGACATGGGCGAGGGCGACATAGGCCATGTGCTGGTCCTGGTCAACGACCATCAATTGATCCAGCATGGCTTCGCCAGGCTCCTTGAGCTGGCACAGGAAGCGGAAGTGGCGCGACTGTGGCGACAGGCGTTCGATGAAGTGCCTTTCGCGCTGACGGTCTTTGGGCTGCAAAGGCCTGATCAGCACATGGGTGCCGTTGTCGAGCGCTTCGATCCAGTGTTCGCCGGCCGTGGCAGGAAATGACGCTGCGGCATGGGGGCGGGGTGTTTCGGCGGATGCCATGGCAAGCCTCCTTACGTGATGGGGTGTACACAGGAGGTTCAGTTTCGACGCGTCGCCTTGTGCGCGCTTGACAGTTGTCAATTACCGGGCTGGTAGGGTCACGCTTCGCTACTTGGTCTTCCCGTACTTTTGCATTTCCAGAAAGGCCGGTAATGGCCATCGCGTCGGTTCTACGCTTGAACAGCACCGGGTCATTGATAAAGGTCAGTCGGTGGCCGCTCTTGTCGCGCTGGCTTCTGTCTCCAACGATCAGCACGCGCCCTGCGACCAAGGTCGAAGCCCAGACTTCAGATTCCCTTCAGATTGACCACTGATACTCACCCCATCAAGCCCAAACGGGGGGAGTTTCATGACCCAGTCTCAGTGGAGCAGCCTGCTCCCACTGCCTATCGGCAGCCACGTCGACCATCACGCCCACTTGTCGCTTCATCTGCACAAGGACCCTGGCCGCGATGAGCTGGAGCACTTCATTCATCAGTGTTTTGCCAACGTGCACCACGCTGATGTGCACCATTACCTGCCCGAACTGCTGGCGCTGCACGACAGTCATGGCCGGCTGATTGCCGCCGCAGGCTTGCGCCCGGCCAGCAGCGGGCCGCTGTTCCTCGAACATTATCTGGATGAGCCGCTGGAAGCCGCAGTTTCGCGGGTAGCGGGCTGCCCCCTTGAGCGTGAGTGCATGGTCGAAGTGGGCAACCTGGCCTCGCTCAGTGCCGGTAGCGCGCGAATCATGATCATAGCGGTGACCTGGTTGCTGGCCACACGGGGCCTGAAGTGGGTGGCGTTCACCGGCGCGACGACACTGATCAACAGTTTCCAGCGCCTGGGGTTGGTGCCGTCGGTGCTGGCGTCGGCCGACCCGGCCCGGCTGAATGGGAAGTTGGACCACTGGGGTACCTATTACGCTCAACACCCACAAGTCTATGCCGGCAGCATCGGCCATGGCTTCGATGCCTTGAGCAAGGCTGGGGTGTTCCAGCGCCTGGGGTTGCCAACCGCCTTCCAGGAGACTGGCCATGCCGCATGAACTGGAGCGCTTTCATCAACTGCTGGTCACGTTTGCCCGCGATCACGGTGACGCCGTGGCCGTGCAAGGGGCGACCGAGCGCTTCACCTACAGGCAGTTGCTGGCCGAAGTGGGGTTGCGCATTCACAGCTTGCGCACGTGTTCGCCAGGCCCGCTGGTACTGGCCCTGGATAATGGCCCGCAGTTGCTGTTCTGGGATTTGGCGGCGCTGTTCGCCGAACGCCCCTGTGTAATCGTGCCGTCGTTCTTCAGTAGTGCCCAGTTCAGCCATTGCATCGAGCAGAGTGGTGCCAGCCATGTGCTGTGCGACCCGCAATGGCATGGGACGCTCGGCGAGCTGGGGTTCGCTCAGCAGGACGTGTTCTGGGTTCGCGAGGCTCAGCCTGCTGCCGCGCTGCCTGCCGATACCGCCAAGATCACCTACACCTCTGGCAGCACGGGCAAGCCCAAAGGCGTGTGCCTGTCTGTAGAGGCTCTGTTGCGTGTCGCCCGGGAACTGGAGGTGGCCAGCCGGCCCAGTGAACCTCAGCGTTACCTGGCGGTGCTGCCGCTGGGTGTGCTGTTGGAAAACCTGGGTGTCTACGCCGCCTTGATGGCCGGGGCAAGTGTGTTGCTGTACCCCCAGGCGCAACTGGGCATGGGCGGTGCAAGCCAGGTCGATTTCAAGCGCTTGCTGGGGGCCATCGCCCTGAGCGGTGCGCAGAGCCTGATTCTGGTGCCGCAGCTGTTGATGGGGCTGATCACTGCTATCGAGCGCGGGCTGATGCGGGTGGGGGCGCTACGGTTCGTTGCGGTTGGCGGTGCCCGTGTGGCGCCCAGCTTGCTGGCCCGCGCTGAAGCGATCGGCCTGCCGGTGTTCGAGGGCTATGGTTTGTCCGAGTGTGCTTCGGTGGTGGCCTTGAACCGGCCAGGCGCAACCCGCCGCGGCAGTGTCGGCAAACCGCTGCCCCATGTGCAGGTGCGTATCGCCGAGGACGGGGAGGTACTGGTGGCGGGCTCGGTGCTGCTCGGCTATCTGGAGGAACCACCCGTCTGCGATAGCTGGTGGGCCACCGGCGACCTAGGCCATTTCGACGAGGAGGGCTACCTGTACCTCGATGGCCGCAAGAAACACCAGTTCATCACCAGCTTCGGGCGCAACGTCAACCCGGAATGGGTGGAGGCCGAACTGACCCAGAGCGGCGTGATCGCCCAGGCGTTCGTGCATGGCGAGGCCCTGCCAAAGAACCTGGCATTGCTCTGGCCGCTGGACCCCGCTACCCCCGATACCCTCATCGACCAGGCCGTGCAGCAGTGCAATGCCTTGCTGCCGGACTACGCCAGGGTCCATGCCTGGCGTCGCCTGCCGTGCCCCTTGTCCAGTACCGACGACACACTGACCGCCAATGGCCGCCCGCGCCGCGAGGCCATCCTGCGGCGTTACCACTCCCTGTTATCCGACATCCCGTTGTGAGGTCTGCCATGTCCTTTTTCGATACCCTGCAAATGCAAACTACCCAGGAGCGTCAGGCCCTGTTTGCCGTACCGGTCATACGCGATGCGCTGGCGGGGCACGTCAGCCTCGACAGCTATGTGGCCTTCCTGACCCAGGCATACCACCATGTACGCCACACCGTGCCACTGATGATGGCGTGCGGGGCGCGGCTGCCATCGCGTTTGGAATGGCTGCGCGGCGCCGTGTGCGAATACATCGAGGAGGAGTACGGCCACGAGCAGTGGGTCCTCAATGACATCAATGCCTGTGGTGCCGATTGGGAGGCGGTGCGTGACGGTCGCCCGGCGCTGCCGATCGAGCTGATGGTCGCCTACCTTTACGACTTGATTGCCCGTGGCAACCCGGTCGGGCTGTTTGGCATGGTCAACGTGCTCGAAGGCACCAGCATTGCCCTGGCCACCCAGGCCGCCGGCACAATCCAGAGCACGCTGGCGTTGCCCGACAGGGCCTTCAGCTACCTCAGCTCCCATGGCGCGCTGGACCAGGACCACATGGTCACCTACCGGCAGCTGATGGACCGCCTTGATGATGCTGACGACCAGCGGGCTGTGATTCATGCGGCCAAGGTGGTTTACCGCCTGTACACCGACATGTTCCACGGGCTGCCGCGTGCGGGCCTGCAAGAGGTGCGTCATGCGCTTGCCTGAGTGTGTAGTGATACTCACCGGCGCCAGCGGAGGCATCGGCCTGGAGTTGGCCGAGCAGCTGTGTGCAGCCGGTGCCCGGGTACTGGCGGTGAGCCGGCAGATGGGCAAGCTCGCCAGTTTGATGAACCGTTATCACGACAGGCTGCTGTGGCAATCGGCCGACCTGCGCAGCCATGGCGGGCGTGAGCAGGTGCTCGCCCGTGCCCGGGAGATGGGCGGGGTCAATGTCCTGATCAATGCCGCAGGCGTGAACCGTTTTGCCCTGTTCGACCAGATCGACGAACAGGCGCTGGACGAGTTGCTGGACATCAACCTCAAAGCCGCCTTGCAACTGACGCGTGTGTGCCTGCCGCTGCTGCGCGCACAACCCAGGGCACTGGTGGTCAACGTCGGATCCACCTACGGCTCGATCGGCTACCCCGGCTATGCCACCTACTGCGCCAGCAAGTTTGCCCTGCGCGGCTTCTCTGAGGCGCTGCGCCGCGAGCTGGCGGATACCTCGGTGAATGTCATGTACGCCGCCCCCCGGGCAACCCGCACAGCGATGAACAGCACCGCCGCCACGGCGCTCAACCAGGCGCTGAAGGTCGGCATGGACGACCCGGCAGATGTGGCCCGCGCTGTGCTCAAGGCCGTGCAGTCAGAACGCAGCGAGCTTTACCTGGGGTGGCCAGAAAAGCTTTTTGTACGCATCAACGGCATGTTGCCCGGCGTGGTCGACCGCGCACTGCGCAAGCAATTGCCGGTGATCCGCCGCTACCTTGCTAGCCATTCCAAGGAGTCGATCAAATGAAACGTCTGTTCATCGCTGGCCTGCTGGCGTTTGCACCGTTCACCTGGGCGCTGGACCAGGCCGGCAGCCAACAATTGGCTAACTTGCAGCAGCGCTGGGCGCAGATCCAGTACCAGACGCCTAAAGACAAACGCGCCGAGGCGTTCGAGAAACTGGCAGCCGACGCTTCTACGCTGGTCCACCAGCACCCGGGCTCGGCCGAACCCTTGATCTGGGAGGGCATCATCAACAGCAGTTGGGCGGGAGCCACCGGCGGCCTGGGGGCGCTGGGCAAGGTCAAGTCGGCCAAGGCCAGCCTCGAAGAGGCGATGAAACTCGACCCCAATGCCCTGCAGGGCTCGGCGTATACCAGCCTGGGCACCTTGTACGACCAGGTGCCAGGCTGGCCTATCGGTTTCGGTGACAGCGACAAGGCAGATACCTTGTTGCGCAAGGCGCTGCAAATAAACCCCAATGGTATCGACAGCAATTACTTCTGGGCCGATCATCTGTTCCGGCAAAAACGCTACGCTGAAGCCACCGCTGCCCTGGAAAAAGCACGCCAGGCGCCGCCACGGCCAGGCCGCGAACTGGCCGATCAGGGCCGGCGTGGCGATATCGATGCTTTACTCAAGGCCATCAAGGACAAACTGGACTGAACATGCGGCTGCTGCTGGTTGAGGATGATACCGCCCTGGGCGAGGGGATCTGCGACGGGTTGCGCCAAGAGGGCTACACCCTCGACTGGCTGCGCGATGGCCTGAGCGGGCTGCATGCCCTGCAACATGAAGTGTTCGACCTGGTGATCCTCGACCTCGGGCTGCCGCGGTTGGGCGGCATCGAGCTGCTGCGACGGGTGAGGGCAGGGGGCAACAGCTTGCCGGTACTGATCCTCACCGCGCGCGATGCGACCGAGGACCGTATCTCTGGCCTGGATGCCGGAGCCGACGACTACCTGGTCAAACCTTTTGACCTCAATGAGCTCAAGGCCCGCCTGCGCGCCTTGCTCAGGCGCAGCGCCGGGCGGGCCAAGGTGCTGATCGAGCACGCAGGCGTAAGCCTGGACCCTGCCACCCAGCAGGTGCACTACAACGGCGTGCTTGTGATACTGACGCCCAAAGAGTATCGCCTGCTGCACGAGTTGCTGGCGCAACCGGGCAAGGTGTTCACGCGTGAGCGGTTGACCCAGCTGCTGTATGGCTGGGACGAGGAGCCTGAGAGCAACACGCTGGAGGTGAACATCTATCACTTGCGCAAGAAACTGTTCAACGGCCTGATCCGCACGGTGCGCGGTATCGGTTATCTGGTCGAGGCCAAGCTGTGAGCTCGTTGCGCCAGCGCACATTGTGGCGGGTGATGGCGCTGATGCTGCTCGGCACCGGCTTGTTGGCGTTGTACAACTATCACGACAGCCGCCGCGAGATCAACGAAGTCTACGATGCTCACATGGCTCAGAATGCCCGGCTGTTGCAGGGGGTGATGAACCTGCCGGTGCAGGATGGCAACCGCGAAAAGCTGTATCAGGCATTTAACGAGGCGCTGGGCAAGGCCGGGCGCCACCGTGTGGGCCACCCCTATGAGAGCAAGCTGGCGTTCCAGGTGTGGGGTGAGGGAGCACGGTTGCTGGTGCACACCCCCAGTGCGCCGACGCTCGACGCACCGCCTACGGCGGCGGGCTTCTACGATTTTGCCAGTGGTGGCGAACAGTGGCGCGGCTTTGTATTACCGGTGCCCGAAAAACAGTGGGTAATCTGGGTGGGTGAGCGCGACGATGTGCGTTACGACCTGATCGACCGCATCGTACGCCATACCCTGTTCCCGTTCCTGCTTGGCAGCCTGGGCCTGGCACTGTTGGTCTGGGCGGCCATCGGCTGGGGCTTGCGCCCGTTGCAGAACATGGCCGATGTGATTCGTGGGCGCCATGCCGACTCCCTCGAACCCCTGCAACTGGTGCCGTTGCCGACCGAGCTTGAGCCTATGCAAGCCGCCATCAACCGCCTGCTGGCGCAGATCGATGACCTGCTGCGGCGTGAGCATCGCTTCATTGCCGACGCCGCCCATGAGATGCGCACGCCGCTGGCGATCCTGCGCCTGCATGCGCAGAACGCACAGGCCGCCAGTACCGATGCCGAGCGCCAGAAAGCCCTGGGCTTTCTGATTGGCGGCGTGGACCGGCTGACCCGGGTGGTCAACCAGTTGCTGACCCTCGCCCGGGTCGAGCCGCGCCTTGGTCAGCGCGCCACCACCCGTGTCGACCTGGGCGAAGTGGTCACCGATGTGCTGGCGGATCTCACCCCCTGGATCCTGGATCGCGGCCTGGAGCCCTCGCTGGATCTCAGCGAAGGTGACCATGGCCTGATGATCGATGCCGGCGCGTTGGGCATCGCCTTGCAGAACCTGGTTTCCAATGCGGTGGAGCATTCACCGCCTGGCGGGCGCATCACGGTATCACTCAGGCGCCTGGCCACTCGCTTCGAACTGGTGGTCGAAGATGAAGGCCAGGGCATAGACGACGCGGATCTTGCGCGCGTATTCGAGCGCTTCTATAGCCGCAATAGCCCCAATGGCGCAGGGCTGGGGTTATCCATCGTGGCCACCATCGTCGAGCGGCTGGGGGGGCAGGTGCGCCTGGAAAACAGGGCCACTGGCGGGCTGGCTGCCATCGTGTCGCTTCCCTTGCAGTGAGCTGCTCACGCCAATCGCTGCACGGCCTCACCTGTTTCAAATAACGTATCGGCACTTCAGACTTCTTTAAGCTTGGGCTGACAACGTGGTGGTGTACGTTGCCCGGTTTGCCTTCAGCGCCGATGGGCAGCGAATACTTCCCTGTCACAAGAGGCCCTGGATATGGCACGCACGTCGAACCCCGCCCGTTACGGGCAACTTTCGATAATCATGCATTGGAGCATGCTCGTTTTATTCATGGGCGTTTATGCCTGTGTCCAATTGCGCGAGGTATTGCCCAAAGGGCACTTTCTCAAGGGCCCCCTGTTAGGCGTGCATGCCTTGATGGGTATTGGCATCTTCACCCTGGTGTGGCTGCGCCTCCTTGGTCGGCTCAGCCCACGGCCTGCAATCGTGCCGACGCCGCCTGCCTGGCAGGGCTTGATGGCCAGCGTGCTGCATATTGCATTGTACGTCCTGATGATCCTTACACCTCTGCTGGCCTGGCTGATGCTCGCGGCCGCTGGCAAGCCGCTGCCCTATTGGGGGGTGGCCATACCTGCACCCGTGGCGGTGGATCCGACGCTGGCCAGGGCGCTCAGGGGGTGGCATGAGTGGCTGGGGAATGCGGGTTACTGGCTGATCGGGCTGCATGCCTGTGCAGGCCTGTTGCATCATTACTGGCTGAAGGACAATACCCTCAAGCGCATGTTGCCGGGGCGGTGAGTTCGCAACACTGGTTTCAAGGCTGAAGGCGAATGAGCCCTCAGCCTGGTTGTTTTCGTTGCGCGGCTATAAGGTGCCGCTCAGCAGCCAACCGAACACGCCGCAGCCCAGGACAACCAACCCTGCAGGCCACTTCCAGAACATCAGGGCCATCAAGGCGATCAGCGCCCATGCCAAGTCTGCTGGCTTGGCGATGGCGCTCGTCCACACCGGTTGGTACAACGCAGCCAGCAGAAGCCCGACCACGCCGGCGTTTACACCGGCAAGCGCTGACTGGCTGCGGGCGCTGCGCCGCAGTGTTTCCCAGAAGGGAACGACACCGATCACCAACAGGAAGGAGGGGGTAAAAATGGCGAGAATGGCAACCGTCGCGCCCACCCAGCCGGAGGGCTGCACGCTCATGGCTGCACCCAGGAAGGCTGCAAACGTGAAGAGTGGGCCCGGTATGGCCTGCGCCAGGCCATAACCTGCGAGAAAGGTGTCATTTGTGACCCAGCCGTTGGCCACTGTGGCCGACTCAAGCAACGGTAGCACCACATGCCCGCCGCCGAATACCAGCGAGCCTGCGCTATAAAACGCGTTGACCATTGCCAGTGCTTGCGAGGGCCAGATGCGAGTCAATAGCGGCAAGCCTACCAACAAGGCAAAGAACAGGACCAGCGCAGCCAGCCCGGCCCTTCGGCTGACTGAAAACGGCAGCTCTTCCCCTGCCGGGGAGCCCGGAGGCTTGAGCAGGATCAAGCCTGTGATGGCCGAGCCTGAGATCACGGCTATCTGCCCGATCGCGTTAGGCCACAGCAACGCGGTACAGGCAGCGAACAGGGCGATGGTTACCCGCGCAACATCGGTGCAAAGGCTACGTGCCATGCCCCACACCGCCTGGGCCACCACGGCGACTGCGACGATTTTCAGGCCGTGCAACAGGCCACTTGGGGCGCCACCTCCCCATGCCCCCAGGCCCTGAGCACACAGCGTCAGCAGGAGGGCCGATGGCAATGTGAACCCTGCCCAGGCAGCGACAGCGCCCGCGAAACCCGCCCGTGACAGGCCCAGCGCGATGCCGACCTGGCTGCTGGCGGGGCCGGGAAGCAGTTGGCACACCGCGACCAGCTCGGCATAACTGCGCTCGCTGAGCCATTGGCGGCGCGCTACAAATGCTTCACGAAAGTAACCCAGGTGCGCAATGGGGCCACCGAAAGACGTCAGCCCCAAGCGCAAGAACAGCAGAAACACCGACCAGGCAGAGTCGCTGGGCTTCACGCCGCAGTGGGTGCGTTCTGACAAGGCAGGCTCCTTGGGTGAGTGACGCTGCAGGTTTTGGTGAGGAACAGCCAGCCTCGAGGCTTGTTTTGGGGAGTAGACCCGCGCCGCCCGCGCGGCGCTCGGTTTCACAGGCACTGAAAATCCTGCGACACGCCCCAGAACCGGTATTCATTTGTGCAAAGTTTGCTGTTCGCCGCCTACGCTGTCCAGAGTCTTGGTCCGCAGGAGGCACCATGAGCAATTTCCCTATCGTTGCTACCGTCCTGTCTATGGTCTTGGGCCTTTCTGTCACACGCCTGCTTCTGGGGGCGCTGACCGTCTTCCGAATCCGGCGCAACGCTGCTCCAGACTGGGTGGCTCTGGTCTGGGCGGTCATGCTCTTCACCACCCAGATGGATTTCTGGTGGGCGGTCAATTCGCTGCCGCAAGTCAGGGCCACCTTCTCGTTCCAGGAGTTTTTGCTCTTGGTGTTGCTGGCACTTGCGCTGTTCGTTTCCTCGGCGCTGATCTTGCCCAGCCGCAGCGAGGACGAACGTGAAGGGCTTCGCGTGTACTTCGAGCAGGATGGCCGCTTCGCGCTGTTATTTCTGTCGGGCTATTACCTGCTTGGGTTCATCGTCAACATTCTGTTGTTCGGCGTTTCGCCCATGGCGCTGTGGGGCGCCTTTGACGTGGTCATGATCATGATGCCGCTGTGTGTGTTTGCAGCCAGCTCGCGCAAGGCCTATGCGCTGCTGACCGTGGCATTCGTGCCTCTCAATATTGCGGACCTGGTGATATCACTGGTGACGTGACCGAGGTCTGGCGCTGCGCATTAAAATCTATGCAGTTGGAACACAATATCTGTACAAGATGCTATTGTTGTACAGTATTTATGCGTGCTCGAGGTCAGTATGGCGCACCGTGCTCGTTGGGCTTGCCTTTGTCTGCTACTGGCTACCTTTTCGGCGGTGGCGGGCTGGAGGGCGGAGCTGCCTGGGGCGCAACGGCTTGGGAGTGGTGAGTTCACCTGGTTTGGTCTGCGTCTGTATACAGCCCAATTATGGACTTCAGGGCCAGTTCATGACTGGAACCAGCCCTTCGCCCTTGAGCTCCTCTACCACCGTTCGTTGTCCAGGGACACCTTGGTACAGGCCAGCCTCGAGGAAATGCGCCGCCTCAACGGTGGCAGCATAACGCCGCAACAACGTACGGCCTGGACCCGTGGGATTGAAGAGGCATTTGTGGACGTGCGCCCCGGCATGCGCATTACCGGCTTGTACCTGCCGGGGCAGGGCTGCCGCTTTTACGTCGACGATAAATTCAGCCGTGAAATCGCCGACCCGGTCTTTGCCAGGGCGTTTTTTGCCATCTGGCTCGACCCCGGAGCCCGGGATACACAACTGCGCCAGCGCCTGCTTGGGCAGGCTGGCAACGACTGAGGGACATGAACATGTACAAAGTGCTGTTGCTGGTTTCCTGCCTGCTTCTGGGCAGCTGTGGCAATGTTGGTGTCGAGCACTATGCCCAGGAGCAACCGAAACTGGACCTGGCTGCATTCTTCTCGCGACCAGTGCAGGCCTGGGGCATGTTCCAGAAGCGTTCCGGGGAAGTGGTCAAGCGCTTCCACGTGCGTATCGACAGCCGCCGCGAAGGTGAGCGGCTGATCCTCGACGAACATTTTCTCTACAGCGATGGCACTCGCCAGCAGCGTACCTGGACACTGGTGCCAGACGGCCCTGGCCGCTGGCGCGGTACCGCAGGGGACGTGATCGGCGAGGCGCGCGGCGAAGTGGCGGGTAACGCGCTGCGCTGGCGGTACCAGCTGGACTTGCCAGTTGACGGGCGGCATTGGCAGGTAGACCTGGACGACTGGATGTACCTCATGGATGACGACACCCTGATCAACCGTTCAAGCATGAGCAAGCTGGGCGTTGAAGTCGGCCAGATCACCCTGTTCTTCCGCCGCCTGCCAGAGGGCACACCATGAACCTGATCGCGCTTACCCAGCTGGTTTCGACCGGCGAAGCAAAGGAACTTGAACTGCTGTCGCTGGAAGGTGGCTTCTACCTCCTGCGCGCCTTGACCGGCGCCGGCCCCGTGACATTGAGCGATGCCCATGGGCAGCCCGTTCGCGTGCGCTCCACTACCGAGCTGCGGCAGCTGTTGGCCGACCTGCCACCCGTGCCTTGCATGCTGGTACAGCAGGTGGTGCATGATGAGATGTGCGGGCAACGTGACGGCCCCATTGCGCCGCTGCGCGTACCGGTAACGCTCACCAGCCAGTGGTAGCCTGAACGATGCGCCTGGGCCTTGTGCTGGGTGACCAGCTGTCGTTCGACCTGGCCAGCCTGGCTGCCCTTGACCCCGCCCGCGATGCTGTTCTGATGGCGGAAGTGGAGGGTGAGGCCCGCTACGTGCCGCATCATCCGCTCAAGATCGTGCTCATCTTCAGCGCCATGCGGCACTTTGCCCAGGCCCTGCGTGAACGGGGTTGGCAGGTGCATTATGTCGAGCTCGATGCTGACGGCAACAGCGGCAGCATCGTGGGCGAATTGCAGCGCTGGCAACAGGCACTGGGCGCCACGCACATTCACCTGACCGAGTGCGGGGAGTGGCGCCTGGAGCAGGCTTTGCGTGATGCCGCATTGCCCCTCGTGTGGCATCGCGACACGCGTTTTCTGTGCTCCCGCGAAGCCTTTGCGCGCTGGGCCCATGAGCGTCGTCAGCTGCGTATGGAGCACTTCTACCGTGGCATGCGCAAGCGAACCGGCCTGCTGATGGAGGCCGACGGCCCTGCAGGTGGGGCCTGGAATTTTGACGGTGACAACCGCAAGCCATTACCTCGCCAGTTGCGTGGGCCGTTCGCTGCGCATTTTGCGCAGGACGGGATCACGGCAGCGGTGGTCGCCCTGGTACGTCGGCGCTTCAGCGACCACTACGGGGACATCGACGGCTTTGACTACCCCGTGACCCATGCCGAGGCACAGCAGCTGTGGCAGCACTTTCTGGATTTTGGCCTGGCGGCTTTCGGCGACTACCAGGATGCAATGGCCGAGGGCGAGCCGTACCTGTTCCATGCGCGCATCAGTGCGGCGCTCAACATTGGGCTTCTGGATGTGCGATGTCTGTGTGAGGAGGTCGACAAGGCCTGGCGCGAGGGGCGGGTGCCGCTTAATGCAGCTGAAGGCTTCATTCGCCAGTTGATCGGCTGGCGCGAGTATGTGCACGGTATCTACTGGCTGCGCATGCCGGAGTATGCCGGGCTCAATCACCTGGGCAACGACCGAGCGTTACCTGAATTCTATTGGACCGGGCGCACCCGCATGCGCTGCATGGAGCAAGCCATCGGGCAGACCCTGCGGTTGGGCTACGCGCACCATATCCAGCGCCTGATGGTGACCGGCAACTTCGCCTTGCTGGCCGGTATCTTACCCACCGCGATTTGCGAGTGGTACCTGGCGGTTTACATGGATGCCTTCGACTGGGTCGAGCTGCCCAACACGCTTGGCATGGTGATGCACGCCGACGGCGGCTACCTGGGGTCCAAGCCGTACTGCGCCAGTGGTCGTTACATTCAGCGCATGTCCGATCATTGCAAGGCTTGCAGTTACAAGGTCGATCATGTCAGTGAGGACGATGCCTGCCCGTTCAATGCGCTGTACTGGCATTTTCTCATCCGCCATCGTCCGCTGCTGTCGACGAACCCGCGTTTGACCCTGGTCTATCGCAGCCTTGATGGTATGACGGCTAGCCGGCGCGACGCCGTGTGGCAGCGTGGCCAGGCGCTGTTGGCGCGGCTCGATGCGCAGCAGCCGCTATGAAAAAGAGCCTTTTGCCCAGCAAGGTCTGCGTGGTGTGTGGTCGGCCGTTCAACTGGCGCAAGCGCTGGGCTCGCTGTTGGGAGCAGGTGCGCTATTGCTCCGAGCGATGCCGCAGGTCAGCGCCGCGCCGCGAGGCGCGCGAGCAGGGGCAGGGCCAAGGCCCAGATCGGCATCAGTAGCAGGCCGGTTTGCAGCGCGCCAAATGGCAGGGCGACATCCGCAAATCTTGCACCGCCTACATAGGCCAGCGGGCCACCCAGTGCGCCCAGCAGCGCACCGAGCTGCCAGCGCCTGCCGGCCCATGCCAGGCTGTGGCGCATGCCGCTGGCCAGCACCAGCCACAGCAGCGCCAGCCACAGTGGCAGCGGCCAGGCGTCGAAACCGAACACGCCCAGCGCCCCCAGCGCGCTGTCGAGTACACACCCGGCCAAGGAGACGCGCAACAGCGCCTTGACCTCGGCGTTAACGTCCGGGCAGAGGCGCAGGTGCACCACCACACCTGCAATCACCAGCAGCAATAGCCAGGGGCGTTCGGCGCCCAGCACGCAGATCCACCAGCCAGCCTGCAACCAGACGGCATTGGCGACCAGCCAGCGCCCGGGCATCAGGCACCGTCAGGCAAGGGGGCGCGCCGAGCCAGTGGCGCTGCCCACAGCAGGTGCGCAACGCCGATAGTGCGCTCCTCGAAACCGCCCTGGCAGTAACACAGGTAGAACTCCCACAGGCGCTGGAACATGTCGTCGTAGCCCAGGTCCATCAGTGCTGTGCGCGCCTGGCGCAGGTTTTCACGCCAGTGCTGCAGGGTGAGGGCATAGTCCTGGCCGAAATCCTCCATGTGCACCAGGTTGAGTGCGGTGTGGCGGCTGGCGGTGTCCAGCAACACGCTGAGCGAAGGCAGGGCGCCACCTGGGAAAATATAGCGTTGGATGAAGTCGACCGAGCGCCGTGCCTGGGCGTAGCGCTGGTCGCGGATGGTGATCGCCTGCAGCAGCATCAGGCCGTCGGGCTTGAGGAGCGAGGCACACTGGCGGAAATACACAGGCAGGTAACGATGGCCGACTGCCTCGATCATTTCGATCGAAACCAGTTTGTCGAAGGTGCCTTGCAGGTCGCGGTAGTCTTCGCGCAGCACCTTCACGCGCTGCTCCAGCCCCAGGGCCTGAACGCGCGCCAGGGTATGGCTGTACTGTGCCTCGGAGATCGTTGTGGTGGTGACCCTGCAGCCGTAACGGGTGGCCGCGTGGATTGCCAGGCTGCCCCAGCCGCTGCCGATTTCCAGCAGGTGATCGTCGGGGTGCAGTTCAAGCTTCTGGCAGATGCGCTCCAGCTTGTGCAACTGGGCTTGCTCCAGTGTTTGCCCAGCATGTTGGAATTGGGCCGCCGAATACATCATGGTGGGGTCCAGCAGCCGCTCGAACAGGGCATTGCCCAAATCGTAATGGGCGAGGATATTGCGCCGGGCACCGCGTTTGTTGTTGCGGTTGAGCCGGTGCAGAAGCCGCAGGGCAGGGCGGCCGAAACGGGCCAGGCCACCCTCGAGCGCGTCGAGCACCTCAAGGTTGGCGACGAACAGGCGGGTCACCAGCGCCAGGTCGGGGCTTCGCCAATAGCCGTGGATGTAGGCCTCGCCAGCACCGATCGAACCATTGCCGGCGATCAGGCTCCAGGAGGCGTCATCGAGGATCTCCACCTCGGCCTGCAACGGGCTGTCGACATCACCGAAACTCCACTGCTGCCCGTGGCTGAGCAGGCGCAGGTGGCCGTGGCGCAGCTTGCCCAACTGGGCGAGCACGGCGCTTCGTGCCAGCCCGCCGAGCAAGGGGGCAAGGCCTGCGAACTTGCTAACGCTCAGTGTGGGATTTGACATCTTCAGGATCCTCGCAAGGTTGGCCGAGCGCCAGGTCATTCTGGCGGGTGGTGTGGTCATGCACGGGGGTGCGTTTGAGTAACAGGCGTAGCGCTTGCCAGTAGATGGCCGAGACAGTGCGCAGGCTCATCCATGGGAAGGTCATGACATACCGGCGTAGCGCGGTTCCATCCAGTGGCTGACGGTGCAGGGCGAGGTCGGCCTCGAACACCTTGCGGCCGTCTTGCCAGTTCTGCATGTGGATGCGTACATGGTCCGCGCTCAGGAAAAAGCGCAGGTGATAGTCCATGTCCAACGGCATGAACGGTGAAACATGGAAGGCCTTGGCCACGGTGAACCGCTTGGCAAGGTCTTCTTGCACCGGCAGGACGTAATGAAAACGCTCGCGCCACGGGGTGTTGCGCACCTCCATCAGGATTGCCGTCAGGCAGCCGTCGCGGTCGTGGCAAAAATAGAAGCTCACCGGGTTGAACGACAGCCCCCAGCAACGCAGTTGCGTGAGCAGCCGTACCGGGCCTTCGGGCATATGCCCAGTGGCCTGACACACCAGCAAGCGTGCGGCCTGTGCCAGGGTTTCACCGTGGCGGGTCTGCGCTGGCAGGTAGTCGGTCTCGCGCCAGCACAGCGGCGCGAGGCGCCAGCGCCCAAGCCAGCGTGACAGGCCCATAAACCAGGTTTGTTCGTCCAGGTCCAGGTAGAACATGCCAATCCGGTAGCGGAAAGCATGCAGCCGCGGCGTCAGCCGACGGTGGCTGATCCAGCCCAGGCAAAGGCTGCTGTTCACAATTGCTCTCCGAAGTGCGCAGCCACCTTCAGCGCGCTGACCACCCCGTCCTCATGAAAGCCGTTGCCCCAATAGGCACCACAGAAGTAACTGTGCTGCTGGCCCTGTAGTTGTGCTTGGCATGCCTGTGCGGCGGATGCGGCAATGCTGTACTGCGGATGGGCATACTGGAAGCGCGCGATCACCTGCGCCGGGTCTATCAATGCGGTCTGGTTGAGGCTTACGCAGAAGGTGGTCGGTGCCTGGATACCTTGCAGGATGTTCATGTTGTAGGTCAGCGCGGCGGGCGCTTGCTCTGGGCCGCCCAGGCGGTAGTTCCAGCTGGCCCAGGCGCTCTTGCGGCGTGGCAGCAGGCGGGTATCGGTGTGCAGCACCACATCGTTGCTGGCGTAGCCGATGGCGCCGAGTACCGCACGCTCCTGCATGGTTGGGGTTTCCAACAGGGCCAGAGCCTGGTCGCTGTGGCAGGCGAACACCACATTGTCGAAGCGTTCGCTGCCGGCCGCGCTCACCAGCGTCACGCCTCCCTCATCGCGGCTGACCCGGGATACCTTGCAGCTGAGCCGTATGCGTTCAGCAAACGGTCGGCACAGCGGCGCGACATAGCTGCGTGAACCGCCTTCAATTACCCGCCACTGTGGACGTTGGTTGACCGACAGCAAGCCGTGGTTGCGACAGAAGCGCACGAAGAACTCAAGCGGGAAGTACAGCATGTCTGCCCGCGACATCGACCAGATCGCCGACCCCATCGGCACGATGTAGTGGTCGATGAAGCGTTGCCCGTAGCGCTGTGTCTGAAGGTAGGCGCCCAGGGTGGTGTCTGCATCGATGCGCTGGTTGTCCAGGTCGGCCAGCGCCTGGCGGTTGAAGCGCAGAATATCCCGTATCATGCCCCAGAAACTTGGGGAAACCAGGTTACGGCGTTGGGCAAACAGTGTGTTCAGATCGTGACCGTTGTATTCCAGCCCAGTGATCGGGTCGTGCACGGAAAAACTCATTTCGGTCGGCTGCGAGGTGACCTTGAGCCGGTCAAGCAAGCGTATGAAGTTGGGGTAGGTCCAGTCGTTGAACACGATGAAGCCGGTATCTATTGCATGGCGCTGGCCCTTCCAGACCACATCGAGGGTATGCGTGTGCCCTCCGATCCATTGCTCGGCTTCGAAAACCGTTACTTCGTGCTTGCGTGACAGCAGATGGGCGCAGGTCAGCCCCGCGATGCCACTGCCGATGATTGCGATACGCATGGATCATCATTCCTGTTCATGACGGGCGAGGCGTTGGCCGAGTGCCAAGCGCAGGCGCGCGGGTAACGCCCCTGACAGGCGCAATACCAGGGTGAAAAGACCGGGGAAGTTGATTTCCAGAGGCTGCCGGGGCAGGCGCGTGGCGATATGCCGCGCGGCGCGCTGTGCAGTCCACAGCTGCGGCATGGGGAAATCGTTGCGACGGGTCAGTGGCGTGTCGACGAAGCCAGGGCTGACCAAGGTGACCGCGATCCCCTCGCGAGCCAGGTCGATTCGCTGTGACTCCACCAGGTAGCGCACCGCAGCCTTGGACGCACCGTAGGCGCCGGCGCGGGGCAGGGCCAGCCAGGTCACCGAACTGCCCATTACCACCAGGTGGGGGCGCTGGCCGGTGCGAAGCAAGGGCACGGCCGCCGCCAGGCAGTAGCTGACACCCAGCAGGTTTGTGCGCATTACACGCTCAACCAACGCAGGATCGAAGTGGCCCGGCTCCAGGTATTCGCACGTACCGGCATTGAGAATGGCCATGTCCAGCCCACCCCAGGCTTGCTCGATCCGCTCGGCGATCGCGGCGACCTGCTCCGGGTTGTCAAGATCGCCGATGGCCAGTAATACCTGCCCCGGAAACTGTTCGGCCAGAGGGGCAAGGCGATCGGCATGACGCCCGCCCAAGGCAACCTGGTGGCCTTGCTCCAGCAGGATGTGGGCGAGTGCGGCACCGATACCGCTGCTTGCGCCGGTCAACCAGCAGCGGCTCATGCCAGCCTGCCTTTGAGCCAGCGGATTGCACCACCCATGAGGGGGAGGTGTTCGTAAAGCAGGGCACCGGCGTCGAAATAGTCCTGGTGAAAATGCACGCGGTCGCGCCAATGCAGGCAGCTACACCCCTGCAACGTGATCGGTTGACCCCTGGCCAGGCGTGGGTGGCAAAACTGCAGTGTCCAACGCAGGTAGCCCTGCCCGGGCCTTACCTCGTCGGCGCTGGTGATGGCATAGCGGATATCCCTGGCGTTGGCATACAACTGCTCGAAATAGGCGCGCAGGGCCTGCAGCCCCTGTATGTGATGCAGTGGGTCACGAAAGGTGACATCTTCGCTGTACAGTTCTTCCAGTGTGTCGAGGTTAGCCCCATCGAGGCTGGCGAAGCGCTCGGCGAATTGCTGTAGGTATGCTGACATGCTGGGCTCCAGGCAATCCTGTACAAAATGGGTTTGTTGTACAGGTATAGCTGAAACTCAAGCATTAATCTATACAGCTAGAAAATCTTGTACAGGTTTTTGTCAGCCCTCGGTCTGGCCCAGTTGCCCGCGTAGTTCAGCCACTTCAGCCTCCAGCTCGCGTACCTTTTCTTCGGCGAATATCTGCGCTGTGACGTCACGCTGAATGCCGATGTAGTACGTCAGCTGGTCCGCTTCGTTGTACACGGGCGTGATGGACAACTCATTCCAGAACAGGCTCCCGTCCTTGCGGTAGTTGCGCAGCACCTGGCAGCAGGGGCGGCCTTCACGGATCGCCTCGCGGATGTTTGCCAGTCCTTCCTGGTCATGGTCCTCGCCCTGAAGAAAACGGCAGTCCTGATAGAGGATATCGTCGGCGCGATAGCCCGTGAGGCGCTCGAAAGCGGGGTTGACGTAAATCAGGATGCTTTCAGTGCCTTCCTGCTCGGCGACGACGATGCCATCGTTGGAATGCTCGACCATCAGTTGCAGGAGTTTCGCGGTGATCATAGGGCCCACCTACTGGCGTTTCATATGCGATATGCGCAGCGTAGCTTCTGTGCAGAAGGTATCGGCGCTGTTTGTTGCATGATGAACCAAGGCGGCTCGCCGCAGAAGGTGCATATGGGTTTAGAATGGCCTACCACTCGGATATCCCCTCGTTATGACAGACGCTACCCCACCCGATTTGCTACCTATGCGCGATGTTGTCAGCTTGACCGGCATCAATCCGGTGACCCTGCGTGCCTGGGAGCGGCGCCACGGGTTGATACGCCCGCAGCGTACCGAGGGTGGCCACCGCCTGTACACGGCGCGGGACGTTCAGCGCATACGCGACATCTTGCGCTGGACGGCAAACGGCCTGTCCGTCAGCAAGGTCGGTGATCTGCTCGCCGCCCAGCCTGAGGCGTCTGTGCAGCAGCATTCGGCCTTTGACGATTGGCGCGCGGCCGTTGCGCGTGCAACCAAGGCATTCGATCGGCCGGCACTGGAGGGGATCCATGGTCAGTTGTTCACACTCCTGCCCAAGGCCACCGTGCTGCGTGACGTGCTGATGCCAGTGTGGCATGACCTGGCTTCAGGCTCAGCGCCAGGCCAGCGTAGCCAATGGTTGTTTCTCGACACATTCTTGCGCGCCCGCTTGTTGCTGCGTCTGCAAATGAACCAGGTCGACGCGCCGCAGGTTTTGCTGGCCGGTAGCGAGGGGCAAGCCGAACTCAGTGTGTTGTGCGCCGGGCTCCTGTTGAGCAGCGAGCTACAGCGCATCGACGTGCTCGGTTGCGGGCAGCCACTTGAAGAGCTCCCCATCGTGTGTGCGGCCATGCAGCCTGCGGCACTGGTGATAAAAGTCCAGGCGCCGGTGAACCCCGCCTTGGCCAAGCGCTTGCGCTCCTTGCAGATGGAAATCGCATGCCCGCTGGCCTTGATAGGCGAGGGGCTGGCCGATTCGCAACCCGTCCTGGGCGGAATCCCGCTATGCCTGCTGGACGAGGGAGGCGCTGACGCCGCGCGCATGCTGAACGCCTTGCATCGCGGTGCCCTTGACGTTTGACCCGGGGGGTTGCCCCGTTGCCTTCGCTTTGTCGTAGGGTACGTATGGCGTCATGGCTGAGGCAGGCATCTCACATCTCGACCTGAGTGCCAAGCTCGATCACTCGGTTAAGCGGCAATTGGAAGTACTTGAGATTGCTGTTGGCATTCTTGAGCAGGAATGCGAACAGGTGCTCTCGCCAGCGCGCCATGCCCATCTGCTTGCCTGCGATGACGGTCTCACGGCTCAGGAAATAAGTCGTTTGCATAGGGCCGAACTGGAGTTCAGCTTGCTGGCATCGGCTCAACGCCAACGGCACGTTGGGCTCCTCCATGAAGCCAAAGTGCAGGTTCATGCGGAAGAATCCCCCACCAAATGCCTCGACCTCACAGCGCTGGCCAGCGCTGACCCGTGGCTCATCCTCAAAGACCACGGTCAACAAGACCACCTGCTCATGCAGCACCTGGTTGTGCAGCAGGTTATGCAGCAGCGCGTGGGGGACAGCTTCGGGCCGGGCAGAAAGGAAAACTGCCGTACCGCTCACCCGGTGCGGCGGCTGAGCCTGCAGGCTGGCGATGAACAGATCCAGAGGCAGTGAACTCTCGTCCAGCCGCTCGACGATCATCCGGCGCCCCCGCTTCCAGGTGGTCATCAATATGAAAAGTGCCACGCCCGCGATCACCGGGAATGCACCGCCCTGGAGGATCTTCGGGGCGTTGGCGGCAAAATACAGGCTGTCCACCAGCAGGAACATGAGCAATGCAGGAATCGCCAGCCAGCGTGGCGTCTTCCACAGCAGCAGGACCACCGCCGAGGCCAGCAAGGTGGTAATCAGCATGGTGCCGGTTACCGCAACGCCGTAGGCCGCCGCCAGCGCGCCGGATGACTCGAAGCCGATTACCAGCAGCACTACGCCGACCATCAGCGCCCAGTTCACCATGCCGATGTAAATCTGCCCTTGCTCCTCGCTGGACGTGTGCTGAATGAACATACGCGGCACATAGCCCAGCTGAATGGCCTGGCGCGTCAGGGAGAACGCGCCGGAAATGACCGCCTGGGAGGCGATGATGGTAGCCAGGGTGGCCAGCCCTACCATGGGCAGCAGTGCCCACTCAGGTGCCAGCAGGTAGAACGGGTTGCGGACGGCTTGCGGATTGCCAAGGATAAGCGCGCCTTGGCCGAAGTAGTTGAGCACCAGCCCGGGCAGTACCAGCATGAACCAGGCGCGTGCGATGGGTTTGCGGCCAAAGTGCCCCATGTCTGCATACAACGCCTCAGCACCCGTGAGCGCCAGTACCACCGCGCCAAGGATGGCGACGCCCATACCTGGATGAAGCAAGAAAAACTTCACCGCCCAAATCGGGTTCAGCGCTTGCAGCACCTCGGGCCGCTGCACGATGCCATAGATGCCCAACGCACCGAGAACCACAAACCAAAGCACCATGACCGGCCCGAACAGGATGCCTATCCGTGCGGTACCGTGCTTCTGGATCAGGAACAGCGCCACCAGCACCACCACTGACAGCGGCACGACCCAGTGCTCGATGCCGTCAAAGGCGAGCTGTAACCCCTCTACAGCCGACAACACCGAGATTGCCGGCGTGATCATGCTGTCGCCATAGAACAGCGCGGCGCCGAACAGACCGAGCAGCACCAGTATCTGGCCAAGCCGCTTGTAGGGCGCCGCAGCACGGTGCGCCAGCGCGGTCAGGGCCATGATGCCCCCCTCACCCTGGTTGTCGGCCCGCAGGATGAACAGCACGTACTTGAGTGAAACCACCCAGATCAGCGACCAGAACACCAGCGACAGCACGCCAAGCACCCCGGCGGTGTTGGCCTGTACGCCGTAATGGCCTGCGAATACTTCTTTGAGGGTGTACAGCGGACTGGTGCCGATGTCGCCGTAGACCACACCGACGGCGGCGACGAGCATGCCGATGCCGGTAGTTTTGCTGGGATGGGGGTGGTTTGCTGCGATGGCGGTCTGGGTCACGAACTGTTTCTCTGCACGGTCGAATAGATGCGCATGCCATCCCTGAGCATCGCGCGATCAGTATCCATTCAGGTAAACCGTCTGGTCGTAAAAAAGGCGTAAAAAAATGATCCTCTCAGTTCAGTGCCGCTCCACGAGCTGGCAGCCGTTAGCGCGGTGTGCGAACCTCAGAGCAGGATATAGTCGCTGTATTGACGCGACCCGCCATGTTCACCTTCGATCAAGTGCACATAGCGCCCGCCCACCAGGTCGACTGGCAGGCAATCGTCAACTTCCAGTACTGCATCGGTATGCGGCTTGCGCCAGCCTGCCTGCATGCGTTGCTTGCCCAGTTGCTTGGCCTGGGCCTTGTCCCTCGCCACTATCAGCAGGTAGCGGTGCGCCTCGCCAAATACCTGCGGCTCGTAGCCGCCCAGGTTGATGAAGAACAGCCGCGGGTCATCCGGGCCTGGGGCCAGCTGGCTGAACGTGACACGGTAGTGATCGATACCGTCAACTTCCAGCCACGAGTCGATGTGCAGGCCTGCACGGCTGCCGAACCAGCCTTCGCGCAATTGCGGGTACGCTTGCTGCAGGGAATCTGCCTGCGCGAACAGCACATCGTGTACCTCGATACTGGCCCGTGGGTGGCGGCCACCGAGCATGACTACATACAGCATGAGCAATTCCTTGAGGGGGCAGAAGACGCGTTATTCTGCGGGTTGTACAGGGTTTCCCATTTGCGCCACACCCGGGCCTTGGTTGTACCTAAGGTATTTTCGTCGTTGACCCATGCATAGACGATGACCTTGGACCTTGAGTCGTAGCGAAAGAACAGCCGAAAGCGCCTGCCGATTTTTGCGCGGCGCCAATGTCTGTAGGCGGTGCCCAGCGTGTTGCCTTGGCGGAACTCATCACGGCCTGGGTCGGCAGGCACAGCCTCCATGATCAGATGGCTCAATGCCCGCGTTGGCGTTGCTCTCAAAACCTTGCAGGTCGTTCTGCTCGGCCCGGGCGGCGGCTTCTTGCAATTTGCGTAGCTGTAAAGTCACGCCTTCATGGAACAACAGTGTCCAGTCATGTCGCAGCATCAGATCGCGACCTCACCATCGATATCTTCATCGAGGTTTACGCAGTGATTTGCGTTGGCGAGCATGGTTTGCGCCAAGCCTTTCGGCAAAGTGGTGAGGTTGCGGCCTCCTCGGATATCAGCCTCCAGCAAACCCAGGAACGCTCCGATGGCAGGGTCTTCGTGGGTGGTTTCTACGCGGCTGACCACGATTTCACCCCCACGTACGTCGAATGCAATCTTGCCACCAGCGTCAATGCCCAAAAGCTGGCGAGCGGATTTGGGCAGTGTGACCTGCCCCTTTGAGCTCAACGTGGCGATTTCGTGGATGGCAGGCATGAGCGTTCTCCCGGATATACAGATTGAACGGTAAGGAATAATCCTTACATGGTCAGTCTTGGTTTTCTGCTGATCAGGCACAAGTAGGGTTAAGGCTCAGAAATTTAACAGAATGAGTTTCACCGCTTCCCGGGCCGCGACGGCCCAGATGATCGATGCATTTTCGCTGACAGGCATGGGGTGTTCAGTGTCCAGCAGGCTTGGGCTTAGGCGTAGACGAGGGCGACGGCGAAGCGCCTGGGAGGGTTTCCGGAAGCGCTACCAGCACCAGTATGAAGGCGGCCCCGGCAATGGCCGCCAGGGTCAGGAATGCCGTATCGTAGCCAGCGTTCTGGACTACCAGCCCGGCAATCCCAGGGCTCAACGCAGCACCCACCCCGAATACCGTCGTCAGCGCGCCGAGGCTGACATTGAATCGTCCGGTACCTTCGGTCAAGTCCTTGACCACGATCGGGAACAACGCACCGAAAATGCCCGCGCCGATGCCGTCGAGCAGTTGCACACCCACCAGCCAGAACGGGTTGTCGGAAACCATGTAAAGCACACCTCGCAGCGGCAGGATGAGAAAGCCGGCCAGCAGGAACGGCTTGCGTCCCCAATGCTCGGCCTTGGCCCCTACCAGCAACGCCATCGGCACCATCACCAACTGCGCCGCGACGATGCAGGCAGAGGTGAGCGGCGTGGCGAGGCGCAGATCAATCTGCGACAGCTTCTGGCTTACCAGCGGTAGCATCGCCGCGTTGGCCAGATGGAACAGCGCGCAACACACGGCGAATACCAGCAGGGTGCGGTTGTGCAGCAGCAGCTTCAACCCGGCAGGGTGGTCATCACCCCCGGGGCCGTGGTCGAGGCCACGTGCCAACTGGTGGTCGATGGCTGCGGCGTCTAACTGGGCCACGGCCACGATGCTGGCCACGGTCATGAAGGCCATCAGGTAGAACACCACCACCGGGCCGAACAGGTAGGCCAACCCTCCTGCCAGCAAGGCCGAGCAGGCATTGCCGGCGTGGTTGAACGTTTCGTTGCGGCCCACTCGGCGTGTGAATGCCCTGGGGCCGCTGATGCCCAGCGAGATGGCGGCGATTGCCGGCGCGAATACCGAACCCGCCAGGGCACCGACCGCCTGCGTAATGGCCACTGCAGCGAATGACGATAGCCACGGCAGTAGCAGGCAACTACCGGTCACCAGCAGGGCGGCGGCGACCACCACTGCGCGCTTGGCCTTGGTGCTGTCGATCAGCGCTCCGGCTGGCGTTTGCGCCAGCAATGCCGTGATGCCCGCCAGGCTCATCACCAGGCCGATTTCGGCCGGTTGCCAATGGTGCACGGCAAGCAGGTAGATGGCCAGGTAAGGGCCGAGCCCGTCGCGCACGTCGGCCAAGAAGAAGTTCAGCCAGTCCAGAGCGCGCCGTTGTGAGGGGAGGGGCTTTGTGTTCAAGCACGATACCTCGGACAAGCCAAATGCGTGATTGGCAATGGCAAGCCCCGCTATCAGGCAAAGCCGATGCTCACCGTTATCTGTGAACATTGACTGTGAAGGCGAGTGACAGGTTCCGGCTGGCTCGTACTGACCTCTGGCCCTCCAAATTTCGGGCGTCTGACACGGGTTCAGAGGAGCCAAGCGGATAAAATCGTAGCGCTGCGATTAATAATCCAGTAGGCTCTCTGGAAAAATCGTAGCGCTACGATTTTGCTTCGTAGCGCTGGTTGATCAACCCTCAGGAGGTCGCCATGTCCACTGCTGTCACGCCCCCCACCTTCACCCCTCTGCTGAAACGCCAATCTGCACCGCTCGGTACGTGGCTCATGTCTGCATCGCCCAGCACGGCAGAAGCGCTGGGTTACGCAGGCTTCGACTGGCTGCTCGTGGACATGGAGCACGTACCGATCGAGTTCCGCGACCTCTGGCACATTCTGCAGGCCATCCAATACACCGGTGCGCAGCCGATCGTGCGAGTGGCCGCCAATGATCCGGTGCTGCTCAAGCGCGCACTGGACCTGGGGTCGACCAATGTGATGGTGCCCTTCGTGGAGAATGCCGAGCAGGCCAGAGCAGCAGTCAGCGCGGTCAAGTATCCACCGATGGGTACCCGCGGCTTCGCAGCCGTGCACCGCGCCAGCCGCTACGGCACCTGGAAGGGCTATGGCCAGCAGGCCAATGATTCGGTGTGCTGCATCCTGCAGATCGAGACCGCCACCGCGTTGGCCAACCTCGAGGAAATCGCAGCCGTGCCGGGTGTCGATGCGCTGTTCCTCGGCCCAGGTGACCTGTCCAGTGTCTGTGGCCATATCGGCAACCCGGCGCACCCTGATATCCAGGCCATGATCAGCGATGCGATCGTGCGCTGCAAAGCCATCGGCATGCCCATCGGCATCGTCGGCGGCACGCCGGAGCTGGTCGGCAGCTACCTGGAGCAGGGCTACGCCTTCGCCGCCGTGGCCTCGGATATGGCGATGATGATGAGCAAGGCCAATGAACTGCTGGTCGCCCTGAAAGGCCGCCAGGCGCCCGAAGCGGTAGCGACAGCCTACTGACCGCTACCGTTGCACCCAGCGCAGGCTACCTCCGTGTTGCGGTAGCCGATTGAGCATCCCTACAAGAACAACAAACCGGCGCCATCGCGCGCCGGAAGGACTCTCGATGAATCAGGCACCCATTTCCGGCCACGTCGCGGCCAGCACCGCGGCAACAGCGACGCCTTCACGCACGCGCTACTGGATCATTCTCATCCTGTTCCTCGTGTCGACGCTGAACTACGGCGACCGCGGCATCCTGTCGATCACCGGCTCCGCCATCCAGGGGGAGTTCGCGCTCAGCCCGGTGCAGATGGGCTGGATATTCTCGGCGTTCGCCTGGGCCTATGTGCTGGGCCAGTTACCCGGTGGCTGGCTGCTGGACCGCTACGGTTCCAAGCGCACCTATGCCGTCAGCATTTTCTGCTGGTCGCTGCTGACGTTGGTCCAGGCGTTCAACGGCGGCTCGAACGTCAGCCTGGTGGTGACGGCATTCTTTGCCCTGCGCTTTCTGGTGGGCCTGGCCGAAGCGCCTGCGGCACCGGGCAACAGCCGGATGGTCGCCTCATGGTTCCCGGCCAGTGAGCGGGGCACGGCTTCGTCGATCTTCAACTCCGGCCAGTATTTCGCGATCGTGCTGTTCGCGCCGATCAGCGGCTGGCTGATCCACGCCTATGGCTGGCGTTCGGTGTACCTGATGATGGGCGTGCTGGGGTTCATCATGGCCTGGGTCTGGGTACGCAAGGTGCATTCGCCCCTGGAACACCCGCGTATCAATCAGGCCGAGCTGGACTACCTGCGTGAAGGCGGTGCGGTGGTCGACATGGATGCCCACCTCGGCAAGCAGCGCAAAGCCGACGGCGCACTGAAACTGCCTGCGATCCTCAAGGGGTTGCTGACCAGCCGGATGATGGTGGGGATCTACATCGGCCACTACTGCTTCTCCACCATTACCTATTTCTTCACCACCTGGTTCCCGATCTACCTGGTGCAGGAGCGCGGCATGTCGATCTTGCAGGCCGGCTTCCTGGCCTCGATCCCGGCGATCTGCGGTTTCGTCGGCAACCTGCTTGGCGGCCTCTGTTCCGACGGCATCATGCGCAAGACCGGCTCATTGAGCCTGGCGCGCAAGGTGCCGATCATCGTCGGGCTGCTGGCCTCCACCAGCATGATCATCTGCAACTACGTGTCCTTGCCCTGGATGGTCATTGCGATCATGGCGTTCGCCTTCTTCGGCAAAGGCTTCGCCTCACTGGGCTGGGCGGTCATGGCCGACGCCGCGCCACGGCAGGCCGGAGGGGTGACGGCCGGGCTGTTCAACACCTTCGGCAACATCGGTGGCATCACCACCCCCATCATCATTGGCTTCATCGTGCAGGCCACCGGTTCGTTCAACATGGCACTGGTGTTCGTTGCGGCCAATGCGCTGCTGGCGATGTTCAGTTACCTGGTGGTGGTCGGCCCGCTGCGTCGCCTTGAACTGACCGCAGCTATACCTGGCAAGAGAGAGAATCGTGATGTCTGATGCAAGACCGTGGGTGCTGACCGTTGGCCCACTGCTGCCTGCCTTGCAGTCACAGCTTGAGCAGCACTATCGGCTACTGGATCTGTGGCGCTGCGATTCGCCTGCCGCGCTGCTGGCCGAGCAGGGCGCACACGTGCAGGCGGTGGTGACCACGGGAGTGCACGGTGCCAGCGCGAACCTGATCGAGCAGTTACCGGCCTTGCGCGCCATCGTCTGCTTCGGTGTGGGTACCGACGCCGTCGACCTGAAAGCAGCCAGCGCCCGGGGTATCCAGGTCAGTAACACACCGGATGTGCTCAACGATTGCGTGGCCGACGCCGCCATGGCCCTGCTGCTGGCCGTCGCCCGGCAAGTGGTGGTGGCTGACCGCTTCGTCAGAGCCGGGCGCTGGGGTGCAGAGCGCTTTGGTCTGACCACCGCGCTGGGCGGCAAAAGGTGCGGCATCCTTGGCATGGGGCCGATCGGCCAGGCCATTGCCCGGCGTGCCAGCGCCTTTGGCATGCAGGTGAGCTATTCGAGCCGTAGGCCAAAGCCGCAGCTGGCATACGCCTACCACGAGTCGTTGCTGGCACTGGCCGAGCGCAGTGATTTCCTGGTGCTGGCTGTGCCCGGTGGCACTGCCACCGACGGGCTGGTCAACCAGCAGGTGCTGGAGGCACTGGGCGCCAATGGGATGCTGGTCAACGTGGCGCGGGGCTCGGTCGTGGATCAGCCTGCCCTGATCGAGGCGCTGAGCAACGGCCGGATTGCCGGGGCGGCACTGGACGTGTTTGCGGATGAGCCGCACGTGCCTGCCGCCTTGCGTGAACTGGATACGGTTGTGCTGTCGCCGCATGTGGCCAGTGGCACCCAGGAAACACGTCAGGCCATGGCCGACAGGGTGCTTGCCAACCTGGCAGCGCTGTTTGCCACCGGCCGGGTGCTGCACCCGGTGCGTGAGGGCGCGCAGTGATGGAGCTGTGGCAGCATTTTGGTTTCATGTTGTGTGTCGTCGTCGCCACCTTTGCCCAGAACGCCACCGGCTTTGCTTTCGGCCTGTTGTTGCTGGGGCTGACGGGCATGTTAGGCCTGGCGCCCATGGAAACCGTGGCGAACGTGAGCTCGATTCTGACACTGGCCAACGCGCTGGTCATGGTGCGCAAGTGGCCGGAGCTGCCGCGCCGCCTCGTACTGCTGGTGCTGGCCTGCAGCCTGGTGGGCGTCGTGGGAGGCGTGCAGTTGCTGTCATTGCTGGGTACGCATGAGCGAGACCTGCTGGAGATCATCCTCGGCATCACCATCATCGTCTGCAGCTTCATGCTGGTGCTGCAGTCCCAAGGTCGCCAGCAGATGTCGGGGCGGGTTGGTTTCGCCTTTTATGCCAGTGTTTCCGGGGTGATGGGCGGGCTGTTTTCCAGCGCCGGGCCGCCGTTGGTCTACCAGCTCTATCGCCAGCCACTGGCCGTGCAGGTCATCCGCGACACGCTGATCGTGGTGTTCGCGGTCAATGCCTTGATGCGCCTGAGCGTGGTGGTGGCGACACACCGGTTCGAGCTGCAGGCGGGCTACCTCGCGCTGGAGGCATTGCCGATCGTGTTCCTGCTGACCTGGTGGATGCGCCGCCACCCGTTGGCCATTTCACCGCGGGTGCTGCGCCTGGCGGTGTTCGGCCTGTTGCTGCTGGCAGGCGCGAGCCTGATCGGCAAGGTGCTGGTGGCCGCTTAGCCTGGCTGGTGGTACTGCGTGCGCCTGTTACTGGCGCACACTGCTCTCGCGCACGACCAACTCGAAGCCCAGGTCAACGACCTGGGGTTGATCGGGGAGGGTGCCCGCTTCAATCCAGGTCAATAGCTGGCTGGCCACGGTCCGCCCGATCTCGGCAGGGTAGGGGCGTACGGTGGTCAGGCGCGGCGCGCTGAGCTTGCTCAGTGGCAGGTCGCCAAAGCCGGCGATCGCCAGTTGTTCCGGCACGGCAATGCCGCGGCGCTGGGCTTCGAACAGTGCCGCGATGGCCAGCACATCGTTCGAGCAGCACAGCCCTTGTGGCCCGTCGCCGTGGCGGGCGATTTCATCGAACACTTCGCTGAGCTCGGCCTGCGAGGTGTTCTGTTCCAGCGCGATCACTTGCGCGGTCTGCCCCTTGTCGGCCAGCCACGCAGTGAACCCTTCGGCACGCTGACGGGCGCGGTGGTCGAGGTGCATGCGCGTGCCGACATAGACGAAACGCTCCAACCCCTGGGCATACAAGTGCTCGGCCAGGGCCGCGCCGACGGCCTCGTGGTAGAAGCCGACTTGCAGGTGGAACGGGTCGTTGCCCAGCTCCCACATCTGTGCCACCGGAATGCCGGTGGCTTCGAGCAGCGGGCGGGCGGCAGTGTGGTCACTGCCGGTGACGACAAGGGCCGACGGCGACCAGGACAAGTGGGCGCGCAGCAGTTCCAGCTCACGTTCCGGGTCGTAGTCGCTGTTGCCGATCAGCAGCTGGTAGCCACGGCTCTCGAACACTTCCTGCATGGCGCTGAGGGTTTCCGAGAAGAACGCGTTGACCATCGAGGGCACGATCACGGCGACTGTCCGGCTGTGGTTGCCTGCCAGTGCGCCGGCCAGACGGTTGATGGTGTAGCCGGTGTCGGCGATGGCCTGGCGGATTCGCTCTGCACGTTTGCTGGAGACCGCTTCGGGATCACGCAGAAACAGCGAAACCGTGCTGGGGGACACCTTGGCCTGTTCAGCAACCACACCCATGGTCACCCGGCTGGCTCGGGGGCGGCGTGCTTCGCCGATGCTGATTTCGCTGTCTGATCTGTCGCTCATCGCCACCTCATTTTTCGAAGGCAAAAGCATGCGAGCGCGGCGATGCCAAGTCAATCGCAAAAGCGCCTCGTTGACCCACAGGTGTTCGTTTTCGAAAATCAGTGTGTCATTTCGAATAAAATCGTAGCGCTACGATTTTGCCTGCGATAAGCTCATCGGGTAATTTTGCAGCGCTGCGATTTTGCCGTTGCAACGCTGCCCAACCCGCGTTGGAGAACAAATATAAAAATGAGCACTTCCCTTTTTACCTTCCTGAGCATGCTGTTTTTCACTGTGCTGGTTGCAGTGATCTCCTATCGGTTCACCCGCCAGGCCAAGGACGTCGGCGCCCATGGTTACTTCATGGCGAGCGGCGGCCTCAATGGCTGGTTCATTGCCGGCTCGATGATGCTGACCAACCTGTCGATCGACCAACTGGTCGGCCTCAATGGTGACTCTTACGCCCACAACCTAAGTTCCATGGCTTGGGAAGCGACTGCTGCCGTTTCGACGATCGCCCTGGCCCTGTTCTTCCTGCCACGCTACCTGCGCGGCGGCTTTTCGACCCTGCCGGAGTTCATCGAGAAGCGTTACGACCGCACCACGCGCCGGGTGGTCAGCGCGCTGATGGTTGCCACCTACACCTTGGTGCTCAACCCGGCCTCGCTGTACCTGGGGGCGATCACTTTCAACCAGATCTTCGACCTGCAGGGCATTCTCGGCTGGTCCTACCCGGCCACCATCAGCCTGCTGATCGTCGCAACCGGGGTGATCGGCGCCGCCTATGCGGTGCTGGGCGGGCTGCGGGCGGTGGCGGTGTCAGACACCATCAACGGCATCGGCTTGCTGGTGGTGGTGATACTGATTCCGATCATCGGCCTGTGGACGCTGGGGCAGGGTGACGTGTTGTCCGGTGCTCAGACCCTGTTGCATGACAACCCACAGAAGCTCAACGCCATTGGCGGCAGTGAAGACAAGGTGCCGTTCGGCGCGGTGTTCACCGGGATGATCTTCGCCAACCTGTTCTACTGGTGCACCAACCAGGCCATCGTGCAGAAGAGCATGGCCGCCCGAAACCTGGCCGAGGGCCAGAAGGGCGTGCTGCTGTCGGGTTGCCTGAAGCTGCTGGTGCCGCTGGCCATGCTGATGCCTGGGGTGATCGCCTGGCACCTGTTCCGCGACCAGCCACTGGCCAACTCGGACCTGGCCTATCCGGCACTGGTCGCGGCGCTGATGCCCTGGTGGATGAAAGGGTTCTTCGTGGCGGTGATCTTCGGCACCGTGATGAGCCATTTCAACGCGATCATCAATGGCACGGCCACGCTGCTGACCTATGACTTCTACAAGTCGATCCGACCCATGGCCTCGGACGAGGCGCTGGTGCGCTTCGGCAAACGCGTCAGTGTGATTGCGGCACTGGTGTCGCTGGTGGTGGCACCGATGCTGATGTACACCCCGGAAGGCATCTATGCGGTACTGCGCCGCTTCACCGGCTTCTTCAACATGCCGATCATTGCCATCATGCTGTTCGGTTTCTTCAGCGCCCGTGGCGGTGCGACACCGGCGAAACTGGTGCTTGGCCTGCATGCGGTGTGCTACGCGGTGCTGGTGCTGGGGCTGAAGATCGACACACGCCTGGGCATCAGCTTCATCCATGTCATGGGCATCATGTTCGCCATCGAGATGGCCTTGCTGGTGCTGCTGCGCAAGCACTTCGACCGCGCTACCCCGTATGTCTCGCCGACCCCTGCGCGCACCGTGGACCTTACCCCATGGCGACATGCCGGCAGTTTCAGTGTGGTGCTGTTCGCAGCCCTGGTTTCCATCTACCTGACCTTCTCACCGCTGGGGGTCGCCCGTGTCGGCGGACCTTCCGGCCTCTACCTGCCGCTGCTGGCGCTGACCTGGCTGCTGGCCTTTGCCGGCGTTGCCCTGTGCCGCCGCCGTTTTCGACACCTGACTGTCACCCATGCCCTGCCTGACTATGAGACCAACCCACGATGAATAGCGTATCCATCCCCCAGAACGTGAACCTGCACCAGGCAGGTGAGCAGATCCGCCTGGAAGTGGACGGGCGCCTGCTGTGGTGCCACAGCCCGCTGCAGCCGGCGGTGTTTGCCGGCTACGGCGAGGCCGAGATTGAAATGCAGCGCGGCAATTTCCGCATCCGTGACTACGTGCAGGAGCGGGTTGCCCTGCGCCACGCCCGGCTCGATGCGCAGGCGGGTCTGATCGAGCTGCGCGCCTGGGCCGAGGGGCCGCTGCTGCTGACCCTGCGCCTGGACTGCCAGGGCGAGCGCGTGCGCCTGCTCATGCAGGCGCCGCAGCCAGGTTGCAACCGCCTGTGGCTGCGTCTGCCGGCCGAAGCGGATGAGCAGGTCTGGGGCTGCGGCGAGCAGATGTCCTATCTGAACCTGCGCGGACGCAACTTCCCGCTGTGGACTTCCGAGCCGGGCGTAGGCCGGGACAAATCGACCTGGCTGACCTTGCAGGCCGACAACGAAGCTAATGCCGGTGGTGACTACTACCACACCAATTACCCGCAACCGACATTCATGTCCTCGCGCCGCTATTGCGCGCACCTGGTCACCTGCGCCTATGCCGATTTCGACTTCCGCCAGGGCGATTTCCACGAGCTGCAGGTGTGGGCGATACCGGAGGCGCTGGAATTCTTCGTCGGCGACAGCTACATCGATCTGGTCGGTGCGTTGAGCCGATATTTCGGCCGCCAGCCACGGCTGCCGGAGTGGGTGCTCGACGGGGCGATCCTCGGCCTGAAGAACGGCCGAGAGCATGCGGAGCAGCACCTGAAGACCGCGCTCGAAGAGGGTGCGAAAGTCAGCGCACTGTGGTGCGAAGACTGGGAAGGGTTGCGCATCACCTCGTTCGGCAAGCGCTTGTTCTGGGACTGGCAGTGGAACGCCGAGCGCTACCCGGACCACCAGGCCTGGGTCGGCAGCCTGCATGAGCGCGGATTGCGTTTCCTCGGCTACGTGAACCCTTATCTGTGCAATGACGGCCCACTGTTTGCCGAAGCCCAGGCAGCTGGCTACCTGGCCACCACTGCCGAGGGCGCTACCTACCTGGTCGACTTCGGCGAGTTCCTCTGTGGGGTGGTCGATTTCACCCTGCCGGCGGCGGCGCAGTGGTTCGAAACCCGGATCATCGGTCAGGAAATGATCGACAAGGGGCTGTCAGGCTGGATGGCGGACTTTGGCGAGTACCTGCCGATCGATGTCAAGCTGGCCGGCGGTGCCGACCCCATGCTCGAACATAATGCCTGGCCGGTGCGCTGGGCCGAGGTCAATGCCCGCGCCATTGCCGCGGCTGGGCGCACGGGGGATGCGCTGTTCTTCATGCGCGCCGGGTACAGCGGCGTGCAGGCGCACTGCCCGTTGCTCTGGGCGGGTGACCAGTCGGTCGATTTCAGCCGCCACGATGGCCTGCAGACAGTGATCTGTGGCGCATTGTCTTCAGGCCTGCTGGGCAATGCCTATCACCACAGTGATATCGGTGGCTACACCAGCCTTTATGGCAACTGCCGTACCGCCGAGCTGTTCCAGCGCTGGGCGGAAATGGCGGCGTTCACCCCGGTGATGCGCACGCACGAAGGCAACCGCCCGGACCAGAACCTGCAGTTCTGGCAAGACCCGGCCACCCTGGCGCACTTTGCCCGCATGACTCGGCTGTTCGCCGGCATGAAACCCTATGTCGAAAGCCTGATGGATGAAGCCCAGGCCGCTGCAATGGCAGGCCAGCGGCCTGCCATTGCAGCGGCCACTGTTCCTGCATCACGAACAGGACACCGGCTGCTATGGCGTCCAGGACCAGTACCTGTATGGGCGCGATCTGTTGGTGGCCCCCGTGCATGCCGAGGGTAAAACGCACTGGAGCGTCTACCTGCCGGCTGGCGAGACCTGGCAGCACTGGTGGAGCAGCGAGCGCTTCGAGGGCGGCCAGCGTGTCGAGGTGGCGGCGCCACTGGGGCAACCGCCGGTGTTCAGCCGGGTGGGCAGCCGCTGGCAAGCCTTGTTCGAGAGCCTGACCGTGCTCTGATCCGGCACGGCTACCTGGATTTGTCCCAATGCGCGCCTGCCTTGGCAGGCGCGTCGGCCCACTGCGGCCATGAAAGAGCGCTGCTGACATGAATAACAAGAATCAACGTGTCCTTGGCTTCACCCTGCTGGCCAGCGTCTGCGCGCTGCCCAGTCATGCCGAGCCGATCGTGTGGAAGGCCGGCAACCTCAGCATCAACCCCTACGGTATTCTCGATCTGAACGTGCAGACGGGCTCGTTCAGCAAGACCGCCCCCGACCACACCATGGTCTCGGACGGCAACCTGCAGGCCTCGCGCTTCGGGGTAAAGCTTGACTATGCCCTGGGCGACAGCGGTTACACCCTGCAGGCGTTTGGCGAGCGCGGGCTGGTACTGCGCAGGATCTGGAAGGGCGGGCAGGTCTCGACCAACCGTGGCTATGGCGCGGGCGTGAGTGGCCCGTTCGGCTCGGTGGCCATGGGGAGCCTGTACATGCCAATCTACTGGGTGTTCCTGGATTCGGACGTGGCCTTGTACGGGTTGTCGAACATGGCGGCGATCATGAGCCTGGAGCACACCGCGGTATTGGGCAAAAGCGGCACCGGCGGTTTCTACGACACCACGGTGCGTTACCGCTCGCCTGAAGTGAACGGGTTTTCCACCGAGCTGGGTTACTCCTACGGCAATTCCAGCATCGAAAACGGCCCCAATCAGAATCGCACCAGTGGCTTCAACGTGCGCTATCGCAATGGCTTCACCAAGCTGGGTTATGGCTTCAACCGCCATGAGTCGGCCCCCACCGAAACCAGCAGCGAGCTGTATACCCAGACGACCCACGTGGTGTCGGGCAACTACCAGTGGGGCGGTGTGATCTGGGGCGCCAACTACATGTATACCGAGCGTGATACCGACGCACGCTGGTTCGCCTCGGCGAAGATGGTCAATGCCAGGATCGTCCTCGACGAGCACAATGACCTGACCTTCGGCGTTTCTCAGCGTATCGGCGCAGCCGGCGCCCGGGCCTGGGCGGCTCATGCCGGCTACATCTACTCGTTCAACCCTAATACCCAGCTGTATACCTATGTGTCCCACATCAACAACAACAGCCACTCCACCCAGGGTTTCTCGCTGCTCAGCGAAGATTACCCGAGCGTGGCGGCCGGCTATGACCCTTGGGCAGGCACCTTGGGTATTCGCTGGAGCTTCTGAGTCTTGATACCGATGAGTCACACCGTGCACCCGCTGCTGAAACTCACCTGCGGTGCCTTGAGTGCCGGGGTGTTGCCAAGCCTTGGCGGCGCGCTGGGTTACCTGCGCCTGGGCCGCTTCGAGCTGTTGCGCCCTTGGGACGGCAGCGACAGCGTGCGGCGCAGCGCCTGCTATCCGCTGGTGCCGTACTCCAACCGGATCGCCCACGGGCGCTTTAGCGCCAACGGCCAAGCGCAGCAACTGCGCGGCAACTTCGGCGACCATCCGCACCCGCTGCACGGCCTTGGCTGGCAGCGGGCATGGCAGGTCGATGGCCACTCGCCGCAAAGCTGCAGGCTGAGCTTGCGTCACACCGCCTGCGGCATCGATGCCGAGGATTGGCCGTGGGATTTCGTTGCCTGGCAGAGCCTCGTCCTGAGCGAGGAGGGGCTGTACCTGCACCTGGGGCTCACCAACCTGGGTGAGCAGCCGATGCCGGCAGGGCTTGGCTGGCACCCGTACTTCGAGCGCCAGGGTGAGCTGCAGCTGGGCTTTAGCGCCGCGCAGGTCTGGCAGGCCGGGCCGGATGGCCTGCCGCTCAAGCGTGCGGCGCTGCCCGAGGCCTGGGACTTCAGCCAGCCCCGCGCGGCAGGTGCAGTGGGCCTGGATAACTGCTTCGAGGGCTGGGATGCTCGCGCCAGCCTGTATTGGCCCGACGCTCAGGTCGGCCTGCGCCTGCAGGCGGGCCCAGGGCTTGGGCACCTGGTGGTGTTCACGCCGCCAGCGCCTGCGGATTTCATCGCGGTCGAGCCGGTCAGCCACCTGAACAATGCCATCAACTTCCCTGAGCCCACGGCGCACGGCCTGGTCTGGCTGGCGCCGGGGGCGTCGATCGAACGTGAGTTGCGCTTGCTGCCTGCCAGCGGCAACCTGGAGAACCCTGCATGAATGAAACGTTGAACTGTGTGGTCCGGCAGCCGTCGGAGCTGGGCGAGTGCCCGGTCTGGTCGGTCCGTGAACAGGTCCTGTACTGGGCCGATATCCTGGCCGGGCGGCTGCATCGCCTTGACCCTCGCGATGGCAGCGTGAGCACACTGCAATTGCCCGAGGAACTCGGCTGTTTCGGCCTGCGCGAGCAAGGCGGCTTCATTGTCGCGCTGCGCAGTGGTATCTACCTGCTCGATGCCCAGGGGCAGCTGGGCGAGCGCCTGGCCGAGAACCCGACGGGCGCCGAGTACAGCCGTTTCAACGATGGCCGCGTCGACCCCTGGGGGCGCTTCTGGGCCGGCACGTTGTGGCAGCCGCGTGACCGTAATGGCGGGCAACTGCTGCGGGTCGATGCCGAGCATCGCGCCCAGGTCATGGCGGGCGATGTGATGGTGTCCAACGGCCTGGCCTTCAGCCCGGACCGCGCGTGGGCCTACCACAGCGACACGCCGAACCATGTGCTTTACCGCTACCCACTGGATGAGGATGGCCAGCCCGGCCCACGGCAACTGCTGCGCGAGTTTGCGCGGGGCAGCGGCGGGCGTCCTGATGGCGCGGCTTTTGACAGCGCCGGTTGTTACTGGAGCGCGCAGTTCGACGGCGGCCGGGTGTTGCGCCTGAGCCCTGACGGGCAGGTGCTGGACGAAATCCAGCTGCCGACGCGTTGGCCGACGATGGTCGCCTTCGGCGGTGAGGACCTGCGCACGCTGTACATCACCAGTTCCCGCGAAAACCGCAGTGCCGAAGAACTCGCCGACTGGCCGTTGTCCGGCTGTGTGTTCGCCACCCGGGTCAATGTGCCCGGCTGCGCGGAACCGCTGTTCGCAGGCTGAACCTTTCCCACGCATTCACGAGCTTCCTATCATGAACCGTCATACCGATACGCAATATCCAAGCCTCGCCGACAAGGTGGTCCTCATCAGCGGAGGTGCTTCAGGCATTGGCCGCGCCTTTGTCGAAGCCTTCGTTGCTCAGGGCAGCCGCGTGGCCTTTCTCGATCTCGATGCCGAAGCGGGGCAAGGGCTGGCACAGGCGCTGGGAGCCAACTCGCTGTTCCTGCCTTGCGATGTACGCGACATCGAGCGGTTGCAGGCCTGCGTGGCAGAAGTGGAGCGTACCTGGGGCGCCGTCGATGTGCTGATCAACAACGCCGCCCGCGATGACCGTCATGCCTTGGCCGATATCAGCGTCGAGTACTGGGACGAGCGCATGCAGACCAACCTGCGCCACGCCTTCTTCGCGGCCCAGGCGGTTGCGCCCGGCATGGCGCGTCGCGGCAGCGGGGCAATCATCAACATGGGGTCGATCTCCTGGATGCGCGGGCGCCCCGGGATGGTCTGCTACACCACCGCCAAAGCGGCGCTGAACGGCATGACCCGTACCCTGGCACGTGAACTGGGCGGGCAGGGCATCCGGGTCAACAGCCTGGTACCGGGCGCCATCCGCACCGAGCGCCAGGATGCCATGTGGGCCGCCGACCCCGCTGGCCTGGAGGCGGCCAGCCAGGCCTTCATCGACCAGCAGATGCTCAAGTTCCGCCTGGATGCCAGCGACTGCGCGCGCCTGGCGCTGTTCCTGGCCAGCGACGACAGCCGTGGCTGCACCGGCCAGAACTTCGTTGTCGATGCAGGGTTGTCGATTCAGTAATCCAGCCTGATTGGCGTCAGGGCACTTCTTCAGGGAAAAAAATCGTAGCGCTACGAAATCGATCTGAGTATGCTCCTGAAAGAGAATTTCGCAGCGCTACGATTTTTCGTCGCGCCCTTGTTCAAAGGCTTAGCTCATGTCCGAAAAACACAAGAAAATCGAAGAACTGCGCAGCCAGCGGTGGTTTGCTCCAGACACCATCCGTGCGTTCGCCCACCGTCAGCGTCTGCAGCAGATCGGCCTGCGCCGTGAAGAGTTCATGGGCAAGCCGGTGATTGCCATCCTCAATACCTGGAGCGAGATGTCGCCCTGCCATTCGCACCTGCGTGAACGTGCCGAAGCGGTCAAGCGCGGTGTCTGGGCAGCGGGCGGCTTTCCGGTGGAGTTGCCGGTGCAGTCGGTGGGCGAGGTGATGGTCAAGCCGACCACCATGCTCTATCGCAACCTGCTGGCGATGGAGGCCGAAGAGTTGCTGCGCTCGTTGCCGATCGACGGCGCCGTGCTGCTGGGTGGCTGCGACAAGTCCACCCCGGGTTTGCTGATGGGGGCACTGAGCATGGACCTGCCGGTGATCTACTGTCCGGCCGGGCCGATGTCCAACGGCCAATGGCGCGGCGTCAAGACCGGCGCTGGCACCCACACCAAGAAGTACTGGGATGAACGCCGCCTGGGGCTGATCGACACGGTCGCCTGGGAAGAGCTCGAAGGCGCCATGACCCGCTCGATCGGCACCTGCAACACCGTCGGTACGGCCTCGACCATGACCAGCATCGCCGACGCAATGGGCTTTACCTTGCCTGGTGCATCGAGCATTCCCGCCGCTGACGGTGCGCACCCGCGGATGGCCTCGCAGTGTGGTTCGGTCATCGTCGACCTGGTCTGGCGCGACCGCCGTCCCTCGACCTGGTTGACCGACAAGCATGTCGCCAACGGCGTGGCGGTGTACATGGCCATGGGCGGCTCGACCAACGCGGCGATCCACCTGATCGCCATTGCCCGGCGCGCCGGCATCGACCTGACCCTCGACCAGCTGGCAGCGGCGGCCGCGAAGATCCCGGTGCTGCTCAACCTGTTCCCGTCCGGCACGGCGCTGATGGAGGACTACCATTTCGCCGGCGGCCTGCGCGCACTGATGCGCAAGATCGAACCGCACCTGCACCTGGAATGCGAAGGTGCCACCGGCCAGAGCTGGGACAGCCTGCTGGCCGATGCACCGTGCTACGACGATGACATCATTCGCCCCCTCGACAACCCGGTGGTCAGCCTCGAGCAAGGCGCGACCCTGGCGCTGCTGCGCGGCAACCTGTGCCCCGATGGCGCGGTCATGAAGTCCTCCGCGGCCGACCCGCGCCTGCGCCGCCACAGCGGCCCGGCACTGGTCTTCGATGACCATGAAACCCTCAGCCGGATGATCGACGACCCGGCCCTGGAGGTCACTGCGGACACCGTGCTGATCCTGCGTAACGCCGGTCCCGTAGGCGCGCCAGGCATGCCCGAGTGGGGCAACCTGCCGATCCCCAAACGCCTGCTGGAGGCCGGGGTGCGTGACCTGCTGCGCATCTCCGACTCGCGCATGAGCGGCACCCACTATGGCAGTTGCGTCCTGCACGTGGCGCCCGAAGCCGCCGTTGGCGGGCCGCTGGCACTGGTGCGCACAGGCGACATCATCGACCTGGACGTCGCCGCCGGCACGCTGAACATGCGCGTCAGTGACGACGAGCTGGCCCGCCGCCGTGCTGGGCATGTGCCGCAGCACAAGACCTACGGTCGCTCCTTCGCTGCGCTCTACCAGCAGCACGTGACCCAGGCCAATGAAGGCTGCGACTTCGATTTCCTGCAGGCCGGCGAAGCCGTGCCCGAGCCACCCATCCACTGAACCTGCCCAGGACAACTGACCGATGCTCGAACTCAAAGACCCTTCTTTGCTCAAACAACAGGCGTTCATCGACGGCCACTGGGTGAGTGCCGATTCCGGCGAAACCTTTGCTGTCACCAACCCTGCCACCGGCGAAGAACTGGCGCGCATTCCGCAAATGGGCGCTGCCGAAGCCGAACGCGCGGTGCTGGCTGCGCACCGTGCCTTCAAACCGTGGAAGCGCAAGACCGCCAAGGAGCGCGCCGAGCTGCTGCAGCGCTGGTACGCGCTCATGCTCGAAAATCAGGAGGACCTCGCCCGCCTGCTGACCGCCGAACAAGGCAAGCCACTGGCCGAAGCCCGTGGCGAATTGGGCAACGGCATGTCCTTCGTGCAGTGGTTTGCCGAGGAAGCCAAGCGCGTCTACGGCGACACCATCCCGCAGCCCTCGGCAGACAAGCGCATCATCGTCACCAAGGAGCCGATCGGCGTCACGGCGGCCATCACGCCGTGGAACTTCCCCCACGCGATGATTACCCGCAAGGTGGCCCCGGCCCTGGCCGCCGGTTGCCCGATGGTGCTGCGCCCGGCCAGCCAGACACCACTGTCGGCCCTGGCCCTGGCGGCCCTGGCCGAACGCGCCGGTATCCCCGCTGGCGTGTTCAGTGTGGTCACCGGCAGCGCGACCCAGATCGGCAGCGTGCTGACCGGCCACCCGCTGGTGCGCAAGTTCAGCTTCACCGGCTCCACGCCGGTGGGCAAGCGGCTGATTGGGCAATGCGCCGAGACCGTGAAGAAGGTGTCCATGGAACTGGGCGGCAACGCGCCGTTCATTGTCTTCGATGACGCCGACCTCGACCTGGCCGTGGAAGGCGCGATGCTGTCGAAGTTCCGCAATGCCGGGCAGACCTGCGTCTGCGCCAACCGTATCTATGTGCAGGACGGTATCTACGAACGGTTTGCCGAGAAGCTCGCCGCTGCTGCCTCGGGCCTGCGCCTGGGTAATGGTGTAGAGGCCGGTGTGACCCAAGGCCCGATGATCGATGAGAACGCCGTGCGCAAGGTCGAAGAGCACATCAGTGATGCCCTTGAGAAAGGCGCACGGCTGATCGCAGGTGGCCAACGCCACGCGCTGGGTGGCAGCTTCTTCGAGCCGACCGTGCTCACTGAAGTTACGGCGCAGATGAAAGTGGCCCACGAGGAAACGTTCGGGCCACTGGCGCCACTGTTCCGCTTCTCCAGCGAGGACGAGGTGGTCGAGCTGGCCAACGCCACGGAGTTCGGCCTGGCCAGCTACTTCTACAGCCGCGATATCGGCCGCGTGCTGCGCGTCAGCGAAGACCTCGAATACGGCATGGTCGGCGTCAACACTGCGGCAATCGCCAACGAGATGGCGCCGTTCGGAGGCGTCAAGCAATCGGGCCTTGGCCGCGAAGGTTCGCGCTACGGCATCGAAGACTATCTGGAAATCAAGTACGTGTGCCTCGGCGGCGTCGACCGCTAAAGCCTGTCACAGGGGGCAGGCGCTGCCCCCTGTGACTGAGCACCCATAAGAACAACAAGCCCCGCATGGAGTAGCCCCATGTCCGATACCCCCAATGCGCGCCGCCGCTTCCTGCAAGGCGGCCTGGCGCTAATCCCGCTGGTGACGCTAGCCAGCCACGGCGTTCCGACCGCTTTCGGCGATACACCTCGTCAGCCAGCCACCCCGCAACTGCAGCCGGACGACTATCGACCACGGTTCTTCACAGACGTTGAATGGGCGTTCGTGCAGGCGGCCTGTGAACGACTGATCCCCACCGATGAACTTGGGCCAGGCGCCATCGCCTGTGGCATCCCCGGGTTCATCGATCGTCAGATGGACACGCCCTACGGCCACGGCGCGTTGTTCTACAGCCAAGGTCCGTTCATTACCGATCAGCTGCCGGAGCTCGGCTATCAAGGCCGCCTTGCGCCCCGGGACATTCTGCGGCTGGGCATTGCCGGCTGCGATCAGTGGTGCCGGCAAACCCACGGCCAACCTTTTGCCGGGCTCGCCAGCCTGATGCAGGCGCAGGTGTTGCACCTGCTGGAAGAGGGTGAGGTGCCGCTGGAAGCGTTGCCCAGTTCGCAGTTCTTCAATCAGCTGCTGCGCAACACCCGCGAAGGTTACTTCGCCGACCCTGTCTACGGCGGCAATCGTGATATGGCGGGGTGGAAGATGATCGGTTTCCCCGGTGCCCGTGCCGACTTCATGGACTGGATCGACCACCCCGGCGAGCGCTATCCGCTGGGGCCGGTGTCGATCAGTGGGCAAAGGGCGTAGACATGGCGATCAAACATCCCCCGGTGGACGTGGTGCTGGTCGGCCTGGGCTGGACTGGCTCGATCATGGGCATGGAAATGACCGACGCGGGCCTGCAGGTACTGGCCCTTGAGCGCGGCGAGATGCAGGACACGCCCACCACGGCGAACTACCCCAACGTTATCGACGAACTGGCGTACACCGTGCGCGGCAAGCTTTACCAGGACCTGGCCCGCGAGACGGTCACGTTCCGGCACAACATCAGCGGTGTCGCGGTACCGTACCGCCAGCATGGATCGATCCTGCTCGGCACCGGTGTCGGTGGCTCGGGCTTTCACTGGAACGGCCTGACCTGGCGCGCCCAGGCGAGTGACCTGCGCCTGCGCAGCCATTACGAAGAGCGTTATGGCAAGCACTTCATCCCCCAGGGCATGACGATCCAGGACTTCGGCGTCAGCTACGAAGAGCTCGAGCCGTACTTTGCCCGTTTTGAAGCGGTTGCAGGGATCGCTGGCAAGGCCGGTAACCTCAACGGCACCGTGGTCAAGGGTGGCAACCGTTTTGAAGCACCACGCAGCAGCGAGTTTCCACTGCCAGCGCTGAAAGATGTGTATGGCGCGCAGTTGTTCGCCAAGGCCGCACGCGAACTGGGCTACGAGCCGTTCCCGATTCCTGCCGCTAACGCCTCCGAGCCTTACACCAACCCCTACGGTGTGCGCATGGGGCCGTGCAACTTCTGCGGGTTCTGCGAGAACTACGGGTGCTACATGTATTCCAAAGGCTCGCCGCAGACCACGATCCTGCCGGTGCTGCTCAAACGTCCGAATTTCAAGGTCAAAACCCAGGCGCAAGTGATCAAGGTCAACCTCGACAGCAGCGGCAAACTGGCCACTGGGGTGACCTACATCGATGCCCAGGGCCGCGAGGTCGAGCAACCCGCGCAACTGGTGATCCTCACGGCCTTCCAGCTGCACAACGTGCGCCTGTTGCTGCTGTCGGGGATCGGCAAGCCCTATGACCCGGTCAGCGGGGATGGGGTGGTGGGCAAGAACTATGCGTACCAGATGAATGGCGGTGTCAGCGTGATGCTGCCCAAGGGCACGCAACTCAATCCGTTCATTGGCGCCGGTGCCGGTGGCCAGGCCATCGACGACTTCAACGGTGACAACTTCGACCACGCGCCGCTGGGCTTCCTTGGCGGGGCGAACATTCGTCACAACCGCACCGGTGGGCGCCCCATCGGCCAGGCGACCACACCCAAGGCTGCGCCCAAGTGGGGCAAGGGCTGGAAAGCCGCGACCCAGGACAGTTATCAACGCCTGATGGGCATCAACGCTCAAGGTTCGGTCATGGCCTATCGCGACAGCTACCTGAGCCTGGACCCGACCTACCGCGATGCCTACGGCCAGCCGCTGCTGCGCATCACCTTCGACTGGCACGACAACGAGTTCAAGATGACCCAGTACACCGTGGACAAGGCGCAGCGTATCGCCGAGGTGCTCGGTGGCAGCGTCGAGAACAATGCCAAGAAGCCCGGCAGTCATTACGACACCCGGGTCTATCAGAGTACCCACACCACGGGTGGCGCGATAATGGGCAGCGACCCCGCCTCCAGTGTCGTCAACCGATTCCTGCAATGCTGGGACGTACATAACGTGTTCGTCACGGGCGCGTCGGCATTCCCGCAGAACTTCGGCTATAACCCGACCGGTCTGGTGGGGGCCTTGACCTATTGGGCCGCGCACCACATCCGTGAGCACTACCTGCCCAACCCCGGGCCGATGGTGCAAGCATGAGGTACGCAAATATGAAATACCTCGCCTCATTGCTGGCCTATGCGGGTTTGTTGGCTACACCTGCGCACGCTGGCGAAGACCCCTTGGTTGCCAAGGGCCGTTATCTGGCACGAGCGGGGGACTGCGTCGCTTGCCACACTGCCAAGGATGGCAAGCCGTTTGCCGGCGGCCTGCCGATGGCAACGCCGATTGGCGTGGTGTACTCCACCAACATCACCCCGGACCGTCAAACCGGTATCGGGACATACCGTTTCGAGGACTTTGACAAGGCTGTTCGCCATGGCGTCGCCAAGGCCGGTTACAGCCTTTATCCGGCGATGCCTTATCCGTCGTATGCGCGGGTGTCCGATGAAGACATGCAGGCGCTGTACGCGTACTTCATGCACGGTGTCACGCCGGTGACCCAAGCTACTCAGGCCCCGAACATTCCCTGGCCGCTATCGATGCGTTGGCCACTGCATGTGTGGCGCAACCTGTTCGCACCAAGCGTCGACACGGCTGCTGCTGACACGCCGATGCAAGACCCTGTGCTTGCGCGGGGCGCGTACTTGGTAGAAGGGCTCGGCCATTGCGGCGCCTGCCATACGCCGCGTGCGTTCAGCCTGCAGGAAAAAGCGCTCGGCGCTAGCGAAGGCGAAGCATTTCTCGCAGGTGGTGACGCGCAGGAAGGGTGGGTCGGAAAAAACCTCAGGGGGGATCATCGACACGGCCTGGGAAGCTGGAGCGAGGCTGAGCTGGTCGACTTTTTCAAGACCGGGCGAACGGACAAAGCGGCAGTCTTCGGCAGTATGAGTGAAGTGGTGGTGCACAGCCTGCAGTATCTGACCGATGAAGACCGGTTGGCGATTGCCCGATACCTCAAGCAGTTGCCAGCGCTCGATCCGGACGATCGCCCTCACGTTGCGGACCCTGCCACCTATCAGGCACTGCATGACGGCCTGACTCCGACCCTGGGCGCAAGGCTCTACGCGGATAACTGCATGGCTTGCCACCGCAGTGACGGCAAGGGCTACGCGCAGGTCTTTCCTGCATTGGCCGCTAACCCTGTGCTGAATGTCGACGATCCGCAATCGTTGATTCGCCTGGTGCTTGAAGGCGGGACATTGCCTTCGACCCACGCCGCACCGACGTCGTTCAGCATGCCGCCGCTGGGGTGGCGCCTGAGCGACAATGAGGTGGCCCAGGTGTTGAACTTTGTCCGAGGTGCCTGGGGCAACTCCGGAGTGCCGATCACTGCAAGCTCCGTTGCTCGAATACGCGACGCGTTGTCAGCTGACGCATTGCGAGTACCTGGAATGCAGAAATAGAGTGCGGTTTCAGATGCCCTGAGAGTTCAAATGGAGCTGATCAATCTGCCACGCTTGAGCGGCGCATTTCACCGTCTACTAATCGCAATAATCCCAGCGGATTGGTATTTTGCAGCGCCGGGGGCAGTAACTCGTCCGGGTAATTCTGGAAGCAGACCGGACGTAGGAAAGCGTTCTATCGCGACCGCCTGGGCTTCGTCACCACCGACATCTTCATGGGCGTCGGCCCGTTCATGCGCACAGCCGGCATGGACGACCACCACTGCCTGTTCATGATTCAGACGCCGCCGCACATGCAGGGCTGCGAGCACTTCACCTTCCACATGGGCAGCGGCACCGAGGTGCTGCTGGCTGGCACGCGCTTCCAGCAGAACGGCTGGACCAGCTTTTGGGGCCCAGGCCGGCACCTGCTGGGCTCCAACTGGTTCTGGTACTTCAACAGCCCGCTGGGGGGTTACCCGGTGAACCTGCAAGCCAGCCTCGAGCTGCTCAACCAGTTGCGCAACCCCAATTGGCCACCGGTGCTGGTGTATGCCAGCAGCGTCGTGGTGTACGGCGGTGAGTTGCCGGCTCGCATGGACGAAGGCCAGCCGGCGTCACCTCAACTATCTTATGCAGCGCACAAGCGCATGGTGGAAATCGCCTTGCTGGACCTGTCACGCACATGGATGCGCCCTGGCACTATGCGTCAGTGAAACGGGAGATGCTTCAATCATCTGGGAAGGGCACAAGGCCGGGCGGGATATCGGTTATGGGCAGATGGAAAAGCTGGCCAACCTGGAGCAGTTACCTGATTTCGGTTTTCTGGTGAGTTGTTTTCCGAAGATCCGCCATGCCTCGGCCGGGTTTGTTCGAGCTGTCGCAATAATGGAGTAAATGAGCGCTGGTACAGCCATTCCCCCATCAGGCGCAGCATGACCCCGGAAGGCTTCTTGGCCGCCTACAGACTGTCAGGGTCGCCAAAAAACATTTGGAAAGGCCTCTGGAACGGCGTTTCTGGCTTCAAAAAGCAGAAATGTACCCCCAAAAATACCCGCGATACCCCCAGCAGGATGCGCGATCGAGAATGGCGATTTCTGACAGCTGTCAAAGTCAGCCAGACGGCTTGCACTCGACCTGCCAGGCAGTCCGATGCAGCAACCTTGAAGTGCTCGCAGTCATACGCTTTAACCGTCCTCGGAAGCCGCTGCCATGCCGATCAAGATCGAACCAACGAGCGCCTGTGAAGAGCGCCGCACCAGCAGAAAGCCTCATCAGGCCGGTACCTGTCAATGGACCTGATCTGGCAAACAATCCAGGCCGAATTCGCCGACATTGGCGATGAGCGCGAGATCGTACGAATCCTCGTACGCCTGGTAATGGCTGCCGTACTCGGCGCAGTGCTGGGCTTCGAGCGCGAGCACAAGGGCAAGTCCGCCGGGGTGCGCACGCACATGCTGGTGTCGCTGGGGGCGGCGCTGTTCGTGCTGGCACCGAGCATGGCAGGTGCCGATGCGCAGGCGCTCAGCCGGGTGATTCAGGGCATCGTTGCCGGTATCGGCTTTCTGGGCGCGGGCACCATTCTCAAAGGCAATGGCCAGGACACCAGTCATGTGAAAGGCCTGACCACAGCCGCGGGGCTATGGATGACGGCGGCCATCGGTACGGCAGCCGGGATGGGACGCGAAGCCACGGCGCTGGTCAGCACGGTGCTGGCGCTGTTGGTGCTGGGCACGATGCCCTTGCTGGTGGAAAAGGTCGAAAGGCAAGACGAAGAAAAACAGAAGGAGGAGGGCAGGAAGCACTGAGGGGCGTGGGTCGCCCCCGCAAAGCCTGCCTTCCCTTATTCAGACCGACGCTGATCCATTCAGGCGCTCGATCGCTTCGATCAGGTCGTCATAGCCCACAGGCTTGTTCAGGTGACGGTCGAACCCGGACTGGCGAGACTTGTATTGGTCGGCGCTGGCCCCATAGCCTGTCAACGCGATGGCCGGGATGTAGCGCAGATGCTCCAGGCCGCGCAGCGCCCGGATCAGAGCATGGCCGTCCATGCCAGGCATGCCGATGTCGGAAATGATCACGTCGTAACGCGCATCTGCCGCCGACTGCAGCGCCAGTTTCGGGTCGCTGTAGGCATCGACGTCGGCATCTTCCATCAACAGCAATTGTTCCATCACTTCCAGCACATCGACCGAGTCATCCACCAGCAGGATACGAACCCCTTTCAGCCGACCTTCTGATGGCAGCACTTCGCCTTGCACCTGGGGTTGCTGGGCGTACGCGCACAAGGGCAGGGTGATGATGAACGTACAACCCTGGCCTATTCCGGGAGACTCTACGCTGACCGCTCCGCCATGGGCTTCTACCAATTGACGAACCAGGGAAAGGCCAATACCTAGCCCCTCTCGCCCATGGCCGGTGGGTGCAGCCTGGTTGAACAGCTCAAAAATATCTTCCAGGGAGTTTTTGGCGAGGCCTATGCCCTGATCGATGACTTCAAGTCGCGCCTGCTCATCCTGCCGAGCAAGTCTCAACAGAATTTCGCCATCGGCAGGGCTGAACTTCAGTGCGTTGTTCAGCAGGTTCCAGATGATCTGGTCGACACGGGTGCTGTCGGCCTCCACATAGACCGGTTCCCCATCGGCCGGCAGCGTCAGCCGAACACTTCGGCCGCGCTGCTCATTGCAAGCTACGGAGCAGATACCCTGCAGCACGGCGCACAAATCGACCGGCTGGGTCTTCAGTTTGAGTTTGCCCGTGCGGATGCGCGCTACATCGAGCAAGTCATCGATGATCCGCGCCTGGCTGGTGACCGCTTCGCGAATGACGTTGACCGCTTTGCTCGCCATGCCGGTACTTGTGACCGATGGTATACGTCGCAAGATATCGGCATTGAGCTGAATCAGGTTCAACGGGTGCTTGAGCTCGTGGGACATCACTGCGAAGAACTCGTCCTTCATGTGGCTGGAGCTTTGTGACTCGGCCAGGCGCTTGCTTTGTTCGTCCTGCAGGCGCTTGTGGCCGGTCAGGTCACGGGCGATCTTCACGTAACCGCGCAGGCTGCTGCCCTTGAGGCGTGACACTTCGCCACTGCAATAGAAGCGGCTGCCGTCCTTGCGCACATGCCAGCGTTCGTCCTGGCCGCGGCCATGCAGGCGCGCGGCACGCAGTTCACGTTCTGGTTCGCCATCTTCGCGGTCCTGATCGGTGAAGATCAGCGCATAGTGCTGGCCAATCACTTCATCCTTGGCGTAGCCGAAGATCAACGCAGCGCCCGTGTTCCAATCGATTATCAGGCCCTGTTCATCAAGCAGGATGATGGCGAAGTCATGGGTGCTCTCCGCGACCAGGCGCATGCGCTCCTCACCTTGGCGCAAGCGTTCTTCGGCTGCGCGGCTTTTGGTGATATCAATGAACGTCAGCACGGTGCCATCGACATTCTGCTCGCTGGCCCGGTACGGTAGCAGGCGCGCCAGGTACCAATGCTGGTCCTGGCCGATCACTTCACGCTCGATCGTGGTTTCGCGCTCGATCACCGCACGCGCATCGTCCGCCAGGCCTGGATATTCCAGGCGATGGGTGATGTCGAGCAGCGAGCGGCCGGTGTCGACCGGCAGTATGCTGAAAATGGCGGTGGCCCCAGGGGTGAACCAGCGAATGTGCAGGTTGCGGTCGACAAACACGGTGGCGATCTGGGTGGAGGCGATCAGGTTGCTCAGGTAGTCGTTGATCTTGTCGGTTTCATCGACCTTGGTCTTGAGCTCGTAGTTGACCGTCAGCAATTCCTCGTTGATGGATTGCAGCTCTTCCTTGCTGGTTTCCAGCTCTTCGCTGGCCAGGCGCAACTCTTCGTTGACCGCCTGCATTTCTTCGTTCGAGGCCATCAGCTCCTGGCTGGAGATGTCGGACTGCTCGATGGTTTCCTGCAACTGCTGACGGGTACGCTGCAGTTCGCGCTCCAGGGTGCTCAACACCATGCCTTCGGTTTGCTGAATGGCAGGCGGGTTGTGGGGATCAGCTTCGCGAACCTGGAAAATCACCAGCAGGCATTCGCTGCCACTGGGTTCGTCCTGGTGGGGCTGTACCTGTACCTGGACTTCGACGCGCTGATCGTCGACGGTGATGATCACTGCGCCCGAGCTGACCGGCTGGCCGGTGTTTTGAGCCTGCAACAGGGTACTGCGCAGGGCAGGGCGCAGCGGCGTGAGTACCAGGTTGAGCAGGCTGGGGCTGACTTCGCCACCGGCGTGGCGCAGGAAGCGGCCGACACCATCGCTCATGTGCAAGATGTTGCCGTCAGCATCGACGATCAGGCTGGGCGGTGTGCGCCTGGACAACGCCCGGTGATGGATTTCAGCATAGGACAGCTTGCGCAGGGGCTTGGGTTTGGCGCGTACTGCTGGCGTGTCGGGCGTCTGAAGCCGCCCCGGGCGGCGCGCCGGTTCCACTTCCCTGGCGCGGAAGATGCGATGGCGCTTGTCCACGGCAATAAACAGGTCGGCCGCCACGTCCGCTGATTCCGAACTGCCCAGGAACAGGTAACCTCCTTTACGCAGGGCGAAGTGGAACAGCCGCAGGATTTCCCGTTGCACTTCCCGGTCCAGGTAGATGAGCAAGTTACGGCATACCACCAGGTCCAACTGAGAGAACGGTGGATCGGACAACAGGTTGTGCCGGGCGAACAGCACTTTTTCGCGAATGTCCTTGCGTACGCGGTAATTCTGATTTTCCTTGATGAAGAACTGGCGCAGCCTGGCCGTGGGAACATCGGTGGCGATGGCATCGGGGTAAACGCCCAGCCGGCCGACATTGATCGCGCGCTCGTCGAGGTCGGTGGCGAACACCTGCACCTTGGCACTGCGCTGCTCCATCGCCAATTGCTCGGTTGCCATCATCGCCAGGCTATAGGCTTCCTCGCCGGATGAACACCCCGCCGACCAGATGCGTATTTCGCGCTGCGGATCCTCGCTGTCATCGTTGGCCAGCCCCGGCATCGCCTGTTGTTGCAACGCTTCGAAGGCGTCCCGGTCGCGAAAGAAGTTGGTGACCCCGATCAGCATGTCCGCCAACAGGGCGCGAGACTCCTCAGGATGCCGCTCGAGGTAGTCGCGGTAACCGGCAAGGTCGGTCTGCGCGGTGACGTGCAGGCGACGTTCAAGCCGGCGCAGCACCGTCGCGCGCTTGTAGTGCTGGAAGTCGTGGCCGGTGCTGGCATGCAGCCGGGCGAGGATGTCGTCGAGGAGCGGGTCGCATTGGGCTGGGTCGCCTGAGCGTTCGCCTAGCGGCGGCGGGAGGCTGTCATCCTCGATTTCCGGCAGTTTGACCTTCTGAGCCGAGCGACACAGTTCTACCAGCTTGCCCGGAATCTCGGTCACCGGAAGGATCAGGTCGACCATGCCGGTGGCGATGGCGGCCTTGGGCATGTCAGGGTACTGGGCGTCATCGGGCGACTGCACAAGCGTCACGCCACCTTGTTCCTTGATCCGCGATAGGCCCACTGCGCCATCGCTGCCGCTGCCCGAAAGGATTACGCAGAACGCATGGTCCTTGTGCACATCAGCAAGGTCGCGAAAGAAGAGGTCGATGGCGACGTGGTCGCCGCGGCTGCGCCTGGCCGGGCTGACCCGCAGGTAGCCGTCATTGGTGGACAGGCGGTTGGCTGGCGAAATGACATAGACGTGATCACGCTCGATCGGTACCGGCTCGCTTACCTGGCACACCGGCATTCGCGTGACGCGCTGGATCAAGCGGTCTGCCTGGCTCTGGTGGTCCGGCGACAAGTGCAACACTACAACGAACGCCATGCCGCAGTTTTCGGGGACGCGCTGAAAAAACGCCTGGACCGCCTCCAGGCCGCCGGCCGATGCACCGATACCCACCACTGGGAAGTCCAGATGGCTGGGGCTTAGGGCAGGGTTTTGCGGCGAGGCGGGCGTGGGTTTGCTGGACGATTTCATGGGCACGAGCCTTGTGCGAACCGGGAGTGAGCAGTGGCAGCGATTATAGGCCTGGCACCGATCAATCTACGAGCGGGGTTCAAGTAGGACTGCCCATGCTGGCCAAAGTGCCGCTGTCGGTCAAAGGGCCTGGGGCTGCTCGAGGGATTGTGGCAGTGCGGTCACCTTGATGGCACGTACCGGTACGGCAAACTTGGCTCCGATCCTGTTGAAGCGCTCGAGCAGGTGGAAATTGATCGCCTGCTGAATATCCATGTAGAGGTTGTAGCCAGGGTCTCTCACGATATAGACGCATTCGAACTCCAGTGCCTCTTTGCCAAAGCCGCGCAAATGGGCGCGATCAAAACGCACCTGCTGTTGGGCTGTGATCGCCTCTTCGACGATGGCGGGCGCCTGTTTTACCGCATCAGTGGGCGTGTCGTACGACAAGCCGAACTCGAACACGATGCGTCGCTCCTGCAAGCGTTTGTAGTTCTGGATCGTGCTGCTGATCATGCTGGCATTGGCCATGACGATCTGCTCGCCACCCAGGCTGCGGATGCGTGTGGTCTTAAGCCCCACGTGCTCCACCGTGCCCGCCAGCGGACCGATGACGATGAAATCACCGACTTCGAACGGTTTGTCGACGGCGATCGACAATGAGGCGAACAGGTCACCCAGGATGTTCTGCACGGCCAGGGCGACGGCAATGCCGCCCACACCCAGGCTGGCCACGAAGGCGGTGACATTGACGCCCAGATTGGACAGCATGGCCAGCAACACCACCGACCACAACAGCACGCGCGCGCCCCAGGCCGAAAGCGTGGCCAGCGCACTGCCTTGGTATAGGCCGTCGGCGCTGTGCCGGCTGAAGTAGCGGGTGAGGCCCAGCGCGATGGCGCGATTGACCCAGAGGCCGATCTGCAGGGCAGCGACCACGAACCACAAGCTACTGACCCGGCCCAGCCAGCGCTCGGGCAGGTCCAGCATGCTCAAGCCGACCAGCAGCGAAGCGAGCAGCAGCAGGCTGTTGCTGGTGCCGGCCAGTACCTTGGCCAGCACCTGACTCATTGCCCCGTCATGTTCGGACCAGCGCTGCACCCGGCGCATCAACAGGCCGATGACAGCTCTGGCAATCACGAACGTCAGCACAGCAACGCACAGCGCTACCAGCAGGTTGAGGATGGAAATGCCGAAGAATGTGGTGTCGGTGAACAGTTCGATGATTCGATCATTCATGGGGAGCCCACCTCCAGATGGCTCAAGGCAGGGCCGCAGGGCGGCCCCTGGGATTACGTGGTGACGTGTGGGTTACTTGCCGTGAGTGGCTTGCAGCGCCTTGGCCTGTTCCAGATGGTGTTGCAGCGTTGGCAGCTTGTCGCTGGCGAAGGCCTTCAGCTCCGGCTTGTCGGAGGAGGCGGCCTCTTTCTTGAACAGTTCCACGGCCTTTTCGTGCGCGTCGACCTGGTTATTGACGTATGACCGGTCGAACGACTCGTCGCGCCATTCGAGGATCATCTTCTTCACCTTGTCGGTCAGCGCCGCTTCGTCGGGCACGCTGATGTCCAGCTTGCGGGCGATGTCACCGAGTTCCTGGTTGGCTTTGGTATGGTCTGTGACCATTTGCTGGGCGAATTGCTTGATGTCTGCGCTCTGGCTCTTTTCCTGCGCCAGGTTGCCGGTGACCACTTCGGCGATACCGGCTTCAGTGGCCGCATCGACGAAATCGTCCGAAGACGCTGCCTGTACCTGCAGCGAAGCCAGGCCCATCAACAGGGTAACGCCGGCGATTTTCAACAATGGTGTGTTCATGTCTCACTCCTTCGTTCTGTTGGCGCGACCTCAATGTCGCACTCGGTTGAACCGCAGGTGTGGGTGAAGGTTTAGTTTTTCTTGAAAACAGGGCCGCCGTGGCAGCGCAATCTGCGTGTCCGGGCACCGCTCATCCGCTATGTCGTAATCAGAACGAATTCAGGGGGACGGTGAGACTCGTTGGTTTAGGTCTTCACAAAAACGAGTAACCATCATGAAAAACAACCTGTTCGCCATGTTGCTGTTGACTGCCAGTTTCTCGCTGCTCGGAGGTTGCTTCGACCGCGACAGTGATCATCCAGCGAAGGATGCCGACCCAAGCAAACCGTCACTGCAGATGCAGCAACCCAGTGACCCTGTAATTAACCCTCCAGCTGAGACCAAACCGCAGAATCAATGAGTGAGGTACAGGGCATGGTGGCAACCACAAAGGCAGGTATAAGACCTCAAAATGCCGACTTAGGGCTGGAGCATCGCTATCGAGCGCTACTTGAGGGCCCGGAGCCCACCACCGAGGCCTGGCTGGAAGAGCAACTGCATCTGGCCCGTGCGCTTTGCGACGACCTGCCAGATGATCCTGGGCTACTCCCGCAATGGGCCGATAACCATGCGGGACGTGTCGCCAGCGAGCATGCGGCCTACCTGGAACAACGGCGTCAGGGCGGCCCCCGTCGTTTTTTTGCCAATCGGGCCCATGCCTTGTGGTTTCTGCAGCAAGTCGCGCCGACCAAAGCGGTCGACGGCGCCTGGCTACACGGAGCCCTATGGCATTGGCAGGACCCGCGCTTCCATGGGCTGATCCGCACCTTCCTCGAAGAACTCGGAGACGGTGACCCACGCTGCAATCACGTGTTGATCTACCAGCGCTTGCTCAGTCGCCTGGGTTGCCTGCAGGAGCCATCGCTTGACCCCGCTCGCTACCTGCAGGGCGCGTTGCAACTGGCGCTCGGCCAGCACTGCGAGCGTTTTCTTCCAGAAGTGATCGGTTACAACCTGGGTTACGAACAGCCCCCTTTGCATCTGCTGATCACCACCCACGAGCTGGCCGAGCTGGGTATCGACGCCCATTACTTCCAGTTGCATGTGACCATCGATAATGCCGCCAGCGGCCATGCGCGCCGCGCCGTAGAGAGCTTCACCGAGCTGGTGCGGGACGAGAAACCCGCGTTCTACGAGCGTGTCAGGCATGGCTACCGTCTTAATGACCTGGGGATCGACACGCCGTCGTTGATCGCCTCGTTCGACCTGCAGGCCGAATTGCTCGGCGCGCTGGAGCGCAAGCGCATCTATGGCCAGTGCATGCATTCGGACCGTTGTCGCCTGCAAGGACGCACCATCAACCAGTGGCTTGCCGAACCCGGCGCGATGCCTGATTTTCTGGAGGCGCTACAGGTTCAGGGTTGGATCAAGCGCGACAACGATCCCCGACAAAGCCGCTTCTGGTCGCTGATAGAAGGCCCTGTAGCGGCCATGTTCGGTGTGTTCGATGCTTATGAAAAGCAGCTTTGGCATGACTGGATCGCCGGAGACTGGCAAGGCGCAGAAATCCGTCGGGTGCTGCCAGGGCAGTGGGAGCACGCCTTGCAGTTGGCAGATGAAACACCCCTTGCGCCACCGGCTGCAGACATGGCTGCGCTGATCGAAGCGATGGCTGGCAATCGGCATGCTACCCCCCAGGGCCTGCAGGCCACCCGCGCGTTCATTCAGGCCACCGGCTTGATGCAAGGAGGGCTCTACTGATGCTGCTCGACCAAGACCAGATCCGTGCCGATGAGGCCTTGTTGCAGTTGGGGCGTCGCCTGCGTGCCGACGGCTATCGTTTCACTTGCGTGACGCCGGCGACCCAGGCCAGGGTCAATGCCCGGGCCGATGCGCAGCAGGCGCGTACCCTGCGTGATGTGTTCGGCTGGAGTAGGCCGTTCGCCGCGTCACTGCTCAGCCCCGATGAACTGGCGCAGCTGCGCCTCGCTGGCGTGCTGGAGGCCCAAGGTGCGCTGTGGCGCAGCACTGTGCGCTGGTCCAGCCTGGACGATCTGTTGCTGGTACATGCTGCCTGGCCAACGGACAGCCGCGACGCGGTGTTCTTTGGCCCCGACAGCTACCGTTTCGCCCAGCTGATACACGATCATTTGAGCAGCACGCCCGAGCGCGTGCAGCATGCCGTAGACATCGGCTGTGGCAGCGGTGTAGGGGCGTTGGTGATCGCTCGCGCCGCCCAACACGCTCAGGTTTGCGCAGTGGACATCAACCCTATGGCATTGCGCTACACCGCCATCAATGCCGCCTTGGCCGGTGTGGCCAATGTCTCGGTCGAGCACAGTGACCTGCTCAATGACATCGCAGGTACGTTCGACCTGATCGTCGCCAACCCGCCGTACATGCTTGACGCCGGACAGCGCGCCTACCGCCACGGCGGCGGCGCACTGGGTGCCGAGCTGTCGCTGCGCATCGTCGACCAAGCCCGGGAGCGCCTGTCGCCCGGGGGCACGTTGCTGCTGTACACCGGTGTCGCCATCGTCGAGGGGCGCGACGCGCTGCTCGAAGCCGTGCGGTTACGCCTGGCAGGGCCTGCGTTCAGTTGGTTCTATCGTGAGCTGGACCCAGACGTATTCGGTGAGCAATTGCTTGAACCCGGTTACGAGCAGGTCGAGCGCATTGCCGCCGTGGCCCTGACCGTCACCCGTCGCGGCTGATAGCGTCGTGGCGCGGCAGTGCACGTTTGGCATCGAGGAAGAATACCTGCTGGTGAAGCTGGCCACCGGGCAGGTCATGGCGGCTCCGTCAGCAGCCGTGGCCCGCTGTTGTCGGGACGCGTTGGGCCCGTGGTTCGCCGAAGAAATGTTCCATAGCCAGATAGAGATCGCTTCGCCGGTTTTCGACACGTTGCACCAGGCGCGTGAGTTCTTTGGCGAGCGGCGACAGTGCCTGGCCCAGGCGCTGGCCAACGAGGGAGCGGGGCTGTACGGCGCGGCGAGCCACCCCAGCGCCCAGTGGCTGCGTCAGCGCCCACGTGGCTCCCCGCACTATCGCCAGTTGTTCGACGATTACCAGCTGGTGGCCCGGCGCAGCCTGTTGAATGGCCTGCACGTGCACGTCGGCGTACCGGTGGGCATTGATCGGATGCGGGTGATCAATCGGGTGCTGTACTGGCTGCCCTTGTTGTTGGCGCTCAGTACTTCGTCTGCGTATTGGGGCGGTGAGGATACCGGCTACATGAGCTATCGCCGCGCAGTGTGCGGGGAATGGCCGCACATGGGGCTGCCAGAGCCGTTGCCGGACTGGAGTGCCTACCAGCGCTACCGGGCATTGCTGCAACGTACCGGTAGCCTGGCCGAGGACGGTGACTTCTGGTGGGCGATCAGGCCCTCGCGGCGGTTTCCGACGGTCGAGCTGCGTATCTGCGATGGCTGCCCGCGGCTGGAGGATGCCCTGGCCGTTGCCGGCCTGTTTCGCCACCTGGTCGAGCAGGCGCTGGCCCGCCACGATGACCCCGCCAGCCGCGAGATGCGCTGGGTCACCCAGGAAAACTACTGGCGCGCCCTGCGTCAGGGCCGCCTGGCCACCTTCATCGGTGTCCACGCGCAACAGCCGGTCAGCGCCGAGGGCTGGCTGATGCAGTTGCAGCAGCAGTGCCCGGCTGACACCGCCGATGCCGAGCGTTCATTCATCCAAGCGCGGCACATCCTGCGCGAGGGCAGCAGCGCCGATCGCCAGCGCCAAGCCTTCGTACTGGCCCGTGAACAGGGCCTGGATAACCGTCAGGCGATGCGCGCAGTGTACGGGCAAGTGATGAGTGACTTCCGGTAGGTGGCCTGATGGCTGCCCGGCAAATCCGGATAAACCTTCTCGGCGCCGCGCAGTCAGTCACAGTAAGGGCCTGTATTTCTCGGGCCAGGGAGGTGGCTGATGAAATTCGTCTGCCTGCTGCGAGGCTGCCAATGGCGCAGCCTGTTGGTGAGTGAAGTCGCCGGCCTTCACTGCCAGTGTTGCGAACGCTGTGGCGCGTTGCGCTACAGCCATCCCGGCCAATCTTTCGATGCATAGGAACCGACCATGGCGAGGGCAATCTGGAAAGGCGCGATCAGCTTTGGCTTGGTGCACATCCCCGTCTCGCTGAATACCGCCGTGCGCAGTGAGCGAGTGGACTTCGACTGGCTGGACAAGCGCAGTATGGAGCCGGTTGGCTACAAGCGGGTGAACAAGGTGACCGGCAAGGACATCGACAAGGAGCACATCGTCAAAGGGGTGGAGTACGAAAAGGGCCGCTACGTGGTGATCAGCGAGGAAGAAATCCGCAAGGCCAGGCCCGAGGCGACCCAGACCATCGACATCTTCTCGTTCGTCGACGCCGGCGACATTCCGCTGCAACAGTTTGACACCCCCTACTACCTGAGCCCCGATCGTCGTGGTGGCAAGGTCTATGCCTTGCTGCGCGAGACCCTGCACAGCACCGGTAAGGTGGCCTTGGCCACCGTGGTGCTGCACACCCGCCAGCACCTGGCCCTGCTGCGCCCGCTGGAAGATGCACTGGTCTTGATCACCCTGCGCTGGCCGGAGGAGGTGCGCGGGCTGGATACGCTGGAACTGGACAAGAGCGTGACCGAGACTAAGGTCGACAAGCGTGAGCTGGACATGGCCAGGCGCCTGGTGGAGGACATGAGCGGGCAATGGACGCCCGATGAGTACCATGATGCGTTTCGCCAGACCATCCTCGACCTGGTGGAGGAGAAAGCCAGCAAAGGCAAGATCGAAACCGTGGACAAAGGCGAGGGCGCGACGGCTGAGAAGGGCGCCGACATCATCGACCTCACCGAGCTGCTTAAACGCAGCCTCGGCGGCAAGACCAAAGCGAAGAAGCCGGCGGCCAAGCGACCGCGCAAGGCTTCATGAGTTACGCAAGCGGTCCCCCCAGCCCCTTGAGATAGTCCCCAAAGCCCTCGCGCGCACGGCTGTCCACCCGGCTGCTGGTGGCCACGCTGTGCGCTGCGGTCCAGACGATCTGTGCGCCGCTGGCTTCCAGGGCCAGCACCAGTTGCACATCTTCATGCGCCGGCAATGGCTGGAAGCCGCCCACGCGCTCGTAGGCCTTGGCGCATACGCCGAGGTTGGCGCCATGGATATGCCGATGCCCTTCACGGGCCTGATAACGGCTGCGGTACAACTGGCGTAACGCTGCGTTCTGCCAAGGCTGCCAGCGTTCGATGTGCACCGTGCCGCACACCGCGTCCGCGTGCCATTGCAGCTGTGACACCAGCCAATGCCTGGGCACGCGACTGTCGGCGTCGGTGAAGGCCAGCCACTGGGCACCGCGCTCGATCATCCACGCCGCCCCCAGGCGCCGGGCGATGCCGACGTTGCCGGCCTCCAGTTCCAGGGTATGCACGCCGTGGCGGCGGGCGATGCGCGCGCTGGCGTCGACACAGCGATCGAGCACCACCAGCACCTCCACCGCCAGCCCAGCCCCCTCGGCGTGTGCCACGGCCTGTTTGACCGCAGTCAGGCAGCGCCCCAACCGGCGCGCTTCGTTGTGCGCGGGGATGATGACGGCGATCATGGGCAGATCTCGTCAAGGTCCACGACGCTGGGCTGACACGACCAGTATTCGAGCAGGAAATCCGCCTCTTCGTGGCGCAGCACTGGGTAAAGTGGCAGATGCCGGGCCAGCAGGGCATGCACCTCGCGGCCATCCTGCGGGCAGCCGGCGATGGGATGGCGCCAGTGGCAGGCCAGCAAACCACCGTCATACGCCAGGCTGGCCACCGACTGCTCGATCACCTGCAACCAGTCGGTGGGGTCCAGGTAGTAGCCGATCTCACTGAACACGATCAGGTCAAACTGACCGCCCGGCCAGTCGCCCGGCAGGTGGCCCTGTTCGACATGGGCGTGGCTCACGCCTGCAAGCCGTTGACGGGCCAAGGCCACAGCGGTCGCGTCGATGTCCTGGCACGACAGGCTGGCGCAGCGCTCGGCCAGCAGAACGCTCAGCTCGCCGTTGGCGCAGGCCGGCTCGAATACGCGCTCGTAGCATTGGCGCGGCAGGCTGGCCAGGGTCAGCTCGCGCTTGCGCCGTTCGTACCAGCGGGTACGAAAGGCCCAGGGGTCATCGTTGCCGGCGTACAAGTCGGCGAAGTACTGTGCGTCCAGGCTCATGTTGCCTCCGTTGACAGAAAGAGCAGCTCGAATGGTTGCAACAGGCAAGCCTGCAGCTGTTCCGGCACAACCGGTGGGCGATCACCATCAGGCTGCAACTGGCTGGCATGTGCAGCGAGGGCTTGGCGCTTGAGCGCCAGGTGCTCATCGCACAGTTGCACGCGGTGTGCGCGGGGCCAGGGCAGGCGCGGGTCGTCGGGGCTTGCCCAGTGCCAGGCCCAGACTGGGGCCTCAGCGAGTTGTACACGCCTGGTCTGGGCCGCCTGGGCACAGGCGCGACCTGCTGCTTCGTGGTCGCAATGGCCGTCGCCGCGCCACGTGGTCAGCAGCAGGTCGCCAGGTTTGAGCAACTGGTTCAGGTGGTTGACCAAAAAGGCTTCATCGTGGGGCAGCGCGCCATCCTTGAGGTTGAGTCGTCGCCAGTCGAGGCGGTTGAGGTCCAGCCCAAGCAGTTGCAGGGCATGGCGGCTTTCCAGTGGGCGCTGATGGCGCAGGCGGCGCTCTGGCCATTGTGAGGAATGCGGGTGGCTGCCCTCGCCATTGGTGGCAGAAAGAAGCAGCACGTCCTGTTCTCGTCCCTGGAAGCTGGCCAGCAGCCCGCCGGCCATGAGGATTTCGTCGTCCGGGTGCGGAGCCAGCAGCACCAGGCGCCTCCCGGGTGGGCACAACTGCTCGGGCAGCGTCCAGCTGGCGCGGGCCAACTGAGCAGAATGCTGCCAGGCGCTCCACGGTGTGCCTTGCGCGGCCTGTATCAAGTTCTGGCTCATAGTTGCCATGCTCCCGCCGGCAGGCCGGTCAGTTGCCGGCCCAACTCGGCCAGGTCGCGTTCGGCGTGGCTCTGGCGTATGTATACCGGCAGGTCGGCACTGAGCCGGGCGAAATGGCTGCTGCAACAGAACGGCGTGGCACCGAGCGCCCGGCCGGCATGCTGAATGACCTGCTCGACCGCCTGCTCGACCTGGGCGCGGGTGCGCCGCACCTCGAAGCTGGCGTCATCCTGAGGGTGAAGGTCGATCCAGGTGGCGCATTCGCGAAGGGCGGCACGGGCACCGTACAAGGCTGCATCGACTGCGCCCAGATGCGCATCGGCATGCGGGTCGCGCCGGGGTTTGCGGCACTGTTCGTGAAGGTACCCGGCCAGTGCCTCGGCGGCGCCATACCAGCAAGCGGCGATACCCGCGCCGCCTTGCCAGAAGCCAGGACGGGACAGGTACTGGCCGGGCGAACCGATGGCCAGCCCTGGCGAGTCGTCGAATTCGATCACAACGCTGCGGGTGGCGGCCATGCCTACGGCCTGCCAATGTTCGGCCAAGATGCGCTGGCTGGGATGAGGCAATTCGATGGCCACCAACTGAGGCTGGTCGTCTTCCCAGGCCGTCAGCAGGGCACGGTCGACCTGCAACGCGCCCGAACACCAAGCCTTGCGGCCTTGCAGGCGCACGCGTTCACCGTCCCGCTCGACAATGTATGCCCGGGCATCTGGCGGCTCGGCGGCCCACACGCCCCAAATGCCGTTGAAGGCATGCTGGGCGGCGCCGCATTCGGCGAGGATTGCCAAGGCGTCGGTATGGCCTTCATAGAGTTTGGCCAGGCTTAGATCGTAACCGGCGACCCGCGCCAGGACGCGCCAGCGTTCGAGCGTGCAGCCCTGGCCGGGCAACGGGAGTACGTCGAGCCGGTCGCCCTGCAAGGCCTGCATCAGTTCTATTAGCGAAGCGTCGCGTTCGATGGCCTGCGAACGGTGAGCAAAACGGTGTAACAACGAATCGAAGTGGGTCAGTTCCATCATGCAATTCCCAACTGCTTGCGCATACGCAACGTGATCGACTGGCGTGTCTTGCCCATTTCGGCCCACGGGTCTTCGACCTGTGCAAGCCGCGTGTGAAGGTTGCCGATGTTCCACTGGTTGGCACCCTTGAGCTGGCTCAGGTCCTCACGCCAGATCGGCACCGACACCGGCAGGCCCTCGCGGGCCCGCAGCGAGTAGGCGGCGACGGTGGTGGCACCCTTGCCGTTACGCAGGTAGTCGATAAAGATCCGCCCGACCCGGTTCTTCGGCCCGGACACGGCGCTGAGACGATCAGGGAACAGCCCGGCCATGTGATTGACCAGGGCATGGCTGAAGTCCTTCACCTCGTCCCAGCCAGCGCGTCGGGTCAAGGGTACGACGAGGTGCATGCCCTTGCCGCCGCTGGTCTTGAGAAACACCTTCAGGCCCAGTTCGTCGAGCAGGGTAAGGGTCAGCTGGGTGGCCTCGAGCATGGCTTTCCACGGCAGCGCCGGGTCAGGGTCCAGGTCGAGGACAAAGCGGTCGGGTTTATCGAAATCCTTGGTGGTGGCATTCCAGGTGTGCAGTTCAAGCGTGTTCATCTGCACCGCGCCCAGCAGGCTTTCGGCGCCGTTGAGCACCATGGCCGCCTGGCCGGCCTGGGCCTTGTTGTAGCTGAGCACCTTGGGAATATGCAGCTGGCCGGCGTTTTACTGAAAGAACAGTTCGCCGCTCAGACCATCCGGGGCGCGGACGAGGGCTACAGGTCGGTCCTTGAGCTGGGGCAGCAGCCAGTCGGCGACCTGAGCGTAGTACTGGGCGACCTCGCGCTTGGTGGTGCCCGTGGTTGCGTCGACCACGCGGTCGGGGTGGGTCAGGCGCAGGGTGCCCAGGTTCTCGGGTTCTGTCTGTGCTGCGCGCTTGGTGGGCATTGCTCGCTCCAGGTCGATGGCGGTGGCAGGTTTATCGTCACGCAGGCCGTGGAACACCGAGTGACGCACGATGCCTTCGCGGGTCATCTGGGCATAGGCGACCTCTGCCAGCAGCTGTGGCCTGAGCCAATGCACGCCGCGGGCTTCGGCACCGGTAGGTGGTTTCGGCAAGGGGGATCTGTCGGTTTGCAACGGCTTGAGGCGGGCGTGAATGCTGTCCAGGGTGGCCGCGCTGAAGCCCGTGCCGACCTTGCCGGCGTAACGCAGCTGGCCGCTGTCGTGGTCGTGCAAGGCCAGCAGCAGGGCGCCGAAGCCGTTGCGGCTGCCCTTGGGGTCGGTGTAGCCGACGATCACGAATTCCTGGCGCTGCTTGCACTTGAGCTTGACCCAGTCGCTACTGCGCCGGCCAACGTAAGGGCTGTCGGCACGTTTACCGATCAAGCCTTCGAGTTCCAGTCGGCAGGCGCTGTCGAGCAGTGACTCGACGGGCTCCTCAAAATCGGCGGAATACCTGAGTACCTGCGATGCATGGCCTTCCAGCAACCGGGCGAGGGTTGCACGGCGCTGTTGCAGCGTCAGTGCTCGCAGGTCCTCACCGCCCAGCCAGGGCAGGTCGAACAGGTAGTAGGTGATGCGCTCGTCATGCTCGGTGTCGAAGGCGTTCTGCAAAGCCTGGAAGTCGGCCACGCCGTTGTCGTCGACCACTACCATCTCGCCGTCCAGCCATGCCGAGTCGAGGCCCAGGGCCTTGAGCGCCTCGACCTGCCGGGGCATCTTCGCACTCCAGTCGTGGCCATTACGGGTAAACAGGCGTATGTCGTCACCGTCGATACGCGCCAGGATGCGGTAGCCGTCGAACTTGACTTCGTAGCGCCAATCGCCGCTTGGCGGGGAATCGACCAACGTGGCCAGTTGCGGCTGGAGTATATCCGGCAGGGCTTTGCGGCCGGCTCGCTTGTGCCTGGTGGTGGTCGCCTTGGCCGGGCTGCGCGGGGGCAGGGTGCGCTCGCTCAGCACGCTGTCCGGCAGGGCCTCGACAATGCTGTAGTCCGTTTCACTGCGTGCCTGCCCATCATGGGACTTGACCAGCATCCACTGCTCTTTCTTGCCGGCCAGGTGAGTGCGGAACAGGTTCCAGACCCCTGACAGTTTCTCGCCCTGCAGGCGAAAGCGCAGCTTGCCCTTTGCATAGGCTTCGCGCGGGTCGCCCTCGGGCTCCCACACACCCCGGTCCCAGACAATGACATCGCCGGCGCCGTAGTGGCCTTCAGGGATGCTTCCTTCGAAGTTGGCGTAATCCAGCGGATGATCCTCTACATGCACTGCCAGGCGCCGGACCTTGGGATCCAGTGAGGGGCCCTTGGGGATGGCCCAGCTCTTGAGGGTGCCGTCGAGCTCCAGGCGAAAATCGTAATGCAGGTGGCTGGCATCGTGCTTCTGGATGCAGTACTGCAGCGCATGGGCCGAGCGGGGGCGGGCGCGTTTACCAGCCGGCTCGGGCGTGGCATTGAAGTCGCGCTTGCGCTGGTACTCCTGTAGGGGTTTGGCCATGACGGGCTCCGGAAGGGTTCGCGGGTCTCAGGATTGGGAGGCGGCGGTGGCGCGAGGAGTTCAAAAAATGCGAGGGGTGGGGGCTGGCAGAAACTCTGAATCATTTGCCGCTGGGGAGGGTCGACCGAGTGAAGCCCACAGACGGAGAACGTTCATGTCCACACCCGATGACCCAAGACCGCCCATTGAGATCGACGACACCGAGGACCGCATGGGCAGCGTCCACGAGCTGGATTTCAGCGAACGCCGCGATGAACGCCAGGGGCGTGTCGGCGACGAGCGACCGGCGCGGGAGATCGCCGAGGATTATCCGCCCCGGCGTGTCGCCGAAAGCGGGATGACCGGCGGCGAGGCGCTGAGCGACAGCCTGCACGAGGACAATGTCACCCTCGATGACCTGAGCCCCGATACGCTGCTCGATGAGACCGGTGCCCGCGATCCGGATGAGCCTGGCAGCGGCGGCCCGGCGGACAAGACCTTGCGCCAGGTGCAGGCCCACGAGATCGGTGGTGGGTTCGGCCTGGACGAGGCCGAACTGGCTCGCTCCGCGCCGCTGGACGGCGAGCTGTGGACCGATGACGTGGTACCCGATGACGAAGGGAGAGAGCCGAGATGAACGAGCAACGCTGTTCCTGCACCCATTGTTCTTGCACAGTGGATGCCAATGCTGTGGTCCAGGATGGCAAGGCCTATTGCTGCGAAGCCTGTGCGAAGGGCCATCGCAACGGCGAGCCCTGTCGTATGAGCGACTGCAAGTGTGGTGAGTTGGCTGAGTCGAAAGAATCCAATGTCGATAATGCACTGGATGAAACATTCCCGGCGAGCGATCCGATTTCGCCATGAGGCCCAGTGGCTGACAGATGTGAGACGGGAGAGCGACAGGACGTTGTTCAGATCATGTGGAAACTCACCCGTCACGCATCTGGTTTGAGTTACGCCCTCAATGGGTCTGCCAGACACCGTTGTTGCGTTCGCAATCGCTACGTGCCTGGCCCAAGCCAGGGGTGTCGTAGTAGTAGGTGATGATCCGCGCATCCTTGGGTAGTGCAGGGCGGGTGGCAGGCTCATCACGCCCAGCGGCATCGGGGTTGGCCAGCGTCTCCTGCGTCAGAGGCGCGATGCAGCTGCCAACGCTGCCGTCGGGGCAACGCTCCACCCGACGCTTCTGGCTGTTCAACATTTCCTTGCTTTCGTTGCTGCACGACCAGGCAATCGCCTCAGCGGGCATGTTGCCGTAGCTGTAACAGGTGTGTTGCTGCACCGGTTTGACCGCCTCGCTGGATGAGCGGGTGACCACGTCGCAACCTTCGGCCAGCACCTGCCCGCTGCTCAGGGTGCCCAGCATTGCCATGTACAGAGCGAATCGCATGATATACCTCCCGGGCACCAGGGCCCGTCAGCGCTTGTCGAGGGCTGCCCCGGCCTGTCTGCGCAAGGCCTTGGCACGCTTTTCGAGGATCAGGTAGGTCACCACCGCCATTAGCAGCGGGATCAGGTAGTACAACGTCCGATAGCCGAGCAGTGCGGCCACCAGGGTGCCTTGGCCTAGCTGGCCGTGGAGCAGCGCCAGGAATACGGCTTCCAGTACGCCGAGTCCGGCAGGAATGTGAGCGACCACGCCGGCGACGCAACTGATCAGCAACACACCCAGCACCGAGGGATAGAACAGCTCAGGGGGCAACAGCAGGTGAATCAGCGCTGCCATCAGCGCCCAGTTGCTTGCGCCCAGCGCCACCTGGCAGAGGGCCATACGCAGGCTCGGCAGAGTGACTTCGTGCCCGCGCAGCGCCCACGTGCGCCGCGTGGCGAAGGCACAGGCGCACAGGTATGCCAACGCTACCGCCACCATCAATACGCCGATCAGGCGCAGGCCGCTGGCACCCACCGCCCAGCTTTCCGGCAGTTTCACAAAGCCCAGGGCGAATACCGTACCGGCCAGCAGCAGGTAGCCCATCCAGTTGGTCAACAGCCCCAAGGTGATGATGCGGGTGATGGTTGGGGTATCCAGGCCCAGCCGGCTGTACAGGCGATAACGCAGGGCAACGCCACCGACCCAGGTGGTGAAGTTGAGGTTGAACGCATAGCAGACGAACGCTACCGGCAGTACCTGTCGGGCCGGCAGGTGGTGGCCTGTGTAGGCGCGGGCGAGCAGGTCGTAGCTGGCGAATACCAGGTAGCTGCACAGGGCCAGCAGCAACCCCAAGGCCAGGGTCGAGGGCCGGTACGCCAGCAGCGACTGGCGGACTTCGTTCCAGTCCAGGTTACGTGCCAGGGTGAACAGCAGTACCGGTATCAACACCAGGAACAGCACGGTCAGCAAGCGCTTGCCCCAGGTCTTCCAGCGTGAAGTGGCCATCATGTCTTGCCCCCGTGGTAGTCGGCCGGGGCCTCGCCGTCGCCTTGCAGCGACTGCAGGCGCTGCCGGTGCGCCGGAAACCAGCCGGCGATCCGCGGGAAATAGCGCGTGATGTGGAAGCCCAGAAAGATCAGCGGGGCACGCCACCAGTAGCCGCGCACCATGCGCTCCAGCGTCACGGTCTTGCAGTGCTCCCGGCTCAGTTCGGTCAAGTGCTGGTACAGGTGTTCGTTGAACGCGGGGTCGCGAATCAGCAGGTTGGCCTCAAGGTTGAACGACAGGCTCAGGGGGTCGAGGTTGCTTGAGCCTACGGTGGACCAGTCATTGTCCACCAACGCAACCTTGCCATGGAGCGGCCGCTGGCAGTACTCATGGATGCGCACGTCGTCGCGCGACAGGTAGTTGTAGAGCAGCCGCGAGAGCGCGCGTACCCAGCGCATGTCCGGTTGCCCCTGGAGGATCAGCGTCACCTCGACCCCGCGCCGGGCGGCGTTGCGCAGTTCGCGCAGCAAGCGGTAGCCCGGGAAGAAGTAGGCGTTGGCCACGACGATACGATGCCTTGCTTCACGGAAAACCTGCAGGTAGCAGGCTTCGATATCGTTGCGATGGCGCTGGTTGTCGCGCTCCACCAGCACGGCGCTCGTCGGGCCTGAAGCGATGCCGCCCGGCTGAACCCTGCTGGCGGCATCCAGCACCGGTGCGAGCATGCGGCAGGAAGAAGCATGCACCTGGGCCACCACCGGGCCGACGACCTCCACGGCGTAGTCCTGCTTGGCCTGTGGGCCGAAGTCATCCAGGTGGTCGGCACTGTAATTGATGCCGCCAATGAAGGCGCGTTGCCCGTCGATCACCAGGATCTTGCGGTGCAAGCGGCGAAACAGGTTGGTGCGCATGCCCACCAGCCGTGGTTGCGGATCGAAGGAATGGAAACGCACCCCGGCCTCGGTCATCGACGAGATGAAATCGTCAGGCAGGTCGGCGGTGCCGTAGCCGTCCACCGCCACCTCGACCCGCACCCCGCGCCGCGCGGCATCGATCAGGGCGTGGCGCAAGGGTTGACCGACCTTGTCGTCGTAAATGATGAAAGTTTCCAGGAGGATTTCCTCGCGTGCCTGGGCCATGGCCTCGAATACGCGGGGGTAATACTGCTCGCCGTTTATCAGCAACTCGACGCGGTTGCCGTCGCACCAATTCAGTTTCATAGCGTCACCTGCGCCACCAGCGGGGCATGGTCGGAGAGGTGGGACCATGGGTATCTGGACAACACCCGTGCTTCGCAAGCTTGTGCGTTACGCAGGTAGATGCGGTCCAGCCGCAGCATCGGCAAGCGCGCGGGAAAGCTGCGTGCCGGCTTGCCGAAAGCTTCCACCAGGTGGCCCGACAGCCGCGCATCTGCTTTCAGGCGCCAATCGTTGAAGTCGCCGGCGACGATGACCGGCTCATCCGGCGGCAGGCTGTCCAGCAATGTCAGCAGCAGGCCGACCTGACGCTGACGATGCTCCTCACGCAGGCCCAGGTGTACGCAGACGGTGTGCACCTGTTCATGGCCCGGCACTTCCAGCTGGCAATGCAGCAGGCCCCGTTCTTCGTTGCCATGGACCGAAACATCCAGGTTGTCATGGGCACGGATGGGGAACTTGGACAGCAGGGCGTTGCCATGGTCGCCATGGGGGTAGACCGCATTGCGGCCATAGGCGAACTGCGGCCACATGCTGTCGGCGAGGAATTCGTACTGGGGTGTCTGTGGCCACTTGGGATGGCGCTCGGCATGATGGTGATGAGTGCCGTGCACCTCCTGGAGAAACACCAGGTCGGCGCCGGTCGAGCGTACCGCCTCGCGCAGCTCCGGCAAAATGAAGCGGCGGTTGAACAGGGTGAAGCCTTTGTGCACGTTGAGGGTCAGTACCGTCAGGCGATGTACGGCGGTGACCTTGTCGATGATGCAGCGGGGGGCGGGCAGTGTCGGGTTCATAGCGGCTCCTGCGGCTCGACGCCTGGTTCGGTCACCAACTCGCCGTCAAGGCCTAGCTTGTCCAGCAGGCGGCGGGCATCGTAGGGGGCGTGGACTTTCTGGTCGTTGTCGAAGTAGCAGTAGACGTCACGGGAGGTGCGTTTTGCCGGAGCGCGGCGCACCACACGCTGAGCATCCTCAGGCTGGCTGCCCGCAGCCCAGGCCTGGATGCGCAGGCGCCAGCGGCGCAGCGCCCTGGCCGTGTAGCCGCTGCTGTACAGTTCGACATCGCCATGCAGGCGCAGGTACACGAACTCGGCCGTGACCTCTTCGACATAGGGCCATTTGCCGGCGCTGTCGGCGACCACCAGGGCAACCTTGTGCTTGCGTAGCAGGTCGATGAAGGTGTCGCAGAGGAAGCTGGGGTGGCGGATTTCCACGGCGTGGCGCAAGCGCGCATTACCCGGCACGGCCGTGCCGCCGTTGCCTTGCAGGCGTTCGGCGGCGTGGTGCGCAAGGCTGCGGGCGGCTTTGCGGTCGCGTGGCAGCTTGGCCAGAAAGTCGCTGAAGCGCTGCGCGTCGAACTTCAGATTCGGGGGAAACTGCCACAGGAAGGGGCCCAGCTTGTCACCCAGCAGCAAGGGGCCCGACGCGAAGAAGTTGGCAAGCGCCTCGTCGATTTCGCGCAGCCTGCGTACGTGGGTGATGTAGCGCGGCGCCTTGACAGAGAACACGAACCCCTCCGGTGTCTCGTCACGCCACTTGGCATAGCGCTCGGGCGTTTGCAGTGCGTAGAACGAACCGTTGATTTCGATGCTGTTGACTGCCCGCGAGGCAAACGCCAGCTCGTCGTCCTGGCGCAGCCCCTCGGGGTAGAAGTCCTTGCGCCATGGGCCATAGCGCCAACCGGAAATTCCGATGCGGATCTCGCTCACCATAAGTCCCTGCGCTCCTGTATGTAACAGTAGCGACAGGAACCGGGACCGGATTGTTCAGTGCGATTGACGAGTGGATGGCCATGCAAAAGGGAACTTTACCGGTGTTGCAATCCTCCACCGGATGCCTGGGTTCCACTGAGGTACACCATGAAGGAGGCTCAGCCATGAAGTTTGATCGGTTTGCACAATGGCTAGCCAACCATAGCGGGCGGCCGTTGACGTTCGTTATTGCCTTTATGCTGATCATTGCCTGGGGCGTAAGCGGGCCCTTGTTTCATTTCAACGACACCTGGCAGTTGGTCATCAATACATCGACCACGATCATCACGTTCCTGATGGTGTTCCTGATCCAGAATACCCAAAACCGTGATAGCGACGAGTTGCACATCAAACTTGACGAACTGTTGCGCACTACCCAACGGGCGCACAAGGCGTTGCTCGACCTTGAAGATATGGGGCCAGCTGAACTCCATGCGCTTCGTAAGCGATACCAGCAACTGGGGGAGCACGACGAAGCGGGGCCAGGCAGGGAGGACTCCCATTGACGTGTTCAAGATCAAGCCACGACATTGTTCAGACAGGGCAAGGCCGTGACGGTGAACAAACCACATTTCTCACACTTCGGAGACTAGATGATGAACAAACCCGACGATCAGCGGCAGAAAGGCCCCCATTCTTCCGATCATGCAACAACTGATCAGGACTTGGGTTTCGACCCGGACTCCCCTGATCTGGACGACCCTCAAGTGGACCCCCAAGGCCCCGCGAAAGCACCAAGGGACGTGGAAAAGAAACCGTGAGCCAAGCTACCGTGGACGCATGTCTGCCGCACATGGCATCCATCTGTTGCCCCGGCTGTTCAAGAGCCGGGGGCAGCACAGCTATCAGAATGTGTACTTCAGCGACAGCATCAGGTTGCGTGGCTCACCGTAAACGTTGCTCGGCACCGCGACAGAGTTGCTGAGGGCGTTGTAGTACTTCTTGTCGAACGCGTTGTTAAGGTTGACGCGCGCATCGATGTGTTCGGTCGGCTTGAACCCCAACATGAAGTCCACCAAGGTGTAGCCATCCTGCTCGATCATGAAGGTGGTGTTCTTGTTGTAGATTCGATTCTGGTGATAAAGGGAGGCTCCGACACGCCACTGGTTGTATTGACCCGGCAGTGTGTAGGACGTGCTCATCTTGAACAGATGGCGGGGTATGTCGGTGTCGAACAGACGGCCCTCGTTTTCTTTCTTGGTATCCTTGACATACTTGGCCTCGGCAAAAGTATAACCGGCAGCCAGTTGCCAATCAGGCGTCAATTGGCCCTGTACCTCCAGCTCTATGCCCTTGCTGCGCACTTTGCCTGCCGCCTCGTAGCACGGGGTAGTCGGGGCAGTAGGGCAACCGTCGGTAAACGATTTCGCACGGTTTTCCTGGTCGATCTGGAAGAGGGCAGCCGATGCGTTCAGTGCCCCGTCGAAGTATTCACCCTTGATGCCCAGTTCATGGTTTTTTCCGGTGATCGGCGCAATGATGTTTTCGGAAGCATCCTTGTAGTTCTGGGGTTTGAAGATATCGGTGTAGCTCACATACACGCTGTGATGCTCGTCGATGTCATAGATCAGGCCGGCGTACTTGGTGACATGCCGGGTGACTTTCAGCTCGCTCGGGGCGGTGCTTTTGTAGGGGGAGGTGGTGGTGTTGTCGTACCAGTCCAGGCGGCTGCCCAGGATCAGCTTCAGCGGGTCGGCCAGGCTCAGGCGTGTGGTGGCATAAACGCTGTTGAGCTTGGCGTTGGTGTTCTGCCAGCCGTACTTGTCCTGGCTCGGCGGTTTTGGTGTGGCGCCAGCATCCCAGTTGTAGAGGTCGATGTTGCTGTTCAGCAAGATGTTGTAGGGCACATCACCGTTGAACACCACCCGCCGGTGGCTGGCGCCGACCACCAGTTCGTGGTCTCGGTCCATCAGGCGAAACGGGCCGCTGGCATAGGCGTCGAAGCTGTTCTGGGTTTCCCGATAGTGCCCCGCGCCGACGAACTGGTTATAGGCCTGGGTGGTGGTGTTAGCGACCAGATAGGTGCCCAGCATGTCGAGGTCGGCCCAGGTTTTGGTGGCCGAGAGGTTGAGCTTCCAGCCATTGTCCAGAATGTGGTCCAGTGCCGCGTAGGCAGAGGCGCTGGTCTTGTCCCAATACTCCCAGTCGCTGCTCAGCGAAGTAGAGCGTGACAAATGCAGGTCGCTGCCGTCAAAGCCCACCGGCAGGCCGGTCCAGCCGTTGCCATTGTTGTTGTCTTGCTGGCGCGATGCACTCAGGGTCAAGGTGGTGCTGTCGTCCAGGTCGGCCTCCAGGATGCCGTAGAACAGGTTGCGTTCGTTTTCCAGTGTGTCTCGGTAGCTGTTGCCGGTCTGATATGCCGTCACCATTCTGCCGCGAACGGTTCCGCTGTCGTTGAGCGCGCCGGAGACATCGACCTCGGTGCGGTAACGGTCCCAACTGCCCATGCTGCCTTCGATGCTGGCCTGGAACTCGCGCGTCGGCCGCTTGCGGATCAGGTTGATCGACGCCGCAGGGTTGCCCGCACCCTGCATCAGGCCGGTGGCACCGCGCACGACTTCGACCCGGTCATACATGGCCATGTCGGCCGACAGCAGGTCCTGGGATACTTGTGAGCTGTCCAGGCTGGTGGGCAGGCCGTCGTACATGATGTTATCGAGGGAAAACCCCCGGGCGTAGTACGAGGATCGTTCGGGGCCAGTCCGGCGCAGGGTGAGCCCAGGAGTGTTCTGCACCACCTCGTTGAGGTTGGCGAGGTTCTGGTCCTCGATGCGTTGGCGCGTGATGACCGTGACCGATTGTGGCGTCTCGCGCAGGGACAATGGCAGTTTGGTCGCCGTCTGCGCTGAACGTGAGGTGTACGAACCTGTGCCTTCGGTGGTGCCAGACAGCAGTGCGCCGGTTACGGTAGTCGCCCCCAGTTCCAGGGCACCTTCGCTGTCCGCTGCCACTTCTATGATGTAGCTGTCCTCACCCTTGAGCACGCGCAGGCCGGTGCCGGTCAGCAACTGGGCGAGGCCATCGCTCACCGAGTAGGTGCCGCTGAGCCCCGGGGTATGCTTGCCAGCGGTCAATTGTGCGTCTGCGGACAGCAAGATGCCGGACTGGCTTGCGAAACGGTTCAGCGCCTGATCAAGGCCCCCAGCCGGGATGGCGTAATGGCGTGTCTGTTCACTTGCGTAGGCCAGTGCGGCAGGCATGGCAAGCAATAAAGGGGCGCCGCCGAGCAAGCTGGCAAGCAGGATGTGGCGGGTCAGCCGTGAACGGGTTGGCGTGGGCAGGTGCGACACTCTGAACGATCCTCTTGAGAAGGCTTGTTGATGGGTTTCAAGAGGTATCCCGTACAACTCGACCAAAACGACAACACCGCACAAACTCTTTTTTGCCATTCCAGGCTGGCAGCAAACGGCCAGCAGTCTTGTGCGTTTCTAAGCCGGGCTGACATTGACCCAGAAGCGCGTCAATCTCTGTATTTTTACGGGCAGCGACTGCTGAACTGCCATCAGCACGCGGTCGGTGTCTGCCAAGGGAAACACCCCCGTCAGTGGCAACTGCGCTACAGCGGGGTCGCAGCGAAGCACACCGGGACGATGGCGAGCCAGCTCGGCGACGAAGTGCCCCAGCGGCATGCGCTCGGCGATCAAGCGGCCGTCTAGCCAGGCGATGGTGTTGAGGTTGGCTGGCCCGAGGTCGCCGAGGCGATTGGCGGAAAACCAGCGACTTTGTCCTGCGTGAAGGCGGCTGGCGGGCGACTGCCGCGGACGCAGCTCCAGCTCGCCTTCAAACAGCTCGACGTGGCTGCCATCCTCACGCTGGTACACGGAAAAGCGTGTGCCCAACGCCTGGATTTCTCCCGCTGCAGTTTCAACGATCAGCGGGCGATGCGCCGGGTCATGACCACTTTCAAGCAACAACTCCCCAGCGAGCAGGCAAATGCGCCGTTCCGACGCGTTGTACCGGATATCAACCGCAGTGCCGCTGTTCAGGCTAAGTTGGCTGCCATCGTCCAGCGAGCGTTGCAAGCGTTCGCCAGTGCCGCTGCGCAGGTCTGCCGTGGCTTCGCGCCAAGGGGATTGTGAATGGACCAGATAGCCGCTCCCGCCGGCCAACAGCAGCGTGCCGAGCAGCTTGAGCGCCTGCCGACGACGTGCATCGGGCAGCTCGCGCAGCACCCCTAGTGCTGTATCCGCTGGGACACCGCTCAGGGTACTTTGCAGGCGCTCCAGGCGTCGCCATGCGCGATCGTGCTCCGGGTCCGCGGCGCGCCATTCAAGAAAGCGCTGCTGTTGCGCCGCTTCGAACTCACCGCTCCATTGCAGCATGAGCCAATGGCTGGCCTGCTCGACGATTGCGGGGGAGAGGGGGGCTTCGCTGACGTTCTTCATTCAGCGTACAGGACCTGATAGCAGGCAGTGATGGCGCGGAGCATGTACTTTTGCACCGAGCTGACGCTGACGTCCAGCCGCGCTGCGATCTGTGTGTAGGTCAGCCCTTCAAATTGCGACAGCAGGAATGCCTCGCGTACCTTTGCAGGCATCTTGTCGAGCATGGCGTCGATCTGCATCAGGGTTTCGATCACGATTGCGCGGGTTTCCAGTGACGGCGTTTCTGGCTCGGGCAGGGCGGCGATGCTCTCCAGATACGCTTGGTGGATACGCTGGCGACGCCACTGGTCTATGACCAGATTGCGGGCGATCTGCACCAGGAATCGACGGCCGTCGCGCTGTTCCGGCAGGCGGCGGGTTACCAGCAGGCGCAGGAAAGTGTCCTGAGCGATGTCCGCCGCCCGCTCGCGATCACCCAGGCGGTGGCGCAGCCAGCCTTGCAGCCAGCCGTGGTGGTCGCGATACAGGCTGTCGATGGGTTGCAGTGGGGCGTCGATGGGCACTTCACCTTTCCGCTAATCAGATGCATATGGGAATTAATCGCGATTGTAAGGTGGTGGGCCGGTTTTGCAAACCGTTGCAGCAACCGTCAGGTGATTGCATGCAAACGGCGCTGGCGTGTTGAACTGGCAAACCAGGTATTTGCCAGTTCACGGGTCGGGCAGCTAGCCAGCAAGGGCCCTGATCAATTGCTCGCTGAAGGCGGGGATATCATCCGGCTTGCGGCTAGTGATCAGGTTGCCGTCCACCACTACCTCTTCATCGACCCAGTCACCACCTGCATTGCGGATATCATCCTGCAATGTCTGGTAACTGGTCATCCGTTTGCCCTTGGCCAGTCCACTCGACACCAGCAGCCAGGCGCCGTGGCAGATCACCGCCAGCGGCTTGCTGGCCGAGTTGTGGCTTTTCACCAGTTTCTGGGCGCCAGGTATCAGGCGGATGGTGTCGGAATTCTGTACCCCACCCGGTAGCACAATGGCATCGTAAAGGTCGAGGTGGGCGCTGTCGAACGTCGCGTCCACCGCAAACTCGTCGGCCGGCTTGTCATGGTTCCAGCCGCGGACAGTGCCTTCCTTGTCACTCAGGATGTCGATCACGGCCCCGTTTTTCTCCAAGGCTTCACGCGGTCCGGTCAACTCCACTTGTTCGAAGCCATCGGTGACCAAAAAGGCTACGCGCTTGCCACTCAGTTTTGCACTCATCGTTCTATCTCCGTTTTCGCCAGGTGTGGATGTGGGACGTCTCGGAAGGGGTGAGAAGTTCCAATGCACTGCTTCAGCGGTAGGGAGGCTGACCGGCTGACCGTTGCAGTTGAACAATTGCGCGGGGCCTGGGCTCTCACTAGCAGGGATAGAACGAGGCGGCCGTCATGAGCATCGAACGCAGCATTCCTGAACTTGAAGCCTGGTACGCGCAGTACGACGACATCAGCTACCGGCGCGAATCGCCGGATGCCTACCACCACGAACTGGTTCGCACCGCCGAGGCGCTGCGGGACGACGGCGCGATTGACTGGGATGACTGGTTGGCGCTGAAGGCACTGGCCGACGAGGCACATATACGGGCAATGGAGGATGCCGTACAGGCTCACGTGAGCGACCCTGACGCATGAAAGCGCTGAAGATCGCCACCTTCAATATCAATGGCATCCGCAGCCGCCTGCCCGCGCTCTTGGCCTGGCTGGAGCGGGAGCAACCGGACATTGCCTGCTTGCAGGAGCTGAAGGCGGCCGATCAGCAGTTTCCGCGCCAGGCCATCGAAGCGGCAGGTTATGGCTGCCTGTATCAGGGGCAACCCTCCTGGAATGGCGTGGCGATCCTGGCGCGCGATAGCGAGCCGCTGGAGGTACGTCGCGGGCTGCCCGGCATGCAGGACGATCAGCAGAGCCGCTATCTGGAGGCTGCGGTGCACGGTGTATTGGTTAGCTGCCTTTACATGCCCAATGGCAACCCGCAACCTGGCCCCAAGTTTGATTACAAACTGCGCTGGTTCGAGTGCCTGATCAAGCATGCCCAAACACTGCAGGGCAGCAGCCACCCTGCGGTGTTGGCGGGCGATTTCAATGTTGTGCCGACCGATCTGGACATCTATAACCCGCGCTCATGGCTCAAGGACGCGCTGCTGCAACCTGAATCGCGGGCGTGTTTCCAACAATTGCTGGCGCAGGGCTGGGTCGATGCTGTTCGTCACCTGTATCCCGAGCAGCGCATCTACACGTTCTGGGACTATTTTCGCAATCATTGGGCGCGCAATGCCGGGCTGCGCATTGATCATCTGCTGCTCAACCCCAGTCTCAGCCCTTATCTGAAGCGGGCGGGTGTGGATGCCTGGGTGCGCAACGAAGCCAAGGCCAGTGATCATGCACCGGTCTGGATCCAGTTGAGCGGGCGTCGCCAGCAGCGCTAGCTGCCAGCGCAGATGCCCGCTGGAACGGGCGGATTGGAAAGGCCTCTGGGCACACATCGGGAAAGTTACACGCACTTCACCTCATCGCGTTCATCTTCAGTCATCAGCGTCGTCTATGCTGATCATTCACCCATGATGCTTGCGATTACACCGAGGACCCGACGTGCGGCTCTATGCGTTCATTACACAGCACATCGAGCTCATTCTCGAGGCTTTTGAGGATTTTGCTCGCACCGTCGAGACCCCTATGCCGGATCTTGATGCTGCAGGCCTGCGTAACCACGCTGAAGCCATGTTGCGAACCGTTGCACTGGACATGGCATCCTCACAGACAGCCCGCCAGCAGTTTGAGAAGTCTCGAGGCATGCAGGCAACGAGCTCGGTCGAAACAGCCGCTCAGGCCCATGCTGTTACCCGGCTGAGTGCCGGGTTCACGCTTGATCAAGTGGTCGCAGAGTATCGTGCGCTGCGTCTTTGGTTTGCGCAGCAGAGGGCTGATGAACCCCATGCTATCGATGATATGGTTCGTTTCAACGAGGCCATTGATCAAGCCTTGAGCGAATCCATCACCTCGTACGGCATCGCGGTGGAGACAACACGGAAACTGGTACTGGGTGTACTTGGGCATGATCTACGAACGCCGATGACGGCAGCCCTTCTGGGCGCCGAGATGTTGAGCCGTAAAGGTCAGCTGAACGAGCGCGACCGAAAAATTGCAGACCAGATTGCGGCCAGTGTGACACGATCCAGGCAAATCGTGACTGATCTACTCGATCTCGCCAAAGCGAACCTGGGGACTGGCATACCCATCCAGAAAGAACCTGTCGACCTTTCCCAGGTGTGCCATACGCTTGTGGACGAGCTTCGCATTTCCCGCCCTGAGATCACAGTTGTCCTGAAGGGCGGCCAGCAAGCATTTGGCCAGTTTGACGTCACCCGGATGGGGCAGGTGTTTTCCAACCTGATAGCCAATGCGTTTCACCACGGTGATCATGCCAGGCCCATCACCGTAACACTGACCCAACGCCCTGAGGCAGTCGAGTTCAGCGTACATAACTGGGGCAAACCCATTGCGCCGGATGTTGTGCCTCATCTATTCAACCCTCAGGCCAGGTACTCCCGATTGGCGTCGGAACATCACGAGGCATCCGGTGGGCTGGGTCTTGGCCTGTTCATCGTCGGCGAGATCGTGGCCCGGCATGGGGGGGCTATCGACGTGGCATCCAACTCGTCATCGGGCACCACCTTCCGCGTATCCCTGCCCCTGGCATGAGCTGGTCACGCCGTCGCTTCCAGTTGCGTATTTTTTCGCCAGCCTCGCAGGTTCATGGCACAGAGGCAGAATTGCAGGATGATCAATGCCCAGGCTTCAGCTTGCCAGCCCCAGACGGCCCACAACACGTTGCTTGCGATAAAACAACAGAAACCTGCCTTCCTCCGCCCCGGACGGCGCGAACCGATGCACCACGCTGCCAGCACAGTCATCAACATCGCAGGCCATTCAAGTAACCCAATCCAGTATTCCATGACACCTTCCGACTGATGATGGGGTATCTGAAGCCGATCACCTGCCACGCGCTGAGCGCTGGCAGGTGATCGCTTGACTACGCCGCTCGCTGCTCGCCCTTGAGCATCTTTTTCTGCATTTCCATGGCTTGCCCAAGCTCCTCGAGGGTGTCCTTGCTGAGCAGCTTCTTCGCGGTGGGGAACAGTTCGCCTTCCTCTTCCTCGATGTGATGCTCCAGCAACTCTTTCATGACCTTGACCCGCCCGGCGAATTCGACGGTGCCGGTTTCGGTATGCAGGAGGTCGGGCAGAACGAGAGCGTCGACAGTGCGGTGTTCTTCCTTGGCCTCGTAGTACATCTTCGCTTCTTCCTTGCCACCCGCTTGCTTGATGGCCGGGTAGAGTATTTCTTCCTCGAGCGCGGTGTGGATCTGCAACTCCTGCTCGATCCTGTGGAGTAACTCGGCCCGTTTCTTTACGGCACGCTCGGTAGTGGTCGACAGCTCTTCGAGCAGCTTCTTCACGAGCTTGTGGTCCTGGATCAGTAAGTCGATAGCGTTCATGGCGTTCCTCATCACGGATTGAATCAAGCACTTGCTCGAGGTTGAGTACACGCAGAAAGAAACGGTTCAATGATTAAGATGGCTGGCATCCCCTCAGGCGCGCCCGCTGCCCTCGTTACGCAGACCGCCTCTAGCCATCTCTGCGTCGTGAATGTGTGAGTGTGAAACCCACAAGGACTCCCAACGCCGCTGCACCGATCAGCAGCGGCGTTTTGTGTTTTGACTTCCTCCAGCCTCCGTCGATATCCCTCTTGCCATTCGGAGGCTCAAAGAGGTTTCCCGATGAGTCTTCGGCCTTGGGACTGCGATTTATCCAGGCGCCACTGTCAGGCGCTTCTCGTTCCGTACCCGATGCACCGGGGGCAACTGGGACAATGGTGTCGCTGGCCTCGATCCGTAAGAGCTCAAGGGAAGTGCCATCGACCAGGGTCAATGTCAGCCCTTCGACCGTGCCTGCCTCCCGGTTTGGAAAAACGGGTTCACCTGCGGCATCCAGGCTGTCATAGATGAAGCGTGTACCTTCAAGCCAGCCCACGGCGGTGAGAAGTTCAGGGCCGAGATAATACTTCCCGTCCTGGAAGAAGCCTGGAAACTGATGAGCGCGCTCCACGTTTTGCACGCGATAGCGTTCGCCGGATTTCATGCCTGTCGCTTGATCGATCATGTTGAAAACCCCTGTAAATGCAGCTGGCAGATGTCAGCCTTTGCTGTGCTCGTCGGAGGTGGGCCCTGTACCTCGCTTGATGCCGCGCGGGCCAGCAACGCCCCAGATTCCCAGGCCGACTACCGGCAGCGCGAGGATCAGCAGGGCCCAGGCCGCTTTGACTGCATCTGACTTGTCGCTTCTGAAGACGCTGACGATGGCCCACAGATCGATGAGCAAGAGGATTGCCGCCACGGCAATCCAGAAGTAGCTGGCAAGACCGTTCATGACTTCACCTCCTCTATACGTAGTCAGGGCCCAAGGTGCCGGGTGCAGCGCCTGGCACGAGGATGACCTTGCGGCAGTTGTCCTGCTTCTGATCGAACACCTTGTAGCCCATGGCTGCTTCTTCGAGGGCGAGGCGGTGAGTGACGATCAATTCCGGTTGTAGACGGCCTGCTTCGATGTGTTCCAGCAGTTCAGGCAGGTATTTCTGGACATGGGTCTGGCCCATCTTGAAGGTAAGGCCCTTATCGAACGCGTCGCCGAACATGAACCCGTGAATGAAGCCCGCGTACATGAACTCGTGGCCAAAGATATCACCCGCTTCGGGCTCTGGAATTTTGCCTCGGTCGAGGTGCAAATCGGAGCCGCAAATGGCGGTGGCAGTCACCTTGAGGATGATGTCGTCTTCTCGCTCGATGATGGGATCAGGGACGTTGTCGACCCTGACGTCGTTTGCTCCGTGGTAGGTCAGTGCTCTCATGCTCCTAGCTCCTGCATCACAAAAATCGTGGGGGTATGCAGGGGAAGCTTCCAGGCCATGCAAAGTTCAAAACAACAGCTTCAATGGCGATGCTTGAGAACGGGCAGACTGGTCCTGTCTGGGCCATCCACCGACCGGCGGCTACCGAGATTCCCCGATTTGCCAGCAACTTGCACTTGAGCTCACTAGGGTCATTGGCCCCCAAAATTCGGGTATGCAACTGCTCATGCAGTGCCGGGCTCTGCTGATCTGAGGCGAACCGATGGCTAATACGCCCCTGTGATTGAACGAGTCGCAGCATGGAAACGTCTTCAGGGAAGAAGTCCATTACTCTGTGTCGCGAGAGGGTGGGTGTTGATGGGTAATGATGATACGAGTGTGTGCATGCGGGACAAACGAAAATGCAGAATCAAATCCAGGGCAACGATAATCTGCCTTCGAAGCGGCAGGGTACTGCTTGTTCGGAAAAAAGGCGGCAAATGGAATTTCCCAGGTGGTTTGATTGAGCCTGGTGAGAGCCCTCATGCAGCTGCGGCAAGAGAGCTACGTGAGGAGACATCCATTGAAGGGCATGGCCTGCTTTCTTTGTGTTCAATCAGAGTGGGGTCAGTTGTGCATCACATCTTCACCACCCGATTCCACGAAAATGAGAAGCCCGTTGCCGACCATGAAATTGTCGCGTGTAAGTGGGTGCTTCGCGAAAAGCTTACCCCTGAATTGCTGAATTCCGCAGCTGCCGGGCTCTTGGCAACGCGGTTGCCTGCTCTGACCGCCTGACCAAGGCTGCAAAGTTGTACAGGAAAATAAGTTTGTATCGAAAATCAGACCGGCTGTCTGTTACCTGTATGACTACCGACTACGTCATTGAACTGCCTCCCAGCTTTGCTATGTTGAGGTTTCCGTATAAGACTAAAGTCGTAGGAGGGCGGCATGCGTGTTCGAGGTGATGTGTTTTGGGAATGGGCGGATCCAGTGCTTCATCATCGTACCCATGACGAGGAGCTCGATGACGGCACCACGATTGATGTGCAGGTCAGGCTCTCGCGCACCGGTCAGACGCAAATGTTCATCGGTGTGTATGCCGGCTGTGGAATGGCATTGCACGAAGAAGCGTTCAATTCTCGTCCAGGCGAGTCCATGACTCGAGCTCTGGCCTGGGGTGTTGATAGAGCCAGGCGCCTGGCCACGGATCAATGGCGCAAAGCGGTGCAGGTGGCCTAGGACAGGGTGTAATTCGAGGTTGATCGTTAGACACAGAGGCTGACGGCCAACTGTTCAAGGCGAACTGCTGCATCTGAATTACGGACGGTGAAGAAACCAGGGCTCTCCATCGCCCTGGTGGACTTAGCGGTTGTCTTCCGTCATCCCGCTGTCTTCGTCCTGAATAGCTTGCGACCCTTCGTCCATACCTTGCTCCCGGTCAGATTTGCTGCCAGAGGTATGCCCTCCTTGACCACCGTGTTGGGTTCCACCACCGGCACGCTGAGGATTATCTTCCTTAAGGTTACCGCCGCTGCCTTGCCCTGTTTGTTGATCCTCAGATTTCCCTCCGGGCATTTGACCGCCTTTCTGGCCGGTTTCCGAAGCCTTCTCACGGTCGTTTGCAAAACTACCAGGGTTGGTTTGCGCGGCGCCGCCTTGCTGACCCGCCTTGTCTTGATCGTTCGCCATGATCATGCACCTCGTGTGTTCACACAGAGAGCCTGTGTTTTCTTCCGATGCCCCGCGAGTACTGGAAGCTCCTTTTACTTTTGTACCTGCTGACAGGGTGCGCGAAAGGTCGTCAAGGGCAACCTATTGCGTGATAAAGAACCCTGCCATGGCTTAGCGGTTGTGGCGCGTCGACGATAGCCCAAAGCGGGTGGGCGACTCGGCCCCTGTCCGATTACAGCACTTTATCGAGCGTGATCGGAAACTCCCTTATACGCTTGCCTGTGGCATGGTAGACCGCGTTCGCCACCGCAGCGGCCACCCCGACAACGCCGATTTCGCCTACGCCCTTGGACCCCAGTTCGTTGACAATGTCATCGTGCTCTTCAACGAAGATCACTTCGATATCCCCGCAGTCTGCATTGACCGGGATGTGGTACTCCGCCAGGTTGTGATTGATGATGCGGCCCAACCGGTGGTCGGTCAATGCGGCTTCGTGCAGCGCCATGCCCACCCCCCAGACCACGCCCCCCAGGATCTGGCTGCGTGCGGTTTTGGGGTTGATCACACGGCCTGCCGCCACAGCGCTGACCACCCGGGCTACCTTGATCGTGCCAAGGTCCTCGTCGACGTGAACTTCCACGAATACCGCCGAATGGGTGGCGGTGGAGAACGGTTGGCGCCTGGCGCCGGGCTCGGCGTCGATCTGCACTTCGAATTTACCGTTGGGGGCGCTCGCCACGATGTCCGCCAAAGCCCAGCGATGGTTGCCCGCGTGCAGGTAGCCCTCGGTGAAAACGATCTGCTGCCGGGGTGTGTTGGCCACCTGGGGGTATATGTTGCGCGCGTGTTCCAGCACCTGGGTGCGCAGGACATGGCAGGCTTGGCGCACGGCCGAGCCCACCGACGACACCGTGAACGATCCGCCCTGAAGCGGGGCGGTGGGCAGTGAGGAGTCACCCAGCATGAAGGTGACATCCTGCACTTTGACGCCAGCTGCGTCGGCGGCGATCTGAGTCATGACGGTATAGGTGCCGGTCCCGATATCGGTGGTGGCACTGCTGACGGTCAGGTGGCCCTGGGCATTGATGCGCGCCTTGGCACTGGCCTTCATCTGCATGGCTTCCCAGACGCCGCCGGCCATCCCCCAGCCGACCAGTTGGTTGCCATTGCACATGCTGCGCGGTTGGGGAGTGCGGTTATGCCAGCCAAAACGTTCGGCACCTTGCTGGTAGCACGCCAGCAGTGCCTTGCTGGAGTAGGGCTTGCCCTCGTTGGCATTGTTGGCGGCAAAATTGCGGCGGCGCAGCTCTACCGGGTCGATCTGCGCAGCACAGGCGAGCTCATCCATGGCGCACTCCAGCGCAATCATCCCGGACGCGGCCCCAGGCGCCAGCATGTCCAGCGGGGTGTACACATCAAGCGAGGCCAGGCGGTAACTGAGCGCAACGTTATCGCACTGGTACAGCATGCCGCTCCATTCGACCAGGTGTTCGGTGAAGTCCTCGAAGCGGGAGGTCTGGCCAAGCGCATCATGAGCGATCGCAAGCAAACGCCCGTTTGCGTCTGCACCCAGGCGCATGCATTGTTCGGTGCGGGGCCGGTAGCCAAAGGTGAACATCTGCTGGCGGGTCAGTGTGACGCGCACCGAGCGCTTCAGGTGCAACGCCGCCATCACTGCCAGCGGCAACTGGTACTGCGGGCGCAAGCCCGAGCCGAAGGCGCCGCCGACGAACGCCGCGCGCACACGAATGTTTGCCTTGGGCAGGCCGAACACCTTGTGCAGGTAGTCCTGGCAGTTCTGCGTGCCTTGGGTCTTGTCGTGGATTTCCAGAGTGCCGTCGGCCTTGTAGTGCACGGTCGATGCATGGGGCTCCATCGGGTTGTGGTACTCGTTGGCCGTCAGGTACGTGGCATCCACCTGCACCGGCGCTTCGGCAAACTGCCCGGCGAAGTCGCCACGCGGCGCCGGTGTTTCGGCGGGGGCGGCATGCGATTTTTGGCATGCGCCCAGGTCTGTCTGGTGAGCCTCCTCGGCATAGTCGATTTTGATCAGCGAGCCTGCATAGCGGGCCAGTTCCAGGGTTTCGGCGATCACTAATGCCAACGGTTGCCCGCTGTACAGCACTCGATCATTGAACAAGGGCCGAAAAGGCGCCCCCTCGGCAGAGTCGGCATCGCTGTAGTCGTCGTCATAACTGGAGACAGGCGGACGATGGCCATGGTCGAGCACGGCGATTACCCCGGGCACGCGCATGGCCTGCGTGCTGTCGATGCCGAGAACCCGACCGCGGGCGATGGTACTGGACACGACGCTGCCGTGCAGCAGGCCCGTCTGGGGGTATTCGCCCGCATAGCGGGCCTGCCCGGTGACCTTCGCCACACCGTCCACGCGGTCCAGGGGCGTGCCGACTACGGGTGTGCTTGTGATCATGGCCGTGCCCCCCCGTTAGCGGCGCCGCGCGCCGCGTCATCCAATGCCCGCACGATTGCTCGCTGGGCGAGCGTTACCTTGAAACCGTTGTGGCTCAGGGGTTGTGCGCCTTGCAGCAACGTTTGCGCGGCGCGGTTGAAGAGCGCTTCAGAAGGCACCTGGCCGGCCAGCAGGCGCTCCACAGCCGGGTCCCGCCAGGGTTTGTGGGCAACGCCGCCCAGCGCCAGGCGCGCCTGCTGGATCACGTCGCCATCGAAGTTCAAGGCTGCAGCGACTGACACCAGCGCGAACGCGTAGGAAGCGCGGTCGCGTATTTTCAGGTAACGGTAATGGCGTTCGAACACCGGGGGCGGCAGCTCGATGCCTGTCACCAGCTCATCGAATGCCAGTTGATTGTCGCGCTCGGGGGTGTAACCGGGCAGGCAATGGAAATCCGCGAAGGGTATCTGCCGTTCGCCGGACCGCCCCTGTACGTGCACTACGGCTTCGAGCGCTGCCAATGCCACGCACATGTCCGAGGGATGGGTCGCGACACAGGCATCGCTGGCACCCAGAATGGCATGGATGCGGTTCATGCCTGCACGCGCAGGGCATCCGCTGCCCGGTTCGCGCTTGTTGCAGGGGGTGCCGGTGTCGTAGAAGTAGTAGCAGCGGGTACGTTGCAGCAAGTTGCCACCGGTGCTGGCCATGTTCCTCAACTGCGGCGATGCCCCCGCCAGGATCGCGTCTGACAACAGTGGATAATGCTGCTCGATCAACGGGTGCCAGGCCAGGTCGGCATTGCTCAACCGCGCACCGATGAATACGCCGCCGCCAGGGGTAACGTGAATGCCGTTCAGCCCAAGGCCGGAGATGTCGATCAGGCGCTCGGGGCGCACCACGTTTTCCTTCATCAGGTCGACCAGGTTGGTACCCCCGGCGATGAAGTGCGAACAGGCGTCAGCCAGGTTCACCGCTTCGCTGACTGAGGCGGGCTTGTGGTAGCTGAAGGGCGTCATGGGTGCTGCCCTCGTGGTGGTTGGGCGCTGTCCGTCATCAACGGCAGGGCTTCTTCTACCGCAGCGACGATGTTGCCGTAGGCGCCGCAGCGGCAAAGATTGCCGCTCATGTGCTCGCGAATGGCCTCGCGGGTGTCGGCACGTCCCTCGTGAACCAGCCCGACCGCAGAGCAGATTTGCCCCGGGGTGCAGTAACCGCACTGGAACGCATCGTGAGTGATGAATGCACGCTGCATGGGGTGCAGAACGTCGCCGTTGGCCAGCCCTTCGATGGTTACCAACTCAGCCCCGTCGCACATGATGGCCAACGTCAGGCAAGCATTGACGCGCTTGCCATCGCGCAGCACGGTGCAGGCCCCGCACTGGCCATGGTCACAGCCCTTCTTGGTGCCGACCAGGTCCAACTGCTCACGCAGCAGGTCGAGCAAGGTGGTCCAGGGGTGCACCTGCAGTGTTCGGGGATGACCATTGAGGGTCAGGCGGAGGGGGTGTTCTTCAGCCCCATTGGGAGAGATCGCGCTCATGGTAGGTCCTCACGGTCAGGGTTCGCGCAGTCCGCTGCGTCTTTGTTGTGCGACCTGGCCGGCTGAGCAAACGTTCAGCCGGTCAGCCGACGTGCCCATCACTTTTTGCCTGGTAGTACCGAGCCGAGCACCTGCTTGGCTGTCTGGACGATGATGCCCGCCTGGTCGGGGTCGCCCTTGAGCAAGGCACTGGCAAACTTCTTCGCTTGCTCCAGCTTGATGTGCGGTGGCAGGGGCGGCACGTTCGGGTCGGTCTTGAACTCGATTAGTACCGGCCGATCCGCAGCCAACGCGCGCTCCCATGCAGCGGCAACATCCTCTTCGCGGTCTACGTAGATGCCTTGCAGGCCAATGGAAATGGCGAACAAATGGTAGGGCACGTCAGGGATCGACTGCGACGCTTCGAACTTGGGGTCGCCCTCCATGACCCGTTGCTCCCACGTCACCTGATTGAGGTCCTCATTGTTGAACACAGCACAAATCCATTGTGGGTTGTCCCACTGTTGCCAGTACTTGGCCACGGTGATCAGTTCGGCGAGGTTGTTCATCTGCATCGCCCCATCGCCCACCAGGGCAACCACAGCCCGTTGCGGGTGGGCGAACTTGGCTGCAATCGCGTAGGGCACCGCTGCGCCCATGCAAGCCAGGCCGCCGGACAGCGAACACTGCATCCCCTGGCGAATCTGCAGGTCGCGGGCAAACCAGTTGGCACAGGAGCCGGAATCGCTGGTGATGATGGCGTGGTCGGGCAGGCGAGGGGACAGCTCATGCACTACACGTTGCGGGTTGATCGGGTCAGCCTTGACCAGGGCGCGCTTGGCCACGGTCTTGTCCCACTGCGCACGCCAGGTCTGGACCTTGTCGCGCCACCGCCGTTCGGTCTTGTATTCAAGTAACGGCAACAGTGCGCGCAGTGTTTCGCTGGCATCGCCGACCAGGTTGACCTCCATCGGGTAGCGCAGGCTGAGCATGTCGGGTTGCAGGTCGATCTGCACGCCTCGTGCCTGGCCTTCCTTGGGCAGAAACTCGGAATAAGGGAAGCCGGAGCCGATCATTAGCAGGGTGTCGCATTCGCTCATCAGCTGATAACTGGGTTCGGTGCCGAGCAGGCCGATCGACCCGGTGACCCACGGCAGGTCATCCGGTAGCACAGCCTTGCCCAGCAGCGCTTTGGCCACGCCAGCGCCGAGTTGTTCGGCGACCGCCATTACCTGCTCAGTCGCCTGCAGGGCGCCGGCACCCACCAGTATCGCCACTTTGCGCCCGGCGTTGAGTACAGCGGCGGCGCGCTGCAGGTCTTCGTCGAACGGCAACACCCTCGGCTTGCTGTAGCCGATGCCTGAGTGCACCGTACCGTGAGCCCTCGGGGGTTCGTTGTAGGGCAGGTCCTGCAAGTCGTTGGGCAGAATAACAGCGGTGACCCGGCGTTCGCCGACGGCCGTACGCACCGCACGGTCGAGCAGGTGGCGCACCTGTTCTGGCGTGGAAGCCTGCTGGACGAACGCACCGGCGACATCCTTGAACATCGACAGCAGGTCCAACTCCTGCTGGTAGTGGCCGCCCAGTGCTGCACGGGCCTGTTGACCGACGATGGCCAGCACTGGCTGATGGTCCATGCGTGCATCGTACAGCCCGGTCAGCAAGTGCGAGGCGCCCGGGCCGGAGGTCGCGATACAAACACCAAGCTCGCCGGTGAACTTGGCATGGGCGCTGGCCATGAAGGCGGCCATTTCCTCATGCCGGGCCTGGATGAATTCAATCTTGCCGTTGGCCCGGCTCAGCGCGCCGAACACGCCATTGATGCCGTCGCCGGGGTAACCGAAGATGCGCCGCACGCCCCATTGATACAAACGCTCCACCAGAAAGTCGCCTACCGTGCCGGTCATTGCCTGCTCCCGTTCAGTTATCGATAGGCGTCTGGACTTGGCACGTGCCGGGAAAGTTTCAACGGTATGCGCAGCGGTCTGGCAGCTGGAGCCTGGTAAAAGCCGACAGGCTCGAAGGTGAACCGATAACCCACAAAAATGCTGTGGGCTTTGCACTGCGCCAAAAGTTTCCCGTCAACCCAGTTTATGCAGGGCTTCTACCAATTGAGCCTTGTTCATGGTGGAACGCCCTTTGAGATCTTTGCTGCGCGCCTCCTTCATCAGGCTTTCCTTGCTTTGCGATTCCAGCGACGCGCGCGAGGTGCGTGAATGCCCCTGACGAGACTCGGCGGCGCGCTTGGCTGAATCCGTGCGCGCGGTCTTCTTCTCACGCGACGGCGTCTTGCTGCCCGAGCCTCCCGGCTTTTCACCGCCACCGGATTGTTTGTTCACGGTGGCCCAGGCGCGCGCTTCGGCTTCGTCCTTGCCCACGCCCTTGTCCTCGTACGATTGCTCAATGTGCTCGGCCTTGCGTTTCTGCTTGTCCGTATATTTGTCCTTGTCACCGCGTGGCATGGCATTGACTCCTGAGTGAGTTGCTTGATCAATGGTGAAACCGGAACGCCGGGCCATGGACGGGAGATCCACGGCCATTCGGCCATTCCACCTAGCTGCCCGATCCTGCGCCTGATCCACCACCGGTTGAGCCATCGCTACCACTCCCCGGACCTGCACCGCTACCGTTCCCTCCATTACCGCCGGAGCCCGTTTCAGTATCGGTACCGTCACCTCCCGTGTTGTCCGTTCCATTGTCATGGGTACCGCCATTACTCGTGCCCATGCCATCGGCTGGTGTTCCTGAGCCTGTCGCACCGCCTTGGCCGTTCATGTGCCCATTGCTGTGCGGTTGCGTGCCCGGGGCGCGTTGATCGTTCAGGTCGGTGGCGGCCAGGGCAAGTGGCGCCGTGCAACCCAGGCACATTGCGAGTAGCAGCGCGTATGTTTTTTCTGCGTTCATGGTGAAACTCCGTTTCTGGTTGTTCACCCAGTGTTCGGCCTGCCGTATACCGAAGGGTGCCCTCAGCGCGACGGAAGGTGCAAAACGGATGGACAAATGCCACTTGTCTGGCCGCGGGCACCCGTGAGCCACGCCCGCTTCTCACGTTTAGGTGCAGATACCATCTGCCTCTGAACGGAGAAAGGACATGGACATTGATGCAAACGAAGATGAACCATCCCTCGGTCCCGGGACCAAAGCGGTTGAGGTACCACTGCCGCCAGATGATGAGTCACCCATCGAAGAACAGATGGACGACGTGGATGCAAACAACTCAGTATCCAGTGAGCATCCAGATCCTGGCGGTGCGAACAGTGGATTGGGTATGCCCCGGGATGCTCAACTGAACGAAGGGGCTCAGATACCTGACGACCCGCCCAAACCTGATGGTCCGGGTTCCAGTCCCGGCCTTGGCAATGACAAGGAAAACCAGCGCTCCCCTGGAGTACCGGCTAGCGACCCTGAATCAGGGGTATGATAACTGCTCTCTCATCATCCCTATCAGCGCTTCGTTTTCCAGCGGTTTGCTGAGCAGGAAACCTTGCACTTCATGGCATTGGTCATCGCTAAGGAGGGCCAGTTGCTCAGCGGTCTCGACACCTTCGGCAGTTACCGTCATACCCATTGCGTTGCCAAGATTGATGATGGCCTGGACCACGCTACGGTCACTGCCGCTCTTGCCCAGATGCTGGACGAAGCGCTTGTCGATCTTGATGCTGTCGAACGGGTAGGTACGTAGGTAACCCAGAGAGGAGTAACCGGTCCCGAAGTCGTCCATGTTCAGGCGCACGCCTAGCTCCTTCAGTGCCTGCATGGTATGCAGAGCGCCTTCAACGTCATTGAGCATGACGTTTTCAGTAATTTCCAGTTCCAGGCGATGGGCCGGCAGGCCGGTGGTGCGCAATGCGTCTCCGACGTCGCGAACGACATCGCTGCGGCTGAACTGGGCCGGCGACATGTTTACCGACACCATCACTGCCTGCGGCCAGCCGCGGGCTTTATCGCAGGCTTCCTGCAACACCCAGTTGCCAAGCAACACGATCAGGTCTGACTCTTCGGCCAGCGGGATGAACCGATCCGGGCGCAGCAGACCCAGGCGTGGGTGTTGCCACCTCACGAGGGCCTCAGCCGAGGCGAGCGAGACCCCGTCGACCTTGAAGCGCGGCTGGAAATGCAGCACAAGCTCGCCACGTGGTATGCCGTCGCGTAGTTCGCTTTCCAGCACACGCTTGTCCATCAATGCTGCATTCAGTTGCGCCGAAAAAAAGCGCCAGGTGTTTTTGCCCGCCTGCTTGGCGCTGTAAAGGGCCACGTCAGCGTAGCGGATCAAATCGGTTGGCGTACCGGGATACTCGGCCGACATCACGACACCAAGACTCACACCCACTTGAACACTATGCCCCTCGACTTGCATGGGTCGCCTGATTGCTTCGATCAAGCGGATGCAGAATCGGTCCATGTCCTTGTGATCCCCTGGCCGTGTCACTACGACGATGAACTCGTCGCCTCCCAGGCGGGCGACAAGGTCACTCTCGCGAGTAACCTGACTTAGGCGGCCGGCCACCTCGAGCAACACCGCATCGCCGGCCGGATGCCCCAGGCTGTCGTTGATCGGCTTGAAATTATCAAGATCCAGTATCAGCAGTGCTACCTGGAGGGGGCCAGTGCCGGTAATGGTTTGTTCGAGGAACCGGAACAGCTTGTTGCGATTCGGCAGCCCGGTAAGGGCGTCGTGCAAGGAGAGGTGCTGAATGTGGGCATGTGCGGCTACTTCGTCGGTGATGTCGCTGCAAGTGCCACGAAATCCGGTACAGACGCTCTGATCCACGATTGCGCGGGAAGCGATTGTGCAAATACGCTGTTGGCCAAGATGATCCTGGTACTGGCAGCGTAGGGTACCGGAAGAGCCTGTCGCAGCCAGACTATGAAGCCAGGTCTGGAGATGGCTGGTATCACACGACAGCAGCTCGGTAATCGGGCGCTGTCGCCATACGTCGACAGGATGCCCGGTCAGTTCGCTAAACCGGTCCGACAGGTAGGTTAGTCTCAGGAGCACATCGGTTTCCCAGATCCAGTCCGACGCGGCTTCGGCCACGGCCTTGAAGCGTTCTTCACTCGATTGCAGGGCAGCTCTGGAGATCTCAAGCGCACGGTGGCTACGATCGATCCTGGTGCTGGCCCGCATCGCATAGCGTGCAAACAAGGCAATGGTCAGCGCAATCAGGAGCACAGCGATAGCGAGGGGCGTGATGACTGTCTTGATCAATTGGGAACCAGGCTGCGGTAAATCCCAGGTAAGGGCGCGACCGATGCCTTCGAGTGCAAGAGCACCGCGCCCTTTACGCTGCTCGGTCGAATCGCTTACAGCCACGCCGGACAACCCCGCCGACTTGCCCAGTTCCCACAGCAGCTTAGGCGAAAGAACACGAATGAATACCATCACCGCCGTAGGTTCCGGCAGGTGGTGGGGTTGGGCCTGTGGACGTATCAGTGCAGCGCTGTACAACGATGGCAGGCCACGAAACATGATGTATCCCGAAGTCGCCTGGTCATGCTGCGCGGCTTGGCGAGCAAGGTGCAAGATCTTGCCAGTACTGTCGGTTAGCTGCTCAAGCCCCCGCTCGCTGAGCTGACCTTCCAGCATGGCGTACCGGGTACCGTCATCATCGAGCACGTATACCCCCTCGTACCCATCGGAGGTGAAGAGCGTGGCTCCTACATTATCCTCGATGTATGCCCAATGCGCGTCGACCTGTCTCCCCAGGTGATCGTAGGCGGCCTGCCAATCGGCGTGGGTCAGCAGAAACGTCCTGTCGTTCCTCTGCAGTTGGTTGATGGCCGAATCAGCATGGAAACGGCTTTGCTCCATTTGTTGAACATCGAGCGCCTCGGCGAGGCGGTAGAGGGAAAACAGCCCCAGCAACAGGGCTAACAACAAGATCAGGGAGAACACCAGGATGAGTTGCCCCACCACATGACTACGGGTCGACATTTCATTGTCAGCAAGCACGTCCATTGGTTCACCGTCGCGGTCGAGGTCTCCAAGGGTTGACCGGGGAGCCGGCTTGGAGGTCAATGGCGCTGACGACCGGTGGTGGGCGAAAGGCGTGGTTGATCGACCGACACTGGCAGCATTGCTTGGCACATCCACTGGTTTCATGCCCGCCACAGGTGAACTGCCAGGCCGGCCAGGGCGCAAGCGAACAGCACTTCGATCACGCCCCGCTTGAAGCGGAACAAAGCAATCGCAGCTGCAGCCGCAATAGCCGCGCATGGCCAGTCAAGCGCTCCACCAAAGCCTTTCGGCCAGAGCACGTGGTAGCCGAAGAACAGGGCGAGGTTCAGGATCACGCCCACTACTGCGGCCGTGATCCCTGTCAGCGGTGCGGTAAATTTGATCGCGTTGTGGGTCGACTCTACCAATGGCCCACCGATGAGAATGAACAAGAAAGACGGCAAAAAGGTGAACCAGGTGACGAGGCTCGCCGCGACGGCGCCAGCAAGGAATGGGTGTTCGCTCCCGAACATCGGATTGACGTAGCCACCGACGAAGCCGACGAAGGCGACCACCATGATCAGTGGCCCCGGTGTGGTTTCTCCCAAGGCGAGACCATCGATCATCTGGGTGGGTGTCAGCCACCCGTAGTGCCCTACAGCGCCTTGGTAGACATAGGGCAATACCGCATATGCACCGCCAAAAGTCATCAGTGCGGCCTTCGTGAAGAACCAGCCCATCTGCGTCAGGGTGCCGTCCCAGCCAAACGACAGTGACAGAAGTCCCAGGGGCAGGACCCAGAGCCCAGCACCTATCAGCAGCAGGCATACCAGATGCCTCAAGCTGAAACGGGCATGTTCGGGTGTTGGGGTATCGTCATCGATCAGGGCAGGGCCATAGCTGTTCTTCGCGCCCCCATGACCGCCACCGATCACGAATTTGCCTGGGGCGAAGCGACCACCCACGTAGCCGATGATGGCAGCCACCAGCACGATCAGCGGGAACGGCACGTTGAGGGCGAAGATCGCCACGAACGAGGCGCCGGCCATGGCCCACAGCCAAGCATTCTTCAGGGCTCGCGAGCCAATCCGGTGGGCTGCGTGGAGGACAATCGCCGTCACCGCCGGCTTGATGCCATAGAAAATCCCTGCGACTACCGGTACTTCGCCAAAAGCGACGTAGACCCACGACAAACCGATCAGGATGAACAGCGAAGGTAGCACGAACAACGCGCCGGCAATTACCCCGCCCCATGTGCGGTGCATCAGCCAGCCGATGTAAGTGGCCAGCTGCTGAGCTTCAGGGCCAGGCAGCAACATGCAGTAGTTCAGCGCGTGCAGAAACCGCTTCTCGCTGATCCACCGCCGGCGCTCAACCAGCTCCTGGTGCATGATCGAGATCTGCCCGGCGGGCCCGCCAAAACTGATGAAGCCCAATTTGAGCCAGAACAGGAAGGCTTCATAGAGGCTAATCGGCTGCAGAGTCGCTTGCGATGGCGGCTGCTTGCTCACTGCAGAGGTGGTCTCAGCCATTTGGGGTTTCCTCAATCGCGAAAGCCGTCAGCAGGCCATCAAAGATGCCTCCGGCGACCATTGTCAGTTGATCGTCATCGCCAATGCTCTCTCTCAGGCCGGCGAGGACACGCTCGATACCGGGTGCTTCGGAAGGTTGGTATCCCCCAACATCCAGGTAGTGGATAACACCTGCCAGGCGTGCCAAGCCTGGCTGCTGAACGGCAAAGCTCTCAATGAGGGTTTCGAAGGAAACACGGTGGCCGACGTGGCTGAACATGGCCCCATCAAAATCGAAGCCGAGCGCATCGCTTGGGCAGTCACCTGGACTGTCCAGCCAAATGAATCGGGCGTCGGGATCGATGAAGCGACGGATCAGCCAGGCACATGCCAACCGGTCTACCCATGGGCGCTTTCGCGTTGCCCATCGGCGACCTTGGTATTCGCTGCGTTCCAGCTGGCTGATGGCCTCATCGTGTGCCCTCGGCTCATCGGGGGACAGTGCACGGCTAATCGAGGTCTCAAGCGCCTGCAGGGCCAAATCGGCTTGTGCCTTGAGCACGCCTGGGAAGAAGTCGATCGCCGCCAACTGACCGAAAGCCTTCCTGAGCTTGCGCACCTGCCGGGCTATCTGCAGTGCATTATCCGGGGACAGGTCAGCCCGCCAGCCTGCAATTTCCTCCAGCAGCTTTTCGTACTCATCGCTTCTGTCGAATAGCCCGCTGAAACGCTCCTCGCGCTCAGACAGCGACAGCAGAAATGCCGTGCCGTTGATGGCCAGCACATCTCGCTGCACGGCTTGAAACGCTTCACGGCCCACGCTTTTTTCAGGCAGCAGGTATACGCCATCCCGTAAAACTGCCGCACCAGAGGCCTTCAGGGTTCTCCAAGCGCGCATTCGCTCGGTAGCGTTCGCCGTGGGCAAACCAAGGATCAAAAGCGACCAATCAAGCATGTAGAGATCTCAACATAAAATGTTTATCTATTTACATTATGCAAGACCCACAGAAAAGCAATCCAACACAGGCGGAAGTGGCGTTGGTCAATATCTTCATGAATGCGCGTGACGCGCTCATCGGCCGCAAGCGCCCGCACGTGTTCATTGCTTGCGCGCAGGGTGAGGCAAGTTCTCGATGGCCCGACCGGCGTGGGGTGAGGTTGCGAGGCTGTCCTGCCTCTGGGCTTGACAGTCTAAGCGTGTTTGCAACGCCCGTAGCAACGTTGATTAGCGCCACTGATCCGGCTCAAGACGTGACGCATTGAACACTCAAACCTGAGTGAACGCCTGAACAGGGTAGGGCAACTTTTCTGTCGCCCCTCACTTTCAGGGAGTTCAACATGAAAGCAATCGTGTACAACGGCCCACGTGACGTAGCGGTCAAGGATGTGCCGGACGCAAAAATCGAAAAGCCTACGGATGTGCTGGTACGCATCACGACGACCAACATCTGCGGTTCTGATTTGCACATGTACGAAGGCCGCACCTCATTTGAAGCCGGGAGAGTGTTTGGCCACGAAAATCTCGGTGAGGTCATCGAGGTTGGGGCAGGGGTCGACCGGGTCAAGGTCGGTGATCGGGTCTGCCTACCTTTCAATATCGGCTGTGGGTTCTGTGAGAACTGTGAAAAAGGCCTCACTGGGTTTTGCCTTACAGCGAACCCTGGTGCTGCGGGCGCCGCTTACGGTTTTGCCGACATGGGCCCTTATCAGGGCGGGCAGGCTGAGCTGCTGCGTGTGCCTTATGCGGACTTCAACTGCTTGATACTGCCGGAGGACGCCCAGGAGCGTGAAGACGACTACGTCATGCTCTCGGATATTTTTCCCACCGGTTGGCATGCAACAGAACTGGCCGGCCTGCTTCCGGGTGAGAGCATTGCGATTTACGGCGCGGGGCCTGTCGGCCTGATGGCGGCCCATTCGGCAATCATCAAAGGCGCGTCTCAGGTGTTCGTCATCGACAACCAACCGGATCGGCTGCAACTTGCCGCGCAGCTGGGGGCAACCCCAATCAATGCAGTCGAGCAAAAAGCAGTCGAAGAGATCATGAACCTTACCCACGGCAAAGGCACCGACCGGGGCTGTGAGTGCGTGGGCTACCAGTGCTGCGACAAGCATGGCCATGAAGCGAACTACCTCACCATGAACAACCTGGTCGCTTCCACCAAGGCTACCGGTGGCATTGGCGTAGTAGGCGTGTTCGTGCCTGAAGACCCTGGTGCGAAGAACGACTTGGCGAAAGAGGGCAAGATGGCCTTCGATTTCGGTGCGTTCTGGTTCAAGGGCCAGCAGATCCGCACAGGTCAGGCGAACGTGAAGGCCTACAACCGTCGTCTTGCAGAGCTCATCCAGCATGGGCGTGCCAAGCCTTCCCAGATTATCTCTCATCGTTTGAAGCTTGCTGAAGGCCCAGATGCCTACAAGCACTTCGATGCGCGGGATGATGGCTGGACGAAAGTGGTGCTCAAGCCTGCGGCGTGATCCGCTCTCACTGCTTCCAAGGACGGAAGTTTGGTGAGAAGGGCAACCTGCATGTATTAGAAGCAACCCTCACCGGCTTGTCAGTGCGTTATCACCCGGCAATTTCCAGTTGTGTGTTCTTCCGCCATCCTCGCAGATTCATGGCGCAAGCGAGACGGTTCAACGCAGATGATGTCTGGCGTCATCGTTCAGGATGGCAGCCCCCGATAGCCATTGCAGCCTTGAGGGCTGCCAGGTGAGTCAGGCCCTGCGGAAGGTTGCCCAGATATTGCCCAGTCTGCGCATCGATCATCTCCGAGTAGATGCCTACCCCGTGTGATAGCCCTTTCAAAGCATCTGCATAGGCGGCTACGGCGCGATCCTGGTTACCCAGAATGGCCCAGGCTTCGATCAACCAGAATGTGCAGGCCAGGAAGCAACCTTCCTCTTCCTCTGCATCGGTGTAGCGATAATGGAAAGCTCCGGCCCTAAGATCATGATCAATGGCTTCCAGTGTGCTGCCCATACGTTCTTTACTGGGGTAACCGAACCTGACAGCCAGTGCCAGTGAAGCGTCAAGTCGGTCGCTGTCTGGATAGAACAGGTACGCCTGGCGTTCTTCGCTCCAGCAGTGCGCCTCGATCCATGCCTGGATGCGCTGCCGCTCGCGATCCCAGCGTTCCCGGCAGGTGGTGGGAAGGTGGCCACCATCTGCCAGTTCGATGGCCCGGCTCAAGGCTTGCCAGCAACTGATCTTGGACATCGTGTAGTGCTGCTTTTCCGGTAACTCCCAGATACCGGCGTCCTGCTGACGCCAACAGTCGGCGCATTGGTCGGCAAGGTCTGAGAGGAGCATTGCGCTCGGAGAATCAAGAATGTTGCCGCTGTCGATGAAGCAGCGCGCTGTTTCGAAGATATCGCCGAAGACGCCGTGTTGGAGTTGGTCGCGGGCATCATTGCCGACGACTGGCGGGGAGTTCTTGTAGCCAGGCAGATCGACGGGGCGCACGCAATCACCGATAGCACCGTCCAGGGTATAAAACACCCGTGGCCCATGTTCATCCAACCGGCGCAGTAGCCAAGTGAACGCAGCTTTGGCTTCCGGCTGCGCGCCGATACCCAGAAACGCTTCGATGGTGTAGCCGGCATCGCGTATCCAGGCGAAGCGGTAATCGTAGTTCTTGCTGCCGCCAATCCGTTCGGGAAGGGATGAGGTCGCTGCCGCCATGATCGACCCACTTGGAGAGGACAGCAGAAGCTTGAGGGCCAGCGTATTGCGGACTACTTGGGTCTGGTACGGGCCGTCATAGACCAACCCCTTCGACCATTGGCACCACTCCCGATGCGAGCCGTCGATGCGTTCATCGATCAGGGCCAATGGGGGTACCACCAAGGGCTCATCTCGTCCTGCGATGATTGCGACCACTGAGCGTTGTCCTGCTGCAAGGCTAAGGACAGCACGGACGCCCATGTCGTCTTTGCGTTCGATGTGCACATGATGGTCGTGCAGGAACATGCCGAGTATTCGGCCCGCATGAAAAACGCAGGCATTGTCATTCGGCGCCACGTAGGGGCTTACCGTGTCGGCCTGGGTTCCGAAGTCGATAGCTATCACGAAATCGACTTTACCCTCGATACCTTCGATGCGTCTGGCAAGTTCGGCCCAAGGCAGGCGTCCAGCAGGGCCACTGTTCAAGGATTCCGTCAGCCGGGCACGACCCTGACGGGTAATGAAAATTGTCTCAAGGACGTTGCTGTCTGCCAGGTAGCGGCGCTCAGCAACGAATGGCTCGCTAGGGGTGATGGCAAAGAAGCCTCCAGTCTGAGGGGCCAGCAACTTGTCGAACAGGGGGGGTGAATCCATGTGCGGCACACACCACCAGTCGATGGAACCGTCCAGTCCAATCAGTGCCACGGAACGTCCATCCCCGAGCGCACCATACTGCTCCAGGGGCAACCATCCATCCTCATCTCGCTGAGGTTTGCCCTGTTGGACTTCTGCCGGTTCTCTTTCCATCGGTATGCCTACCAGATCATGTGTTCTGCTTCCGACATGGCTACCTGGCGTCTGGTTCGTCTGAATTGAGTACTGAGCAATCGGGGGCAATTCGGGATGAGCGAGGAGCGGCCCCGTGCCTTACTCGGCAGGAATGATCGAAATCTTTCCGTTGCGTTCGACGATAGCGAACTTCACCTGCTCAATCCTCTCGATGCCTTGGCTGTCCCGCGCTGATTCAAGGATATCGTCCTCCGTGAGGCGTGCCCGACGCATGCGGTGATGCAGAAAGCGCCCATTCTCGACAACCAAGGTAGCGTGCCCATCCAGAAACCTGGCCAAGGGCCTGGAGTTCAGCTTCGCGAGTGAAAGGCCGACGTCCAGAACGATCAGCGTGGCAATCACCAGCATGGCATTGGTGAATGAAAAATCGTCACCCAGAAGCGCCTGCTGGGTGGCTTCCCCGATGATCAGCAACAACACGAAGTCGAAGGTCGTCAAATCGGCCAGCGAGCGCCGCCCGGCCACGCGAAACAGCAGCATGAGGGCGACGTACATTCCGGCTGCGCGGAGGATCGAGTCCATGACGCACTCCTAGGGGTAAAGGAATGTGGAGAAGTGAACGGCGCTTTCAGGGCCAGCCTTGACGCTGCACTCCAGAGTCCCCACGTGCTCACTTCGTAGGGTCAGGTACAGGGTGGCGACCCCATCGTGCTTGGTACCCAGCTGGAACAGCATGGCCTGGCCATGCGACATCGAACGTTGCGGCTCCGGTTGTAACGTCTCGATGCTGGCGTCACGGAGCAATGATCCCTCGAGTTGCAGCTCCACCGGCTGACCAGGAATACCCTGAACGGTGATGAAAAGGCTGTCTGTCGTGCCGCTTCGGCTGAGGCGTTGATACTCAACCCGTACCCGGCCATCCTGGCTGACCACCTCGGCATCGCTCAACGGGCCATTACCGAACAGGCCTGCCAAGGCAAGCAGTACGATGGCCACAAGCACATACCATCCCACGCGCTCGAAGCGCCAGACACGCTGCTGCATCGGCATGTCTTCTTGAACAGGATGACGCCTGGATAGCAGTTCATCTTCCGACATGATCACAGCCCTCAGGCGCGCTCGCCGCGTAACCAGCGCTGGTGATAGTGGGAAAGCCGGGTCAACCCGAACAGCGCGCCTTGGCGCATGACCTCAGACCGCTCGCCGAAGAAACGTTGAGTGCGCGTGAAAACGGCAACGGGGTCGCCGGCAAAAGCCCACGCAAAGCACATCGTCCCCGGTGGTATCCCGGACTCGGGCGCCGGCCCGGCTACCCCGGTGGTGGCGATCACCACATTGGCATCGCTGTCTCGCAAGGCGCCCAAGGCCATTTCCCGGGCTACTGCTTCGCTGGTCAGGCCGTATCGCTCGATGGTTTCGGCGCTGACCCCCAGCAGGCGTTTCTTGGCGCTGGGCGAGTAGACGACATAGCCGCTTTCCAGCACCTCTCCGGTACCCGGTATCGCCGCCAACAACGCCACAAGGCAGCCTGCAGTGCATGATTCTGCTGTGCTCAGAACCAGTTTGTTGTTTTTGAGATAGCCGAGAGTGGCCAGTACAGGGTCGTTTTCCATTCCAGCGTCGACTCGCTTGTTTTGCGGTGGACGCGATCCTGGTGTGTTTGGTTCATCTCATCTACTGCCCGGCTATCTCGAGAAGTGAACCTGACATGAACTTTGCCCGTGCTTTGGCTTCCCTTGTTCAAAGGCAAAGGACAGGAGCGCAAGATGAAGAAACAGAGCAACAGGCAAGAGGACGCCGCGCAGACGAGGCCGCCCGGCGAAGAGGAGCGAGATAACGATGCCCATCGTCCGGATGGGTCCACCGGCACATCCCATGACTCGACAGCGCAAAAAACGGCCCGTGATCACGATCAGCACAAACGCTGAAACTGCCACGCTAAAGGGGGTGAGGCTCGCCAGCACGGCGAGCCTCTTTTGGCTAGAGGATCGGTTTGCCACCCGTCACTGCGTAACGTGAGCCACTGATGTAACTGGCCTCGTCGGAGCCCAGCAGCACGTAGATCGGCGCGACCTCCACCGGTTGACCGGGGCGCCCCATCGGGTAGCTGGAACCAAAGTTCTTGACGGCCTCGTCCGGCATGGTGGCCGGAATCAAAGGCGTCCAGATAGGGCCTGGCGCGACGCTGTTGACCCGAATACCTTTCTTGCCTAGCAGCTGAGCAAGGCCCGCAGTGAAGTTGGCAATGGCCCCCTTGGTCGTGGCATAGGCAAGCAGGCTGGGGGATGGATCGTCGGAATTGACCGAGCTCGTGTTGATGATCGAACTACCCTTGGGCATGGAAGGCAGTGCCGCCTGGCAAATACGGAAGATGGCGGTGATGTTGGTATCGAAGGTCTTGACCCATTCGTCATCGTCAATTTCCTCCAGGGTCTCGTGGGACATCTGGAACGCCGCGTTGTTGACCAGGATGTCGATACGCCCGAACTGGCTGACGGTCTTTTCAACGATGTCGTAGCAGTGCTGTTTATGCGCCAGGTCTCCGGGCAACAGAAGGCATTGACGGCCTGCGGCCTCGACGCAGCGTGCGGTTTCTTGCGCGTCGTCATGCTCATTCAGATAAGCGATGGCGACGTCGGCTCCTTCACGGGCGTAGGCAATCGCTACTGCCCGCCCGATGCCGCTGTCGGCTCCGGTGATGAGTGCAATCTTGCCTTCGAGTCGATTGTGGCCGGTATACGACTGCTCACCACAATCCGGGTAGGGCTCCATCTTGCGCTGTGAGCCGGGGACATTTTGTGGCTGTGAAGGGAAGGGCGGGGTAGGGAAGTCTCGCATGGTAAAAGCTCCTGCAGTTGAGAACGGTCATACCGGTTCGAAAGGCCTGGCCTGTGTGTGTTGGTTTCAATCTGCGGTTGGTACGACGAGCGGTGCGGGCTATCAATTCAATTGAATTCCATGCCCCATCGCCTGTTCTACCGAATTCAGCTCCAGGCTCATCCCGTAGCTCGGAGCCCTACTCCCGGAGCAGCGAGTGCCTCGAATCATTACCCCTACGACCCCTGAGCACGAGATCAGCGAACACAATGCCAGGATGTTTGGCTCTCCCAAGGAGCGTCTGGATTTTTACGGGCGGGAAATCCAGTACGAAACCAGCATCCTCGCCAACCGCACGGACGCCTACCTGGCGGCGCAGTCATTCCTGGTCATCGCCTTCGTCTCCTCCATGGGCAACCTCAATCAAGGATGGGGCGAGATGTTCACCCTGATCGTACCGGCGTTCCTTGCCTTGCTCGGGGTATTGAGCTCGCTCAACGCCTGGCCTGGCATCCGCGCGGCGTACAACATCATCGATCACTGGCAGCTCAAACAAAGTCATTTGCTGCGCAGCGAGCCATTGATGGGACTGGCTTACGACGAATCGCCGCTGTTCTGCGAGGCGGAAACCTCGCGTGCCGGGCATCGAAAGTCATTGCTGTTCTCGCTACGGACGCCGTGGATCTTTCTGGTGTTCTGGGTGCTATTGGGTAGCTACTCGGTATACATCCAGCTGGCCTGAACACGTTTGCGTGAAAACATGGAGGTAACGTTTTGAAGACTGAGGGATTACTGACCGAGCTCCTCAATGCCCGTGGGCCGTGGCGGGCAGGACGAATAGCCCCGGCGCGCCGTCTATACGCAGTGGCTTACCACCTGCCATTTCGATGGAATTATTTGTTCCCTGGTTTGCTCAATAACGCATGACCAGGGAGGGAATTCTGGTGGTCGGTGCTACCTAAGGGGCCTGAGACCTGCATTCCATCAACGTGCTGGAGGTGTTGCCATGCAGCCTAAAACCGAAGGCTCTGAAGAGAAAGGCCCAAGCGACGTACCCTTCATCAACGATCCGGAAAAGCCCACGTCGCCGCCACTGAATGACGCTGATGCCACGGATGCAGCGGAGGCTGAAGAAGACATTCAGGACGATGGCCAATCCCTTTAGAGAGGAGAACCAGCCGATGGACAATTATCACCTCAGCCCGACTTCGGATGGCTGGGAATTGAAGAAAGCCGGTGCTGAGCGAGCCTCGAAACGAGCCGCCACGAAGCAGGAGCTCGTCAGTGTCCTGGCAGATTTCTTCGAGGGCAAGGCGGCGTCCGTGTAGATTCACAAGGCGGACGGCACGCTCGAGGAGGAACGCACCTACCCACGTTCAGCTGACCCGCGCCGTAGCAAAGGTTGAAGACTATAACTGCCTGTGACCTCGGCATTGAGGTCACAGATGCCCAGGGCGTGTTTAGATGGTGGCTAGCGCTGCTGGTTATCTCGAGCAGCTTCATCATCACGCTTCTCACGAGGAGCCTGGTGGTGAGGAGCGCATTCGCTGCCCATCGCCTGATACGCCTTACGAAGTTGATGGATTTCCCGGTTATCGAGCGCTTCGAGATCCAATACTGACTGCTCCGCAGATTTTGTAGCGCGGATCAGTTCGGCGAGCTTCACGTGGATGATGTCGTTATCCCGGTTCTGGGTGTTCTGAATCAGGAAAACCATCAGGAATGTGATGATGGTGGTCGACGTGTTGACGATCAGTTGCCAGGTATCGTTGTAGTGAAACCAGGGCCCAGAGGCAGCCCACATGGCAATCAACACCACGGCGATCAAAAAGGTGCTCGGCTTACCGGCGTGGTTGGCGAGCCATTGGCAGAACTGGGCGAATTTCATGACGTCATCTCCATTGCGATCTATAGGGTTTGACCGCAGCGGCGCGCTGAAATCTTTTTTTACATTTACCCCAGGTATCGGGTTAACCACTAAGCGCAGCGGAACGACGTGGCGTCCTGGAACGTCAAAAAAATACTCGAAATCTTCCCAAGGCTTCTGCGCACATGACCTTCATCGTCTGGTTCGCCATGCTGGGCGCAGTCTTGCTGCTGCTCGCACTCTCATCCTCCTATTTGCGCTGGATCCCTGTGACCTCATCCGTAGTGTGCCTTGCCCTGGGTATCGGGCTGGGTACATCGGGGCTGGGTTTTCTTCAACTGGACTTGAGCAAGTCGAGCGGGTGGATGGAGCACCTCACAGAGGTCGCGGTGTTGTTCTCGCTGTTCTTCAGTGGCTTGAAATTGCGCCTGCCCTTGCACAACCGCCGTTGGTGCAGCGCCTTTTTTCTAGCGGGGCCGGTGATGTTGATCTGCATCGGTGGGGTAACGCTGGTGCTGCATTACGGCCTCAGCTTGGGGTGGGGAGTCTCGCTATTGATCGGGGCGATACTCGCACCCACTGACCCCGTGCTCGCAACCCTGGTGCAGGTGGTTGATGCCCAGGACGATGATCTTGTCCGCTTCAGCTTGTCGGGTGAGGCAGGGCTCAACGACGGCGTGGCGTTTCCCTTCGTCATGCTTGGACTGTTCCTGCAACTGGACACTGGCCAGCCTTGGTTCAGTGACTGGTTGCTCAAGGACATGCTGTGGGCAGTAACCGCAGGCCTCTTGCTTGGCTACTGGATGGGGCGCGGCCTGGGCAAACTCACGCTGTTCTTGCGTCTGCGCAACGACGACAGCACTGTCTCGCCCGATGACTATCTGGCCCTTGCCCTGATTGCGTTGACGTACGTGAGCGCCGAGTCGATACAGGCCTATGGGTTCCTCGCGGTGTTCGCTGCGGGCCTCGGTTTACGGCAGGCGGAGGTCAAGACCGCCAATAGCCCAGAAGGGCCGGCTGCTGAACATCTGGTACAGCCTGTGGTTGGTCACCAGCACGTGGCGCCGGAGCTAGCCGTCAAAGGCGATGTGAAAGGGCTCGACGACTCGCAGGTAGCAGCGGGGATCATGTTGGGTGACATGCTGGCTTTCGGAAGCATGATCGAACGGGCAATGGAAGTGTTTCTGGTGACCCTGCTCGGGGTAGTGCTCATTGAGCATTGGGACTGGCGGGCAGTGCTGGTTGCCAGCGCTTTGTTTTTTGTCATTCGCCCCATCAGCATCCTGCTGTTCCCGGCTCGAGGAATGCTGGATATCCGCCAGCGCGGGCTTTTAGGGTGGTTTGGCATTCGAGGTATCGGCAGCTTCTATTACTTGTTCTATGCCCTCAATCATGGGCTGCTTCCCACCTTGGCCGAGCAGAGCATCAACCTGGTGCTGTCAGTGGTGGCGTTGAGCATTCTGCTGCATGGGTTGAGTGTCCAGCCGCTCCTTGCCAGATACGAAGCGTGGAAGGAGAGGGTTTCCTGATGGCTGTTCAACAGAAAAGTGCCAGGGCAGCTATTGCCCTGGCACTGTATCACCCGCAGTTAGCGATTTTCGCTACCGCGTCCGCCGCCGTGGCTGTTTTGCCCGCCTTTACGGCCTGCCTCGGAGGCACGCTCACGGTCGTTGGCAAAATTGCCGCCTGAACTCTGCCCGCCTTTGCGACCTGCCTCTGACGCTTTCTCGCGATCATTGGCAAAATTGCCAGGATTGTTCTGAGCAGTACCACCTTGATTGCCACGGTTGGTTTGGTTGTTAGCCATGATCTTTCACCTCATGTCGTCACACAGGAAAGTCTGTGTTCAACTCGGACGTCAGGGCGCGGGGTGTTTACTTCGTGTTTTTTCGCCGAGGCCGACGGGTTGCGCGAAAGAACCGGTGCAAGTGTGTGTGGCGTCATTAAGCTTTGCTCGCGAACATTTGGGAAGGATCAAGCTTGGCGCCGACCTTCCAGCCAGGCCGGCGTGGTTAAGCGACCTTCTGGGCGCATCGACGCCGCTGACACGCTATACTGAATCCCTGAGAGCGGTAGCAGGGGAAGGCTATCACCCGGTTAATCGCACGAGCTCGTCAGCAGAGTAGGGATCGAACGTGATTTCGCAATGAAACCACGCTCATTCCTCTGTAAGTAGAGCTCCCGCTAGCTATCCCTGCGTCGTGAGTGTGTGAGTGTATAACCCACAAGGATTCCCAGTGCCGCTGCGCCGATCAGCAGCGGCGTCTTGTCGTTTGCCTCCCTCCAGCCTCCGACGATACCCCTCCTGCCACTTGGAGGCTCAAAAAGGTTGCCTGATGATGCTTCGGCTGTGGGGCTGCGATTTATCCCCCAGCGCGTCAGCTTCCCTGACAACAGAGGCAGCCCTGGTATCAGGTAGCTGGCCAAATGCGCGATGCGCGCTGCGGCGCCAACGGTGGTGTGAGCCCGAGGCGAGATTGCGCAGGCCACCATAGCCTTTGCCACCCTCTCGGGATCGTATACGGGGCCTGGCGGTCTCAGTGTATGTCCGGTGTAGTTGCCGCCGTCTCGGAAGCCTGGTGTGTCCATGACTGCTGGATAGATATCGCAGACATGGATGTCGGGATATTCAGTCAACTCGCCTCGCAATGCCTCGGTCAGTCCACGCAAGCCGAACTTGCTCGCCGAATAAGCGGCGGCATAGGGTTGGGCCATCCAGCTGCCCAGCGACAGCGTGTTGATGAGAATGCCGCTGCCCTGTGCCTTGAAGAAGGGAAGTGCGACGTAGGCGCCTCGCAGATATCCGATCAGATCTGTCTGGATGACCTGCTCGTGTGCCTCCAACGGCGTTTCTTCAAACTTGCCGACCGCGCCGACCCCGGCATTGTTGACCCAGATATCGATTCGTCCATGGCCAAAGTCTGCGGCCTGAGCAGCCAGCGCTTGAACCTGATCGCTGTGGGTGACATCGGTCATGATAGCTATGGCATCCGTACCACAATCGGTGCATTCATCCAGGACGTCGAACAACGCCTCTTCGTCGCGTGCTGCGAGTACCAGGCGAGCACCTTTGCACGCAAAGGCATGCGCGGCGGCCCGGCCTATACCGCTGGATGCGCCGGTGATGACCACAACCTTGCCGCCCAGAGGCCCTTTGAGCGTAGCGCCACGGTCAGGTGCTTCTCGTTCCGCACCCGAAGCGGCGGGGTCAAGGTGGGCAATGGTGTCGCTGGCCTCGATCTGCGAGAGCTCAAGGGAGGTACCATCGACCAGGGTCAATGTCAGCCCTTCGATCGTGCCTGCCTCCCGGTTTGGAAATACGGGCTCACCTGCGGCATCCAGGCTGTCGTAGATGAAGCGCGTACCTTCGAGCCAGCCCACGGCGGTGAGAAGCTCAGGGCCGAGGTAATACTTCCCGTCTTGAAAGAAGCCTGGAAACTGATGTGCCCGCTCCACGTTTTCCACGCGATAGCGTTCGCCGGATTTCATGCCTGTCGCTTGATCGATCATCTGACAGCCTCCTGTAGGGTCAGCCTTTGCTGTGCTCGTCGGAAGGGCCCAAGGTGCCCGCTGCCGCGCCTGGCACCAGGATCACCTTGCGGCAGTTATCCTCTTTCTGATCGAACATCTTGTAGCCCATGGCCGCTTCTTCGAGGGCCAGGCGGTGGGTGACGATCAGCTCTGGTTTCAGGCGCCCTGCTTCGATGTGCTGCAGCAGTTCGGGCAAGTATTTCTGGACATGGGTCTGGCCCATTTTGAAGGTGAGTCCCTTGTCGAAGGCATCGCCGAACATGAAGGCGTGGATGAAGCCGGCGTACACCCCCGGGACACTGACAACGCCGCCGCGACGCACTGCAGCAATGCTCTGGCGCAGCGCCTTGCCACTGCTGCCTTCGATCTTCAGCGCCGTCATCACCGTTTCGGCAGTGCTGCCTTTGGCCTCGAAACCGACCGCATCGATCACTGCATCGACGCCGCGCATGCCTGGCGTCTGGCGGATGATGCTGTCTGCGGGGTCGTCGTCCTGCTCGAAGTTGATCGGTATGACGCCGTAGGCCTCTCGGGCGTAGGCCAGGCGGTAATCGTTGTCATCGACCATGAAGATGGTCTGAGCCCCGAGCATTCGCGCACAGGCGGCGCTCAGCAAGCCGACTGGCCCGGCGCCGTAGATGGCTATCGATGAACCCTGGCCAATCTCGGCATTGATGACCGCCTGCCAAGCGGTTGGAAGAATATCCGAGAGGAACAGTACCTTGTCATCGCCCAGCTCGGTGGGCACTTTGAACGGGCCGACGTTGCCCTTGGGAACCCTGACGTAGTCAGCCTGGCCACCAGGAATACCGCCATAGAGATGGCTGTACCCGAACAGCGCTGCGCCTGGGGGAATGGGCGGTCTCAGTGACCAAGTGCAACACCCGAGGTAAGGTGCTGCATGACTACTCACTACACCCACTTGACCATCGAA